>NZ_JBVPGS010000040.1:0-816120 GCF_055816855.1 Ochrobactrum sp. PL_is483
TCCTGACAAAGACGCCAAAGGCAGCCAGCGCATGAGCGGCTGCAGCCGTTTGCAACGCCTCGCCAGTACAGTCACAAAACGCGACCCCCTCCCAAAAACAAAACCCGCCGAAAAATATCGACGGGTTTGTCAGCGGCCTGAAGCGCCGGTTTTCCGGCGCTTTTTGTTTGATGCAAGTGGCGGTCCATTAGGCTCTGGGATAAGAAGTGATCGGGATGGGGAGGGCAATATGAGTTTGATACACAACGAACGAACCAAGTTGCTGGCGAACAATCTTGATCGCCTTTCCACGGCGTTTCTCGCTGTCGGGGTTTTGGGCAAGACTTTTAATTTCACACCGGGGAGTGGACTGCTTGTGTCTTTTCTCGGCGTTGCAGCTTGGATTTTGCCGGCGATTGGCTTACATTTAGCGGCAAGGCGTGTTCTAGGGAGACTAAAGCCATGACGTCTGAAGTGTTCTTCTGGTATGTTTTCCCGTTGATCGTAGCGGCCGCTGCTTTTGGCTGGCTTTGGTACGACAAGCATTATAACGACCATTATCGCTGATCTGGCATAGCCTTATCAGAAGTCCGAGCGCCGGTTTTCCGGCGCTTTTTTGTTAGCGGTTGAGGCCGTTGGCGAGATTGCCGCGTATGTCGAGCAAGCGCGTGCGCAAATCTTGCAATTCATCGACAGGCTGACCAAGCGCGCAGAACACGTGCTCGGGAATGCTCTCAGCCTCCTTACGCAACTCCCGGCCCTCGTCGGTCAATGTAATGCGCACTTGCCGCTCGTCGCGGGTATCGCGCCGCCGTGCAATGCGTCCGGCAGCTTCAAGCCGCTTCAGCAACGGGGTCAGGGTTCCTGAATCCAGATTGAGTTTTGCGCCGATTTCCGAGACGGTCCGATCATCTTGTTCCCACAGCACGATCATGACCAGAAACTGCGGATAGGTGAGGTCAAGTTTGTTGAGGATGGGCTGATAGGCGCGCGACAGCGCATTCGCGGTCGAATAGATCGCAAAACAGACCATGTTGGATAGGTCGAGACTGGATTCCTGTTCGTCGCGCTTCATCGGGATAACTCCTTGGGAAATATATACATCAAGTGCAATCCAATTGTGCATCATATAATCGTGATATTATATTTCGCAAAATTAGATTGCGCGCAATTTAATAATCTGCAAGCTTGGTTGGGAAGATGAGCCAAAGGAGAAACCCAATGCCAATTCTGTATACCACCCAGTCCACAGCAACCGGCGGCCGTACCGGCAGCGCCAAAACCGCCGACGGACGGCTCAGCGTCGTTCTCGACACGCCGAAGGAACTCGGCGGCTCGGGCGGCGAGGGCACCAATCCCGAGCAGCTTTTCGCTTCCGGCTATGCGGCCTGCTTCCTCGGCGCGTTGAAGTTCGTTGCCGCAAAGGAAAAAGTTGCCATTTCAGCCGACAGCACGGTCACCGCGACGGTCGGTATCGGTCCGCGAGAAGATGGTACGGGATTCGGCCTCGATGTCGCGCTGCAAGTGGCCTTGCCGGGCGTAGACAAGGCGAAAGCAGAAGAGCTGGTTCAGGCAGCACACATTGTCTGCCCATATTCGCACGCAACACGCGGCAATATCGATGTTCGCCTGAGTGTGGCCTGACAGACATGGAAAAGGCGCCCGACGAGGGCGCCTTTTATGGTATTTTCCAAATTTTAGCAGGAAGCCATTTCGATGAACCCGGATATTCGCGAACTTCGCTCCACGTGTGAAAGAATGGAAGCGCGCTACCTTGCAAATCCAGTAATAAATACCTCATATCGCAGGCTTGCAGATCGCTTTGCCGCAGACCTCTCAGAAGAGCGAGACGTCTTGCTCAGCCGGTGCGCCGCTCTCATGGCGATCAAGTTCTTGAGGGATGATGGAGCGCTTTAAATCGCTCCCGTAAACGGCAGGCGACTACTCCGCCTGAGCTTCGATATTCTCCATGTCGTCGTCCGACAGGCCGAAATGATGACCGATCTCGTGAATCAGTACATGGGTGATGATATCGCCCAGCACTTCTTCATGTTCAGACCAGTAGTCGAGGATCGCGCGACGATAGAGCGTAATGCGGTTCGGGCCATCGCCGGTCTGAAGGCTGAAGCGTTCGCCGATGCCGCGACCTTCGAAGAGGCCGAGCAGGTCGAAAGGCGTTTCCAGCCCCATATCCTCGATGATCTGATCGTCGGGAAAGTCGGCGATCTGGATGATGATGTCGCCGCACAGCGCACGAAACTCCTGCGGCAGATGCGCAAGAGCTTCAATCGCGATGGATTCAATTTCGTCGAGCGAGGGCGAGAGTCGTCCCGCCCAGTCACCGCTTTGATCTTCTCGGGCCATTCCAGCCAATCGTGTCCTATTCAATGTCTCAGGCCACCGGGCTCTTGCAGGCCATATATAATGCTTTCAGTCATCATGCCCAGGGGCGCTGTTCGGCGCGTTTAGCCTCGAATGCGTCAATGCTGCCAGCCTTTTCCATGGTCAGGCCGATATCGTCGAGACCGTTGAGCAGGCAATGGCGCTTGAAATCATCAAGGTCGAAGGAAATGGTGCCACCATCGGGGCCGTGAATTTCCTTGGCTTCCAGATCGATGGTGAGGGTTGCATTGGCGCCGCGCGAAGCGTCGTCCATCAACTTGTCGAGGTCTTCCTGGGCGACCTTGATCGGCAGAATGCCGTTCTTGAAGCAGTTATTGTAGAAGATATCGGCGAACGAGGTCGAGATCACGCAGCGGATGCCGAAATCGAGCAAGGCCCATGGCGCATGCTCGCGCGAGGAGCCGCAGCCGAAATTGTCGCCTGCGACGAGGATCTGCGCGTTGCGGTAGCCCGGCTTGTTCAGGACGAAATCCGGGTTCTCCGTGCCGTCTTCGTTGAAGCGCATTTCGGCGAAAAGACCCTTGCTCAGGCCCGTGCGCTTGATCGTCTTCAGGTAATCCTTCGGAATGATCATATCCGTGTCGATATTGACGATCGGCAGGGGGGCAGCGACGCCTGTGAGCTTGGTGAACTTATCCATGTCCTGAACCTGTCGGTTGGGAATTTGCAATTTGCAAACTGGTTTACATCAGCTTGACCGAGAGTCAACGTTTGAGGCCGAAACTGCCCAATAGGTCGCAACTCCCGACCCGCCTTGCGAATTATCCGGCGCGCTTGCAAACGCGCCGGATCGTTCGACTGTCGGGTAATGCGCATAATCCTGTCTGTAAACGGCGTCAAGTTTTACGGATCATGCGTATGCGAGGCATTTTGAGTAATTATGCAACATTCAGTGCGACGCCGCCGCTCTCGCTGCCGGTCAGGCGGCGGGATTTGCCGTCGGTGCCGACCACGATCGTATAACGCCCCCGCCGCATTGAGAGGTTTGGCGACATAGCCACATCGATGGCAGGATCGAACCGCAAGGTGATACGCCACAATTCAGGCTTGATCGTTTCCTCGACTGCAATGATGCGGGCATCGAACGGCGTAGTGTGAAACATGCCGGTGATGCGCTGTCCGACGCGGTAGGGCGCGGTTTCGTCCGAAACGAAAGCGGGTTCCGCCTTGCTGCCATTGGCGGCAAGCGTGTTCCAGTCGCGTGTGCCGGACTGGCGTGCCACAAGGTCAAGCGCCTTGCCGTGGCTGATGGTGATGCCTTCCTCGCTCAGTGCCTGCCGCAGACGGCGGGCCTGATGCTTGAAGTCAACGTTATTGGTCCCAGCGATGATAGCTGTGGTCATTGTTTTCGCTCCTGGTTGTGAGCGGCGTTTTCATGAACGGGTGCCCGCATTGCCGTTTCTGCCGTCACCGGAACAGGAACGAGAAGTCAGAATGCTTTACCATGGCTTGGAAGCTGCGGGCGGCAGGTGCATTCAACCGAAGGCCGGAAAATAGGCGTGTCGACGCAGGATTTCAAGGCCCGGTCCGCAAGCGCTCTCTGTGCTTGCGCTGCCCGGCGGTTCAGTGCACAAATCGGGACATGAAAACCATTGCTCGTCCTCGCCGTTCCGTCCTGTTCGTTCCTGCCGTCAATGCACGGGCATTGGAAAAGTCGCTGACGCTTGCCGCCGATTGCGTGATCTATGATCTGGAAGATTCCGTTGCGCCGGAGGCAAAGGTTTTGGCGCGTGACGCGCTGTCGGCGCATTTTGCAAGCCATCCGAAGGCAGGTTTCGAACGCATCGTGCGGGTGAATACGGCGGAAACGCCATGGGGCAGGGACGATGTTGCGGCTGCGGCGAAAATGGGGGCGGATGCGATCCTCCTGCCCAAGGTCGAACGTCCGCAGGATATAATCGACGCGGCCAACCGGCTTGATCGTCACGATGCTGATCCCGCAGTTGGCGTCTGGGCGATGATCGAGACGGCAAGAGGCATTCTCAATGCCGACGAAATTGCGGTTCTCGGCCACCGTTCGGCGGTGCGGCTTGCCTGCTTTGTCGTCGGGCCGAACGATATTGCGCGGGAAACGGGCGTGCGCCCGCAACCGGGGCGACCCTATCTGATCCCCTGGCTGATGCAGATCATTCTTGCGGCGCGCGCCGGAGGGATCACTGTTCTCGACGGCGTTTATAATGATTTTCGCGACAGCGTTGGCTTCGAGGCGGAATGCGCGCAAGGTGCCGCCATGGGGTTCGACGGCAAGACGTTGATTCATCCCGGCCAGATCGAAGCGGCCAATCGCGCATTCTCGCCAACGGAAAGCGAATTGGCCTATGCCCGCGCCGTTGTTGATATTTTCGCCCAGCCCGAAAATGCCGGCAAGGGCGTCGTTTCGCTTGATGGGCAAATGGTTGAAAGACTGCATCTCGAAATGGCCGAGCGTTTGCTCGCCAAGGCGGGCGCAAAGTTATAACAGAGGAAGTACCAGCATGAAGTTATATCGTTTCATTACAGGCCCGGACGATTCCGCATTCTGCCATCGCGTCACGGCGGCCCTCAACAAGGGCTGGCAGCTCTATGGCTCGCCGACCTATGCCTTCAACGCCGCCACCGGCGTCATGCATTGCGGCCAGCCGGTGGTGAAGGAAGTCGACGGCGTTGATTACACGCCAGACATCAAGCTCGGCGAATACTGATGGCCGTGCGCCGCATCGTCGCCAATATCGCCGCCGGTGACCCGGCGGCGGCAAAGCGCTTCTATGGCGACTTGCTGGGCCTCGATGTGGCGATGGATTTCGGCTGGATCGTCACCTATGCCACCGATGCTGAGGCACGGGTACAGGTGAGCATCATGAGCGAAGGCGGGGCGGGCACGCCAGTGCCCGATCTTTCCATAGAGGTCGATGACGTCGACGCCGTGCTGGAACGCACCATCGCGCTGGGTTTCCCCGTCGAATACGGTCCGGCGGAAGAGGAATGGGGCGTACGCCGTTTCTTCACGCGTGACCCTTATGGGCGGCTCGTGAATATCCTGACTCACAAGAGTTGAAAAAGGCCGGTTTCCCGGCCTTTTTCCTTGTTCAGTTCAGTCCACGCTTTTCGATCATCGCGTCCGGTGTCGGCATCTTGCCGCGGAATGCCTTGTAAAGCTCTTCCGGGTCGCGGCTGCCGCCGGCGGCATAGATATGCAGCTTCAGTTTCGCTGCCAGTTCCGGGTTGAAGGCATCGCCGGTTTCCTCGAATGCGGAAAACGCGTCTGCGTCCAGCACCTCCGACCACATATAGGAATAGTAGCCCGCGGAATAACCGTCGCCCGAGAATACGTGGGTGAAGTGCGGCGTGCGATGACGCATGATGATTGCATCGGGCATGGAGAGCTTTTCCAGCGTCTTTACCTCGAAGGCGAGCGGATCAGCGATCTTTTCCGTGCCGGTGTGGAATGCCATGTCCACGAGCGCCGATGAGGTGAACTCGACCGTGTTGAACCCCGAATTGAAGGTGCGGGCGGCCAGTACCTTGTCCAACAGCGCCTTCGGCATGGCTTCTCCGGTGCGATAGTGCACGGCGTATTTTTCGAGAACCGCAGGAACAGTGAGCCAGTGTTCATAAAGCTGCGACGGCAGTTCCACGAAATCGCGGGAAACGGCGGTGCCAGCGACGGCTGGCCATGTCACGTCCGACAGAAGCCCATGCAGCGCATGGCCGAATTCGTGGAACAGCGTGCGTGCGTCGTCCAGCGAGAGCAGGGCAGGTTCACCGTCCTTTGGCTTGGCAAAGTTCATCACATTGTAGATGATCGGCTTCTGCCCGCCATCAAGCTTGTGACTTGATTGCAGGGAACTCATCCACGCGCCCGAACGCTTCGATGTCCGCGCGAAATAATCGCCAAGGAACAGGCCGCGTTCGCTGCCATCGGCGTTGAGCACCTGAAACACGCGCACATCGGGGTGCCATGCGGTAATGCCCGTCTTCTCCTCGAAGCGGACGCCGAACAGTCGACCTGCCACATCGAAAGCGGCTTCGATGATCTTTTCAAGCTGAAGATAGGGCTTCAGTTCCGCTTCATCGAAGGCAAAACGTTCGGCACGCAGCTTTTCCGTATAGAAGCGCCAGTCCCATGGCGCGACCTTGTGATTGCCGCCATCGGCTGCGATCAGACGCTCCAGCTCCACCTCTTCCTGGCGGGCTTTGGCGCGTGCCTTGTCCCAGACCGGTTCGAGAAGATCCATAACCGCCTTGGGCGTCTTGGCCATGGTGTCGTCAAGCTTGAAGGCGGCAAAGTTGGCGTAGCCGAGCAGCTGCGCCTTGCGCTCGCGCAGTTCCACCATTTCGCGCACGATTTCACGATTGTCGCTTTCACCGCCATTTTCACCGCGCTTCGCCCAGGCGTTGAACGCCTGTTCGCGCAAGCTTCGGTTCTGCGAGAATGACAGAAACGGCTCGACAATCGAGCGCGACAGCGTAACGGCCCATGCATCCGGCTTGCCGCGCTCGGCGGCAGCGCTCTGCATGGCGTTTTTCAGGAAATCGGGCAGACCGGCGAGGTCAGCCTCATCGGTGATGAACAGCGCCCAGCTCGATTCATCCTTCAGCACGTTCTGGCCGAAGCGGGCGCCAAGTCCGGCAAGCTTTTCATTGATGCCTGCGAGTTCCGTTTTGCCCGCTTCATCGAGCTTCGCACCTGACCGGACGAAACCTTTCCATGTCTTTTCAAGAACGCGCTTGGTCTCGGTGTCGAGGTCCAGCATGTCGCGGTTTTCATAAAGCGCGTCAATGCGGGCGAAAAGGGCAGGGTCCATCATGATGCGCGAATAATGACGCGACATTCTCGGCGCAATTTCGCGCTCCAGCGCCTGAATCGTGTTGTTGGTATGCGCGCCTGCACGCAGCCAGAAAATGGAGGAAACGCGGTCTAGCGCCTTGCCCGTCAATTGCAGCGCCTTCAGCGTATTGTCGATGGTTGGCGCGTCGCTCGCCCCGGCGATGACTTCCACTTCGGCAAGGTCTTCCGCCAGCGCCACATCGAAGGCGGGTGCGAAATCCTCGTCCCTGAACGCGGTGAAATCCGGCAGGCCCAGCGGTCCGCTCCAGTCTGTCAGCGCGTGATTGTGGGCGGTTTTGTCGGACATGATGAAGCTCCGGTTGAGATGGCATCGATATGCAGCAAATTAATAAGTCGTGACCCTATGCGCCGCCTTGCTACCAAGCAAGAGGGAAACCGTGGGAGCTAACTTGCGGGAAAACCGTTCCACATCGTCCGGCAGGGCTTGACTTTATGGGCGGCCAAGCGCAAATCACGCTCGCAGCCGGAATTCAGCGGCAGCATTTTCAACCGGAGTTTTATTCTCTTATGCCAAGCGACAGTCACAGTCGATTGTTTCAGCCGTCAAGGCAGTTCGTGATCTGATCGCTTGCGGTCGGCTTGCACGGTCTGCCTTTGACGGCGGATCGACAGAAAGGCAAGCCCCATGACCGGCCTTAAGACCGACAACAACTTCTCCCCGGAAGTACTCAATGTTGCCGACCTTCCTGCTGCTGCCATCGCAAGCCGCATTGCGGATATGCGTACCGGCGACGCAGTGGAACTCGTTAACGAACTCGATGCCGATGATGCAGTCGCCGTCATCGCCCAGCTTTCGCACGAAGATGCCATCCGCCTGCTCGATCAGCCGGAACTGCACCGTGCTACCGAAATCATCGCCACGCTCCCGCCCGGCCTCGTAAGTCTTTTGCTCGATGGCATGTCTGCGGACCGTGCAACCGACGTTTTTCAGGAACTGGAAGACGATGACCGCGCACGCCTGTTTCCCATTCTCGCGCCTGAGACCAAGGTCGCGCTGAAAAAGCTGATGGGCTATCCGCCGAATACGGCGGGTTCGCTCATGACTATCGAATTCATTGCCGTGCCTTCCAACTGGAATGTCGGCCAGACGCTGGAACATATCCGCAAGGTCGAGCGCACCCGCGAGACGGTTTATGCGATTTATGTGATTGATCCGGTCAGCCGCGTTCTGCTGGGCGTGGTCAGCCTGCGCCGCCTTATCATCCGCGAGCCGGACGAGCCGATCCTTTCGATTGCCCGCGATGACGAACCAATCACGATTTCGCCGCTGGCAAGCCGTGAGGAAGTGGCCCGGCTTTTCCGCAAGCATGACCTTCTGGCCGTGCCTGTGGTGGACGAAAGCCGCCACATCATCGGCATCGTGACCGTCGATGACGTGCTGGACGCCATGACCGAAGAGGCCAGCGAGGACGCTTACCGTTTCGGCGGTATGGAGGCGCTGGACAAGCCCTATATGCGCATCGGTTTCGGCGAGATGCTGAAAAAACGCGCTGGCTGGCTCGGCATCCTTTTCCTCGGCGAAATGCTGACCGCGAGCGCGATGCAGCATTTCGAGCTGGAGCTTGAAAAGGCGCTGGTGCTGACATTGTTCATCCCGCTCATCATGTCTTCGGGCGGCAATTCCGGCTCGCAGGCAACGTCCCTGATTATTCGTGCGCTTGCCTTGCAGGAAATCAGGCTCAAGGACTGGTGGCGCGTCGCCCTTCGCGAATTGCCAACGGGTCTGGCGCTCGGAAGCTTCCTCGGCGTCATCGGCATCATACGCATCGCCATCTGGCAGACGCTCGGCATCTATGACTACGGCGAACACTGGATTCTTGTGGCCGCAACCGTCGGCATGGCGCTGGTCTGCATCGTGACATTCGGCTCGCTGACCGGGTCCATGTTGCCGTTCATATTGCAAAGGCTCGGCTTCGATCCGGCCAGCGCATCGGCGCCTTTCGTTGCCACGCTGGTCGATGTGACCGGTCTTGTGATCTATTTCAGCGTCGCGCTGGTAATTTTGTCGGGCACGCTTTTATAACGGCCCGAATGCTTTCGGTGACAAAAAACTGACAGATTAGCCGTGTAAAAACGTAATGAAATCCGGGTTTTTCGGGTTAATTGGGGGGCAGTTTCGTGCTGCCCCTTTCTAAAAGGCAAAAAAACCTGTAAGAGCGCCGCATTGTTTTTCCGCGCGGGTCTGTTGGCGCGGCTCCCAACTCATATAGAAGTGATCTCCATATGGAATTGCGTAATATCGCTATTATCGCACACGTCGATCATGGCAAAACCACTCTGGTTGACGAACTTTTGAAACAGGCTGGCTCGTTCCGCGAGAACCAGCGTGTTGGTGAACGCATGATGGACTCCGGCGACATCGAGCGTGAGCGCGGCATCACCATTCTGGCCAAGGCGACTTCGGTTGTCTGGAAGAACACCCGCATCAACATTGTCGACACGCCCGGCCACGCCGATTTCGGCGGCGAGGTGGAGCGTATCCTGTCGATGGTGGACGGCGCGATCGTGCTGGTCGACTCTGCTGAAGGCCCGATGCCGCAGACGAAATTCGTCGTCGGCAAGGCGCTGAAAGTCGGCCTGAAGCCCATCGTCGCGATCAACAAGATCGACCGCCCGGATGGCCGCCATGAAGAAGTCGTCAACGAAGTGTTCGACCTCTTCGCCAATCTCGATGCGACCGACGAACAGCTCGACTTCCCGATTCTCTACGGTTCGGGCCGCAATGGCTGGATGGCGCTGAACCCGGACGGTCCGAAGGACGAAGGTCTGGCCCCGCTGTTCGACCTCGTGCTGAAGCACGTTCCGGCACCGAAGGTCGCCGAAGGTCCGTTCCGCATGATCGGCACCATCCTGGAAGCCGATCCGTTCCTGGGCCGTATCATTACGGGCCGCATTCATTCGGGCTCAATCAAGCCGAACCAGGCCGTCAAGGTTCTCGGTCAGGATGGTTCGCTGCTTGAAAATGGCCGTATCTCGAAAATTCTCGCTTTCCGCGGCATCGAGCGTCAGCCGATTGAAGAAGCACAGGCAGGCGACATCGTCGCTATTGCCGGTCTTTCCAAGGGCACTGTTGCCGACACGTTCTGCGATCCGTCGGTCAATACGCCGCTGGAAGCCCAGCCGATCGATCCGCCGACGGTCACCATGTCCTTCATCGTCAACGACAGCCCTTATGCGGGCACCGAAGGCGACAAGGTGACGAGCCGCGTCATTCGCGACCGTCTGCTGAAAGAAGCCGAAGGTAATGTCGCGCTGAAGATCGAGGAATCGAACGAAAAGGATTCGTTCTTCGTGTCCGGTCGCGGTGAATTGCAGCTTGCGGTTCTGATCGAAAACATGCGCCGTGAAGGTTTTGAGCTTGGCGTTTCGCGTCCGCGCGTCGTCATGAAGGACGGCGAGAACGGCGAAAAGCTGGAGCCGATTGAGGAAGTCGTCATCGACGTCGATGAAGAATATTCCGGCACGGTTGTGCAGAAGATGTCCGAACGCAAGGCCGAAATGGTCGAGCTGCGTCCTTCGGGCGGCAATCGCGTGCGTCTGGTGTTCTATGCGCCGACCCGTGGCCTGATCGGCTATCAGTCGGAACTTCTGACCGATACGCGCGGCACGGCGATCATGAACCGCCTGTTCCACGATTATCAGCCATACAAGGGCGAAATCGCAGGCCGCAGCAATGGCGTTCTGATCTCCAACGATCAGGGTGAAGCAGTGGCCTACGCATTGTTCAACCTTGAAGATCGCGGCCCGATGATCATCGACGCAGGCGTCAAGGTCTATCAGGGCATGCTGATCGGCATTCACAGCCGCGACAACGATCTGGAAGTCAACGTCCTGAAGGGCAAGAAGCTCACCAACATCCGCGCCGCTGGCAAGGATGAAGCCGTGAAGCTGACCCCGCCGATCAAGATGACGCTGGAACGCGCCCTGTCTTGGATTCAGGATGACGAGCTGGTGGAAGTGACGCCGAAGTCGATCCGCCTTCGCAAGCTCTATCTTGATCCGAATGAGCGCAAGCGCTTTGAAAAGAGCAAGTCGAGCGCTGCATAAGCCCGACAGCATAAAAGAAAACGGCGGTCCGAAAGGCCGCCGTTTTTGTTTGGAGAGTTTTATCGCTCGCCGCCCCTTGCCCTTCGAGACGCCGCCTGCGGCGGCTCCTCAGGATGAGGTGCTGGTGTTGCGTGAAGCGCTTACCGCTCGCCGCGGCGATAGGGCAGCATCAGCGCCTGCGGAACCCGCGCGCGGCGCGCCATGATGATCAGCGCCACAATCGACATGATGTAAGGGATCATGAGGAAAAGCTGGTAGGGCACGGCCTTGCCGTAAACCGTCTGCAATCGAAGCTGGAACGCATCGAACAGCGCAAAGAGCAGGGCACCCAGAAGGGCGCGAGCCGGTTTCCATGAGGCGAAGACGACAAGCGCGATACAGACCCAGCCGCGTCCCTGCATCATGGTGGGGAAGAACGAATTGAACGCCGAAAGCGTCAGGAACGCGCCGCCCACGGCCATCAGCGCGCTGCCGAACATGATCGTGAAAATGCGCACGCGGATCGGGTTGATGCCCTGCGCTTCCGCCGCATGCGGGTTTTCGCCGGTCATGCGGATGGCAAGGCCGAGAGGCGTGCGGAACAGGACGTAACCGAGCAAAAGCGCCAGCGGAACGGCAATCCATGTCAATGCCGTCTGTGTGCCAAGCACCTGTCCGATGAACGGGACTTCCGCAAGCCAGGCCGGATTGAGCGGCTGGAAAGGCGTGATGGACGGCGGTGTTGAGGACAGCGGCACCAGAAGCCGGAACAGGAAATAGGAAAGGCTTGAAGCAAACAGTGTGATGCCCAGGCCCACAACGTGCTGCGACAGGCCGAGCGGCACGGTGAGCGTCGCATGAAGCAAGCCGAACAGCGCGCCGGAAGCTGCCGCAACCGCTACGCCGGTCCATAGGTCCGCGCCGTTGAACACGGTCAGCCAGCCGATCATTGCGCCGAAGGTCATGATGCCTTCGATGCCGAGATTGAGCACACCGGCGCGTTCGCAATAAAGCGCGCCGAGCGTGCCGAAAATCAGCGGCGTGGCAATGCGCAGGACCGAAACCCACAGACCGGCGGAGAGTAGAATATCCATCAACTCGTTCATCGGGCGATCCTGTATTGTGTGAAGAACAGAGCAACCAGCATGGTCAGGAGCGACAGCGCGACGGTAACATCGGCGATGAAGCTCGGGATGCCGATGGCGCGGCTCATGCCGTCGGCGCCGACGAACATGGCGGCTGCAAAAAGCGCGGAGAAGATCGCGCCGATGGGGTTCAGATTGGCGAGCATCGCGACAATGATGCCCGAATAGCCGAAGCCGGGCGAAAGATCGGTCGTGACATAGCCCTTCACGCCCATGACCTGTATCGCGCCCGCAAGCCCGGCCAGCCCGCCGGAAATGCAGGCGACCTTTATCAGGGTTCTGGCCAAGGGCACACCGGCGAAGCGCGCAGCGGCAGGATTGAGCCCCGCAGCCTTGGTTTCAAGCCCGAATACGGTTCGCTTCTGCACATAGGCGATGATGAGCGCCAGAGCGATGGCAATCGCGATGCCGATATGGAGCCGCATGCCGGACATGATCTTGGGCAGCACGGCAGCATCGGGAACGGGTTCGGATTGCGGCCAGCCGAAGGCAAGCGGATCTTTCATCGGCCCTTCGATCATCATCGAAACGATGAGCACGGCGACGAAATTCAAAAGCAGCGTCGTCACCACTTCATCGACGCCAAAGCGCAGGCGAAGCCCGAGCGGGATCAGAAGAAAAATCATGCCCGCTATCGCTCCGACGATCAGCAGAAGCGGTATGAGGATGGCGGCTGGTAGCTGCAACTGCGTGCCGCAGGCGACCACCGCCAGCGCGCCCATATAGAATTGGCCTTCAGCACCGATATTCCAGAGTTTCGAGCGGAAGGCGACCGCGGCGGCAAGGCCGGTCAGCATCAGGGGCGTTGCCCGGGTGAGCGTTTCGGTGATCGAAAGCTTGTTACCGAAAGCGCCAATGGCGATCTGCCGGAAGGCTTCCAGAACCGGCGCACCGGCGGCGGCGATCAGTAATCCGGCAAGCACGAAGGCGGTCAGGACGGCGATGATCGGTGCCGTTGCCACCAGAGCCATGGGCCGTGTTTCGCGTCGTTCAATACGCATCAGTTCAGCCCCTTGTTGGTATTATTCTGCCATTCGCCAGCCATCATCAGGCCCAATCGTTGCGCATTGGCTTCTTCCGCGTCGATGGGCGGGGAAAGACGGCCCTTAACAATCGCTTGAACCCGATCCGCCAAGCCAATGATTTCATCGAGATCTTCGGAGATCAGCAATACGGCGGCGCCCTTGGCGCGCGCTTCCAGAATGCGGGCGTGGATGGCCGCGACGGCGCCTTCGTCAAGGCCGCGCGTCGGCTGCGCGGCGATCAGGATGCGCGGTGCGGTTTCCAGATTGCGGCCCAGAATTAGCTTTTGCATGTTGCCGCCGGAAAGCAGGCGAATGCGGCTGTCGGGCGTGCCGCCGCGCACATCGAAATCCTTGATGATGCGGTTGGTAAATTCCCGCGCTGCCGTGCGGTTGACCAGAAGTCCATTGGAAAACTGCGGATCGCGCACGCGCTCCAGCACCGCATTTTCCCATAGCGTCAGATCGCCGATTGCGCCTTCGGCATTGCGGTCTTCCGGGATGCGGCCAACACCCGCCGCCACAAACTGGCGAGGGTCGAATTTCGTGACCATCTGCCCGAACATTGCAAGCTCGCCGCTTGCCGGTTGGCTGAGGCCGGAAACGAGACGTCCAAGCGCTGCCTGGCCGTTGCCCGACACGCCGATGATGCCAAGCGTTTCGCCGGCGCGAACGTGGAAATGGAGGTCGGAAAGGCGGGTGGCCCCATCTTCAACGACCATTACATTCTTTGCTTCCAGCAAGGTCTCGCCGGGTGTGGCCGCAGCGCGTGCAGGGCGCGAAACGCGACGGCCGACCATCAGTTCGGCGAGTTCTTCTTTTGAAGTTTCGAAAGCCTTGCGTTCGGCGACAAGCTTGCCGCCGCGCAGGACGACAACGCGGTCGGCTGCCGACATGACTTCATGCAGCTTGTGCGAAATGAAGATCAGCGACAGGCCCTGACGCGCCATCTCCTTGAGCGTTGCGAACAGGCTTTCCGCTTCCTGCGTGGTCAAAACGGCGGTTGGCTCGTCGAGGATCAGTATGTCGGCGTTGTTATAGAGCGCTTTCAGAATTTCGACGCGCTGCTGCTCGCCCACCGACAGATCGCCCAGCCGCGCGTCGGGATCGACCTGCAAGCCGAAGCGCTTTGCAATCTGGGCGATTTTGGTGCGCGCAGGCCCGTGCGCGGATTTGAGCTTCCACAGGCTTTCGGTGCCGGTGATGATGTTTTCAAGCACGGTAAGATTGGGCGCCAGCGTGAAATGCTGGTGCACCATGCCCACGCCCGCATCGATTGCAGCGCGGGGTTTGCCCTGCGGGATTTCCGCGCCCTTGACGAAGACGCGGCCTTCATCCGGCACATAATGGCCGAACAGGATATTCATCAGCGTGGTCTTGCCTGCACCGTTTTCGCCAAGAAATGCAAGAATTTCGCCGCGTTCGAGTTTGAGCGAAATATCGTCATTGGCGGTCAACGGGCCAAAGCGCTTGGTGATATTTTGCAGTTCAAGGACGGTGGAGGTCATGGGAGAGGCCCGTGCAGGAGGGCGCGCCGGTGCTGGAACGAGCGTTGAAGCACCGGCGCGGAGGCAGGATTATTTCGGCTCTTCGGCGTTCAGCTTGAGCGTAAAGGTGCCGGATTTGATCTCGTTGCGGCGCGCTTCCATCTTCGCTTCCGCTTCCGCCGGTGCGATGCCCTTGACATAGATGATGTCGTTGCCGCCTTCCTTCATCATGCTGAAAGGCGTGTAGTCCTTGCCCGCAGGCTGTCCAGCCTTCACGTCCGCGATCGCTGCGTTAAGGATTGGCCCGAAGTTCCAGATTGCATTGGCAAAAACCGTATCGGGATAACGCGGCGTATAGTCGGTCAGCGAACCGATGGCCTTGATGCCGCGCTCCTTGGCGGCATCTGCCGTGCCGATGCGCTCGCCAAACAGAATGTCCGCGCCGGAATCGATTGCCGCAAGCCCGGCCTCGCGCGCCTTCGGTGGATCGAAGAAGGTGCCCATGAAGGAGGCGACGAATTTCGCGTCGGGCCGGGTTTCGCGCACGCCGTCCTGAAAGGCGTTGATCAGCATGTTGATTTCCGGGATCGGCACCGCGCCGACCGAGCCGAAGATGCCGGACTTGCTCATCGCGCCCGCCAGCATTCCGGTGAGATAGCCAGCTTCGAAATTCCAGGTGCCGAACACGCCGAAATTGTCGCCCTGCGGCTTGCCGGAGGAACCCATGACGAAAGCCGTCTGCGGATAGTCGCCCGCTACCTGCCGTGCTTCACGCTCGACGGCGTAGGATTCGCCCACGATCAGCTTGATGCCCTGTTCGGCATATTCGCGCATGGCGCGGGGATAGTCGCTCGCCGAAACGCCTTCGGAAAAAACATAGTCGATCAGGCCAGCATCATTGGCCTGTTGCAGGGCGGCATGAAGGCGCGAGTTCCAGGCATTTTCAACCGGCGAGGCGTGGATGCCTGCGACTTTCAGCTTTTCATCGGCGGCGAAGGCGCGGGTGGTCATTGCCGTTGCACCAAGCGCTGCCGACATTGCAAGAAAATCGCGGCGCGTGAAGTTCGATGTCTTGATGATTTTGGTCATTTGGTCAGGGACCCCTCATGTGTGTTTTCGGCGCGCGGGTGCGCGCAGCCGGTTGCTTCGTTTCGACGTGCGTATGTCATGAGCAACGATTTCCATCATTGCCCAAACCGCCTTTAATTCAAGAAGATTCTGGAGCATTTCCCGCAAAAGTGTGAAACGGTTTTGCGTTGGAAAATGCGACAAAACAAATAGTTAGAGCGGTTCCGGTAATTCAGTAAAAAACAGGAACCGGCTCTAAAGCTGGCCGACTGGCGCGTAATCAGCCCCGTCAACCGATGCCGGACGGCCTTCGAGATTGAGCGTGCTGACGCGCTGCGGGGTTTCGGCGATCACCTTGCCGCGCTTCACGACCTTGAGGCGGTTTGCCTTGAGCCGCAGCGCTTCAATCGGATCGCGTGCCTGCAACACCACGAAATCCGCATTGCAGCCCTTGGCCAGACCGTAGCCTTCGAGGCCGAGCGCCTTGGCCGAGTTGACGGTCAGCGCGTCGAAAACCTGCCGCTTGCCTTCGATGGACGTCATCTGCGCGACATGGATTGCCATGTGTCCCACTTCCAGCATGTCGCCGGAACCCATCGAATACCACGGGTCCATCACGCAGTCGTGGCCGAAGGCGACATTGATGCCCGCCGCCATCAGTTCCGGCACGCGGGTCATGCCGCGGCGCTTCGGATAGCTATCGGCGCGGCCCTGCAGCGTGATGTTGATAAGCGGGTTTGGAATGGCGTTCATCTGCGCTTCCGCGATCAGCGGAATGAGTTTCGAGACGTAATAATTGTCCATGGAGTGCATGGAGGTGAGATGCGAGCCGGAAACGCGGCCCTGCAGTCCGAAGCGCATGGTCTCGGCGGCCAGCGTTTCGACATGGCGCGACATCGGGTCGTCGCTCTCGTCGCAATGAATATCGACCGGCAGGCCGCGCTCGGCGGCGATGCGGCACAGCGCTTCCAGCGAGGCTGCGCCGTCGGCCATGGTGCGTTCGAAATGCGGAATGCCACCAACGACATCGAGACCCATGTCGAGCGAGCGGTTGACGAGATCGACCGCGCCCGGCGACCGGTAATAGCCGTCCTGCGGGAAGGCGACCAATTGCAGATCGATATAAGGCTTCACCTTCTCGCGCACCTCGATCATCGCTTCTGCGGTGAGAAGGCGCGGGTCGCTGACATCGACATGGCTGCGGATCGCCAGCAGGCCTTGGCTGACGGCCAGATCGCAATAGCGCAATGCGCGCTCGACCATGGCTTCGACGGTCAGCATCGGCTTCAGTTCACCCCAGAGCGCGATGCCTTCCAGAAGCGTGCCGGAGCGGTTGAGGCGCGGCAGGCCGAGCGACAGGGTCGCGTCCATATGGAAATGCGGGTCGACGAAAGGCGGGGTTACGAGCCGGTCGGTTGCGTCGATTTCCTGAGCCGCCTGATGCTCGCCCCTGGATGGGATAATGTCGGCAATCTTGCCGTCCTTGACCAGAATGTCCTGCTTCTCGCGACCGTCGGGGAGATTGGCGTTTCTCACGATCAAATCGAACATCGGCGGGACCTTTCATCTGGGTATGCAAGAACCGAGCCCAAAAGAAGGGCTCATTTTTCAATTGCCTTATACTCTATAACCGGTGGGCGCAATGGCGGGAAATACCAAAACTCAATGAGTTTGGCTCATCGAGTTTTGGTCAAGCCCGTGCGGCGATTGAGCATTTCCGGGCGTGATGCGTCAGCATCTTAGCGCCCGGATAAAGTCTGGAAGGGGTCGTCATCCTCAATGGAAAATGTTAGGGCGCAAACGTTATTGTTTTCGGGATTGCCATGTTCACGATCAGCCGCGTCGAAACCTTCAGCCAGGAGATCAAGAAGAGCCGGTTTCTGGCTATTGCCGCGCCTGTTGCGAACGAACAGGCGGCGAAGGATTTCTTGAGCGAGCATTCGGACCTTGCCGCCACCCACAATTGCTGGGCGTGGCGCATGGGGCAGAGCTATCGGTTCAGCGACGATGGCGAGCCGAGCGGCACGGCGGGCAAGCCGATCCTGCAAGCCATCGATGGCCAGCAGCTCGACAACATCGTGGTGGTGGTTACGCGCTGGTTCGGCGGCATTCTGCTGGGCAGCGGCGGCTTGATGCGCGCCTATGGCGGGACTGCCGCGACCTGTCTGCGGCAGGCCGAAAAGACCGAGGTCATTCCGCTGATCGGCTTCTCGCTCGCCTGCGATTTTTCCGACCATGCGCTTTTGAAGGCACGTCTCACTGCGGTCGACAATCTCGCCATTGCGCAGGAAAACTTCACCGGAACCGGCGTCGAGATAACGGGTGCCATGCCCATTGCCGCGCAGGATGATGTCGCGCGGCTCGTGACCGATCTGACGCGCGGCAAGACAGTTATCAAGTTCGACGACTAGATCATGCCGCCCGTATATTGCTGGCGTTTGTTTTCATACATCAGCAGGTCGGCGCGCTTGGCGACGGTTTCCAGCTTTTCGCCGGGCAGGCTCGTGGCCGTGCCAATGGAAAGATTGAGCTTGAGCTGCGAATAATACTGGTTGTTGATATCCACCAGCCGCTGGATGTCCTCGACCATCGCTTCGGCGCCGCGCTCGTCCACATAAGGCAGCACGACTGCGAATTCGTCACCGCCGATGCGGGCCGCATGGCCCGGCTGCTTTACTGCCTCATTCAGCACTTCACCAAGGCGCCGCAGCAACCCGTCACCCGTGGCATGGCCCCATTGATCGTTTGCGGCCTTGAGGCCGTTGAGATCGATAATGATGATCGAGATGGGCGTATGGCCCTTGCGCTCAAGCCGGTTGAGTTCATCGACATAAAAGGCGCGGTTGTGCAGCTTCGTCAGCACATCGTGCTTGCCGAGATATTCCAGATAGGCTTCCGCCTTTTTGCGGGCAGTAATGTCGGTGAGGGCGACTTGCACCAGCGACCAGTCCTGCTCATGTCCCGGCAGGACCGAGAATTGCAGCAGCACATGCCGCTCGGTGCCGTCGAGGGCGTAATTGACCACTTCGCGGCGCTGGAACAGCAAGCCGTTCCACAAGTCGATCAGCTGCTCGCGGAATGACGCCTCCATCTCGTCCTTGAAGATGTGCGGCAGGTTTTGCAGCAGGGTTTTCTTGTCGGGCGCGAGGAAGAGGGCAAGCGTTTCGGAATTGACTTCGAGCACGCGGATTTCGCTCATGCACTGGCGCACGAATTCCGGATGCACGTCGGTGAATACACGAAAATCTACAATACCGCGCTGGCGCACATCGTCCATCAACTGCTTGATGCGGCTGAAATCCTCGACCCAGAGGGAAACCGGCGAATGCTCGAAAAGCCCCTGCGCATGCTGCTTGTGGCGGTCCTGTTCGCGGCGGGCATTTTCGCGGGCGGTCACGTCCTCGATGGAAAGCAGCACGCGCTCCCATGAATGTTCGTAGCCGGGCAGAACGACACCCTTCAACTGAATGTCGAGCCGCTTGCCGCCGAGCGTATAGTTGATGGTGTCGCTGGAAAAGGCATTGCCACCATTCCACAGTTGCACCATCTCGTCGATATGCGGGTCCAGCATGTCGTCGCGGAACACGCGTTCCAGATTCGCGACCAGATGGTCGACGCTATCGGCCTCGAAAAGCGAAAGCGTCTTGCGATTGACCTTCAGCACCCGGATATGGCTTGTGCAGATGCGCAGCCGGCTCGTATCTTCGTGCAGGAACGCCCGCAGATCGGTAACGCCCAGCGCACGCCATTCTTCGAACTGCCTGCGCAGGCCGCTATAGTCCTCAAGCCACAGGGAGATTGGCGCGAGGTCAAAAATATTGGCGCTGTCGCTCAGGGCAGACTCGATATTCATGGATTTCCGTTCCAACTTTTTGCCGAAACACGTGTCCAGGTTGGGGCCGTCTCACAATGTTCGGGATGCGTTGTCCGTCCCATCGGGAAAAGCCGCGATGGTTATTTGGCCGCCTTATATTATGGTTATCTTGCATAAACTAGGGGTTTTATGACTTGCTGTCTCAGCTTTGTGCGCAAAGACGAAAAAAGGGCGGCCCAGCGGACCGCCCATTCATAACCCAAATTTCGCCGGTAGAGGCCGGGTTCGCTCAGTTGCTGATTGGCAGGCGATGCCGCACGAGGGTTGTCCAGTAGGAGCAGCCCCAGGCGATCACATCATCGTTAAAGTCGTATTTCGGGTGGTGCAGATTGGCGCTCGGGCCGTTGCCGATGTTGATCATCGCGCCCGGCACCTCGTTCAGCATGAAGGCAAAATCCTCACCGCCAAGCGTTGCGGGCATGTCGCGCGTGACGCGCTCCGCACCTGCAACGGCTTCGGCGGCAATCGCCGCAAGCTCGGTCTCCTGTTCGTGATTGACGGTCACGGGATAGTTGCGCTGGTAGTCGAGCGTGGCCTTTGCTCCGAAAGCATCGGCAATGCCTTGCACGGCGCGGGTGAGCTTTTCCTCGATATGGTTGCGCACTTCCTCGCGCAGCGTGCGCACCGTGCCGGTCAGGCGGATTTTCTGCGGAATGACATTGAACGCATCGCCGCCCTGAATGGTGGTGATCGAAATCACAGCCGAATCCAGCGGATCGATGGTGCGTGCCGTCAGCGTCTGGATCGCCTGAATAAGCGCCGCCGTCACCGGAATGGGGTCGATGGTCTGGTGCGGAGAGGCCGCATGTCCGCCAACGCCTTCAATGGTGATATCCAGCACATCGACCGATCCCATGATCGGGCCGGAATTGATGGTGAAATGCCCGACCGCAAGGTTCGGGCGGTTGTGCATGCCGTAGACTTCGTTGACCGGCCAGCGCTTGAACAAACCGTCGTCAATCATCGCCTTGGCGCCTGCGCCGCCTTCTTCGGCAGGCTGGAAGATCACGATGACCGTGCCGTCGAAGGCCCGGCTTTGCGCCAGTTCGCGGGCAGCGCCCAGAAGCATGGTCGTATGGCCGTCATGGCCGCAGGCATGCATCTTGCCCGGCACTTTCGACGACCATTCAGCGCCGGTTTCTTCGAGGATCGGCAGGGCGTCCATGTCGGCGCGCAGGCCGATGGCCCGGCCCGAACGGTTGGACTGGCCGCGAATGACGCCGACGACGCCGGTGCGCCCGATGCCGGTCACCACCTCATCGACACCCGCAGCACGCAGCGCCTCGGCCACCTTTTCGGCGGTGCGGTTGACGTCATAGAGCAGTTCCGGATTCTGGTGCAGGTCGCGGCGGAAGGCGACCAGTTCTTCAATCTGGTTCGAAGTCCAGTTTTCAACCGGCATATCAGGCTTCCTTGTCTTTGGATTCGAGGCGGTAGCGGAAATCGCAGTGGCTTGCGCCCTTCATGATGGTCTGCGTGCGCTCCAGCTTCATGTCGGGGTTGTAGCCGATGCAGAAATCGCCATCGCGATTGCAGGAGAGCAGGTGCCCGATATGGCCAAGGCCCATCTCGCGATACATTTCCGAATAGCGGCAGCGCGTCACGTTGAAATCGAAATGATCTTCGCCCTGCGAAATCACGTCGATTTCCAGTGCGTTTTCCTTCGTCCACAGCGGCTGGATATCGGCAAAATCCTGTATGGTCGGGGTGCGGCCAAGCTCGTCGGCAAAGCTTTTGCCCTGTTCGATGGCCGAGCGGCTGACTGCTTCGCCGATTGCGGCTTGCGCTTCGTCCTCGCCGGAGCGCTCGCGAATAACTTCGTAGACATTCTTGAGAACCAGCGCCTCGATGCGGCGGCGTTCGAGAATTGACATTTGATTCATGGACCTGACCTTTCACATGAATATTCAATGAGATGCGTTAGAGATTTGGCTCGGTGAGATCCTTGCGCCGAAGCCATGCGAGATAGAACGGTGCGATTTTTCGGGCGACTTTATGAAAAGGCAGCGGCGCCGGTTCCGAGACAGGCAAGGCAAGTTCCTGCACAGGCTCGCCATCCAGTGCGCGCGCGAATTCCCGGCCAAGCGATGTGCCAAGCGCAACGCCGCGACCGTTACAGCCGATCCATGCCCAGCCATTGGGGCCGAGTTGATGGACACGCGGAAAGCGATCCCACGTCATGCCGATATAGCCGCTCCAGACATGGGTGATTTCCGGTTCGCCAAGGGCCGGAAAGGCTTCCGCCATGTTGCGCGCCGTCTTGCGCCTGACGCGCTCAGCCACGTTGAAATCGCCCATCACAACGCCGCCGGTAATCAGCCGGTTGCGGGCATCGTAGCGGAAGAAGCGCAGGTCGCCGCGTGTGTCGGAAACCGCCTGCCTGCCGGGCAAGATCGTTGCGCGCAGATCGTCGCTGACCGGCGCTGTCGCCATCTGCCATGAGAGCACCGGCACGATGGTGCGGGCAAGGCGCGGGGCAAGCCCTTCGCGCAGTTCGCCGGTATAGGCGTTGGTAGCAAGCAGAAAGCCCTTGGCGCGCACTGTGGCGCTGGCGGTCTTCACCTCCCAATGATCGCCCGTTTGAGCATAGGCGACCACCGGACTTTGCTCGTGGATGATTGCGCCGTGGCGTTCGGCAGCCGCGGCAAGGCCGCGCGCGAAAGCCAGCGGATTGATATGCCCGCCGGTCGGGTTGAACATGCCGCCATACCAGAAATCGCTGCCCAATAGCTGCGATGTTGCCGTGCGGTCGAGAAACTCTGCCGGGAAGCCGAAGCGCTTCCACGCTTCCACGCGACTTTGCGAAAGTTTTACCCGGCCCGGCGAATGGGCAGGCTGGAACCAGCCGTTCTGCTCAGCCTCGGCCTCGATGTTTTCATCGCGCACGATGGAAAACAATATGTCGGCGCTGTTGCCGATCAATCGGGCAAAACGCTCGCCCGAAGCACCATAACGCTTGGCAATGGCATCCGGCTCGGCGGCGGTCATGGTCGGGATCACCTGGCCATTATTGCGCCCGGATGCGCCCCAACCGACGGCTTTGCCTTCCAGCAGGATGACGCGCTTGCCGCGCTTTGCCAGATGGAGTGCCGCCGAAAGCCCCGTAAAACCGCCGCCGACAATGACAATATCGGCTTCCGCATCTTTTGTGAGCGCGGGGGCGGGTATGCGTTCGGGTGCGGTTGCGGCCCAGATGGAGGGTGGAAATTCTACTTTTTGCATGGCTTCACGCATTTTCAAAACGGGGTGGCGTCCAGCTCTTGCCGGGGATGGAGGCGAGCAGGCGCTGTGTATATTCATGTTGCGGGTTGGCGAAGACTTGCGCCGTCGGCCCGGTTTCGGCGATCTCGCCCTTCGACATCACGATGACGCGGTCGCAAAGCTGGGCTGCGACGCGCAGATCGTGCGTTACGAAAAGCAGCGACAGGTTCAGCCTTTCGCGCAAATCGGCCAGAAGCCGCAGCACTTGCGCCTGCACTGAAACATCGAGCGCAGAAACCGGTTCGTCGGCCACGATGATGCGCGGCTCAAGCGCCAGTGCGCGGGCGATGCCGATACGCTGGCGCTGCCCGCCCGAGAATTCATGCGGGAAACGGTCGGCGGCAGCGGGCGAGAGCTCGACCAGTTCCAGCAATTCACGTGCCTTCGCGTGGGCTTGTTCTTTCGGCACGCCATGGACGATCGGACCCTGCGCGATCAGGTCCACGATGCGACGGCGCGGATTGAGCGAGGCCATCGGGTCCTGAAAGACCATCTGGATATCCTTGCGCATGGCGCGCACTTCGCGCGGGCTGGCGCTCAGAAAATCGCGGCCATTCACATCGACCTTGCCGCTATCGGCTTCCAGCAGTCGCGTCACGATCCGCGAAACGGTCGTCTTGCCGGAACCACTTTCGCCGACGACGCCGAGCGTTTCGCCCTGGCGCAGTTCGAAGGAAAGGTCCTTCACGGCGGAGACGGCGCTGCGCTTGCCGGTCAGCAAGCCGCCGCGCGCCCTGAAGGTTTTGCGCAAGGCGCTCGCCTTGAGAATGATCGGCTGCGCGTCTCCCGCTGGCTTCGGTTCGGGCGGCGTGAGGGCTGGAACCGAGGCAATCAGCGCCTTTGTATAGGCGTGCTGCGGGTGGTTCAGCACTTCATTTGCCGGGCCTTCCTCGACCAGTTCGCCGAGCCGCAGTACGGCGACGCGGTCGGCGATTTCCGCGACCACGCCGAAGTCGTGCGTGATGAACAGGATGCCGGTATTATGCTCGCGTTGGAGGTCGCGGATCAGCTTCAGGATTTGCGCCTGCGTGGTCACATCGAGCGCGGTGGTCGGCTCGTCGGCGATGATGAGGCGCGGTTTCAGGATCAGCGCCATGGCGATCATGACACGCTGACGCTGGCCGCCGGAAATCTGGTGCGGGTAGGCGTTATAGGCGGATTCCGGGTCAGGAATTTTCACCTCTGCCAGCATGTCGAGAACGGCGGCGCGGCGCTCCTTGCGGCCGAGTTTCGTGTGCAGGCGCAGCACTTCATCGATCTGCCAGCCAACCGTCTTCTGCGGGTTGAGCGCGGTCATCGGCTCCTGAAAAATCATGCCGATGCGGTTGCCGCGCAGCTTCTTCATATCGGCTTCGCTGAGCGAATAAAGATCAGTGCCTTCAAGCCTGATCGTGCCATTGGTCACGCGAACATGCGGTTCCGGCAGAAGACGCATGATCGCGCCTGCCGAAAGCGACTTGCCGGAGCCGCTTTCTCCGACGAGGCAGACGATCTCGCCGGGGTTGATGGTGAGTGAAAGGTCTTGCAAGGCAAAAGGCCGGTCGGCGCCTTTCGGCAGCGCGATTTGCAGGTTTTTGATTTCAAGAACGGGTGCGGCGGTCATTATTTCTTCTGCCTCGGATTAAGCGCGTCGTTCAGGCCCTCGCCAAGCAGGCTGAAGGACAGGACGGTGAGCAGAATGGCGATGCCGGGAATGACCGAGCAGAACCAGTCGGTGCGCAGCACGGCGCGGCCCTGGCCGATCATGTTGCCCCAGCTCGCATAGTTCGGATCGCCGAGGCCGAGGAAGGCGAGCGCGCTTTCCATCAGGATGGACGTGGCCATCACCACGGATGCGAAGACGATCACCGGCGGCAGGGCATTCGGCAGGATTTCGCGGAAGATGATCGAGACATTGCCGACGCCCAGATTGCGCGCTGCGTCGATGAATTCACGCTTGCGCAGCGCCAGAAATTCGGCGCGAACCATGCGCGCAGGCGCGGTCCATGAGACGATGCCTATGCAGATGATGATATTCTCGATGGACGAGCCGAAGATTGCCACCAGCGCCAGAAGCAGCACGAAGCTCGGCACGGTTTGAAAGGCTTCGGTGATGCGCATCAGCACATCATCCACCCAGCCGCCATAGTAGCCCGCGAGTGCACCGATGACGATGCCGATGATGATCGAGATCAGGGTCGCGACCACGCCGATCAGAAGCGAGATACGCGCGCCGTGAAAGATGCCAGCCATGATGTCACGCCCGAGCTGATCGGTGCCGAGCGGCGTGGCCGCATTGAGAAATGGCCAGACAAGCGGATCGCCAGCGCGGCGCAGCGGGTCGCCGGGCGCAATGACATCGGCCAACAGCGCGATCAGAACCACGGCGATGAAAAGGACAAGGCCCAGCACGGCAGCGCGGTTGCGGCTGAAGCGCTGCCACAGAATTTTCGTGCGGGAGACCTGCGGGCGGGTAAGGGAAAGGTCCTGTGAAGTCATGACAGTTCGATCCTGGAATCAAGCCGCGCATAGATGAGATCGGTGATGAAATTCACGATCACCACCAGCACCGAGCACAGGAAGATGATGCCCATCAGCGTGTTGAGGTCGCGCTTGATCACGGATGTATAGGCAAGCTGGCCGAGGCCGGGCAGCGAGAAGATCGTTTCGATCACGACCGAGCCGCCAAGCACGGTAGAAAATTGCAGGCCGAGCAGCGTGACGACAGGCAGGAAGGCGTTGCGCATGATGTGATGAAACATCAGCCTTGCGCCGCTGGCGCCCTTGGCGCGCGCGGTGCGCACATAATCGAGGTCGGCCACTTCCAAAACGCTGGTACGCATCAGGCGCATGTAGAAGGCGAGATAGATAAGCGAAAGCGCCGTTGTCGGCATGACGAGATGGACGGCAATATCCCAGACATTCTTCCAGCCGGTATAAAACCCGCCAAGCGTCTTGTAACCGCCGACCGGCAGCCAGCCGAGCTTGACCGAAAAGATGAACATCAGGATGAGGCTGAGGAAGAAGCTTGGCATGGCGTAGAAGACAAGGCCGAGCGTGGAAATCGCATTATCGGTCAACGAGTAGGCGCGCCGCGCCGCAAAGGCACCGAGCGCGATGCCGAAAATGAAGGCCACCGAAAGCGAGGAAACCATCAGCAGGAGCGTCGGCACGAGGCGGGCTTTCAGAACGTCCAGCACCGGCTGTTCATAGACATAGGACCAGCCGAAATCGAACTGCGCCAGCTTGGTCATGTAAATCCATAGCTGCGTCCAGACCGGCTGGTCGAGGCCATATTCAGTGCGCAGATTGGCGACGAATTGCGGGTCTGCGCCGCCCATGTCGCCGACAAGCGCGTCCACCGTATCGCCGGGGGCAAGCTTGATCAGCAGGAATGACCCGATCATGATCAGGAGAATGACGGGGATGGCCTGCAAGATGCGCCGCAGCGCAAAAGTCAGGATCGGGGGCAGGGGCATTGCGGATTATCCTGCAAGATATTCATTTCGGCATTCATAAAACAGGGGAGCCGCCGCCGGTTGACCGGCAGCGGCTAGGCCTTGCTTATTGGTCGATCCACAGATCATACCAGCTGGAGGAATCCCAGCGCGGCGTGTTGTGGTGGTTCTTCAACACCTTGTTGGTCACGCCGACGAACGGATGTTCGATAGCGAAGATGACCGGTAGGTCCTTCATCTCAAGCTGCTGGATCTGGTGGTAGAGATCGGCGCGCTTGGCCGGATCAAGCTCGGAAGCGGCCTGATCGATCAGGCTGTCCATCTCGTCGGACTTGTAGCCGAACTGGTTGGACCATGCCGTGCCGACCGGAGCGCCGGAGCGCAGCCAAACCGTGGTGGAAACCGCCGGATCGGAGCGGAACTGGTGCCAGCCATTGGCCGTATCGAAGTCGTGATCGCGATAGACGCCGTTGAGGAAACCCGGCGCGTCGTTGGTGAGAATCTGGACGTCGATGCCGACTTCCTTCATCGCCTGAGCGTAATATTCAGCCCAGAGCTGCGTATATTCGCCCCAAGGTGCCGGACGGTGGCGGAGCTTGAAGCGGATGCCATCGGGGCCGGCGGGATAGCCCGCTTCATCGAGAAGTTTCTTCGCCTTTTCAACATCATACGGGTAAGTCTGAACCTGATCCGTATAGTTGGCGCCACCGGTACTGGGGATCGGGCCGCGACCCGGCTTGGCATAGCCGCGCATGATGGTCTTGATCGCGAAGTCGATATCGAGCGCGTGATAGATCGCCTGACGAACCTTCAGATTGGCGAGGATCGGATTGCGCAGGTTGAACTCGATTGTCGAGTGGGCGACATTGTTCTCAAAACCCTTGGTGCCGGTATCGAAGCGGCCATCCTTCTGGAGACGTTCGGTATCCGACATGGAAATGCCGTTGAAGGCTGTTTCCATCATTTCGCCTGCTTCAAGCGCTGCGGCGGCAGCGGCCTTGTCCGGCATGAAACGCCAGATGATGCGGTCGAGATAAGGATATTCCTTGCCGCGCCAGTAATCGTCATTGCGTTCGGCAATAATGTGCTGGCCGCGCTCATATTCAACGAATTTGAACGGTCCCGTGCCGATTGGCGCGGCGTTATACTTGTTCTTCAGAATATCCGTGCCCTCATAAAGATGCTTCGGCACCGGATGGCCGAGATCGGGCATGGCGGCGACGAGCAGTTCGAGCGGCATCGGCTTGGAATAGCGGAACACGGCGGTGTGCGGATCGGTGCAGTCCACGGCTTCCAGATTGGCCTGGAGCGTGGTCGAATAGTTGAGCTGCGTCTTCCAGAAGTTCATCGCGGTATAGGAGACGTCATCGCAGCTGAAAGGCTTGCCGTCATGCCAGCGCACATTCTCGCGCAGCTTGAAGGTGATGGCCTTGCCGTCTTCCGAGGAAGACCAGCTGGTCGCCAGAACCGGCACATATCCTTCATAGGTGCGGTCGATCAGCGGCTCCATGATGCGGCCAGTGATCTGATAGACGCCGGTCGAGGCGCGCAGCGCAGGGTTAAGCACACCCTGCTCGGTATTCATATGGACGATGACAGTGCCGCCGCGCTTCACTTCTTCGGCGTGCGAAGGCGCCGTCGCAAGCGAAAACGCCGCAACAAACAGGCCAAGGCCAGTCTTTCTGATATGCATTCTCTGTTCCCCTGAAGGACGTTGAGGGAGGGCTTTCAAGCCTCTTTTCCCGCAGGTCCCAATATTGTTCAAGCCCCTGAAATTGCTCGAAAAGCTGCTTCAGA
The DNA here is from genome assembly GCF_055816855.1 of Ochrobactrum sp. PL_is483. NCBI lineage: Bacteria > Pseudomonadati > Pseudomonadota > Alphaproteobacteria > Hyphomicrobiales > Brucellaceae > Ochrobactrum > Ochrobactrum sp. PL_is483. Next base: position 28,328 of record NZ_JBVPGS010000040.1, read on the forward strand.
AGGTCTTTATTCTACACAAGCACTGGCATGCTAGAATGCGTGACGATATTGTCAAGATAAACTAATATGAAGCACAAATTTAGAAAAATATATCAGCGGTTTCGCGCCAATAAATGTGTATTTTTCTGATGAAGATCGGCGGTAGGCCGGTTTCCCGCAAAATAGCGGGCAAACCGGCGGCGGCGATGAAATTGAAAAGGGAATTTTGCATGTCTCATCCGGTCAAGGGCGTCGATCATATTTTCCTGCTGGTCGATGATCTGGAGAAAAGTGCCGCGCACTATCGCCGTTTCGGTTTTACGCTGAGCCCGCGCGGGCTGCACAGCAAGGAAAAGGGCACCGGCAATTACACCATCATGTTTCCGGAAGATTATTTCGAGCTGCTCGGCATTGTAACCGAGACGCCGGGCAATCTGCACCAGCGCGAGAAACTGGCAGCGCAGGGCGAGGGGCTTCATGCCATCGCCTGCCGGATCGACAATGCGCGAGACGCCAAGGCGGAACTGGGCGCTCTTGGCATCACGACGGGCGAAGTCGGCGCTTTCCAGCGCCCTGTGGAACTGCCGGGCGGCGGCGAGGGTGTCGCGGCTTTTGAAACCGTTTCCTTTGCCGACAGTGAAGTGCCGCAAGGCATGGTGTTCATGTGCCAGCACAAGACCCGCGAGACCGTCTGGCTGCCGGAACTGATCGAGCATCCAAACGGCGCGAACGGCCTTTCCGCCATTATTGCCATTTCGTCCGACCCGCAAACAGCCGCCAAGGGGTTCGCCCGGCTGTTCGCGGATGGGAAAGCTGAGGCACAGGATGGCGGCTGGAAGATGTCAACCGGCCCGCGCTCGGCTGACATATGGGTTGTGACCAACGACCGGGCGGCGGAAATCTATCCCGGTGTCGATTTCAGCAAAACGCCGGGTCAGGCCTTCGCGGTCCTTCGGGTCCGTGTCGCTTCGCTGGACAAGGCGCAGGGCGTTCTTCAAGCCAACGGCGTTTCTTACGTGGCGACACCAGCAGGCATCGCCGTGCTGCCGCAGAATGCCAGCGGCACGCTTCTGGAATTCTCCGAGCGCTGATTGGAGCCGCTTTGCCAAACATGCGCTAAATTAGGCAAAGTTGATCCCAATCAATGACATCCGGCTCCGAATTGGGTTGATGGGGCAGGCGCGTGTTCCATATCGCTTGTGGGATGCGTTGCATTGCCATTCACCAACCACGCAGGAAAGGATGAATCATGTCGGCAAACGGTAAGGTCGCGCTTGTCACAGGCGCAGCACAGGGCATTGGGCGCGGCATCGCATTGCGACTGGCCAAGGACGGTTTCGATATCGCGCTGGTCGACCTGAAGGCCGACAAGCTTGATGCGGTGCGGAAGGAAGTCGAGGCGCTGGGCCGCAAGGCGTCCACTTTTTCCGCCGATGTCAGCAAGCGCGATGATGTCTATGCCGCGATTGACCATGCGGAAAAGACGCTTGGCGGCTTCGATGTCATCGTCAACAATGCCGGTATCGCGCAGGTTCAGCCGATTGCCGACGTGAAGCCGGAAGAGGTGGAGCGGATTTTCCGGATCAATGTCGATGGCGTCCTGTGGGGCATTCAGGCGGCGGCGGCCAAGTTCAAGGCGCGCAAGCAGAAGGGCAAGATCATCAATGCCTCTTCCATTGCTGGCCATGACGGGTTTGCGATGTTGGGCGTCTATTCGGCGACAAAATTCGCGGTGCGCGCGCTGACACAAGCCGCCGCCAAGGAATATGCAAGCGCCGGGATCACGGTCAACGCCTATTGCCCCGGCATTGTCGGCACCGATATGTGGGTCGAGATCGATGAGCGCTTCTCGGAAATCACAGGCGCGCCGAAAGGCGAGACCTACAAGAAATATGTGGACGGCATCGCGCTTGGCCGCGCCCAGACGCCGGACGATGTGGCGGCTCTGGTGTCGTTCCTCTCAAGCCCGGATTCCGACTATATCACCGGTCAGGCCATCCTGACCGACGGCGGTATCGTCTATCGCTGACTGTATCCGTCCCGCGCCTTTCAGGGTGCGGGACGGACTATTTTGTCGCCTGATAATCAGGCTTTCGCCTTCAGCGACTTGAAGATGTTGAAGGCGATCACCACCACAATGCCGATCAGAATGGCGAGCACTGCTTGCAGAAACGACGTTGCGATCCATTCGAAAGCGCCTGAAAACCGGGTGTTTTCGGTCGGCAGGTGGGACACGATGGAATGGATGAAGGCTTCAACGCCGTGCACGCCGATGGAATCCAGCCCGTGAACGATGATGCTGCCGCCGACCCACAGCATGGCGACGGTGCCGACCGTGCTTAGAACCTTCAGCACGATGGGCATGCCCGCGACCAGCCCCTTGCCGAACTGTTTGCCGAAGGCCGTATGGCTGTTGCGCACCAGCGAGACGCCCATATCGTCGAGCTTCACGATGAAGCCAACCACGCCATAAACGGCGAAGGTGATCAGAATGCCCACGCTGGCGAGAATGGCCGCCTGTGTATAAATGCTTGAAGGCCCCAGCCCGGCCAGCGTCAGCGCCATGATTTCCGCCGAGAGGATGAAATCCGTGCGGATCGCACCGTTGACGGTCGTTTCCTCGATCTCCTTGGGCGTCGCGCCCTTGGTCTCCTCATGTTCCTCTTCCTTGTGCGGAATGAAGAACTCCACCAGTTTTTCCGTTCCTTCAAAGGCCAGATAGACGCCGCCGATCATCAAAAGCGGCATGATGAAGGATGGCGCGAAATAGCCGAGGATGAGCGCCAGCGGCAGCAGGAAGATGAGCTTGTTGCGCAGCGATCCCTTGGTGATCTTCCAGATGACCGGCAATTCGCGTTCCGGCTTCAGCCCCACGACATATTTCGGCGTGACGGCGGTGTCGTCGATGACGATGCCTGCCGCCTTGGCGCTGGCCTTTGCCGTCTGTCCTGCAACGTCATCAAGGGAGGCTGCCGCCATTTTCGCAATGGCTGCGACATCATCGAGAAGCGCGAACAAGCCTGACGCCATGGGGAACCTTTCTATATTGCTTTTGCAAGTAGCTAAACTTTGTCGGGGCGCTACGTCCAGATGAAAAATCATCGAGAGTTATTGTCTCTAAAATCGATACAATCTGTGTATGATTGTCAATATTTCAATATGCATTCTGATGGTTATATTGGCAGTAACACAACAGGAGAGATCGCCATGCTTAATCAGATCAAGGGGCTCCATCACGTCACCTCGCTTGCCGCTGATGCGCGTTCCAATAACCGGTTTTTTACCGATGTTCTGGGGCTGCGCCGCGTCAAGAAGACCGTCAATTTCGACGATCCGAGCGTCTATCACCTTTATTATGGCGATGAAGTGGGCACGCCCGGCACCATCATGACCTATTTCCCGTTTCCCGGAATTCCGCGGGGCCGCGAAGGCACCGGCGAGGTAGGGACGACTGTTTTTGCCGTGCCGCAGGGTTCGCTTGGTTTCTGGAAGGACCGCTTTGCGCAGTCCGCTATCAAGGTCGAGTCCGAAGATGAAGCCTTTGGCGAGAAGCGCATCCATTTCCGTGGGCCGGATGGCGACAGTTTTGCCCTGGTGGAAGTGAAGGACGATCCGCGTGCGCCCTGGCTGCATGACGGGATCGATGCCGATCACGCCATTCGCGGCTTTCATTCGGTTTCGATGCGGCTTCGCGACGAAGGCGCTACAGCCGAATTGCTGAACTATATGGGATATCAGAAGCTTGATGCGAAAGATGGCATCACCCGTCTCATCATGCCGGAAGGCAATGGCGCGGGCGTTATCGATCTGGAAACGCTGCCGTCAGTCGGTCGCAACCAGAAAGGTGCCGGTTCCGTGCATCACGTGGCCTTTGCCGTCGATAATCGCGAGAAGCAGCTGGAAGTGCGCAAGGCGCTGATGGATACGGGCTATCATGTGACGCCGGTCATCGACCGCGATTACTTCTGGGCCGTTTATTTCCGCACGCCGGGCGGCGTGCTGTTCGAGGTGGCGACCAGTGAACCCGGTTTCGACCGTGACGAGGATACGGCCCATCTCGGCGAGGCATTGAAGCTGCCGACGCAGCACCAGCATCTGCGCGACTATCTCGAAGAACATCTCGACAAGCTTTGAAACGTCGGGACAGGAGATCGGATATGACCATTCAAACCTATGAGCACCGGCTGAAGGCCGGTGCGAACGGCGCGCCGCTTTTCATCGTGTTTCATGGCACCGGCGGCGATGAGAACCAGTTTTTCGGCCTTGCGGAACAGCTTCTGCCGGAAGCGACCATCGTGTCGCCGCGCGGTGACGTGTCGGAATATGGCGCCGCGCGCTTCTTCCGCCGCACGGGCGAGGGCGTCTACGATATGGAAGACCTTGCCCGCGCCACCGACAAGATGGCCGGGTTCATCGCCGGGCTTGTGGCAGAACACAAGCCGTCGGAAGTGATCGGGCTTGGCTATTCCAATGGGGCCAACATCATGGCGAACCTTCTGATCGAGAAAGGCCGGATCTTTGACAAGGCGGCGCTTCTGCATCCGTTGGTGCCGTTCAGGCCGAAGGACAATCCGGCGCTTGAGGGCGCGAAAATTCTGATGACCGCTGGCCGTATGGACCCCATCTGCCCGCCGGATCAGACGGAAGCGCTCGCGCAATATTTCGAGCGCCAGAAGGCCGATGTCGAGCTTGTCTGGCATCCGGGCGGGCATGAATTGCGCCAGACGGAACTGAGCGCCGTGCAGGCGCTGCTTGGGAAGTAAAGCATTTCCAGCAAAAGTGCGAAGCGGTTTTGCGTAGGATAATGCGTGAAAACAAAGCATTTCCAGCAAAAGTGGGCACCGGTTTTGCGTCTGGAAATGCGTTGGAAAAAAAGCATTTCCAGCAAAAGTGGGCACCGATTTTTGCGTCTGGAAATGTGTTAGAAGAAAAAACCGCCGTTCAGAATTGAGCGGCGGTTTTTTGCGTCGGCCCCTCTTGTAAATATCATTATATAATATACTTAATTGTATATTGATAATGAGGTGCCGTGATGGAAGCGATGTCGGGCGGTGCGCCAGCCCATGAAAACAGAATGACGCGCGCGGAAATGGAGGGGCGGGCAACCGAAGTTGCCGAGCTCCTGAAAACGCTGTCGCATCCGGCGCGGCTGATGCTGGCCTGTACGCTCGCAGAAGGAGAATATTCGGTCGGGGAGCTGGAGGAGGCGCTTGGCATTCACCAGCCGACGCTGTCGCAGCAGCTCGGCGTGTTGCGCGAAGCTGGCATCGTCGAAACCCGCCGCGACGCCAAGCAGATTTTCTACCGCCTGACGGAAGCGCGGGCCGCGCAGCTTATCGAGGCTCTTTACGGCATTTTCTGCACACCGGAGGTCCGATCATGATCGCAACCTATCTGCAATCGCTGGCGGGCGGCATGTTGCTCGGCCTGTCTGCCATTCTGCTTCTCGTCTTCAACGGACGCATTGCCGGCATCAGCGGCATCGTCGGGCGTCTTCTTGGCGGCAAACAGATACCGGTCAATGCGGTCTTTGTGGTCGGCCTCGTTCTCGGACCCGTTATCTATGCGGCGATCTATGGTTCCTTTCCGCCGGTGACGATTGCCATGTCCTGGCCTGTCATTGTCGTGGCAGGGCTTCTGGTCGGCATCGGGACTCGCATGGGATCAGGCTGCACCTCCGGTCATGGCATTCTCGGCATGGCGCGGTTTTCCAAGCGTTCGATAGCCGCAACGCTCACTTTCCTCATAACCGGCATCGTGGTCGCCAGCATTTCAGGAGCATTGCTATGAAACAGTCGGCTTATGCACGTCTCGTCGTGACGCTGTTTGCGGGCGCGATCTTCGGTTTCGGCCTGTCGCTGTCCGGCATGATCGACCCGTCGCGCGTGACGGGCTTCCTGAACGTCACCAGCGGTCATTGGGATCCGAGCCTTGCCTTCGTGCTGGGCGGCGCTCTTCTGGTGGCTATCCCCGGCGTGATGTTCCAGCGGCGCATGGCGCGGCCCGTGCTGGATCAGTCCTTCCATCTGCCGGAAAAGACGGAAATCGACCGGCGGCTGATTGTCGGTTCCGCCATCTTCGGCGCGGGCTGGGGGCTGGCGGGCTTCTGCCCCGGTCCGGTCATCTCCGCGCTATCGATGGGCCTGCCGCAGGTCTGGCTTTTCGTCGCGATGATGGTGGTGGGAATGATTGTCCATGATCGCATCATGGTGAGCTCTTCATAGAGCGCTAGAAGAACAAAGGGAGGCGCTGCGCCCCCCTTTGTCGCCATGTTTAGTAGAGAACGTTCTTGGCTTCAGGCTTGTCGATATTGTCCTTGGTCACGACAACAGCGCCCGTATCAACGAACTTCTCGACCTTTTCCTTGTTCAGCACTTTCAGCAGGGTTTCGATGCCCTTTTCGCCCATCTGGTAGGAACCCTGAACGACGATGGCGTTGAGCGTGCCGTCCTTGACGAATTCCTGCAGGTCCTGATTGCCGTCGAAGCCGATGGCAGTCAGCTTGCCGGACTTGCCTGCCTGCTTGATCGCGCGGCCCATGCCGATGGCGGTCGGTTCGTTGGCGCCGAAGATGCCGACGAGATCACCATTGGCCGCCAGAGCGTCGGTGGTCTGGTTGAGCGCGGTCGCCATCTGCGACTGCGAGTAATAGGGGCCGACGATTTCCAGCTTGGAATTGGCCTTGATGTAATCCACGAAGCCGCCGACGCGGCCGATTTCAGAACCTGCGCCCGCGACATAGGACATGACGGCGATCTTGCCGGTGGTGCCTGCCTTGTCGATCAGGGCTTTCGCCGCGGCTTCGCCAGCCTTGCGGTTATCGGTGGCGAGGAAGGACTGGTAATATTTGTCGCCGCCATCGGCGAGCTGCGAGTCGATGATGACCACCGGAATGCGGGCTTCCCATGCCTTCTTCACGGCAGGCGTCAGCGCGTCCGGATCGGAAGGCGCGAGCAGGATCGCATCCACTTTGCGGTTCACGGCATTTTCCACCATGTTCACCTGATCGGCGATTGCCGATTCAGCCGCCGGACCCTGAAAGGTCATGGTGTGATCCTTGGAATCCTTGATCGCAGCTTCGGCGCCCTTCTGGACGTTCTGCCAGAAGGTCGAGTTCACGGTCTTCACGATCACGGCGATTTCGCCCGCCGAAGCGCCTGCCGCTCCTGCTAGCACAAAGGCCGAAGCCATCAATGCAGACACCAGTTTACGCATGTTTTCCTCCTGTTATCGAGCTCTTGGCTCTACCCTTGCCGGAATGCCCCGCATTCCGTCTCCCCTGTCATCGGCGGTTGCGCATCTGGTCGATCCATACGGTGACCAGAATGACGAGGCCGATGATGATCTGCTGCGTGAAAGCGGAAATGCCGTTCATATTGAGGCCGTTCCGCAGGATGCCGATGACGAACGAGCCGATGAACGTGCCCGAGATCGTGCCGACGCCGCCGATGAGCGACGTGCCGCCGATGACCGCGCTCGCAATGGCGTCAAGCTCATAGGCAACGCCTTCATTGGGCTGTGCGGTGACGAGGCGGGACATGAGAACGCAGCCTGTCAGACCCGCCAGCGTTCCCGAAACGATATAGGTGAAGGCTGTCACGCGGGCGACATTGACGCCGGAAAGCCGCGCTGCCTCGGCATTCGAGCCGATGGCATAGATGTGGCGGCCAAGCACGGTGCGGTTCAAGACGAGCGCGGCCGCAATCGCGATCACGATCATCAGCACCACCGGGTAGGGGATGCCGGGGAAGGTGACGACCGGAAAGCCCTGTTCGTCGATGCTCTCGATGCGGAACAGCGAGCCGTTGCCGAGCACGCCGAAGGATTCGCCAAGGCCGGAAACAGCGCGCGCGCCGGTGATCTGGAGCGCGACGCCGCGCGCGATCAGCATCATGCCAAGCGTGGCGATGAAGGGCGGCAGCTTGAGCCTGGTGATGACGAAGCCGTTGATGAGGCCGCAGAGCGATCCCGTCAATATGCCGAGCAGCATGGCGAGCGGGATCGGCAGCGACAGCTCCTTGACCGCAAGGGCGGCCACCACGCCCGCAAGCGCCAGCACGGAGCCGACCGAAAGATCGATGCCGCCGGTGATGATGACATAGGTCGCGCCGATGCCGAGCAGCGCGATGGATGTCACCTGCAAGGCGATGGTCATCGCATTGTTGACGGTCATGAAGGCGCTGCTGGTGACGGAAAAGATCGCCGCCAGAATGATCAGGCTGCCGACAGCCGCAAATTTCTGGATGATGTCCTTCTGGCGGTCGCTGAGCCCTTTGGATTTTGCCGTCTGCTGGGGCTTGTCGGTGGTGATTTCGGCCATTACTGCGTCCTCATTTGTCCTGCCGGCCCCGACCGGAGGCATAGGTCATGATTTCTTCCTGCGTTGTCGCAGCCGTGTCGAGGACCGCGGTAATGCGCCCCTCGTGAAAGACCGCCACGCGGTCCGAAAGCCCAAGAATTTCCGGCAGTTCCGAGCTGATCAGCACAATGCCGATGCCTCTTGCGGCCAGCTCGTCCATGATCTGGTAGATCGCGAATTTCGCGCCCACATCGATGCCGCGCGTCGGCTCGTCGAAGAACATGATGCGCGGCTCGCGGAACAGCCACTTGCCGATGATAATCTTCTGCTGGTTGCCGCCCGAAAGCAGGCGGACGGGCTGGGCCAGCCCCGGCGTCTTGATGTTGAGAAGATCGACATAGCGCTGGCTTGCCTGCCGGTGGCGCTCGAAATCGATGACGCCATAGGAACTGCTGACGGCTTCCATATTGGCAAGCGTCAGATTGGCGTCGACCGGCATCTTGACGGCCAGTCCCTGCGCCTTGCGGTCTTCCGACAGATAGGCGATGCCTGCCTCGATGGCGTCACGCGGGCTGGCGATCGAAAGTGTTTCGCCTTCAAGCACGATTGTTCCGGCATCATGCGGATCGGCACCGAAGATCGCGCGCGCCACTTCCGTCCGTCCCGCGCCCATCAGCCCGGCAAAGCCGAGGATTTCGCCGCGCCGCAGTTCAAAGCCGATATTCTCGAAGACACCGCCCCGCGTCAGCCCGGCGACGGAGAATATCACTTCCTCCGTCGGCTTTCGCGTCGGTTCGGGAAATTTCTCGTCCAGCGAGCGCCCGACCATTCCGGCCACGATCTCATCGACGGTGACATCGTGGAAATCCTTGGTCCAGACGTAGCGCCCGTCGCGCAAGATGGTGACGCGGTCGACAATCTCCGCCATTTCATCGAGGCGATGCGAGATATAGACAATGCCGGTGCCCTGCGCCTTCAGTTCCCGGATGACCCTGAACAGGAGCTGCGCTTCCTGTTCAGTCAGGGAGGAGGTCGGCTCGTCCATGATGAGGACGGAGGCGTTGAGCGACAGCGCCTTGGCGATCTCGACCATCTGGCACTGGGCGACCGAAAGGTTCAGCACCTGTGTCGACGGGTCGATCTTGACGCCAAGCCGGTCGAGGCAGCGCTGCGCGTCTTCCTTCAGCTTGCGGCGATCCACGAAGAAACCGCGTTTCGGCTCGCGCGCAAGATAGATGTTTTCGGCAACGCTCAAGTGCGGAATGAGGTTCAGTTCCTGATGGATGATGGCGATGCCCGCCGCTTCCGATTCCAGCGTGGAGCCAAAGCGAACCGGCTGGCCGCGATAATGGATCGTCCCGCCATCGGGCTGATAGACGCCGCTGACGATCTTCATCAGGGTCGATTTGCCCGCACCATTTTCACCGCAGACGGCATGAACCTCGCCCGCCCGCAATTCAAAGCTGACGTTCGACAGGGCTTTGACGCCCGGAAATTCCTTGGAAACGGAATCCAGCTTCAGCAATACAGGCGCAGCATCCGCGCGCGCTGACGCTGACGGCAATCCTCCCATCGCGCTTCCTCCTCGCGCAAAGTTTCGTCAACTATCGACAGAAGAAGTAGAAGGCACGCGGTTTCTGGTCAAGCCAATTTTGTGCAGGCAGCAAAAAACTCGTTAGGATGGGGAGGCTCGCCCCTGAATTGCTGCTGTCAGCCCTGATTGGTCTGACCAAACTTCTGTTTCTCTGTTTTACCTGCATTCCGGAACATTTATCGGAAGGACGGCCAAAGGACAGGCTTTCCGCACGGAAACGGGCCGGAAGAAAGCGCGTCATGACTGTAATTCAGGCAGTATCGCAGTATTTTATGCGGGGCGCCTCTGGAAAGAGGGTGCTTTCCTTTCTATTATTAGAGCATTTCCAGCAAAAGTGCGAAGCGGTTTTGCGTAGGATAATGCGTAACAAAAAGGATAGAGCGGTTCTACGAATCCGTTTTAACTGGAACCGCTCTATATTCCGATTATCTGATCCTGAGGGGCAGTTTTGTATTTTGAAATAATTACGGTCGTGCTGTTGACGATCCTCAATGGCGTTCTCGCCATGTCGGAACTGGCAGTAGTTTCCTCCCGCCCGGCACGACTGAGGGTAATGGCTGACAAGGGCAGCCGCGGCGCCCGCATGGCTATTGAGCTTGCCGATAATCCAGGCCGTTTCCTGTCCACCGTGCAAATCGGCATTACGCTGGTCGGCATTCTGTCTGGCGCATTTTCCGGCGCGACGCTGGGCGCCCGCCTGTCGGGCTGGCTTCTGGGGCAGGGCCTTTCGCCAGCCCTTGCCGATGCGCTTGGCGTCGGCTCGGTCGTTGTGGTCATTACCTATCTGTCGCTGATCGTCGGTGAACTCGTGCCGAAGCAGATTGCGCTGCGCGCGCCGGAGGCGGTGGCAAGCCGCGTCGCCCCGACCATGACGCTGTTGTCGAAAATGGCGGCGCCGCTCGTCTGGCTTCTCGATACATCGGGCCGTCTGGTCCTGAAACTGCTCGGCCAGTCGGGCAAGACGAGCGATGGCGTGACCGATGAGGAGATCAAGTCCGTTCTTGCCGAAGCGCACAGCGCCGGTGTGATCGAGACCGAGGAATCCCGCATGATCGCGGGCGTTATGCGCCTCGCAGACCGCACCGCGCGCGGGTTGATGACGCCGCGCATGGACGTCGAAATGGTCGATATAGAAGACAGTTTCGATGAAATCCGCGAGCAGTTGCACACTACCAGCCGCTCACGGCTTCCGGTGCGCGGCGAAGATTCCGATGAGGTGATCGGTGTCCTGCATGTGCGCGATTTTTTCAACCAGCTGTCCTCAAGGGGGAGCGTCGATCTGCGCGAGATCGTCCGGGACGTCCCCGTCGTGTCGGATTTTTCCGATGCGCTGGACGTGGTGGAAGCCATTCGCGGCACGCCGACACATATGGTGCTCGTCTATGACGAATACGGCCATTTTGAAGGCGTGATTACTGCAGGTGACGTGATCGAGGCCATTATCGGCGCCATGCAGGAAGAGGACCATATAGAGGAAAAGGCGATCGTGCGCCGGGCGGATGGTTCCTATCTCGTCTCGGGCTGGATGCCGATTGACGAGTTCTCGGAATTCCTGCGTTTCCAGATCGATGATGAGGCGGAATACAACACCGTTGCCGGGCTGGCGCTTGAGGAACTCAAGCATCTGCCGGATGTGGGCGAGACCTTCGTCAAGAACGGTTGGGTGTTCGAGATTGTCGACCTTGACGGACGCCGCATCGACAAGCTGCTGCTGACGGCGGAAGAACCCGCGACCGAGTAGGCCTGGCTATCAATGCCGGTTTTTGAGAACAGGCAGGATGGGCATGCCGGGTGGTATGCCCCATCCACCGAAGTAATTCTATCGATTGAACCGCTGGACCATTGGCATTTTAGATAAAGTGCATGTTATATTTGGCAGCTGGGGGCAGGTTTTCTGCATTCCTTTCTGGTCGGAAACTCGGGGGCGTCCCGATCGGGAAAAGCTGAACGTGCTCTGGCCGGTGGTTGCGTATCAATGGGGTCGAAAACTGCATATTGGCTTCAACTGGTCAGGTCGGCCTATGGCAGCCACGACAGTCCGATAGCCGACAAAATCCTTGCGGACCAGCTCGGGGAGATTTGCGAGGGCGCGCGCTTCTCAATGCCCATCAGTACGATTCTTTCGGGGCTTATCGTGCTGGTCCAGAGCGCCGCCGGGCATTTCTGGGAATCGATTGTCTGGTTCGCGCTGGTGAATATCGTCAACGCGCTGCGTTTCTTCGAGGCAATTGCCCATACCCGCCGCACGGCACCGATCGGGAATATTGCGGATTTGCAGCGCCAGATCAGGCGGTTCCAGCTTCTTGCCGCCCTGTCCGGCTTTCTGTGGTCCGGCGTCGCTGTGCTCTCCAACGGCTTCACGGACCCGCAATCGCCGGTCTACCTCGTCATACTTGCCGGCATCTGCGCAGGCGCTGTTACCTACGGCTCGTCCTATGCGTCCGTTGCCATCAATTTCATAACGCCGCCGCTTGTCGTGACGGCGGTGTGCCTGGTCGTGCACGCAGACCTGCATAGCGGCGTGATCGTGGTTTCCGTCGTCCTGTTCTGGTGCGGGCTTACACGCGGCGCGCTTCTGGGGCAGAACCGTTTCATCCAGACAAGCAGGCTGAAGCACGAGGCCGAGCAACTCGCTGACGAAATGGCGCTCAAGTCGCAGGAAGACCCATTGACGGGCCTTTTCAACCGGCGCGGGCTGGAAACCTCCATCCGGCTGTTTCCGCCAAGGGACGGTCCCTTCATTGTCATGCTGATCGACCTCGACGGCTTCAAGTCCGTCAATGATACCTATGGTCACAAGGCGGGCGACGATCTCCTCGTTTCCATCGCGCAGCGCATCCGCCAGATTTCGCCCGAACGGTCCATTCTGGCGCGCATTGGCGGCGACGAATTCGTACTCGCATATCCCGAGCCGTCGGCGACTATCGAGGCGGGGCTGGTTGCGGCGCGCATCATTGGCAGCCTGAGCGCCCATTATGAGGGCATCCTGTCGGTCGAGATCGGCGCCTGCGTCGGCATCTGCCGGCTGGAGCAGCTCGACCCGGTGGAAATGCTGCTGCGCGCCGATTTTGCGCTTTATGCGGCCAAGAAACGAGGCCGCAACGAATATTACTTTTTCGAAAAACGCCTGCAACATGAATGGGAACGCAAGCAGAGCATCGAGCGTGATCTGCGCATCGCCATCGAGACCGGGCAGATACAGACCTTTTTCCAGCCGGTGGTGGAGCTATCCAGCGGGAACATGGTGGGCTTCGAGGCCTTGCTGCGCTGGGATCATCCGCAGCACGGCACAATCGCCCCGCCGGAAATTATCGATGTTGCCTGTGAGGTGGGCGTGGTGCGGCAGCTCACGCATAATGTGTTCTTCAATTGCTGCGAGATGATCGACAAGCTCATGGAAAGCGGCCGCAGCGATTTGACGGTCGCCATGAACCTGTCGCCGCGCGAACTGTCCGGAGGGCGCATTCCGCACGAAATCCTGTCCCAGATGGAAAAGCGCAAACTGCTGGTCTCCATGCTGGAAATCGAGATTACCGAGGAGGCCCCCATCGACCAGCGCGGAATGAATGACAGCCTGAGCGCGCTGGCGAATGCCGGTGTTTCCATCGCGCTCGATGATTTCGGTACCGGATTTGCCACCTTTGCTTCCTTGAAGAAGGGCCTTGTCACCAAGATCAAGATTGATCAGGTGTTCGTGCGCGGTATCGCGGGATCGGAGGGCGACCAGCACATCGTGCGGGCGATGGTTGCCCTGGCCGACGCCCTCGGCGTCAAGGTCACGGCTGAAGGGATCGAGACAGAAGACGATCGCAATATGCTGCGCAGCCTCGGCTGCGGCAGCGGGCAGGGGTTCCTGTTCGCCCCCGCCTTGCCGATGGGCATGGCTCTGGATGCGCTTGGCCGGTCCGGCGCGCGGCTTGACCAGGCTTTACGATAAAGCTTTAACTTTCGCGCGTTCTTCCTCAACCGGCTCTCGCTTGCAGGAGCCTAGGGGCAGGGAGAGAAAACGCTGAATCTGTCCGGAGGGAGGAAACTTATGGCAGGCGACGACGATGCTTCGAAGCTGATTGACGGGCGCATTGCGGAACTTGGCGACTGGCGCAGCGAAACGCTTGCCAGAATGCGTGCGCTGATAAAGCGGGCTGATCCGGATGTCATCGAGGAATGGAAATGGCGCGGCGTCCCGGTCTGGTCGCATGACGGCATCATCTGCACCGGCGAGACTTACAAGAAGGTCGTGAAGCTGACTTTCGCCAATGGCGCGGCGCTCGACGATCCGGCTCATATATTCAATGCCAGCCTTGAAGGCAATATGCGCCGGGCGATCGATATAGGCGAGGGCGAAACGATCGACGACGGCGCTTTCGTCGCGCTCGTTCGCGCTGCCATAGCGCATAATCAGGCCAAAAAGGCGCGAAAAAAATCCGGACGCGGCTGACCGGATTTATCAAAACCTGTGAGAAATTTGCAAAATATGCCAATTTCTTTCAGGTTTTTATGCAATGTAGCCCAGTATTTTTCCGCATTTTTATTTCTATTTTATTAGTATCAACTAATATAAATAATAATGGTTTCATTTATTGATTTGAAATTCCTTTTTCCTATCGTATAGGTTCAAAGAATATTTGTCATCCGGTCTATGATATTTGGATGAGTGGGTAAGAGAGGAATATTCGGATGTGTATTGCCTGTAATCCCGGCATGGTGGCTTATCTGCGGTCCACGGCGTCAAGGCGCGATTTTCTCAAATATCTCGGTGCCGCCGCCGCGACGTCGGCCTTCGCCTGTTCTTCGCCGGGCATGGCGTTTGCGCAGCAGGCCGCGACACCCGCAGGCGATATCATCTTCAAGGGCGGAACGATCATCACGATGAACGATCAGGCGCCGCGTGCCGAAGCGATCGCCATCCGCGGCAACAAGATACTGACCGTGGGCAAGCTGGATGACGTGCAGTCCGCCATCGGCTCCGGGGCGCAGGTGGTGGACCTTCAGGGCCGCACCCTGATGCCGGGCCTGATCGATCCGCATATGCATTTCGTGTTCACGGCCTTTGAGGACTGGATCGACGTCAGCCCGATCACGACGCCGGATTACGCGACCGTCTGGTCAAAGCTCCAGAAGGGTGTTGCCGACGCCAAGCCGGGCGAATGGGTGCGCGCGCAGCAGTTCGACGCCAGCATCACCCGCGACGCCAAAATTCCGACGCTGGCCGAATTGGACGCTCTCGCTCCCAACAATCCGTTCTTCATGCAGGAAAGCAACGGTCATATAGCCTATGCCAACAGCGCTGCTTTCAAGGCTGCAGGCATCACGCGGGATACGCCCGATCCATCGGGCGCGCGCTTTGTGAAGGACGCCAGCGGCAACCTGTCCGGGCGTCTTGAAGAAATGGCGGCGCAGCAGGTGTTCCTCGGCGCCATGCCTTCGCCGACGGCTGCGGACATGGTCGGCCGTGTTCGACGTTTTGTGGATCATGCAAGTTCCGTCGGCTGCACCATGCTGCACGATTGCGGCATCGGCATCATGGCAGGCGCACAGGACCTGAAAATCCTCGATGCGGCTCTGGGCGACGGCAAGGCTCCGGTGCGCTATCGCGGCATGCTCGTGTCGACGATCATGGACGAATGGGAAAAGGAAGGAATCAAGCCGGGTCGCGGCAACGACCTTTTCCGCGTCGATGGCATCAAGGCCTGGGCCGACGGGTCCAATCAGGCGCGGACCGGCTATCAGCGCGAGAATTACCTCGGCACCGACGCGCGCGGCGCTTTGAACTACAGCCTTGAACAGGTGACGGATGTCATCCGCCGGGCGCATGAAGGCGGCTGGCAGGTTGGCGTTCACGCCAATGGCGACGCAGCCATCGACATGGTTCTGGATGCCTATGAGGCCGTTCTCGGAAAAAACTCGAACAGCGATCTTCGTCATCGCATCGAGCATTGCAGCGTCTTCCACCCTGAACAGATGGTCCGCATGAAGGAGATGGGGCTGTCGCCATCCTTCCTGATCGGCCATGTGCACTGGTGGGGCAAGGCGTTCCGCGACCGTCTTCTGGGGCCGGATCGTGCCCGCTTCTATGACCCATGCGCTTCGGCACTCGCGGCGGGCCTCAAGATTTCGCTCCATTCCGACTGGAACGTGACGCCAATTGAACCGCTGCGCTATGTCGAAAACGCGGTCACCCGCGTCATGAACGAAGGCGGCGATGTGTTCTTCCCGGAAGAATGTATCCCGGTGGATGCAGCGCTGCGCGCCGTCACCATCGATGCGGCCTGGCAGTGCCATATGGAAGACCAGATCGGTTCGCTGGAAACCGGAAAGTTCGCCGACTTCGCCATTCTGGAAGAAGATCCAACTGCACCGGGTGTGAAGATCGGCAAGATCAAGGTCAGCGAAACCTGGATGGACGGCACCAAGCGTTACGCTGCCTGACGAACTTTAGAGCATAATCCGACCGGAGTGAAACGAGGATCGATAAGATTATGCTTGAAATAGAAGAAGTTACAGCGCCGATCTGATCCAATCAGATCGGCGCTCTAACGCAGCGGCAGCTGGCTTGGAGCATTTCCAGCAAAAGTGGAAACCGGTTTTGCGGCTGGAAATGCCTAGAAACAAATAGATAGAGCGGTTCCAGCAAGCCGGAACCGCTCGAGCGCTGACGCGGCGCCATCAAATCATACCGACCGGGTCAGGCCGCCATCCACGCGCAGGTTCTGGCCCGTAATGTAGGCGGCGCCATCCGATGCGAGGAAGGCGATCGTCGCGGCGATTTCCTCGCTCTTGCCATAGCGCTGCATCGGAACGCTTGCGCGGCGCTCTTCCACCTTCAGCAGGCTGTCGATCCAGCCCGGAAGAACATTGTTCATGCGGATATTGTCGGCAGCATAGGTGTCGGCGAAAACCTTGGTGAAAGAGGCGAGACCGGCGCGGAACACCGCCGAAGTCGGGAACATGGCGCTTGGTTCGAAGGCCCATGCGGTCGAGATATTGATGATGACGCCGGATTTCTGCTTCTGCATTGTCGGCACCACGAGACGGGACGGCCGCACCGCATTGAGGAAATAGGTGTCCATCCCCTTGTGCCAGTCCTCATCGGTGATGTCGAGGATTGGCGCGCGCGGACCGTGGCCTGCGCTGTTGACCAGCACGTCGATACGGCCCCATTTTCCCAGAACCTCATCCACCAGACGCTTCAGATCGTCATTCGACTGGTTTGAGCCGGTAACGCCGATGCCGCCCAGTTCCTGCGCCAGCGCTTCGCCCTTGCCGGAGGATGAAAGGATTGCGACCTTGAAGCCGTCCTGCGCCAGCCTGCGTGCGGCGGCTGCGCCCATGCCGCTTCCGCCAGCCGTCACAATCGCTACTTTTTCTACTGTCATGATGTTTTCCTTTCCGGGAAAGGTTGCCCGAGACGGCAACCGCCAACAATCATTCCTTCCATTTATAACGGAGAACCATTGTCCTGACGAACGAAAATGCGTAACATCAGGCAATAGAAAATCTATCGGTTTTGGTTCATGAAAAGACTTCCCTCGCTCAACGGTCTGCGTGTGTTCGAAGTCGTCACGCGGCATCTGAACTTCCGTCTGGCGGCGGAGGAACTTGGCGTGACGCAGGCGGCGGTGGCCCAGCAGATACGCGGCCTTGAGGCGGAGCTTGGGCTGATACTCTTTGAGCGCCAGCCGCGCACGCTGGTCATGACCGAACCGGCCCGTTCTTATATCGCCAGTGTGCGGCGGGCGTTTGACCTGCTTTCGGAAGCGACCGAAATGCTGCGCCCCGAGCCGCAGCACCTGACTGTCAGCGTGACGCCGACCTTCGCCTCGAAATGGCTGATCCCGCGATTGGCCGAATTTACGCAAGCGCATCCCGATATAGAATTGCGCATTGTCGCCAGCGACAAGGTCGCCAATTTCCAGACCGATGCCGTCGATCTCGCGGTGCGCTATGGCGAGCCGCCATTCGGTCCGGGGCTGAATGCGGAGCTGCTTTTCGAGCATGTGATTGTCGCCATCGCAAGCCCGGTGCTGGTCGAGAGGCTGGGTGATCCGGGCCTGCCGGAAAATCTGGAGCGCTATCCGCTGCTGCACGATGCGCATAATTTCTGGCCGCGATATCTGGAAAAGGCTTTTCCCGGCGGTATGTCGGCTTCGCCGAAAAACACCCGCTTCAACCAGACTTCGCTTGCCATCGATGCGGCAATTGCCGGGCACGGGCTGGCGCTGGCAAGCCGCTTTTTCGTGGAAAAGGATATTGCGGCGGGCAGTCTCGTGCAGGCGCTGGCCACCGAATTGCGGGTCGGCGCGGACTTCTATGCGGTTTCACTGCGAAAGCCACGCCATCCGCAATCCGTGGAGGCGGTGAAGGATTGGCTGAAAAGCGCATCCCGAAAAGTGTGAAACGGTTTTCGGATGAGATGCGCGTCGATACAAACAAGGCGCATCCCGAAAAGTGTGAAACGGTTTTCGGATGAGATGCGCGTCGATACAAACAAAGCGCATCCCGAAAAGTGTGAAACGGTTTTCGGACAAGATGCGCGCAGAAATAAAGCGCATCCCGAGAAGTGTGAAGCATCAGGTTGATGGTTCGGGCACTTCCAGCCGGGTTTTCTGGCTGCGTGTCGGTATGGTGATGCAGACAAGGCAGGCCACAACCAGAACCACGCCGAGCCAGCCGGTGGCGGAGAGCCTTTCACCCACGATCACTGCCGCGAAAAACGCGGCCACCACCGGCTCGAACAGCGTCAGCGTGGTAGCGACGCTCGTTTCGACCCGGCTCAACCCATAGCCGAAACACACATAGCCGAGAAACATTGTCACGAAGGCCATATAGAGCCCCACCGCAGCATTGTTCCACGAGGCGAGAAACGGTCCGCCGGTGGCGATCAGAATCGGCATGAGCAACAGTCCGCCAACGCCGAATATAGCTCCCATGGCGGTGGTCGAGGCCATGCCGCCCTGCATCAGCTGGCGCGCGCATGAGGAATAGACGGCATAGGTAAGGCCCGCCACAAGGCCAAGCAGCGAGCCGGTCAGGGTGGCGCTTCCGGTGGCATGGGCGCCGCCGTCCTCCGACAGGCTGAGCATCATCATGCCGATAATGCCGATGATTGCTCCCGCCAGCCAGCGTAGCGATGGGCGAAAGCCGCTTTGCCTGTATTCGACAGCCGCCGAAAGGAGCGGGGCGGAACCGAGCGAAATGACCGTTCCGATGGTCACGCCTGCAAGCCGCATCGACGCATAAAAGGCGAGCGGATAAAGGGCGACGCAGATTGCTCCCAGCATCAGCCCGCGCCATTGATGGGCGAGCGCCTTTCGCGATGCGATGATGCCGCGCCAGGCGATTGCCGCCTGCGCCAGCCCGCCAAGTCCCATGGCGGCGGCGCCGATTGCGACCGCGCTGACTTCCGGCGCGAAGGTCGCTGCCGTTCCGGTCGTGCCCCAGATCGTGGACGCGACGAGGATAGCTGCCACGCCCAGAAAATAGTCCCTTGATGATTGCATTTTACCCCAGCCGCAAAACTGTAGCCACCATCGCCCTGGCTTCCCCGAGGCGGGCGCTGTTTCCCTCAAGCCCTGCGCGCATGATTGCTCCTTCCAGTATGAAGGAAAGCTGCACGGCCAACTGGCTGACCCGTTCCGGATTATCGGGGATCAGGCCGTTCAGATGCTCCACAAGCAGGTGCTCCACCTGTTCCTTGTGTTTTCTGACCGCTTCCCGTCCGGGGTCGCCAGCGGGCAGTTCTGCTGCCGCATTCAGCAGGCCGCAGCCGCGAAACCCGTGTTCATAGGCAAATTCCGCGTGATCGCGATAAGCGTCGAAGATGGCCAGTATCCCGTCCATCGGGTTTGCTGCCTGTTCGAGCCGCTTTTCATAGAGGCCAAGCCATTCGGCGTGGCGGTGCTCCAGATAGGTGGCCACCAGCTCCGCCTTGGAGGCGAAGTTGTTGTAGAGGCTCTGCTTCGCCACGCCTGCGCGCTGGATGATCGCGTCGATCCCGGTGGCTGAAATGCCCTCGTCGTAAAACAGTTCCGCCGCCGCTTGCAGAAGCCGCTCGCGGGCTGGTTTCGAACTTGTCGTTGCGGAATCGCTCATAATTCGTTGCCTTGATGATTAGGTAGACCAGTCTACCTAATCGGGAGGCCGAGTCAATTCCGCGGTAGCCGTGCCGTCTTGATGTGAACTGATTTGTATCCGCATGGGATCCTGCCGGACAGCCGAACAGACCTGTCAATTGTCAGGGAAAGGCATATCGAAACACGTCGTTCAAATAGGCCTGGTTCTGAATCCGGAAATGCGTTGTTCCAATTCGTTCAAAGCCTTGGGACGTATAGAAATTGATTGCGGAGGTATTTTCCGAGTTCGTGGTCAGCCATACGGAAGGAACATTCGCATCACGTGCGTGGCGCAAAGCTTCCTGCAGCAGTGCTCGTCCAATCCCGCTTTTTTGATGTCGAGGCTGGACGTAAAGGGTCGAGATTTCCATGGTCGAACAATTATCTATCGGAGCGGAGCTTTTTGAACTAATCCGAGTGAAGCCATCCAGACCCTCTTTATTCTCCGAAACGACAATATGTTCATCGGAGTCTTCGATGAGGTTCCGGAATTTTTTCTCCGTGAACTCGCTTAAAACGTAATCGGCAAAAAATGCGTTCACGCCTTGGCGGATGTAGGTGCCTAGCCAAACCTCAATCGAGATGGCTGCGAGAACAGAAGCGTCAGAAATTTGTGCTGTTCGCAAGCCCATGGGCAAATGTACTCCAACAGGAAAAATAATAATCAAGAATAAAGGGTTGGCTCAATATTTACAGCACATATAAACGTTGATGGGATGTCGTGACAAGTTTGGCACTATCCCCCTTGTCCCGTGGGAGAGATTCACGTATCCGCTATGTGAGGCAGATGGAACGGGAGGTCGTCCGGTGCCGCAGAGAATTTCCCCCCTGGCGCCTTTCCAGTACAAGACATTCCGGGCGCTGTGGTCAGCTACACTGGTTTCCAACCTTGGCGGTCTGGTGCAGACGGTCGGCGCTGGCTGGATGATGGCAACCATCGCCCATTCGGACGATATGGTTGCACTGGTGCAGGCTTCGACAACCCTGCCTGTGATGATCTTTTCGGTCGCAGCCGGTGCCCTGGCCGATAATTTCGACCGCCGCCGCATCATGCTGACAGCGCAGGTCCTGCTTCTGTTCATTTCGGTTGCATTGGCGGTTTTTGCCTATCTTGGCATCCTGACGCCGTGGATGTTGCTCAGTTTTACGTTCCTCATCGGCTGCGGCGGGGCCTTGCACAATCCTTCGTGGCAGGCGTCGATGGGCGACATCGTGCCTCGCACCGATCTGCCTGCGGCGGTGGCGCTCAACAGCATGAGCTTCAATCTCATGCGCAGCATTGGTCCGGCTATCGGCGGTATCATCGTTGCGGCGGCCGGTGCGGCTTTTGCCTTCATTTTCAATGCGTTCAGCTATTGTGCGCTCATTCTGGCGCTGTGGCAGTGGAAGCCTGAAACGGTCAAGTCCACCTTGCCGCGCGAAACGCTGGGACCGGCCATGATCGCTGGGCTGCGTTATGTCGCCATGTCTCCGAACCTTCTGAAAGTGATGTTCCGGGGCTTCCTCTTCGGCCTGTCCGCCATTGTCATTCTGGCGCTTCTGCCGCTCGTCGCCCGCGATCTCGTTCACGGAACGGCGCTGATCTACGGTATCATGCTGGGTTTCTTCGGGCTTGGCGCTATTGGCGGCGCGTTGCTCAGCGCCCGGCTGCGCGAGCTTCTCGGCAATGAATGGCTGGTGCGCGGCGCTTTCATCGCGTTCGCGGTCAGTTGCGGCCTGCTGTCGATCAGCCGGAACATGTGGCTGAGCTGCATTTTCCTGCTGCCTGCCGGTGTTTCGTGGGTTCTGGCGCTGTCGCTGTTCAACGTCACCGTGCAGCTTTCCACGCCGCGCTGGGTGGTGGGGCGCGCGCTCGCGCTTTACCAGACCGCGACCTTCGGCGGCATGGCGGCGGGCAGCTGGCTCTGGGGTGCCGTGGCGGACGAATATAGCGTGCCGGGCGCGCTTCTGGCAGCCGCCGTCGTGCTCGTTTTTGGCGCGCTGATCGGGCTTCTCCTGCCACAGCCTGACTTTGAGGCCCTCAATCTCGATCCGCTCAACCGTTTCAGCGAGCCGCAGCTTCGGCTTGATCTTCGTTCGCGCAGCGGCCCGATCATGATCATGGTCGATTACAAGATCGCGCAGGAAGATGTTCCGGCGTTCCTTTCCGCCATGGCCTTGCGGCGGCGCATGCGCATCCGCGACGGTGCCCGGCAGTGGGTGCTGCTGCGCGATCTGGAGAACCCGGAAACCTGGACGGAAAGTTATCACGTGCCGACCTGGGTGGAGTATGTCCGCCATAACCAGCGTCGCACCCACGCCGATGCGGAAGTGTCGGAAAGGCTGCTCGCCTTGCACAAGGGAGACAAGCCGCCGCTCGTCCATCGCATGATCGAAAGGCAGACTGTGCCGGTTCATGATGACATGCCTCTGAAGGCGCATCTGGACCTCTCGTGAGCGGCGATTTCAAATTGAGGCAAAACCGGGATTTGCGCCAAAACCTGCGTTTTTCGCATCGAAATTTGTGGCGAAGGACGGATTATTTTGTGGCGAAATAAAGGCTAGAAGCCCAGACGCTCCCGCAGGGCTTTTCGGTAGGATCGTGACACGGGCCATGATTGATTGATGCCGCGCATCCTGACCAACCATTTGTCGATTGTGCTTCGGTCTATGTCGGAGACGTGCAGGGCGTTTACGAATGCCGTGCGGTGAATGCGGAAAAACAGGCTTGCCGGCAGAATGCCTGCCCATATGCCAAGCGGCCGGGAATCAAGAATTGCAGAACCGTCGGCAAGCCAGACCTCGCTGTAATTGCCTGCCGAGCGGACCCCGATGATCTCCTCGGGTGAAAACCCGCGCATCACGCCGCGTTTGCTGACATAGATCACCGATGTCGGGTCGGGTTCCTCGCAGGAAGCTTGTCTATTTTCGGGCGTCGCGTATTTCGCCTGGGCGATCAGGCTTGCGCACTGGAACATCGCCTTGATTTCCGCGCGGGACCAGCGCCGGATTTCCTCTGTCGTGTCGAAACCGATTATTCCGCGCAGCCGATCGTGATGAAAAAGCGGGATGCTGAGAATGCTTTGATTGCCCTGCCGCAGAAATTCCGCCTGAAGCGCGCGTGCGCTGCGCGGCAGTCCCTTTACATCATGAACCGCGACGGCCCGCCCTTCGGTCAGGTAGCGGTGCAGCCATGCAATAAGCGTGGTTGGAGCCTGCTGAAGCTCGGAAATATAGGCTACCGTATCGCCCTTGCACCATTCATGCGTGTTGCGAAACCGCAGGAGGTCAGGCCCATATTCGATCATCCATGCCCGGTCTGACCGTGATGCATTGCCGACGGCGGCGAGGAATTCCGAAATGGCCTTCTCGACGGGCTTCCTGAGCAGGTACAAGGCACAAACATAGGGCCAGTCGAGCGCCGGTGCTTCCGCACACTCGGTCTCGGAATAAATCCGGTAGGCGCCAGCCGTGCTGTCCAAACTGTCTCCCCTGATGTTGCGGTATCAATATCCGCCGTCCGGCCATAGCCGGACAGTATATTGAATATAATTGCCCGCTATTTGCAATAGAGCTAAAGCAAGCAATGCAACCGCTGTGACAGGTGGCTTATCTTTCCGTATGGGAGATGAGCTGGAATGGAGCGCCCGCAAAGCGGCTGAAATCTCCAGAAAGCTCAAAAAAAAGCCTCGGTATGTGTGGTGATAGCATAATCATACCGAGGCTGCGCATTTGCCTGATTCCGCCGAAGCGTGCGCCACACCAGATTAAGGATCATTGCGACAGAAAGAAGTCTTTCTTCGATCCTGTATGGAATGGCTGTGGATCAATTAATCCGAAGCCAAATTGCTCGCATATCGCATGTATTTTATTTCAAATACTGCGTGCGCCAACTTTGATTTAACTTCCGTTCAGCCGATGTCTTCGACTTGATCGAGATACTGACCGTATCCTTCCGCTTCCATCCGGTCCTTCGGAATGAAGCGAAGCGAGGCCGAGTTGATGCAATAGCGAAGACCGCCGCGGTCTATCGGGCCGTCAGGGAAAACATGTCCCAGATGGCTGTCGCCATGGGCCGAGCGCACTTCGGTGCGCACCATGCCGTGAGACATATCGGTCAGTTCGGCGACATTGGCGGGTTCGATCGGCTTGGTGAAGCTTGGCCATCCGCAATGGGATTCATATTTGTCGGACGAGGCGAACAGCGGCTCGCCGGAGACGATATCGACGTAGATTCCCGGCTCCTTGTTATAGAGATATTCGCCGGTGCCGGGGCGCTCGGTGCCGCTTTCCTGCGTGACGCGATATTGCTCCGGCGTGAGCTTCGCAATCGCTTCGGGATCTTTTCTGTAGGTCATGATGTGCGCTCCCTTGATAGGTGCCCTGAATCTAGGCTGTAGGAAGCAACTATTCCAGTCCCGCGCAAATGACGAACTGTTGAAGAAACCCGGAAAAAACGAACTTACCGGCTGATCCGAACGCGCGGGAAGATTTCCATGGTCAGGTAATGCTCGTCGAAGCTTGAAATGTGAACGAGCGCGGAACGGTTCAGAAACTCGACTTCATTATTGCGGAAAACCAGAAGGTCGTCCTCGCGCAGTTCGCGCAGCATACGGTTGATATGGATCGGCGTAAGCCCCAGCGCATCGGCCAGTTCGCTCTGCGTCAGCGGGCAAAAGAAGCTGTTCTCGTCGCCCGTGCCGTTGATGCGGGCCCGGTGGCCAAGCTCCAGCAGAAGATGCGCGATGCGCACGAGCGCGCTGCGGCGGCCGATGCTGATGAGATGCTCGATGAGAATGGCCCGCTGCCGGGCCATCAGTTCCATGAATGTCATGGCAAGGCGCGGCGATTTGAGCAGGCTTTCGGTGAGATGGTCCAGCGAGATTTCGAGGACGGAAAGCTCCGTAACCGAAATCAGCGTGTAATAGTTGAAGCCCAGCCCGGTGCGGAAACCCAGAAAATCGCCTTTCATGGGGAAATCGAGGATCTGGCGGTCGCCATCGGGCAGGTCGCGATAGATGCAGCCCCAGCCGCTCTTGATGATGTGAACAGAATTGGCCCAGTCGCCCTGGCTGCTGACGACAGTGTGCGATGCGTAGTTCTTTGATGTTATTGGCAGGGCCCCGAGCACGCCGAGATCGCTTTCTTCAAAGACCGCGCCTATGGGGGCGCTTTCCAGAAAATGGCGCAGCGTTTTTGCTTCGTCGGCATTTATCACCATTGAGCCTACCTGCCGTTTCGCCCAGCAAAGGAAATATAAATTTTAAGTCTGGTATCCCCGCGTTCTTTCCCCGCTCTCGCCCGGAAGCAGGGCTTTGCAAGAGTGTTATCGAGGGAGCGTGTTTTGGCAAGGTAGTAATTTCTACCACTAATTGGGTATATATCCGCGCTTCTACTAAACCATATTTTCCTGAAGTCCTTAATCTAGGTTAATGACACTGAAGCAAATGCGAGGCAGTATCTCGGTGGTCTGATAACAATAAATAAGAATTTTTTGGCGAGTCAAATATATCTAATAATTACTAGGAATAGTAGGCTGGATAAGTATCCGCTAAAACTGTACAAAAATTATGGAGTATTTTTTATACAACAGGGTAGAGGGCGAGCAAATGAACATTTCTCCACAGTTTAGCAACAGAACCACTGAATTAAAGAATAACGGTTTGGGGGTAGCGAAAGACACTTCCTTTAAGCCTGAACTGCCGAGCGACAGCGTGCTGCCGCTGCTGGTTATCATAGACAACCGCGCACTGGATCGCGAATGTCTTGCGCACGGGCTGACGAACCACAGCATCGAAATGTCGATCGCCACATTCAGCTCGTTCGAGCAGTGGCAGCATCAGCGCCGTGGCCGCACGGCGGGCGCGGTGCTTTTCAACATCGGCGGTCAGAAGGTTTCAGACCCGGCGGTTGGTAATTACCTCAATCGCATTGTCACGGATTGCGCTCCAGCGCCTGTCATTCTCCTGGCCGACAAGGAAGAAATTTCTCAGGTTCTCAAGGCGCTCGACCATGGTGTGAAGGGCTATATTCCGACATCGGTCAATGTGAATGTCTGCGTCGAGGCATTGCGGCTTGCCATGGCGGGGGGAACCTTCGTTCCGGCCAGCAGCGTGCTGGCTCTGCGCCATGCCGCCGATCCGAACTCACAGCGGCTGCAACCTCTTGGCGGCATGTTCACCCAGCGTCAGGCCGAAGTGGTCAATGCGCTGCGCCGGGGCAAGGCGAACAAGATCATCGCCTATGAACTGAAGCTGCGGGAAAGCACCGTGAAGGTTCATATCCGCAACATCATGAAGAAGCTGAAGGCGTCCAACCGTACCGAAGTGGCGTGTATCATCAACGAGCTGTTCCCGTCGGAAACATCGTTTGCCGATCTGCAATAGGCCATTGGCGGGCGTTTGCCAGCCGGCGCATTGAACTATTCCGTGAAGGAGAATTTGGGTGATTATCTCCGACGTTTCGGCAGGAAACGGGCGGCAGCCGGTGGCTGACCTGCTCGACACAATAAGACGCAGAAAAATGATGCTGATCGTGCCGGTGGTCGCGGGCATCGGCGTGGGTTTTGTGGGCTACCTTACCGCGCCGGTCAGTTATGTGTCGGAGTCCGTGCTGGTGCTGGATATGCGCCGCTTGCAGGCGCTTCCCAATGAAACTGCAATCACGCCGTTGCCACAGGACAGTCCGGTGCTGCGTTCCGAACTCGATATCATCAATTCCCGCATGATGGCGCGCAAGGTCATCGACATCCTGCAAGCGGAGAACATTGCCGTGCCGACGGAATTCCGTTCGCGCACGGTGCTGTCGTCCGCTTCAGATACGGGTTCGCGCGCCAAAGGTGCCCGGGATGCCGATCCTGCCTTGCGTGAACGCCAGCAGATAGACCTGCTTCTTTCGCGGCTGCGCGTCACCAATGACGGGCGGTCCTATACGATCTTCATATCCTACCGCGCTTCCGACCGGGTTTATGCGGCGCAGGTCGCCAACGCCTTCGCCACCGCCTATCTCGACCATCAGATTGATGTGCAGCAATCGGCGACACGGCGCATCAGCGAGTGGCTTGGCGACAAGCTGGGCAACTTGCGCAGCGACCTTGAAAGTGCGGAACGTGCGGCGGAAGAATTCCGCCAGAAGTCACGGCTTGCAGGCGATCAGGGACAGATCAGCTTTCAGGCCCAGCGCGTGGCGGCGCTGAACAGCGAGATTGTCGCCGCGACGGGCGCCGTTTCGCTTGCCGAGGCGCGGTTGCGCACGGCGGAAGAACTCAAGAGTAACGATGAAGCGCCTGCACTGGCCGAGGTTCTGGCCTCGCCCGCCATCCAGACCTTGCGCAGCGAGCAGGCGCGCGTCGAGCGGCAGCTTGGCGAGTTGCAGTCGAACGGGGCGCTGAAGAGCGCCGAAATCCCGGTGCTGAAGGCTGAACAGGAAGCGCTGAAACAGCAGATTTCCAGCCAGGTCGGCGAAATCATCAAGAGCCTCGGCAACGAAATCCAGATAGCGCGCCAAAGGCGCAGCGGACTGGAAGAGGCGTTGAGAAAAGCGGAGGCTGATCTTGCCGAAGCCAATCAGGCGCAGGTGAAAGCCGTGCAGCTTGACCGGGAAGCCAATGCCAGCCGCACGGTCTATGAAAGTTATCTGACGCGGTACAAGCAGCTGATCGAGCAGGACGGCATGGCCGCGCCCGAAGCGCAGATGATTTCTCCGGCGGAACCGGCAATGGCCAAGGCCAGCCCCAACTTGCCGAACTGGCTGTTGCTGGGGCTGGGGCTTGGCGGGCTGGTAGCACTTGCGGGCACGATGCTTAAGGAAACATTCGACAAGATCAGGCCCGCGCAGACGGCTTCGCTGATGCTGCCGGGCATTCCGGCAGCGACGCTGCTGCCGGTTTCGCCGCAGATGACCGTGCCGCTTCTTGTCAATCGCGGCCTAGACCCGGCAAGCCCGTTCGGTCGGGCGATCAAGTCCGTGCATGATCGCCTGCGGGCTTTGACCCGCGGTCGGGATTCGCTGGCGCTTTCGGTCGTTTCCCTGTCCAACGGCGAGGGAAAGACATTGCTGATCACCGCGCTCGCACAACAGATCGCCGCCACCGGCCTGACGGTTGCGGTTATCGATGCGACCAGCAGGCGGTCGGGGCTGGCGGAGGCCTTCGGGCTTCCGCAAGGGGATAACGGCATCATTTCCAGCGGTCGCGCGCTGGCAGGCGCGACACTGGTGCACGACCATGGTTCAGGCATCAATATCGTCACGCCCAACAGCCAGAGGCGCGAGGGCGACTGGCTGGCCGAGCTGATTGCCCAGTTGCGCACTGATCACAAGATCATTCTGGTCGATCTCCCGGCGGTCATGGAGGACAAGCGCTCGGTTTTGCTGTCGCGGGCAACGGATACGGCGCTTCTCGTGGTGCCGTCGGACAGGCAGGACCAGTATGCGACCAATGCGCTGATCCAGACGATGGCGTCCTTCGGGCGCAAGCCAGCGCTTGCGGTCGTGAACCATAATTCGTCGTCCTATCACGGCTGGCTGGCGGTCATTGGCGTCATGGGTGGGTTGGGCTTGTGGGCGAAGCGAGGCGTGAGTGCCATCTTTTCGCGACGGCCAAAGTCAGCCGCAGGCAGCGTTCAGGAACAGGCGTGAGGGCAAGCCATGTCACACAGGATCATCAGAAACCGCATTGTCACCCACCTGCGGGCCACGATGCTCTCGGGGCTCATTCTGGCTGGCGGAAGTTTTGCCGCGCTTGGCGAAGGGCAGGCCTACCGGGTCGGCGCCAACGACGTGTTGCAGGTGACCGTCTATGGCCAGCCGTCCCTCACAGGGCTTTACCCGGTCGATGTGGATGGCAATATCGGCTATCCGATCGTGGGCAACATCCCGGTAAACGGGCTGACCATAAACGAGGTTGGTGAAAAGATCGCCGGGTCGTTGTCCCAGCATATTCCCGGCCTGACGGTCACGGCAACGGTCAACCAGTACGCGCCGGTATTTGTGGTCGGCGACGTGAAGATGCCGGGAAAATATCAATTTCGGCCCGGCATGGTGGTGCTTGAACTGACGGCGCTTGGCGGCGGGGCAGGCAAGACGGAGACGCCAGCGCTGACCGCCGGGATGCAGCTCATCACCGTGCAGCAGGAATATGCGGATTTGCAGATGCAGATCACCGCCATGACAATCCGGCGGGCGCGTTTCGAGGCGGAGCTGAACGGTGCGGAATTCAATTATGCCCTGCCGGAACAGCCTGCCGCGAACAAGGAAACGGTGGCGCTGACGCAGCAGATGCTGGACGGGGAAAAGACCGTCTTCAATGTCCGCCGCAACAATCTCGCCGCCGAACGTCAGGCACTGGAAGCGCAGGCCGCAAGCTATGGCGACGAGATCGAGACCTTGCAGCAGAGCATCAAGCTGCACGACACGGAAATCGGGCTGTTGCAGGAGAATGTGGATTCCAGCAAGTCGCTGGTGGATCGCGGCCTTGCCGCCAAATCCAACCTTCGCGACATGGAGCGCGATCTGTCGGCTACGCGGCGGGCCGCGCTGGAGCTTGCCTCCTTCCTCGCGCGGGCGAGGCAGAACCAGCTTGCCATGCGGCAGCGCATCGCCAATCTGGACGAAATCCGCAGGAGTGAGGCTGCGACTGCGTTGCAGGATATTGACCTCAACATTGCCCGCATGGAGCACCGCAGCAATGCACAGCTTCAGACGATGGCCGAAATCGCCAAGTCATCCGGCAATATCGCTTCATCCACGCTGCGCCAGAAGCTGATCTTTTCGATCAGCCGTATCGTTGATGGCAGCTTCCAGGATATCGTTGCCAATGAGCGCACGGAGATCAAGCCGGGCGATATCCTGCGCGTCGAACTGGATATGAGCAGGGTAGGCGGCTCGCCTTCATAAAGCGAGCTTCTCAAGCCGCGACGGGATCGGCGGATTCCTGCAACCAATTGCGATAGACGTCGCGCAGGCCGTCCTCCAGACGGATACGCGGCTTCCAGCCAAGCGCCCGCATCTTCGACGTGTCGAGAAGCTTGCGCGGCGTGCCGTCGGGCTTGCCGAGATCATGTTCAAAGCGGCCTTCATAGCCGACGACGCGCGCGACCGTCAGCGCCAGATCCCTGATCGAAATCTCGTCGCCCGTTCCGATATTCATGGGCTCGATGCCGTCATAGAAGCGCAGCATGTGCAGGCAGGCATCGGCAAGGTCGTCCACATGCAGGAATTCCCGCAAGGGCTTGCCGCTGCCCCAGAGCGTCACATGGTCGACGCCCCGCACCTTGGCCTCATGAATCCGACGGATCAGTGCGGGCAGCACATGCGAGCTTTCGGGATTGAAATTGTCGTTCGGGCCGTAGAGATTGGTCGGCATAGCCGTCATGAAGCGGTTGCCATATTGCCGCGCGCAGGCTTGCGCATATTTCAGCCCGGCGATCTTGGCGATGGCATAGGCTTCGTTGGTCGGCTCCAGAGGGCCGGTCAAAAGCGCGTCTTCGGTGAGCGGCTGCGCCGCGTCGCGAGGATAGATGCAGCTTGAGCCGAGCCATAAGACGCGTTCCACGCCTGTCTGATGGGCGGCGCGGATGAGGTTCATGCCGATCAAAAGATTGTCGTAGAGAAAATCCGCCGGATATTGCGAATTGGCCAGAATGCCGCCGACGCGGGCGGCAGCGATGATGATGACATCCGGCTTGCGGCCGCTGATGAAATTTTCCGTCGGTCCTTGCCGGGTCAGGTCGAGCGTGCTGTGCGCGGCAGTGATGATGTCGCAATCCGTGCCATGCAGGCGGCGGAGGATGGCGGAACCGACCATGCCCGTGTGCCCGGCAACGAACACCTTCTTGCCTTCCAGCGCATAGAGTGGGGCGATATCAGCCATAGAAGTCATTGCGTCCGACCTCCCGCATGATGTTGCGCAGATCCCAATCGACCATTTCGGCAACAAGGCTGTCGAAGCCGGTCGTATGCTGCCAGCCGAGGCGATCTTTCGCCTTGGACGCATCGCCGAGCAGGAAATCGACTTCGTTCGGACGGAAATAGCGCGGATCGATCTCGATTAGGCAATTGCCGGATTTCCGGTCGCGGCCGATTTCTTCCACGCCGTCGCCTTGCCACACGATTTCCTTGTCGACCGCCTTGAAGGCGCGTTCGACGAACTCCCGCACGGTGTGCGTTTCGCCCGTGGCCAGAACGTAATCGTCGGGAACATCTTCCTGCAGGATGCGCCACATGCCCTCGACATAGTCGCGGGCATGGCCCCAGTCGCGGCGGGCATCGAGATTGCCTAGTCGAAGCCTGTCCTGAAGGCCGCGTTCGATGGCCGCGACAGCCCGGGTGATCTTGCGGGTGACGAAGGTTTCGCCGCGTAGCGGGCTTTCGTGATTGAACAGGATGCCGTTGGACGCATGGAAGCCATAGGCGTCGCGGTAATTCACCGTTGTCCAATAGGCATAGAGCTTTGCCGTCGCATAGGGACTGCGCGGCGCAAAAGGCGTCTGTTCGTTCTGCGCCTTGGGCGAACTGTTGCCGAAAAGCTCCGATGTGGAAGCCTGATAGAAGCGGCATGTTTTGCCTAGCCCCAGAATGCGCATGGATTCAAGCAGGCGAAGCGTGCCGAGCGCATCGGCATTGGCCGTATATTCGGGCGTCTCGAAACTCACCTGCACATGGCTCTGGGCGCCGAGATTGTAAATCTCGTCGGGCCGCACTTCCTGAATGACGCGACACAGATTGGTGGCATCCGTCAGGTCGCCGAAATGCAGGCGAAAGTGAATGTTCTCTTCGTGCGGGTCCTGATAGAGATGATCGATGCGGGCCGTGTTGAACGAGGAAGACCGCCGCTTCAGACCATGCACGCGATAGCCTTTCTTGAGCAGAAGCTCGCTTAGATAGGCGCCGTCCTGTCCGGTCACGCCGACGATGAGAGCTGTTTTCTCCTGCAAAACCCTGCCTCCGATCAGAAACTCGATGGAAGCATGTTAGCGATTTCCGGCGCGGGCAGAACGGCTCCAAAACGGCAAACGCGGGCCGGAACATCCCTCTTCGGATGAGGCTTGCGACGCGTCCGGCATGGCCAGTTTCACCCAAAGAAGTAGGCAGTTCGCCCGCTGTCGGTGCCTGCCATGCCTTTGTGTTTCTTGCGGTATCTGTCGCGCTGTTGCGATCCTCTGGGTAAGGGATCGTGCACAGGAAGCGAAATCATGCGTGTGGTGCTTGCCAATCGTTACTACTATCCGGACCAGTCGGCGACGAGCCGGATGGTGACGAGCCTTGCCCACACGCTGGTGCGCGAAGGCATAGAGACGACGGTGCTGGCAAGCCGCAGCTATCACGACAGGCGGAAGGATGTGCTCCCTGCGCGCGAGACGATAAACGGTGTCGATGTGCACCGCATATGGACCTCGGGCTTCGGTCGCGGCAGGCTTGTCGGGCGTGCGGTGGATTATGCGACCTTCCATCTGTCCGCAGCCGCATGGTTCGCGGCCCATGCCAAGAAGGATGACGTGTGCGTCGTCTGCACCGATCCGCCGCTTCTGTCGGTTTCGGCTGCGCTGCCGGTCCGGCTGCGTGGCGCAAGGCTGGTCAACTGGGTGATGGACCTTTTTCCCGAAACGGCGATGGAGCTTGGCCTCATCCGGTCCGATACCATTTCCGGCAAGCTCGCCCTGATCCTGCGCAACTGGTCGATGCGCCAGTCGGCACTGACCATTTGCCCGATAGAGCGCATGGCGCATTATCTGGCGACGCGAGACATTCCGGCGGAAAGCCTGAGCGTGGTCCACCACTGGGCCGACCGAAACGAGATCGTGCCGATCGAACCGGCGCATAATCCGCTCCGCCGCGCCTGGGGCCTCGGACGCAAGTTCGTTATCGGCTATTCAGGCAATTTCGGGCGTGCGCACGAGTTTCAGACGGTGCTCGATGCAGCCGAGCGGCTGCGGCATATGAAAAGCATCGTCTTCCTGATGATCGGCGAGGGGCAGCAGCGCGCCTTCGTCGAAAGCGAGGTCAGGCGGCGCGGCCTGACCAATGTGATGATGAAGCCGTTCCAGCCGGTGGAAAAGCTTTCCGAAAGCCTTGGCGCTGCCAATGTGCATCTGGTTTCGCTGAAGCCGGAACTGGAGCATTGCATCGTTCCCAGCAAGTTTTATGGCGTGCTTGCCGCCGCCCGCCCGACTATCTTCGTCGGCGACCCGGAGGGCGAGATCGGCACTATTGTCCGCGATTTCCAATGCGGCATGGCGTCGAGACCGGGCGATGTCGATGCGCTGGTCGGTGCGATCCTTCATTTGCGCCGCTCGCCAGTCGGACGCATGTCGATGGGCAACAATGCCCGTTATCTGATGGAAACCGCCTATTCGCGGGAATATGGCGCAGCTGTCTGGCAATCGGCCATCTCGCGGCTTGAGGAGAAGGTGGTGCCGCAGGCCATGCCGGTTCTCGACCGCCAGTTCCAGCCGAGGGAACTGTGATGGAAGGCTCGGTCGTTGTCAGCCAGCTTGGCGCGCGCCGGCATTATGCGGTCCCGCGCATTTTCGCAAACAACCAGAGACTGGCGCATTTCTATACGGATATTTGTGCCTTTCAGGGAT
Organism: Ochrobactrum sp. PL_is483; assembly: GCF_055816855.1. Lineage (NCBI taxonomy): Bacteria > Pseudomonadati > Pseudomonadota > Alphaproteobacteria > Hyphomicrobiales > Brucellaceae > Ochrobactrum > Ochrobactrum sp. PL_is483. The sequence continues at coordinate 61,874 of NZ_JBVPGS010000040.1, forward strand.
GGCCGCGTCTGCTCGGCAGCGTACCACCCACTGCGCTCCCATCCTCGGTGCGACGGCTGGTCGGGCGCAAACCGCAGGGAATCCCGCTCAAGCAGATGACGACCTTTCCGGTTTTCGGACTGCATTCCGCTATCCGCAGGCTGGCGAACCAGACCGGCCCGAAATCCACCGCCAATGCGATATGGGCTGGCGAAACATTCGGCAGGCTGGTCGCCGAAAGCGGTTTTCACGGCGCGGGCGGGGTCTATGCTTTCAGCGGCGAAGCCGTGGAAGTGCTGTCGGCTGCGCGGAAAGCGGGGCTGTGGACCGCAGTCGATCAGGTCATCGCGCCGCGCGCAATCGTCGACCGGCTGGGGCAGGAAGAGGGATTGCTGAATCCGGGCTGGCAATTGCCGGTCGAAGACGATGGCTATTGCGAGGCTTTCGCGGAACGCGAGCGAACCGAATGGCGGCTGGCCGATCTGGTTGTGTGTCCGTCGCCTTTCGTTGCCCGTCATGTTGCCGAGGAAGGCTGCGCGCCGGAAAAGATCGTCGTGGTTTCGACCGGGGTCGATACACGCTTCCAGATCGAACGAAAGGCGCGGGCGCCGGGCAAATTGCGCGTGCTGACGGTGGGCGCCGTTGGCTTACGCAAAGGTTCGCCCTATGTCGGAGCGGTTTCAAGGCTGCTGGCGGGGCAGGCGGAGTTCCGGATGGTGGGGCCGCTGGAACTTTTGCCGGAGGCGCAGGCAAAACTGGCTGCAACGGTTGAACTGACGGGCCCCATTCCGCGCGGCGAGATGCGCAAGCAGTTTGAATGGGCCGATGTTTTCCTGCTTCCCTCCTTGTGCGAAGGGTCGGCGATTTCCGTTTATGAAGCGTTGGCCGCGGGGCTGCCCGTGATCTGTACCGAGAATACCGGCAGCGTGGTGCGCAACGGTGTCGACGGCTACATCGTGCCGATCCGCGACGTCAGGGAGACAGCTGAAATCCTGCGGGAACTGGCGGGTAATCCGGCGGCACTGGAACGGATGGGAGAAAATGCGCGCGAGCGTGCAGCCGACTATACCCTGTCACGCTATGGCGAAAGGCTCGCTGCTGCGATCTTTGGCAGGAGGGCGGCATGAACATCGTCCACGTCATCGGCTCCTACGATCCCGCCAAGGGCGGACCGCAGGCGGTCGTGGTGCGGCTGGCGGCGGCACAGGCGGCGCTCGGCCATGAGGTGACAATTGTCAGCTACAGCGACCATGAGGTGAGCAGACGGGCTGTCGCGGCTACTGCGACAATTCCCGGTTTCGACAGGGTGAGGACCCTGTTGATGCCAATGCCCGATCTGCGCGAAACGCTGTCTGGAAGCGCCGCAGCGAAGGCAATGGAAGCGCTGTTGCGGGTCACGGATTTCGTGCATCTGCATGGCGTGTGGGAAACCAATCTGCTGCGCGCATCGATGCTCTGCCGCCGCTTTTCCGTGCCCTATTGCGTGTGCTGCTGCGGGATGCTCGATGTGTGGAGCATGCAGCAAAGCGCATGGAAGAAGAAAGTCGCAATGATGCTGGGTTTTCGCCGGATGCTCAACGGCGCGGCCTTTATCCATGCGCTGAATGCGGATGAGATCGAGCTGATGCGGCCCCTTGGCCTGAAGGCTCCGCCGGTGATTATCCCCAACGGGATTTTTCTGAACGAGGTCGAAGGGGGCGAGGTCGATGTGAGCAGCTTGCCCAAGCGGCCCTATGTGCTGTTTCTGTCGCGGCTTCATTACAAGAAGGGTCTCGACATTCTCGCCGATGCCTTTCGCCGTGTCGCTCCCCTGTTTCCGGAAGTTGATCTGGTGGTGGCTGGCCCTGATGGCGGGGCGGAAGAAGAATTTCGCGAGCGTATCCGCCAATACGGGTTGCAAGAGCGCGTGCATATGACCGGCGGGCTTTACGGCCCGGCCAAGATCGCTGCCCTGAAGATGTCGGCCTGTTTCTGCCTGCCCAGCCGTCAGGAGGGGTTCAGCGTTGCCATCACTGAGGCGCTTGCCTGCGGCGTGCCGGTGGCGATTACCGATGCGTGTCATTTTCCGGAGGTGGGCGAGGCGGGGGCGGGCGTGGTTTCCCCGCTCGATCCGATGGCGGTTGCTGCGGCGCTTGAGCGGATTCTGGAAGACGCGGATCGCGCGGCGCGGATGGGTGCCGCCGGTGCAAAACTGGTGCGCGACAATTACACCTGGCCGCGCATCGCGGTCCAGACAATTACGGCCTATCAGGATTTTCAGTCACAAAAGCCGGACGCGGTTGCAAGTCGCAAGGCGCTCCGGTCCGTTACTGCAAGCTGAGGGTCAGGGCTTTCGCCGTGGCCGCACCGGCTTGGCCGGATTGCCCGCATAGACCATCCAAGGTTCCATATCGCGGAAACTGACCCCGCGCGCGCCGAGAACCGCGCCTTCACCGATGTTCACTCCCGGCCCGACGAAGGCTTCGGCTGCAACCCAGCCATAAGCGCCGACATGAATGGGTGCTGCCGTCAGCGGAAAGTCGGCCTGATCGATATTGTGGCCCGCGGTGCACAGATGCGCGCGCTGCGAAACGATGGCGAAAGGCGCAAGCGTCACATGCGCCACGTTGTAACACAGCGCGCCCGGTCCCAGCGATGAGTGCGCGCCCATGGTCAGGTTGCCCGGCCACCAGATGCGGGCGCTGCCGCGCACGATGGCCGTCTTGTGCACCTTTGCGCCGAAGGCGCGCAGCACCGCGCCGCGCCAGCGCCACAGGAAGGAGGGCGTCCATGCGGCAAGCAACAGCCAGCTTCCCTGCCAGCACAGGCGCTGGACGCGATGTCCGAGCGTGAAGGTCGCCCCGCCCTCAAGCGGACGCGACGCATTCATTCTGCCCTTGATGCCTTCCGCGGGTGCTTTGCGGTGCGTCGTTGCGGTCATGATGACCATCCTTCCTGAAGCGTGCCGCTATGCGATGGCGGGAGCGGCAGGTGGATCGATCGATTGCGGATTACGCAGAACGAAAGAACCGGAATGAGGAACAATGCCATGTGAATCCAGACCGGCACGACCCAATCCGTATGGTGAGAAATGGAATGCATGGCCGGGACGATGGATAGCATGTAGACCAGTTGGCCCAGCATCTCGCCCGCCATTGCGGTTTCCCAGAGCCTGCGCATCGCCCAGGCCAGCACCAGGAATTTCAGCGCGCCGAAATACCAGAACGACGAAAATGCATCGACCAGCCCGGTCTCGGTGGTGCCGGTCAGCGGATTGTAATCGCGGCTGGGTTCGGGGACGTCGAGATAGAGCGCTTCCTTGACGTCGCCGCCGACGAGCTGTGCCGGAACGAATGTGAAGACGATCCGGTTCCAGTGATATTTGCCGTAGTCGAATTCCAGCCGCCGGTCGATTTCATCAATGCGCTGCACGGCATTGCGCATTTCCGGGCCGCCGCGCTCAAGGGTGCTGCGGAAATTGGCGGCATAATCGATTTCCAGAATTTCATCGAGAACGAAGCTCGCATCCGTGCGCGTTACCTGACGATAATCGCCCATGCTGGTCATCAGGAAAGTGCCGGCGAGGATGCCGATGGCCATGACGGTTCGAGGCACGACGATCCGCCGGTAAAACCAGAAGGCGAGAAGGAACATAAGGACAAGCTGAATTGTCTCTGCGCGTTTTCCGGTCACCAGAATCCGGTCCAGATAGAAAACGAGATCGAACAGAATGATCGCCAGCGCAGCCCATGATGGACGCCGCGCAAAGCACAGGATAGCGATGGCAAGACCATAGGGCATGAGCTGTGCGAAGAAGAGATAAACCACCGGCATGCCGGTCATCTGCATGCCGATGGAGACATCGCCCGGAAGGCGGCTTAGCAGAAAATAGAATATGGCGCCGAAAGCCGACAGCCCGGCTGCCGCCCATATCAGCCGCCGCTCGCTGAAACTCATGCGGAGAAACCGGATCGGCTTTTTCGTTGTCCGCCACCCGATCGCAAGCATTGCGAAGGACAGGATGCCCATGATCATCGTCTTGGCATAAGCGCCGGAAGGCAGGAATTGATCGTAAATAAGGGCGGGAAGCTGCGGCAGCAGGAAACCGAAGGTCATCACCCCGGCGAGGAAGGGGAACTGGTACATGCGTTCTGGTCTGGAGAAGAGGCCGCCAGCCAGAAGGCAGAGGACGAAGCCGACAAAGATCCAGGTGAGCGAGAGGTTCATTGCGTGCCTCCCGTCGCAGCGCATATGTCCGAAAGGTCGGGTGCGGGCTCGCCTGCCGTAAGATCGTGCGGGAAAATGCGGCCTGACACCAGATACCAGCCGAGCTTCACATATTCCTTTGCAACGAGCTCCATGTCGGCGGGCGTCGCCGGAAAACCGGGGCGTCCGTCATCGCCGCCGATGGGGGACGAGATGAAGCGCATCTGCGGACAGGCGGCGCGAAAGCTCGCTATGGCCCGGCGGGAATGATACCAGTTGGTCACGATGAGGGCGCTTCTTGCCCGGATTCCACGCAAAACAGGCGCAGAAAATTGCGCATTCTGCCACGTGCTGCCCGACCGGCATTCGACGAAGATCGCCGAAGGGTTCACGCCGTTGCGCACCATGATCCGCTTGTTATAGAGGCAGTCGCCATCGCCGGTAACGAGGATCACCGGCGAGCGGCCTTCCTTCCACAGACGGGCGGCCTGCGCCGCGCGCGGCGGGCCGTCACCGCCCGGCACGACGATAACATCCGCCCTGCCGCCATCATCCTGCAAGGTCAGAACCGGTTTCGATAAGAACATCGCGGCAATGCCGAACAGAATGGCGCAGGGCAGGACGACGAGAAGCATCATAGCACACGCCGTTCCACTGTCCCGGCTTCCAGCGGCCGCCCGGCCAAAGGGATCTCCGTCCGCATGGCTGACTGCCGCTGGCGCTGTTCTTCCATCTTGACCACGATCATGAACTCGTAAGCCGAAAGCAGGCGGCAATAGAGATAGCCGGGCTTGCCGTCCAGAAAGCCGCCGCGCAGCAGGTACATGTAGAGGAAGCGCAGGCCTGGCCTGAACGGCATGTGATAGGAAAGCGATTTCAATGCCCGCCGCCGCCGCTCCGGCTCTGCCGAAAAAATGCCGCCCCAGTCGATCTTGCGTTCAAGCAGGCGCGAGGCTGACAGATCAGCCTCGGCGGAAGAATAGCGGTTATGCTTGTCGTACCAGGCTTCGAGCCCCTTGTTGAAGCTGTAATGGATGAAATGGGCCTGCAAGGCACCTTCCGGCCCGCCGCTGGCGCGCGAATGCACCGAGCGTTCGAACCGCACCCGGTCGGGCCTCACCAACCGTGTGATCCAGGTGGGATAAAGGCTCGCATGGCGTATCCAGCGCCCCATGAACATGTTCTTGTATCGCGCCTTGAAAAACACCTCCGGCCGGTCGGGATCGGCGGCGATTGCCAGCATTTCGTCGCGAAGGTCCGGCGGGGTGATCTCGTCAGCGTCAGGCGTGTAAACCCAGTCATGCCTGAACTTGATTTCCGTCAGGCCATACATGCGCTGGCGGTCCTCGGTGTCGTAGGCACGCTGGAAAACGCGGGCGCCCGCTGCCCTTGCAATTTCGACCGTGCGGTCGCTGCTGAAGGAATCGAGGACGACGATATCGTCGCACCAGTCCAGCGAAGCCAGACAGGCTGGCAGGTTGGCTTCTTCGTTCAGCGTCATGATGAGTACGGAAACATTCATGAAGTTGCCTCGGGATAGGTGATCTTCGGTTTGGCTTCGGCCTTTGAAACTGCAACCGTCCGGCGCGGACCTCTGGTCATGCGCAGCACGAAAAGCGTATGCGCCGCAGCCGGTATCGCCAGCGCCAGAAGCATTGGCCAGACAGGCGTTTCGAACCGGACGGCGATGTAGGCGACGGCACCCGCCATGAGATTGAGCATCATGACCGCGACGGCTGTCTGCCCGCAGGAAAGCCCGGCATCCATCAGCAGGTGATGCAGATGCTGGCGGTCCGGCGAGAACGGGCTGCGGCGCGCCGACATGCGGCGCACGATCAGGCTCAGCGTATCGATGACGGGCACGATGACGATCCAGATCAGGATGGGAAAGGCGACGGCGGCGGTTCCGCTTGCAAGGATGAGGATAAACCCGGCAAGAGCCGCACCAAGAAAGGTGCTGCCGCCATCGCCAAGGAAAAGGCTTGCCCTGTTGCGCCAGCGATGCCGCATATTGAAGACGAGAAAGCCGAGGCAGGCGGCGGCGATGGCGAGCGCCTGCAAGCCGAGGCGATGCTCGCCCGCGCCGAAACCGATGACGGCCAGCCAGAAGAAGGCGGCAGCGCTTGCCGACCCCGCCAGCCCATCTACGCCATCGCTCATATTGACCGCGTTGACGAGGCCCACAATGAAAGCGGACGCAATGAGAAGAAAAAGCGGTCCGGCGAGAAACTGGGCCAGCATGTCCGGGGCGATGCCACTGGAAGCAAGCCCCAGATAGATATGCCGGACACCGGCTATGCCGATGATCAGAAGTGCCGCCAGAAGCTGGACCGCAAGGCGTGGCGCGACGGGCAGATTGAAGCGGTCATCCAGCACGCCTGCAATGAGGACCAGCACCAGCCCCGGCAGCAGGGCGGCGGCATTGGCGTGACCTGGAATGCCAGACGCAAGCAGCGCGGCAACGGAAAACGAGAGAAAAATGGCAATGCCTCCGCACAGCGGGACGTCTCCGTCATGCGTCTTGCGGGCATCGGGTATGTCGATGAGATACCATTCACGCGCCAGTCCGCGAAAGCCGAGGCAGAAAGCGACGGAAAGGACGAAGGCCAGAAGCGTGATCCATGAAAGACTTGTCATGTCTCCTCCAAGCCGCGTGCAAAAGATCAAACTCCGCAAATTTTTACCCATTGCCGCGCCGTCCACGACTTGGCTTTAGAGCGTGCCGCATACTCCTTTCAGGTTGGGGGCTAACACCAAGGGCGGCATTTCGTGCCTTTCGCAAAAGGCTATTCTGGTCCTGCCGGGAAGATTGCGCCTGCGAGCGCTGCTGCCGGACTGCAATGAATGGGGGACGAAAGGTGACACAAAAACCGTCGACCGCGCCGGGGAACATCACTCGTTGGAGCGCATCATGAATGGCAGTCGCAGAGGCTTTCTCATGGCGGCGCTGGAGCAGTATGCGGGGCTGCTCTTCAACTTCGTGACGGTCGCTGCGGTTTCGCGCTTTCTGGGACCGGCGGAAACCGGAATGGGCGTAATAGGCTTGAGCCTTACGGCAATCGTGTTCTCACTGCGTGAATTCGCCAGTCCGGAGTTCCTGATAAAGATCGACACGGTGCGCGATCAGGATATTCGGACTTCGCTGACTTTTCTGATGGGCGTGACAGCCCTGCTATCGGTCGCTCTCTATCTTTCTCTGGGTTACTTCGCCGAAGCCTATAACGATCCGAAACTGAAGCTTTTTCTGAGCATCACCATCATAGCCGCGCTGATTGAAAGCCTGTCCTTGCCGATTGTCGCGCTGTTGAGGCGCGAGATGGCTTTTGGAGCACTGGCGCGCATTCGCACCGCAGGGGCGGGTCTCGGTGCTCTGGTAACGGTTGCCATGGCCTATTGTGGCTTCGGCCATATGTGTTTTGCCTTCGGCCTGCTGGCAAGTGCGTTGATGATAACGGCGCTGGCTATCTCGATCCATCCTTTGAAAAATCTGTTTCGCCCGTCGCTGGCCAGTTTCGACACGGCCTGGCGGTTCGGGATCTATCTTGGGGGCAATGCCGGGCTGAACAAGGCCTGCATGACGCTGCCGCAACTCCTGCTCGGGCGCTTCATGCCCATATCGGCGGTCGGGATATACAATCGCGCCGACACGCTGAGCGGCCTGCCTGATCGCATCATCCTTTCTGCCGTTTTTACCGTGGCTTTCCCGATGCTTTCGGCACAGGTCCGTGACGGAGCGAATATCAGCCAATCCTATATCCGTGCCTTATCCTATATCACTGTCGCCTACTGGCCAGCACAGGCACTGCTTGCGCTGCTGGCATATCCGGCGGTGCACATCGTCCTTGGCCCCGGCTGGGACGAAGCGGCACCCATTGTTGCAATCCTCAGCCTTGCCTGTCTGTTCTGGTTTCCATCGATCCTCACCTATCCGCTGCTGATGGCATTGGGACAGAACCGCGAGGCGTTTCTGTCCAACCTGATTTCGCGGTTGGTGGCGGTCACCGTCATCGGCACAGCCGCATTTTACGGGCTGCTCGCCGTTGCGCTCGGCCAGTTCATCAGCCTGCCGATACAGATGGTCATAGCCATCATATTCGTGCGCAGGCATGTGGTCTTTTCCTATGCCGAGCTTGGCCGTGCCTTGCTGAAAAGCGGGCTCGTTACCGTGATCACCCTTGCCATACCGCTGGCGATTGTGGCGGCGAATGGCTTTTCGCTGGAAATCCATCGGTCCACGGGTGTTGTAATGGGCGTCATCGCGGCGTTCAGCTGGCTGGGCGCGCTGTTCGTGGCGCGGCATCCTTTCGCCGCCGAGGTCGAACCGATACTGGGCTGGCTTGTCGGAAAGTTTCGGGCGCGGAGCGTGCAGCCGCCAGCTTCCAGACTCGCGGAATAGGACGGCTGGTGATGGTCAAATACAAATTGCCGACGATTGACGTCGTGATCCCCAATTTCAACTATGGCCGGTATCTTTCTCTCAGCGCCAACAGCGTTCTGGGTCAGACAGGCGTCGATGTCCGTCTGCTCATTATCGACAATGCCTCAACCGATGACAGCGTCGAGGTCGCACAGGGCCTTGCCGCTAGGGACCGCCGGGTGGAGTTGCTGCTTCGCAGCAAAAATCTGGGGCCGCATGCTTCGTTCAACGAAGGCATAGACTGGGCCGCATCGGATTATTTCCTGATCCTCTGTTCGGATGACATGCTGGCAGGCGGCGCGCTGGAAAGGGCGGCGGGATTGCTCTCGCAACACCCGGACGTTCATCTGGCGCATGGCGCGACCGGCAGGATGAAGGCGGATGACGGGGAACCCCATCACGCTAGTACAGACCAGGCGGGCGGTGATTGGCGGATACGCTCCGGGGATGAATTTATCGAATTTGCCTGCCGCCATGCATTTAATCCGGTGATCGGCCCCACCGCAGTCGTGCGGACAGCGATCCAGAAACAGGCTGGATATTACCGCACTTCGCTTTCCCATACGGACGATCTGGAAATGTGGCTGCGCATCGCCATGCGCGGGGCTGTTGCATCGACGAGCCGGATACAGGCCTTTGCGCGTTCACACGCCCAGAACCAGTCGGCGGCGGTGAATGGCATTTTGAACTGGAATCGGGAATTCGAGGCTGGTTTCCGGTCCTTTTTCGATCATGAGGGGGCGAGCCTGCCGCATCGGGACCGGCTGTTCGCGATGGTCCGGGATTGCCTGACCAAGCGCGCCTACTGGTCCGCGATCTCCAGTCTGGCGCGGCAGCCGAAAGTGGCGGGTTCGCTGATGGCGTTCGCGCTGAAGCGGGAGCCGTTACTGGCAGTCATGCCCCCGTTCGACTACTTGTTGAAACGATCCGCCTGGCGCAACGGACGCGGCGCATGATTGGGTGGCGCAATCGGCCTTTTGCCGTGTCGGGTCGACAAAAAGGGCGCGAAGGATTTCTTCCTGTCCTGCGAGCCTGCTTCGATAGAGCTCCACCCCAGCTGTGACTTGCTGGCTCAATGCCGTTCGTTGCGTGAAGGCAAGATCGATCTGGGAGAGGATGGTTTCGGGATCGAAACTATCGATCCGGTGGCAGAATGCCGCGAGACCGGTATCGTGCAGAAGCGCATCGTTCTTGCTCGCATAAGCCAGCGAAATTGCAGGACGCCCCATCGCAAGAGCGCAGACAATGTTATGGTAGCGGCTGGCAATAACGACATCTGTTTTGGCTATCTGCTGCATGAGGTCGTGCAGCGATGCGGATGGCTCAAATATCACCTTGTCCGCTTCCGCCGCAGGGAGCTGTTCCAATATGTCGCGCGCCGCTGCCATATCGCCTTTGTCGCCGATCAGCAGCCGGACCTGTCGCCCGCTGTCCAGAAGTCTTTTCGCAAGTGTCGCCATTTTGGCGACATAGTTCCTGTAGATCGCGTTGCCATCCTTCTCGGCCTTTTCCCATCCGCGATAGGTCATCACACCGATGCCCACGCATTGGTGGGGACTGTCCTGTTTTCCATCCGGAACCGTTGGCAGCGCGAAGGCGATATCCGCGCTGACGAAATCCCCGGAAGGGGCTACGCCGAGTTGCTTCATGAAGTCGTGAGACACCTGATCCCGGTAAGACCGGAAAGCGGCAAGCTTCGCGGCCCAACGTACGAAGCGCCGGCTCAACGGGTGATTGACGGGTCCGGCGCCAATCGACACAAAAATCATGCGCGTGCCGGTTAGCCGCGCCGCAAGGGACCATCGCAACACTGCGAAAGGCCAGCCAAAGGGATTTTCGTTAAAGTCGTCCAATATGCCCGTGCCCGGCACGACAATGAAGTCGAGTTGAGAAGCGAGCAGCAGCGCGCAGCAGAAGCCGATCGTTCGGCGGGGCGCATGCAACATTGCCTTGTTGATGGCGCGCAGCAGCCAGTTGGATGGATAAGGCCGGGAGACCGGATGGGCTGGAAGATCGAATTTCCGCGCAATAATGTCGGGCCTTGAGCAGATGCAGACAAGTTTCGCGTCGGGGCAGTTGCGCTTCAAGAGCTGCAACATGGCCTCCAGCGAACCGTCATTGCCGGTATTGCCCGATCCAAATTGCCCGAAAAGACCTACCCGCATATGCGCAACTCCAGACATACCTAGAAGCTAATGCCGGACTGGCTTTCGGGAAAACTGGCAGAAGGGTGAACACCATCCTCTATTGTAGGAGGGGATGTACCCCTCATAGCCGAAATGCGCAGCGTTGCGATTTCGATACACTGGCCAGCGGTATATCCATTGCCCCCCGATATACCGGAGTAAGGCTTCGAGGGAGTTGTTCCCTCGAAGTCTTGGCTCCCTTGCAATGTCACGTGGCAACAAGGTTCCGGCCATGAAATGTGCTTACTTTGTCCGTCCCCACATTGGCGGGACCTATTCGGTCTTTACACGGCTGCGCTCGTCGCTGGGCCAGTCGGGGATCGAGCTTCGCTGGCTGGCCGCGGGCGCCGCCGGCGATACGGTCAGCGTGCCGAGCGGGCAGGGGCTTGAGGATGCGCTGCGCAAGGGCGATGCCATCGACCGCATGGGGCTACTTGACGAAGAAACCCGCGCCCGGCACATGATCGGCTTTCTGCGCGACAACCGCTTCGACGCCGTTTTCGTCAATGTTCTCGCCAACCGTTTTGAAACCAATCTGGTGCGCTATCTGCCTGCCGATATTCTGCGCGTCATGATCGTGCACAACATCACCCCCGGCACCTATGTGGCGGCAAGGGCGATCCGCGATCATGTCCACGCCACGGTCGGCGTTTCGAAACGCTGCCGCGACGATCTCGTGCGCCAGCACGGTTTCGATGCGGCGCGCACGCTGGTCATCCCGCACGGATTGAACCGGGACATTCATCTGGCGCGCAATGGCGCCAAACAGGATGAAAGCGGTCCGCTGCGCCTGCTTTATCTCGGGCGTATCGAGGACAACTCCAAGGGCATTTTCTGGTTGCCGAACATATTGCGCGAGCTCGATTGCCCCTACCATCTGACAGTCGCCGGTGACGGTCCCGATCTGGCGGAACTGCGCCACCGTCTTGCGCCGTTTGGCGACAAGGTCAGCTTTGCGGGCTGGGTTGCGCCTTCCGATGTTCCGTGGCGGGTAAGCCAGCATGACGTTCTGGTCATGCCGTCACGCTTCGAGGGGTTCGGCCTCACGCTCATCGAGGCGATGAGCCAGGGTTGCCCTGCGGTTGTATCGAGGATCGCCGGGGTGACCGATACTATCGTCACCGACGGCGAGGACGGTTTCCTGTTCCGGGTCGGCGATTTTCGTCAGGCGGCACGTCATATCGAACGGCTTGCCCGCGACCGCAAACTGCTTGCAGGCACGGCCGCCGCCGCGCGGCAAAAGGTGGAAACCGTGTTCGACAACGATGTTGTGGGCCGCGCCTATGCGAGCCTTCTTGAACATCTGGCGATGGAACCTCCGGCCATTGCCGCGCCGCTGGCGCTGTCGCAATGGGCGATGCCGAATGCACTTCATTCCAGCCTGCGCAGCCGCCTGCCGAAGCCGGTCAAGAACTGGCTGCGCCAGATGCGCGAGCGCCTGCATGCGGGATGGTCGGCAGCATGACCTGTGAATAGAAAGGAGAAGGGGCATGAACCTTTTCACATCGCAGTTCCGCAATTCCCAATTGCTCGCCAGCAAGGCGCATGCGCTTATTCCCGGCGGCTGTCACACCTATGCCAAGGGCGACGATCAATATCCGGTTCTGGCGCCCGGTTTCATCCAGCGCGGTTCCGGCTCGCATGTCTTCGACGTCGACGGGCATGAATATATCGAATACGGCATGGGCAATCGCGCCGTCGGCCTCGGTCATGCCTATCCGCCCATCGTGCGCGCCGTGCGCGACGCCTTGCAGGACGGGTGCAATTTCACGCGGCCAAGCGCCATCGAAGTCGAATGTGCGGAAAGTTTTCTCGAGCTGATCGACAATGCGGAGATGGTGAAATTCTGCAAGGACGGGTCGGACGCGACCTCCGGCGCGGTGCGGCTGGCGCGCGCCTATACCGGGCGCGACATGGTTGCCTGCTGCGCCGATCATCCATTCTTTTCGACCGATGACTGGTTTATCGGTACGACCAAGATGAATGCGGGCATTCCAGCATCGGTCTCGGCATTGACGGCGACGTTCCGCTATAACGACATTGCAAGCGTGCAAGCCCTTTTCGACGATTATCCGGGGCGTATCGCTGCCCTTATCCTCGAGCCTGCAAAGGCTGATGAGCCGCAGGGCAATTTTCTGCAGGAAGCAAGGCGGATCGCCCATGAAAACGGGGCCTTGTTCATTCTTGACGAGATGATTACCGGCTTTCGCTGGCACCTGCGCGGAGCGCAGAAGCTTTACGATGTCGAACCCGATCTTTCCTGTTTCGGCAAGGCGCTGGGCAACGGTTTTGCCATTTCCGCACTCGCGGGCAAGGCGGAATATATGCAGCTTGGCGGTTTGACGCAGACGGACCATCCTCGCGTTTTCCTGCTCTCGACCACGCATGGCGCGGAAACCCACGCCATGGCCGCAGCGATTGCCACGATGACCATCTATCGCGATGAGCCGGTAATCGAAAGGCTCTATGAGCAAGGTTCCAAACTGGCAGAGGGCGTGAATGCAGCGATTGCCGCTCACGGGCTTCAGAACCATGTTCGCCTGTTCGGGCGACCGTGCTGCCTTGCCTATGGAACGCTCGATGAAGAGGGCCAGCCGTCGCAGGCTTATCGCACGCTGTTCCTTCAGGAGACGATCCGGCGCGGCGTGCTGATGCCGTCGCTGGTGGTAAGCTACACCCATAGCGATAGCGATATTGCGCGCACGGTGGATGCGATCGACGGTGCGCTCGGCATTTATGTCCGAGCGCTCAATGACGGGGTGGGTTCCTATCTGACGGGACGTCCTTCGCAGGTAGTCTATCGCCGCTTCAACGAAGCGCCGACCTTCCCGCCCGCGATGCGATGAAGCGCCTCGCAGCGGCTTTGATCGCCCCAATCCTGCTGTGTTTGGCAGCAGGGGTTTCAAATGCGGCTGATCTTTTCCCGATCAGGATCGATCAGGACCGGCGCATTTTCGAGGATGCGACGGGCAGGCCCTTTCTGCTGCAAGGCGATACCGCATGGTCGCTGATTGCCGAACTGAAGCGGGAGGACGCCGAGATCTATCTGCAGGATCGCAGGAAGCGCGGCTTCAATGCCATTCTTGTCAATCTTCTTGAGCATCGGTTTTCCAGCCATCCGCCTGCCAATGCCTATGGCGAGAAGCCCTTCGAGGGCGATGCGTTCGGCGAGCTCAATCCGAGATATTTCGACCATGCCGCCTGGGTGATCGGGCGGGCGGAGCAACTGGGCATGGCCGTATTCCTGGCGCCAGCCTATCTGGGCGTCAATGGCAACGATCAGGGCTGGTTTTCCAGAGTTCAGGCTGCTGGACCCGCAAAAATGCGCGCCTATGGCGAAGCGATCGCCCGGCGGTTTGCAAAATTTCGCAATATTATCTGGGTGTTGGGCGGAGATTTTAATGCGCCGGATCGCCAGCTTGTCTCTGCTCTGGCCGAAGGCCTGGCGCAGGTAGCCCCGGACGCGCTCCAGACGGTGCATTCCGGTCGCAATACCAACACGGCGGAACTCTGGGCCGACCAGCCATGGCTTGGCTTCGATACGGTTTATACCTATGACGATGTTCATGCGGCGATTTCTGCCCGACGAAAAGCGGGCAGGATGCCGGTCATCCTGCTGGAAGGCGCGTACGAGTTCGAGCGGGACACCACTGCCAGCATGATCCGCCGCAATGCCTATGGCGCGCTGCTGGCCGGTGCCGCAGGGCAGTTCTTCGGCAATAATCCAATCTGGCATTTCACCGGGCCGGGTGTCTTCAATGCCGACCGTAGCTGGCAGGAAGCGCTCGACAGCCCCGGCGCGCGGTCAATGATGGTGTTGAAGAAACTGTTCGACAGATTGCCATGGCCGCAATTGCAGCCCGATCGCGAAAAGCGCATCGCATTGAAGCCGGAAAGCCATGCCTCATCCCTGTCAGACGGCACGCTGTCGGTAATCTATGGCGATGCCGATGGCTTTGCAGTGCCGAAGGATGCGGTGAGGCAAGGGGGGAAAGCAATCTGGTTCGATCCGGTTTCAGGCGTGTTCGCGGAGGCGGGCCAGCCGAAAATCGAGGGGACGGTCGCGACTTATAGACCCCGGCAGGCAGAAAATGCAGGCGGCGGAACCGACTGGCTTTTGCTGATCGGCAGCGCCGCGCGCCTGCGCGACATCCAAAAGGAGTAGGCGATACGCCCTTTCATACCTTTCATAAACGCTTGTCCTACTGGGGCATGCCTTCGGTCAAGTCGCGGCTCCTGGGCTGCGTCGCTAACATACATTTATCAAAGCTTGAGGAGCTGGACATGAAGGTATTGGTTACGGGCAATCAGGGCTATATCGGGTCGGTCATGGTGCCGGTCCTGATCAATGCGGGGCATGACGTGTCCGGCTATGACATTGGGCTTTACGAACATTGCCTTTTTCAGGAAGGCGGCGCGGTAATGAATGTGCCGACCATCCGCAAGGATGTGCGCGATGTGTCGCCGCGTGATCTGGAGGGGTTCGACGCGGTCATTCATCTTGCCGCGCTTTCCAACGATCCGCTTGGCAATCTCAATGAGGAATTGACCTACGATATCAATCACCGGGCAAGCGTCGCCATGGCAAGGGCCGCGAAACAGGCCGGTGTCGGGCGTTTCCTGTTCGCCTCATCCTGCAGCAATTACGGTATCAGCGATGCCGATCTGATCGATGAGACCGGCGAACTGAAACCGGTAACGGCCTATGGCCGGTCCAAGGTGCGGGCAGAACAGGAAATCCGGGAACTGGCGGATGCAAGCTTCTGTCCGGTCTATCTGCGGCCTGCCACGGCCTATGGCGTTTCGCCCTTCCTGCGTTTCGATATCGTGCTCAACAATCTGGTTGCCTGGGCGGTGACGAAAGGGCTGATCTATCTCAAGTCCGACGGTACGCCCTGGCGTCCTATCGTCCACATCCGCGATATTTCCCGCGCCTTCATGGCGGCCATGGAAGCCCCGCGTGAAAAAGTCTGGAACGAGGCCTTCAATGTCGGCTCGACGGAGCACAATTACCGCATTCGTGACATTGCGAGCATCGTTGCCGAGAATGTTCCTGATTGCCGCATCGATTATGCGGATGATGCCGGGCCGGACACGCGCTCCTATCGCGTCAGTTTTGAAAAGCTGGCGCGGGTGCTGCCGGAAGCCAAACCGGAGTGGGACGCGGTCGCGGGTGCGCGTGAACTGCTCGCCGCCTATAGCCGCTCGACCCTGACGCTTGAAGAGTTCGAGGGACCGCGCTTCCAGCGCATCGCCCATATCCGCAAGCTGATAGCGGAAGGCGTGCTTGATTCCGATCTGCGACGGATTGATGAACAGCCGCAACCGCTGCGGGCGACGGCGTAATGGATACCGGGGCGGTTAGAGGCGCTGAACGGGCCGTTCCGCAGCCCTCGAACGGAAAGGCGATCTATGATCTTGCCGCCCGTCTTTATCCTCTGTGCCGCAGTCTGGCAGGTGATGGGGTGCGCGAAACGCTTGCCGTCATCGGGGAATATCTGCCGCTGACGATCCATCAGGTGCCAACCGGCACACCGCTATATGACTGGAAAGCGCCGCAGGAATGGATCATTCGCGAAGCCTATATCGCAGATAGGAGCGGCAATCGTATTGTCGATTTTGCACGGCATAAGCTGCATGTCGTGAATTTCAGCGTGCCCGTGCGGACAAGAATGACGCTCAGCGCATTGAAGGAGCATATTCATACGCTGCCCGATCAGCCGGACCTCATTCCCTACCGCACTTGCTATCACGCGGAGGGCTGGGGCTTCTGCATGGCGCATAATGCGTTTCTGTCGATGCCGGAGGGCGATTATGATGTCGTGATCGATGCGGAGCGTCGCGACGGCTTCCTGACCTTCGGCGAGTTCATTCGCCGAGGCGAAAGCGACGAGACGTTCATTCTGTCGGCCCATCTTTGCCACCCCTCGCTCGCCAACGACAATTGCTCCGGGCTGGCGCTGCTGGCCCGTCTCGGTGAAGTGCTGCAATCACGGCGCACGCGCTTGACCTATCGCCTGCTATTTGGTCCGGCGACTTTCGGCGCGCTTGCGTGGCTTCAACAGAACGAGGCGCATCTGGGGATGATCCGGCATGGGCTGGTCCTGTCTTGCGTCGGTGATGCAGGCGGGCCGAATTACAAGCGCAGTCGTCGCGGCGATGCGGAGATCGATCGTATCATGGGCCATGTGCTTGCCGAGCGCACCGGTGCGGCAATGCATGATTTCTGGCCTTATGGGTATGATGAACGCCAGTTCTGTTCGCCGGGATTCAACCTGCCAGTCGGCATGTTCCAGCGCAGCCTCTATGGTGCCTTTCCTGAATATCATACATCGGCGGACAATCTCGATTTCATCAGGCCGGAATATCTCGATCAATCTTTCAATATGCTCATGCAGGCCATTGAAATTGCTGAACGAAACTGGCGTCCAGTCAGCACATCGCCGAAGGGAGAACCGCAGCTTGGAAGGCGCGGGCTTTATGGCAGCATGGGCGGTGACAGCAGTGCTGCGCAAAATGCCATGGCGCTGCTTTGGGTGTTGAATTTGGCAGATGGCGAGCACTCCATCCTCGATATGGCGGAGCGGGCGAAACTGCCTTTCGCGATCCTTGCCGATGCCGCGGACCGGCTTCGTGATGCGGGGCTGCTCAAAGAAGCGGCCACGCCAGATCCTTGTCGGAAATGACGCTCGGCCTGCTCGGCCAAGGTATGCCAAGCGACGGATCATCATAGCGCAAACCCGCAGCATAATCAGGCGCATAGGGCTTTGAGATCATGTAACGCACGAGCACATCAGACGTCAGGGTCTGGAAGCCATGCGCGCATCCTTCGGGGATATAAAGCTGCAAACCGTTTTCGGCGGATAGCTCCAGGCCGGTCCAGCGCCGATAGGTTGGCGAATGCGGGCGCAGATCGACCAGAACATCCCAGATTATCCCTTGCAGGCAGGTGACGAGCTTCGTCTCCGAATGCGGTTCGCTCTGATAATGAAGGCCGCGCAATGTTCCTTCCTCACGCGAGAAGGACAGGCTGTGCTGCGGAAAATGCGTTTCCATCTTTCGCTCGGCGAATGCGGCCTCGCAATAAACCCGCGCGAACCAGCCGCGTTCGTCTTCCAGCCTTTCCGGTTCGATAGACCAGGCACCGTCGATGTTGAGCGAAGTAAACCGCATGTTTTGCCCCGATTGCCTATATCGGCATTCTGACAGCAGGACGCTCACGCGATAGAACCTTCTTCGATGCATCCGAATGGCCTTCCGGATGAGGCCAAGTTGTCCGAATGAGGTAGGCGTCTACGCCCACGCCGCCATTGGGTGAAGATTGCACGCTTACGCCGCGTAGTCCGTCCGGTGAATGTCGCGCCCGATCGTATG
This sequence comes from Ochrobactrum sp. PL_is483, assembly GCF_055816855.1. Taxonomy (NCBI): domain Bacteria; kingdom Pseudomonadati; phylum Pseudomonadota; class Alphaproteobacteria; order Hyphomicrobiales; family Brucellaceae; genus Ochrobactrum; species Ochrobactrum sp. PL_is483. Next base: position 80,015 of record NZ_JBVPGS010000040.1, read on the forward strand.
TGCGGCTCGCTCCCCATGACAGTCTCGGCAATTTTCAGGCCGCTTAGTAGTTTTGGTTATCCGACGCGGATCGGAGTTCAATCCCACAAGGGGCGGGCCGTACAGGTTCAAAAGGCGAGGAATGACGTATGACCATCCAGACGCCGGATTTTTCGCGGAGCACGAGCATGGCGCAAGAGCAAACCGGTTGTCGCCTGTGCGGTAAACTACTCAAGCACACCTTCGTCGATCTCGGCATGTCACCGCCCTGCGAGAGCTTCATCACGGCGGATCGCCTCGACCGTATGGAGCCTTATTACCCGCTCTATGCGCTTGTCTGCGACCATTGTTATCTGGTGCAGCTGAAGGAATATTTCTCGCCTGCCGAAATTTTCACGGAATATGCCTATTTCTCATCCTTCGCGACCAGTTGGGTCAGCCATGCGAAGACCTATTGTGATGAGATAACCGAGCGGCTGGGGCTGAACGAAAACAGCTTCGTGGTCGAGATCGCCAGCAATGACGGCTATCTGTTGCAGCATTTTCTGCCGAAGGGCATCCCGATCCTCGGCATCGAACCGGCGGCCAATGTGGCGGAAACCGCAATTGCCAAGGGTGTGCCGACGCGCGTGGATTTTTTCGGATCGACGCTTGCCGCCGAACTGGTGGGTGCAGGCCGCAAGGCCGACCTCCTGATCGGCAACAACGTTCTGGCGCAAGTGCCTGATCTCAATGACTTTGTGCGCGGCCTGCAACTGCTGCTGAAACCGGAAGGCGTGATCACGCTGGAGTTTCCGCATCTGGCCAACCTGATCGAACAGAACCAGTTCGATACGATCTATCACGAGCATTTCTCGTATTTCTCATTGCTAACAATCCGCTACATGGCGCATCGCCATCACCTCAAGGTCATTGACGTGGAGGAACTGCCGACCCATGGCGGGTCGTTGCGGGTCTATCTTGCCCATAATAGCAGCAAGCGGAAGGCAGGGCCGCGCGTGGCCGCTCTTTTGAAGCGCGAGGAGAGTTTCGGCCTCAACGAGATTTCGACCTATCAACAGTTTGCTGAAAAGACGCGGCGCACCAAGCGCGATCTTCTGTCCTTCCTGATCGCGGCCAAGAATGCGGGAAAACGCATCTGCGGTTATGGCGCGCCGGGCAAGGGCAACACGCTGTTGAACTATTGCGGCATCGGCACGGATTTTCTGGATTTCACAGTCGACCGCAATCCCTACAAGCATGGGCGCTTCACGCCGGGCATGCACATCCCGATCTACGATGTATCGGCAATCGACAAATACCGGCCCGATTACATTCTCATCCTGCCATGGAACTTCAAGGACGAGATCATCAGGCAGATGCAGCACGTGGTGGAATGGGGCGCGAAGTTCATCATTCCCATTCCGCATGTCACGTTGATTGATCCGGCACTACTCACAGAGGAGCGGTAATCATGAAAGTCGTACTGTTCTGCGGCGGTCTTGGAACCAGAATCCGCGAATATTCGGAGACTATCCCGAAGCCGATGATCCCGCTTGGCCATCAGCCGATCCTGCATCACGTTATGGAATATTACAGCGATTACGGGCACAACGACTTCGTTCTCTGCCTCGGCTACAAGGCCAATGTCGTGAAGGATTTCTTCCTGACCATCCGTCCGCAGACCTTCGCGGATTGCGTGGTTTCCGACGGGGGACGCAATGTGCAACTGCTTGAGGAAGTGGATCGCGACTGGAGCGTGACGCTGCTCGATACAGGCATCTGGCGCAATATCGGCGAGAGGCTGTGGAGCGCCCGGTCCCATGTGGCGAACGAGGATATCTTCCTCGCCAATTACAGCGATGGCCTCAGCGATGTCGACCTTGATGACATGACTGAGCGTTTCCGCGCCAGCGGCAAGATCGCCTGTTTCCTGGCCGTCCGTCCGCCGCTGACCTATCACCTTGCCGATATTGCCGAAGGCGGCGACGTGCGGGCTTTCCGAACGTCGAACACATCGGACATCTGGATCAATGGCGGCTATTTCCTCTTCCGCAAGGAAATCTTCGACTATATGCGCGAAGGCGAGGAACTGGTGCTGGAGCCCTTCGGTCGCCTGATCGCCGAAAACCAGTTGATGGCCTATAAATATGAGGGCTTCTGGCGTTCCATGGACACGCTGCGCGACTGGCAGACGCTTGAGGACATGGTGGAAAAGGGCGATATGCCCTGGAAAAGACACAAGGCGGAACGCCGTGCGGCCAATATCGCGATAGCGCTATGATCGACCTGCGTTCGCTGGCAAATCCCAAGCGTCCGCTAGAGCTGCTTTGTCTGGGCGCGCATTCCGACGATATCGAGATCGGTTGCGGCGGCACGCTTTTGAACCTGATCGGGAACGGCACGCCGCTGCATGTGGAATGGTGTGTGCTGTCGGGAACCGAGGAAAGGCAGGCAGAGGCCGGAGCTTCCGCACGCGATTTTCTGCGCGGGGCGGACAGTTTCAACATCCATCTTGCCTCTTTCGAGGACAGTTATTTTCCGGCACAGGGTCGTGAGATCAAGCAATGGCTGATCGAACAGCGCGGGCGAGGACAGCCGGATATGGTCTTCACCCATCGCCATGGCGATGCCCATCAGGACCACCGCACCGTCAATGAACTGACATGGAACCTGTTTCGCGATCAGGTGATCCTTGAATATGAAATCCCGAAATGGGATGGCGATCTCGGACAGCCCAACGCCTATTCGGCACTGCCAGCAACGATCATGGATCGCAAGATCGAACTGTTGATGAAGCACTTCGGCACCCAGCGCTCCAAGGATTGGTTCGACGCGGAAACCTTTCGCGGACTTGGCCGGCTGCGCGGCATGGAGTGCCGTACGCCCGAGGCTTATGCCGAGGCTTTTCATGCTCGCAAGCTGCGGCTGTTCTAAACGCTACAAAAAATTTGCGGCTTCGGGAATAAATCGTGGGTGCGGATTGTCTTACCTCCATATCGCATGTCGCGATTGGAACCCTTGTGAGGCAAATCATGAAAACGCTTGGTTTTATGTCCGTACTGACAATAGCAACCGTGGCGGCATCAGCCGCTCTGGCTGCGCCATCCGTCAAGACGATGGAAAGCTCGAAGGGACAGGTTCTGGCGGGCGCCAAGGACATGACGCTCTATACTTTCGATAAGGATAGCAAGGACGAATCCTACTGCTATGATAAATGTGCGAAAAACTGGCCGCCCTTTCTGGCGATGAAGGGAGCCAAGGCTTCCGGTGCATATACGCTGGTCAAGCGCAAGGATGGCAGCGAGCAATGGGCAAAAGACGGAATGCCGCTCTATTACTGGGTAAAAGACAAGAAGCCCGGCGACGTGACTGGAGACGGCGTTAATGGAGTCTGGCACGTCGCAAAGCCATGAGGCCGATGTGAGCCAGCCCGCTCCCGAAACTTTCGAGGGCCAGCTTCTGGCCCTCCTGCCGGTCATGCGGCGCTATTCGCGCAGTCTTGCGAAGTCCGATGCCGAAGGCGAGGATCTCTTGCAGGACTGTGTGGCGAAGGCGCTGTCCCGACGCGGCCAGTGGCGCGGCCTCAATTTGCGTGGGTGGATACTCACGATGATGACCAACCTTTATCGCAACAGCTATAAAAGTCGGGCCAGAACCCGGCATGAAACGCTTGATGCTGCCGAAAATGTCAGTGTCGCGGCGGCGGAAGCCGATCCGTTCCAGTTGCAGCAGCTTGAAGAGGCAATCAACACCCTGCCGGAAGACAACCGCGCGGTGCTGATGCTTGTTGTGGTCGAAGGTTATAGCTATGGCGAGGCCGCGGAAATGCTGGGCATACCAGTCGGAACGGTTATGTCGCGGCTGTCGCGGGCACGCCATCGCCTGACAGAATATATGAGCGGCTCGAATATCGTTACGCTTCGGAGAAACCGATGAAAGAACGCAATTCTCCCATAACCGAAGCGGAACTGCATGGTTTTGTCGATGGGCAATTGTCTGAAGACGAACATGCGCGCATTGCCGCATTTCTTGAGAACGATCCCGAACAGACCGCGCTGGTTGCGGAATGGCGCAGGCAGAATGAAGGTATCAGGCAACTCTTTTCCGGTTATGCCGAAGCAAGGAACAACGATGCCGCATTGATCCATTCAGTCGGCCGTCGCCAGTCAAGAAACTATCGCGGAGCAGTTGCCGCGGCTGTTCTTGCTGCCTTGTTGGTCGGTGGCGCGGGCGGCTTTGCTGGTTCGCGCCTGTTTGCGGATACTGGCCCGCAGCTAGCCAGCATGCAAACCCTGCCGGAGCAGGCTCAGGCGGCTTATCTTGTCTATGCCAGCGAAGTGCGGCATCCGGTCGAGGTGTTTTCCAATGAAGAGGCGCATCTGGCGACGTGGCTCGGCAAAAGGCTCGACATAGCCGATCTTCGTGTTCCCGATCTCCGCTCGCTTGGCTTCCAGCTTGTCGGCGGGCGTCTGTTGCCGGTCGGCGGCAAGGCGGGCGCTTTCTTCATGTATGAGGACGAGGCTGGAAAACGCCTTTCGGTGATTGTCGGCCGTAATGCGGAAAATCGCGATACGAGCTTCCGGTTCGCTTCGAGCGACGGTGTCGAAACCTTCTACTGGATCGACAACGATCTGGGTTATGCAGTGAGCGGCGAAATATCACGCGAGCGGCTGCGGCAAGTGGCGGAAGAATGCTACCGCCAGTTTCCGAGCTGAACCATTTTATCGATAGTCGCTGAAAGCGCGGACCATTGCATCTGAGGAACTGCCGTTGGCGATCAGCGCGGCGAGCAGAATGCGGGCTTGGCCGGGGCGAAGCGTATGCGCGTGGATGGCTCCCGCATCGGCGAGATCATATCCGCCGCCGCCGCCGCCATAGCCGGGGACCAGCAATCCCTCCGGCACGCGGCTTGAAACCACGACCGGAATATCGCGGCGCGAACACTCACGGACCGCTTCGACAACGCAAGGCGTGGCATTGCCCGAACCGAGCGCCGCAAGCACAATGCCGCTGGCGCCGGCTGTTATGCTCGCTTCGATATGGAGGGCGTCGCAACCCGGATAGATGGCTATCGTATCGATACGCCGATCACCGACAGGAGCTGCCAGCACCGGGCTCTGGGTTTCGATCAGACGGGCCGACCGGAAGGCGTCGGCGCTGTCGCTGCTGAACTTGTATGCGCCCCAGGCAGGGACGACCCGCCCGCCAAAGGCGACAAGCACGCCTTTATCTGCATTGGCCGGATCGCAGGCGAGGCGAATGGCGGCGGCGAGGTTTTCCGGCCCATCTGCCTGAGGATGATCGGCGGTAAACTGCGCGCCGGTGAAGATCACCGGCTTGCCGATGCGGTGTTGCAGATGCACCAGCAACGCGGTTTCTTCCATTGCGTCCGTTCCGTGCAGGACGACGACGCCATCGACTTCGCCATCCTTCAGGCCGGAATCGACGGCATCGCTGATGCGCTGCATGTCCGACAGGGTGAGGCAGGCGGAATCCTTCGCCATCAAATTGACGGGACGCAGGTCTGCATCTAGGCCGGGCACAAATTCCAGCAGGTCCTCACCGGACAGGACAGGTGTGCTTGCTCCGTCTTCCCCACGCTTGCTGGCGATGGTGCCGCCAGTGGCGATCAATATGATGGAAGGCTTTGCAGGCGACATAATTCCGAATCCTCTCACTTACCCCGAATGCTGGCGTCTACAGCACGTTCGGCAGCAAGTCGATGGATGCGCTCACGCATCAGATACCAGCCGAGGATGAGGGCAGGCCCGATGATCGCCAGTGAACCAATCGTCAAGGTGCCGACCGGATAGTCGAGCGCCATCAGGACAAGCACGCCGAGCAGGAAAGCGAGCGTAAGGATGCCGGTATAGGGTGCGCCGAACATGCGGAAATCCGGTCGCGCCATCTCGCCGCGACGTGCAAGATGCCACAGTTTCAGCTGGCAAAGGACGATGACGCCCCATGCCGTGATGATGCCGAGGGCGGAGAGATTGAGCGCGATTTCGAATGCTTCCGCAGGCACGACGGCATTGAGGATAACGCCGATAACGGTGACGACGGCGGTAACTGCAATGCCCATATAGGGGACGCCGTTCCTGTTCATCCTGGCCAGGGATGCCGGAGCGGAGCCGGATACCGCCATGGAATGCAGGATGCGCCCGGTGGAATAAAGCCCGGCATTCAGCGATGACAGAACCGCGGTCAGCACGACAAGGTTCATGATAATATCTGCCCCTTCGACGCCGATCTTGCCGAAGAAGGTCACAAACGGGCTCTCGCCAGCGGAATAGGCGGTGTAGGGAAGAAGCAGCGAAAGCAGCAGAACCGAACCCACATAAAAGACGAGCAGGCGGAAGACCACGGTGCGGATTGCCCGTGGCATGACTTCGCGCGGGTCTTCGGTTTCGCCCGCCGTGGTGCCCAGCAACTCGATGGATGCATAGGCGAAAACCACGCCCTGTATGATGACGAAGGCAGGCAATATGCCGTTCGGGAACAGGCCGCCGCTATCGGTAATGATGCTGAATCCGGCTGGATGACCGTCGATTGGTGTGCCGGAAACGACAAAGTAAATGCCGACGATCAGGAAGGTCACGAGCGCGATGACCTTGACGAGACTGAACCAGAATTCCAGTTCGCCGAACACTTTGACCGACATGAGGTTCATCGCCAGAACGATGACAAGCGCCGTCAGGGCGAATATCCATTGGTCGATGCCTTGCAGCCAAGGCACATAGTGCTTGAAGAAATTCATGTAGAGCGCGACCGCCGTCACGTCGGCGACCGATGTCATGGCCCAGTTGAGCCAGTACATCCAGCCTGCCACGAAAGCCAGCTTCTCGCCGTAGAACTCGCGGGCATAGGAGACGAAGGAACCGGAGCTGGGGCGATGCATGATAAGCTCGCCCAAGGCCCGCAGAACCAGAAACGCAAAGAAGCCGCACAAGGCATAGACGAAAACCAGAGCCGGGCCTGCCAAAGCCAGACGACCACCAGCGCCAAGAAAGAGCCCGGTCCCGATTGCACCGCCAATGGCGATCATCTGGATTTGCCTTGGCCTCAGGGCTTTGTGATAGCCGCGATCTTCTTCAATGAATACGTCACGTTTGGCCGGCGCGGCCTTCATGGTTTCGATCGGCATTGCTCCTCCCTGAGAGCGCTGTTTCGACAGGCGACCGTTCGGCGTAAAAGGCAAATTAGGGCACGCCGCCGGTCATTCAATGGATATGGAATGCATCCCTATTGAGTGGGTATTCTGTAAAGCTGCATGACAGGTTATGCGGGCGGTTTTAACGCATATCGCAGAACGCGCGTCAAGTATTCCGCGCCAGCACACAAGCTTCGTGTGTACTGCACAGAATCTACCGGCGGCGAAAAATTCAGCGGGAAGAAAGCTTTATCGGCATTTGCTGAAACGACACGAAAGTGGCGTTCCGGTCAGGATCGGCGCGAATGGCAGGCTTCAGTCCTGTGGAAAAATTAGTAGTCCTGACCCTAGTTGATCTCATCCTTGCCGATGATCGTCGTTACAGCTGTCCGGACCTTGCTCAGATGCGCTTCCATGGCGGCGCGGGCTTCAGCTTCCAACTGGGCCTCGATGGCCTCCGCGATACGGCGATGCTCGACATTCGACGCTTCGCGTCGGCCCGACATCACGTTGACCAGCTCGGACTGCTGGATCAGCGCCTCGCGGGCATCCGCCACGATCTTGGTGAAGACCGCATTTCCGGAGGCTTCGGCAATGGCGCAGTGAAACTCTGAATCGAGCAGTTCCCATTTCTGCGGGTCCGTCTGGCGATCCATCTTGTCGCAAAGCTCAAGTAGATGGGCGAGTTGCCCGGCATTGCGCCGCAGCGCAGCCCAGCCCGCCGCAGGCACTTCAATAAAAGGACGCGCCTCGATCAGATCGCGGGCCGAGTAACCGCCGTAACTGAGCTCGCTCGCGGGGGATATATTGAGAACATAGGTGCCGCTGCCCGTGCGGGTCTGCGTGAGGCCCAGCGTCTGCAATGACCGCAGCGCCTCGCGCACGATGGGACGACTGACACCGAAACGGCCAGCAAGTTGGGCTTCGGAGGGCAGGCGGGTTCCAACGGCAAGACGACCAGACGTGATGGCCGAGCGAATATCGTCGAACACGACTTCCGCCGCGCTCTTGCGTGTGATCGGTTGGGTGTCCGATAGCCAATCAGCCAGTTCGCTCATGTCCAAGCCTCCGTCAATCGCCTCGCTCCTGTCAAGCAGCTAGGCAATTTCCGGAAGGATATCAATCCCAAACCGGTTCTGAAAGGCGAGATAGGCGGACGCAAAATGCCCTGCGGTCCGGCTGGATCGCAGGGCTTATATCTGGAAAATATCAGGCAGCGGTGGCTGCTGTATTCAACTTGTTGGCCGAAAGGATGCTGATAAACGCGGCACCGTAAGCCGTGAGCGGCGCCATCTTTGCAAGTGCGCTCGCAATGGCGTCGTGGTGGCTCAATTCTTCCTCGGAATCGTGGCGGAAGGAAACGCAAACAGTTTCGCCATCTTCACCGATGAATTCGACCTGATAGGAATTTTCTGTGCCGCACCTTTTGACCAGAGCATCGACGATTTGCATGCAATTATTCTCCTTCCGAGCCGCATGAACGCGCTGCGGAGGATATGGTTCCATAAAATTTTATCTCTTTGCCTGCCCCTTACTTCCCTCGTGACAGTCAGGCTGCACCGAACGCCGCTGCAAAAGCGAGGGCGAGCATGACGAAGGTAAATTCGGCGACCGCCGACCATCCGTCGGCAATCCAGAAATAGCCGCCTGCCGCACGGGCGATGCTGGAACCCAGATAATAGGCGAGCAGATAGAATGACGAGGCATGTCCAAAGACGGATGATGTGAGAGAACGCATATATTTTGCTTTACGTACCTCAAAACGAAAGCTAATCTTTAATCGTGACGCTTTGGGAGGAGTTCACGTGCAGCCAGAAATATCGGCGAAAACACCGGGAAAAAGTGTGCTCAGGAAGCGTCAGACGCAGCGGCTCGCCATGGGCGGTTGCCTATGAGTGGGCCTGAAAAAGATGGCAGGCCTGCGTTGCTGGAAGCCGTATCGCTATCCAAATCATTCGGTCCTGTTCAGGTTCTGAAGAATATTGACCTGCGCATTTTCGGCGGCGAAGTCCATGCGATTATCGGCGAGAACGGTGCCGGAAAATCAACGCTGATGAAACTCCTGGCGGGCAATGAGCGCCCGACGAGCGGAGAAATCCGCATCGACGGCAAGCCGGTGTCCTTCTTGGGGCCGGTTGAGGCCGAAGCGCAGGGCATCGTGCTCGTGCATCAGGAAATCCTGCTCGCCCCCGATCTGACCGTCGCACAGAACATCTATCTTGGCCGTGAGCTTCACCGGGGCTTGGTCGTCGACGACAAGTCGATGCGAGAGGGTGCGCGCAAGGCCATCCGTGATCTTGGCGCCGATATCGACCCCGATGCGGTTGTGGGTTCCCTGTCGATTGCGCAGCGCCAGCTCGTTCAGATCGCCCGCGTGCTGCTGGTGCCGCATCGCGTGGTGATTTTCGACGAGCCGACTGCTTCGCTGACGCCGTTCGAGACGGAAGCATTGTTGAAAGTCATTCGCGACATTCGCGCGAAGGGCGTTGCAGTTCTCTACATCTCGCACCGCCTGCCGGAAGTAAAGGAAATATCCGATCGTGTGACCGTGCTTCGTGACGGCAAGCTCGTTTCCGCGCATCTGGCCTCGGAATTGCAGCCATCTGATATGGCGCGGCTGATGGTTGGCCGCGATGTCGCAAAACTCTATCCTGACCGCGCAAGCCAGTATGACAACGCTGCCATTTTGGAAATCGAGAACTTCAGCGTGCCGGGTTACGTGCAGAATGCGAGCTTTTACCTGAACCGTGGCGAAATACTTGGTTTTGCCGGTCTGGTCGGCGCGGGCCGTACGGAACTGATGGAGGGCATCGTCGGCCTGCGGCCCGGCAAGGGCGATGCGCGCCACAATGGAAAGCCGGTTCACTTCCGCAACGCGCATGAAAGCCAGAAGGCGGGGATTGTTTATCTCAGCGAGGACCGGAAGGGCAAAGGGCTGCTGCTGACCAAGGACCTGGGCGTCAACCTGACGCTTGCTTCGCTGAAGAAATTCGTGAGCGGTTTGCAGATCAATCGCGACCGGGAACGCACCGCACTCGACGACGCGATCCGCGAGTTCGATATTCGTACTGGTCGCAAGGACATTCTTGCGGGCCAGCTTTCCGGCGGCAACCAGCAGAAGCTCTTGCTCGCCAAGATGATGATGCTCGATCCGTCCATCGTCATCATTGATGAACCGACACGCGGCATCGATGTCGGCACGAAGGAGCAAATCTACCAGTTCATCGCCAATCTGGCCGATGAGGGGAAATCGATCATCGTCGTTTCGTCCGAAATGCCGGAACTGATCGGTATCTGCGACCGCATCGTCGTGATGCGGGAAGGGCGGATTGCCGGTGAGGTATCCGGTGACCGCATGACGGAACATGATATCGTCGTGCTTGCAACCGGCGTTGAAGCTGAAAACGCCGCATAAAAACAATAAAGTGGGAAATAGATGACACAGGTTGCGACCGATAAAAGCAGAATGCCGAGGACGTCCAAGGATTGGGATCTGCGGGCGATTGCGCCTTTTGTGGCGCTTGCCCTGCTGCTTGTTCTGGGTACAATTGCCAACCCGAATTTCATCAGCATCGACAATCTTCTCAATGTCGCAACGCGCAGTGCATTCATCGCCATTATCGCGCTTGGCGCAACTTACGTGATTTCATCCGGCGGGCTTGATCTGTCGGTGGGCGCGATGGTGGCGTTCGTCGCCAGCATCATGATCCTTTTCATGAATAGCGGGGTGATTGCCGATCCGGTAATGATGTTGATCGCCGCTGTTATGCTGGCGCTGATCGTCGGTGCAGCCTGCGGCCTGTTGAACGGCCTCATAACGACAGTTGGCGGCATTGAGCCATTTATCGCCACGCTGGGTACAATGGGTATCTATCGCGGTCTCACGACATGGCTGTCGCAGGGGGGCGCGATCACCTTGCGCAATCCTGATATTCAGGCGCTTTATCGTCCCGCCTATTTCGGTTCCGTGCTTGGAGTGCCCATACCGGTTATCGTGATTTTCGTGACGGCGGCGCTCGCGGCATTCGTCCTTTATCGGACACGCTATGGCCGCCATGTCATTGCGGTAGGATCGAACGAAGACGTGGCGCGCTATTCCGGCATTTCAGTCAAGAAGGTGCGCACCATTGCTTTCGTTATCCAAGGGCTTTGCGTCGCTGTCGCCGTGCTCCTCTATGTCCCGCGCCTTGGTTCCACTTCTGCCACCACAGGCCTGATGTGGGAATTGCAGGCGATCACGGCAGTCGTTGTTGGCGGCACGGCGCTGCGCGGCGGCGTCGGTCGCGTATGGGGCACGATCTGCGGCGCGTTCATACTGGAAATCATCGGAAACATCATGCTGCTGTCGAGTTTCGTCAGCGAATATCTGCTGGGAGCCATTCAGGGCGCGATTATCATTATCGCGATGCTGGTGCAGCGTTCGCTGGCGCGGAGATAGGTTTTGGAGATTGGCGGGATTGGTGGGGCGATTCCAGCCAGAGAGGAATGAGAGCCCCGCGTTTACTGGGAGGAAGACTATGCGAGGGAATTTGATGAAGCTTGCTTTCGCCGCTCTGACGGCGGGTGCGCTGGCCTTTGGCGGCGCGGCAAGTGCGCAGGACAAGAAAGTGACGATTGGCGTGTCGATCCCGGCGGCCGATCACGGCTGGACGGCAGGCGTCGTCTATCACGCCGAACGCGTGGCGAAGCTTCTGATGGAAGAGCATCCGGGCCTCAACGTCATCGTCAAGACGTCGCCCGATGCGGCATCGCAGGCGAATGCGTTGCAGGATCTGGCCGTACAGGGCCTCGACGGGCTGGTCGTTCTGCCAACCGATCCTGATCCGCTCGTCAACGCCATCAAGGAGATCAAGGACAAGGGAACTTTTGTCGCTCTGGTCGACCGCGCGCCGAGCAGCAACGATAATACCATCCGTGATCTCTACGTGGCCGGCAACAACCCGGCGCTCGGACAGGTGGCTGGCGAATATATCAAGAAGACCACGCCTGATGCACAGGTCGTTGTTATTCGCGGCCTGCCAATCCCGATCGACCAGCAGCGTCAGGATGGTTTCGACAAGGGCATCGAAGGCTCCAACGTGAAGGTTCTGGACCGCCAGTATGGCAACTGGAACCGCGACGATGCCTTCCGCGTCATGCAGGACTTCCTGACCAAATATCCGAAGATCGATGTGGTCTGGTGCCAGGATGACGATATGGCTGTTGGCGTTCTGGAAGCCATCAAGCAGGCGAACCGCAGCGACATTCAGTACGTCGTAGGCGGAGCTGGCTCCAAGGACATGATCAAGAAAGTCATGGATGGCGACAAGCTGGTGCCGGTCGATGTTCTCTATCCGCCAGCGATGGTTTCGACGGCAATGCAGCTTGCCGCTGGTCATTTCTACGATCAGATTCCGGTGAGCGGCAATTACATCCTCGATGCGACGCTTGTCACGAAGGATAACGCCAAGGACTTCTATTTCCCGGATTCGCCATTCTGACCACGGTTCGGCGCGCCTCGTCAGAGGCGCGCCTTAATTCATTCTGGAGGAGTTTCGATGAAGACGATCAAGGGGCCGGGCATTTTTCTCGGGCAGTTCGCAGGCGATGAAGCGCCGTTCAACACATGGGATGGCATCACCAAATGGGCTGCCGAAAAGGGCTATGTCGGGGTGCAGGTTCCCACATGGGCGAGCCAACTGATCGATCTGAAAAAGGCTTCTGAATCCAAGGATTATTGCGACGAATTCGCCGGTGTGGCACGCCAGAACGGTGTCGAAGTCACCGAGCTTTCGACCCATTTGCAGGGCCAGCTCGTTGCGGTGCACCCGGCCTATGACGAAGCGTTTGACGGTTTCGCCGTGCCGGAAGTGCGCGGCAACCCAAAAGCGCGCCAGCAATGGGCGGTAGAGCAGGTAAAGATGGCGATCCGCGCCTCGCGCAATCTGGGCATCGGCGCGCATGCCACCTTCTCCGGGGCGCTGGCCTGGCCATTCATCTATCCATGGCCGCAGCGTCCTGCCGGTCTGGTGGAAACGGCATTTGAGGAACTCGCCCGCCGCTGGAAGCCGATCCTCAATCATGCCGAGGACCATGGCGTCGATATCTGCTATGAAATCCATCCGGGCGAAGATCTGCATGATGGCGTGACCTTCGAGATGTTTCTGGAGCAGGTCAAAAATCACCCGCGGGCCAATATGCTCTACGACCCGTCGCATTATGTCCTGCAATGCCTCGATTATCTGGACAATATCGACATCTACAAGGACCGCATCAAGATGTTTCACGTCAAGGATGCGGAGTTCAATCCGACCGGGCGGCAGGGCGTCTACGGCGGATATCAGGGCTGGGTGAACCGCGCGGGCCGCTTCCGTTCGCTGGGCGACGGTCAGGTTGATTTCGGCGCGGTATTCTCCAAGATGGCCGCGAACGATTTTGACGGCTGGGCCGTGGTCGAATGGGAATGTGCGCTGAAGCACCCGGAAGATGGTGCGCGCGAAGGCGCTGAATTCGTGAAGGCGCATATCATCCGTGTCACCGACAAGGCGTTCGATGATTTCGCCTCCGGCGGCACCGATGACGCCGCCAACCGACGCATGCTTGGATTATGAGGACGCAATGACCATCGAAGCTAAAACCAAGGAAACGGCCGTTCCACGCATTCGCCTCGGCATGGTGGGCGGCGGCGCAGGTGCGTTTATCGGCGGCGTTCATCGCATGGCAGCGCGGCTCGACAATCGGTTCGAACTGGTTGCAGGCGCTTTGTCCTCCTCAGCGGAAAAGGCGCAGGCCTCGGGGCGTGAACTGGGGCTGGCCGAAGATCGCATCTATTCCAGCTACAAGGACATGGCCATTCGCGAGGCGCGCCTGAAAAACGGCATCGAAGCCGTTTCCATCGTGACGCCGAACCACGTTCATTACGAAGCTGCCAAGGAGTTTTTGCGACGCGGCATCCATGTCATCTGCGATAAGCCCCTGACTTCTACGCTTGCCGATGCAAAGAAGATGAAGAAGGTCGCCGATGAAAGTGGTGCTCTGTTCGTTCTGACGCATAATTACACCGGCTATCCGATGGTGCGACAGGCGCGCGAGATGATCGCCAATGGTGAACTTGGCGATCTTCGTGTCATACAGGTGGAATATGCGCAGGACTGGCTCACAGAAGCGGTAGAGGCAACAGGTGCCAAGGGCGCCGTCTGGCGTACTGATCCGGCGCAATCGGGACTGGGCGGCGCGACCGGCGATATCGGCACGCATGCCTTCAATCTCGCCTCCTTCGTGACCGGTCTCACGCTCGACAGCCTCGCTGCCGATCTCGACAGTTTTGTCGAGGGACGGCGTCTCGACGACAACGCGCATGTGATGCTCCGTTTCGCAGGCGGGGCCAAGGGCATGCTCTGGTGCAGCCAGGTTGCGCCGGGCAATGAAAATGCACTGCGCCTGCGCGTCTATGGCACAAAGGGCGGCATCGAGTGGGCGCAGGAAGACCCGAACTATCTCTGGTTCACGCCTTTTGGCGAGCAAAAGCGGCTCATCACGCGGGGCGGGGCGGGTGTGGGTTCCGCTGCCGCGCGCGTGACCCGCGTACCGGCGGGACACCCCGAGGGCTATCTGGAGGCTTTCGCCACCATCTATTCGGAAGCGGCCAATGCCATTGAGGCCCATCGCAACGGTAAGAAGCCGGATAGCGCGGTGATCTATCCAACCGTCGATGACGGCTTGAAGGGCGTTGCCTTCATCGATGCCTGCGTGCGTTCGTCACAGAAAAACGGTGGCTGGGTCAAGCTTTAGAAATCGATATGTAATAGAAGAAAGGGCGCGAGTGGCGCCCTTTTTATTATCGCCGCTTTGCCGGTTCAGACATACCGATTGACGATGTTTTCGAGATATTCCTGACGGCCGGATTTTGGCTGCGGATTGATATCCTTCGCTTCCACTTCGGCTGTAATCTGATCGAGCGAGAGGCCGCTCAGAAGCTTCTTGCCGAAGTCGCCGTTCCAGCCTGCATAACGCTCGTTGAGCGGGTTGGACAGAGCGCCATCTTCGAGCATTCCGGCGGCGGCTTTCAGCCCGCGCGCGCAGCAATCCATGCCGCCGATATGGCCGATCAGCAAATCCTGCGGATCGAGCGACTGACGGCGCAGCTTGGCGTCGAAATTCGTGCCGCCGGTCGTGAAGCCGCCTGCAAGCAGGACCTGATAATAGGCGAGCGCCATTTCCGGCACATTGTTCGGGAATTGGTCCGTGTCCCAGCCGGACTGATAGTCATTGCGGTTCATGTCGATGGAACCGAAAATGCCAAGCGCGCGGGCAAGTGCCAGTTCATGCTCGAAGGAATGACCGGCGAGAATGGCGTGGCCCTGCTCGATATTGAGCTTCACCTCGTTTTCGAGGCCGTAACGCTTCAGGAAACCGTAGACCGTCGCGACATCGTAATCATATTGATGCTTGGTCGGTTCCTGCGGCTTCGGTTCGATCAGGATCGTGCCCTTGAAGCCGATCTTGTGCTTGTACTCGACCACCAGATTGAGGAAACGTCCCATCTGATCAAGCTCGCGGCCAAGATCGGTGTTGAGCAGCGTTTCATAGCCTTCGCGACCGCCCCACAGCACATAGTTCTCTCCGCCGAGTCGCTTGGTCGCATCAATGCAGCTTTTCACGGTCGCGGCGGCAAAGGCGAACACGTCGGGATCGGGATTGGTTGCAGCGCCGGCCATATAGCGGCGGTTGGAGAAAAGGTTGGCGGTGCCCCAGAGAAGCTTTACGCCGGTTTCGGCCTGCTTCTTCTCGAATATGTCGACGATCTCGTTCAGATAGCGCGTATTTTCTGCAAAGTTGCGTCCCTCTGGCCGCACATCGGCATCGTGGAAGCAATAATAGGGCGCGCCGAGCAGGGAGAAAAACTCGAAAGCCACCTCAGCCTTGAGCTTTGCCGCATCCAGCTCGTTCGAATACCATGGGCGGTCGAAGGTGCGACCACCGAACGGATCGCCACCTTCCCAGGCAAAGCTGTGCCAGTAGGCGACCGCGAAGCGCAGATGGTCTTCCATGCGCTTGCCCAGCACGATTTCATCCGGATTATAGTGGCGGAACGCCAGCGGGTTGTCGCTGTCCGGCCCCTCATATTTAACCTTTTGAATGTCGCCGAAAAATCCGGTGCTCATTATGTCCTCCCGTTCGAATGACGTTCATGTCTGATTGTATGCGGCAGCATCACGAACCGGCGAGGGCGTGAAGTGCCGGATAAAGGGCGTGATAGCGCTGATAGGCTTCCTCATAGACCGGGATCAGGGGCGCTTCCGGCTCTATGGTCCGCTCGGTGCGCGGCGGTGTGCAGACAGCCAGCGGATCAACACCCGTAGCGGCTATGAGACCCAGACGCGCGGCGCCAAAAGCTCCGCCGAAATCGCCTTCTTCCGGCAAGGCAATCGGCACATTCAAGGCGGTCGCGATTGCCTTCAGCCAATAGGTAGAGCGTGAGCCGCCGCCGACGGCGGTGAGCGATCTGATTTCCGTTCCCGCCGATTGCAGCGCGGCGAGATTGTCGCGGATCGCGAAGGCGACGCCTTCCAACACGGCCTGCGTCAATGCGCGCTGATCGGATTCATGTTCCAGACCGGAAAACACGCCGCGTATCTTCGCATCGTTATACGGGGTGCGTTCGCCCGAGAGATAGGGCAGGAAGGTCGCGCTGCCCGGCGCATGCAGCGTGTCGCCGAGCGCCTTGTCGAGTTCGTGGGCCGTTTTGCCGACAAGCCGTGCATACCAGTCGAGCGCGCTCGCTGCGGACAGAATGACGCCCATCTGGTGCCAGGTGTCGGGCAGGGCGTGGCAGAAGGCATGAACCGCGCTTTCCGGCTTCGGCTGATAAGCGCCGTTCGCCGCGAAAAGCACGCCTGATGTGCCGAGCGAAACGAAGGCATGGCCGGGCTTGACCGTACCCATGCCGCAGGCCGAAGCTGCGTTGTCGCCAGCACCGCCTGCCACGACCGGCTGACCGACGATGCCCCATTCGGCGGCAAGCTCAGCCCGCAGCCTCCCGGTTGCGTCCGTGCCTTCTGCAAGACGCGGCATCTGGTTTTCATCGAGGCTGGTCTTGTCCAGAAGCTCATGTGACCAGCGGCGTGCGCCAGTATCGAGCCAGCTCGTGCCTGCTGAATCCGACATATCCGACACATATTCGCCGGTCAGCCAGAGGCGCAGATAGTCCTTCGGCAGCAGCACCTTACGGATACGTGTGAAAATATCGGGTTCGTTATTGGCAACCCAGACGAGCTTGGGTGCGGTAAAGCCCGGAAAGACGATATTGCCGGTGATGGCGCGAAAGGCCGGATCGGCATCGAGTGCGGCTGCTTCGCGATAGCTCCGCGTATCGTTCCACAGGATGCAGGGACGTAGCACCTGATCCTGTTCGTCCAGCAGGGTAGCGCCATGCATCTGGCCGGACAGGCCGATACCGGCAATCGCCGAAAACTCCTTCGGGTGGGCCGCACGCAGACCGTCGATTGCGGTGCGGCAGGCCTTGATCCACTGGGTCGGGTCCTGTTCGCTCCAGCCCGGATGGGGGCGCGAAACATCCAGTTCGCCATGGGCCGAACCTATCACTGTCTGTCCGTCATCGATCAATAGCGCCTTGACCCCCGATGTTCCTAGATCGATCCCGAGATACATATTTGCTCCTGTTGGAAAGGCCCCGTTGGAAAGGTATTGTCGCCTGCGCCTCAGTCGAAATGCGGCAGGTTGTCTTTGAGAAAAATTTCAATGCGGATGTGTTCCTGACCCGGCACGATCGCCAGACGGTCCGCAGAGGCTTTCAGCACCCGGATGGCGCTGCGGATTTCGTGGCCCGCATCCTGCGCCAGCACCGCGTGGATGATGCCATCCGTCAGTGCTTTCGAGGTCACGCTGTCGCGTTCATGCGCAATGACAAGCGGGCGGTTGGCACTGTGCTTTGCCAGCGCCTTCACCAGGCCGCTATTACCTGCACCGAGGCTGTAAATTCCGGCAATGTCGCTGCGCTCTTCGAGCAGCTTGTCGACAAGCTTTTCCACGCGCGGACCCTCGTCGAAGCCCTCCAGCACGGGCAGTATCTCGCGGCCCGGAAAGTCCGCTTTCATGGCAGCGGTAAAACCATCGAAACGTTCCTGATGGTCGCGAACCTTCAACGAGCCGGCGACGACCGCAAGCGCACCTTCGGTTCCGTTGGCAAAAAGCCCGAGAAGCCGCGCTGCCGTGCGCCCCGCTGCACCGTTGTCGACGCCGACATAATGCGTCCGCGTGGAATGCCCCAGATCAGATACGAGCGTGACGGCGTGAATGCCATGCTCTCCCAGCCGGGCGCAGGCCTCACGCACCGGATCGGTATCGACTGCCACGAATGCAACACCATTGGGCTTGCGTTCGGCGCAATCGTCCAGCGCCGCGACAAGCGCCGCTTCATCGAAGGCGGGTACAAGCACGAGATTGATCAATACACGCTCAGCCAAGGCCCGTTCGGTCGCGGCTTGCAGTTCCGCGCGAAGGCTCAGCATGAAGGTGTTTTCATTGTCCGGCAAAATAAAATCGAACTGATAAAGCCGCCCGCGCGCAAGGTTGGCCGCACCCACATCGCGCACATAGCCAAGCGTGTTCATCGCGGCCATGACCCGCTCGCGTGTCTTTGCTCTTACGCCCGGCCGCTCATTCAAAACACGGTCAACCGTGGCAAGGCTGACGCCCGCTGTTCTGGCTATATCATGGACTGTCGGTTTCATTCTCGCTCCTCGACGCGGACCATAAGATCAAAAATGAGGTACGTAAATCAAAAAATACTTGCTATTCATTTTTCTTCACGTATCAATGGTTCGCGAGGATGGGGCGGTGTGCCTTTGCGCACTGTCCTGATGGAGTGATCTTGGCGCAAAGCGCATTCGGGAGGATCAGCCATTCAAGGAATAAGCAGCTCCGAAGTGGGCTGTTTTGTCGTGCCGAATTCCGGGGGCGGATACGTTCGGGGCAGGCTTTGCAATCAGCCGGCGAAGGCCGGTGGTGTTTGGAGGAGGAGTGCATGAAACGTCGTAATTTTCTGACCGGCGCGCTGGTTGCTGCGGCTTTGGGCATCGGCGCCATGGCGTCGACGCCGGTCCATGCTTCGCCGGAAAATCCGGTTATCGGCTTTTCCATCGACGATCTTCGCGTCGAGCGCTGGGCGCGCGACCGAGACTATTTCATCGAAGCGGCCGAAAAGCTGGGTGCGAAGGTCAATGTGCAATCGGCTGACGGCAACGAGGAAAAGCAGGTCAAGCAGGTTGAAAACCTGATTGCGCAGGGCGTTGACGCCATCGTCATCGTGCCGATGAATTCCAAGGTTTTCGATGCGGTCGTGGCTGACGCCAAGGCTTCGGGCATCAAGGTTCTTTCCTATGATCGCCTGATCCTCAATGCCGATATCGACGCCTATATCTCGTTCGACAATGAGCGCGTTGGCTTCATGCAGGCGGAAGCGGTTCTGAAGGCCAAGCCGGAAGGCAATTATTATCTCCTCGGCGGCTCGCCGACGGATAACAACGCCAAGCTTCTCCGCGCCGGTCAGGAAAAGGCGCTGAAGGAAGCCATCGATTCCGGCAAGGTGAAGGTCATCGGGTCGCAGTGGGTCAAGGAATGGAGCCCGACCGACGCGCTCTCCATCATGGAAAACGCCCTGACGGCAGCGCAGAACAAGATTGACGCTGTTGTGGCTTCGAATGACGGCACTGCCGGTGGCGCTATTCAGGCACTTGCAGCACAAGGACTGGCCGGAAAGACTGCGGTTTCCGGGCAGGATAGTGACCTCGCTGCCGTCAAGCGCCTGATCGATGGCACGCAGACCGTAACGGTCTACAAGCCGCTGAAACTTATTGCTTCGGAAGCGGCAAAGCTCACCGTCCAGATGGTCAAGGGTGAGACGCCGGAATTCAATTCCAAGCTCGACAATGGCGGCAAGCAGGTCGACACGCTTCTGCTGACGCCGACTGCCGTGACCAAGGACAATATCGACATCTACGTTCAGGATGGCTTTTACACCAAGGAGCAGATCTACGGGAAGTAAGCCTTTCCGGCGGTTTTGCCCTGTGCACATAGGCACATAGGGGCCGGAAGTTTGGGAGTTATTGTCCCGCTTCCGGCCCCTGCTGGATTGTTGAGACTGCTGCTGACAGCGTTGTCCGGCTCAATACTGCAAGGTCATATACGATGTCCGAATATCTTCTGGAGATGCGCAATATCGGTAAGGACTTTAACGGCGTGAAAGCGCTCGATGGTATTTACCTGAAAGTGCGCGCGGGCGAGTGTGTCGGTCTTTGCGGTGAGAACGGCGCTGGCAAATCCACACTGATGAAAGTGCTTTCCGGCGTCTATCCCCATGGTAGCTGGAGCGGCGAGATTTTCTGGGAAGGCCAGGAACTGAAGGCGACGGGCATTCGCGACACGGAGGCCGCTGGCATCGTCATCATCCATCAGGAACTGATGATGGTGCCGCATCTGTCGGTTGCGGAAAACATCTTTCTGGGATCGGAGCCGACAAGCGGCGGCTTCATCGACTATGACCAGATGAACGCGCGCGCGACGGAACTTCTGGCGCGCCTCAATATTCACGACATCAATGTCGCGCTTCCGGTCTATCATTATCCGGGCGGCAAGCAGCAATTGATCGAGATCGCAAAGGCGATCAACAAGAATGCGAAGCTGCTCATTCTTGACGAACCGACATCGGCGCTGACGGCCTCCGAAACGCGCGTCCTTCTCGATCTCATCAAGGACTTCAAGGCGCAGGGCATGGCCTGTGTCTATATCTCCCACAAGCTGGACGAAGTGGCTGAAATCTCCGACACGGTGACGGTTATTCGCGACGGGACACATATCGCGACGAAGCCGATGGCGGAACTGACGACACCAGCCATCATCACCATGATGGTGGGACGCGAGATGAAGAACCTGTTTCCGCGCGAACCGCATGATATTGGCGAGGTTATTTTCGAAGCGCGCAATATCAATTGCTGGGACGTGACCAATCCCGACCGCAAGGTGGTTGACAATGTCTCGTTCGCGCTTCGGCGTGGTGAAATCCTCGGCATTGCCGGACTGGTGGGGGCGGGACGGACGGAACTGGTGTCCAGCTTGTTTGGCGTCTGGCCTGGTGCTCATGATGGGCGAGTGTTCCTCGAAGGTAGGGAACTGAAGATCCTCACGCCGCGCGATGCGGTTCGGCAGGGCATCTGCATGGTGCCGGAGGACCGCAAGAAGGATGGTATCCTGCCCATCATGCCAGTCGGCCACAATATGACGATCTCGGTGCTTGACCGGTTTTCTTTGCGTGGATTGCTCGACAAGGAGGCGGAACTGGCCACGATCCAGCGCGAAATTCTACGCCTCAAGGTCAAGACCGCAGACCCGATGCTGGAAATCGCGTCGCTGTCCGGTGGCAACCAGCAGAAGGCCGTGCTGTCGAAAATGATGTTGCCAGACCCCAAGGTGCTCATTCTCGACGAACCGACGCGGGGTGTCGATGTTGGCGCGAAATATGAAATCTACAAGCTGATCTTCGCGCTGGCGAAACAAGGCGTAGCAGTGCTGATGGTCTCTTCCGAAATGCCGGAAGTTCTGGGCATCAGCGACCGTGTTCTCGTGATCGGCGAGGGCAGGCTGCGCGGCGATTTCCCCAATGAAAATCTCACCCAGGAAGAAGTGCTCGCCGCCGCAATCGGCAAGCCCACAACCAATGCGGCGTGATCCGCAGCAAATCTGACCGGTGCACGACATGACGTTGACAGGTAAAAGCCTCCGAAAATTTCTGGCGGAATACAAGATCGTTGCCCTGTTGATCGTGGTGGCACTCATCTGGGCCTTGTTTGCGGTCCTGACCTATGATCCGGAGATGGGGCGTTCGCAGTTCCTGACAGCGCGCAATTTTTCCAATCTCCTGCGCCAGATGGCGATTACGGGAATGCTCGCATCGGCGATGGTGTTCGTTATCGTTGCCGGTGAGATTGATCTTTCCGTGGGCGCGTTATTGGGGCTGTTGGGCGGCATTGCCGCCGTCCTCGACGTTCTCCTCGGATGGCCCTTGTGGGCTACGATCAGCACCGTTCTGGTTCTTGGTGTTGCGCTTGGCGCCTTCAATGGCTGGCTGACCGCCTATCTCGGGATACCGTCCTTCATCGTCACGCTTGGCGGACAGCTTGTCTTTCGCGGTATTGTGCTGGGTATCATGGGCGGCGTCACCATCGCGCCGATCTCGTCGGAGTTCAAATATATCGGGCAAGGCTATCTGCCGGGCTGGCTTGGCAATCTCTGTGCCATTGCCTTGTTCGGAGTGCTGATCCTGATGACCTTGCGCACGCGGGCCAGCAAGCGCAAGCACAATCTCCAGATGCTTTCATCCGGTATGGAAGTTGCGAGGCTTCTTGGCATCGGTATCCTGATCCTTGGCTTCATCCTGATCCTCAACAGTTATCAGGGCGTGCCGGTTCCGGTCCTGATCCTGCTGGTGATCCTTGGCGTCTTCACCGTTATCGCGAAACAGACGGTCTTTGGCCGCCACATTTATGCGGTCGGCTCCAACACCGAAGCGACCCGTTTTTCCGGCGTGAACGTCAATTTCGTCAAGATGGCGGTCTTCGCGCTGATGGGGCTGATGGCGGCGGTAGCCGGTCTGACGACAACCTCGCGCCTCGCGGCAGGCACACCATCGGCGGGCATGGGCGGCGAGCTCGACGCCATTGCCTCATGCTTCATCGGCGGCACGTCCATGCGCGGCGGCGTCGGCTCCGTGCTTGGCGCACTCGTTGGCGCGCTCATCATGTCGAGCCTCGACAATGGCATGTCCATGCTCGGTGTGGATACGTTCTGGCAGCAGATCATCAAGGGCAGCATTCTTGTTCTTGCTGTCTATCTCGACATCGTCTCTTCCGGCACGCGGCGCGGATAAGCCATGTGGTCCTTCGGTTCAAGCCAGATCAATTCTCCTCGACAAATACCTCGTCGCGCTTCTTGCGTACCGATGGAAGCAGCACGACCACGAGAACGGCGGCGGCTATTGCAAGCAGAATGGCGCTGATCGGCCGGGTGAAGAACGTTGCCGGGTCGCCGCGTGACAGGATCATGGCGCGGCGCAGATGCTCTTCCAGCAGCGGACCGAGAACGAAACCAAGCAGCAGGGGAGCCGGTTCGCAGCGCAGCTTGGCCAGCAGATAGCCGATGAAGCCGAAGAAGGCGACCGCATAAAGATCATAGACGTTCGAATTGACGCTGTAAACGCCGATGGAACAGAAGGTCATGATGATCGGAAATAGCACATAATACGGAACGGTCAGAAGCTTCACCCACAATCCGATGAGCGGCAGGTTGAGGATGATGAGCATGAGATTGCCGATCCACATCGACGCGATCACACCCCAGAACAGGGCAGGCTGTTCGGTCGCAACATTCGGACCCGGCACGATGCCTTGGATGATCATGGCGCCGATCATCAGCGCCATGACCGGATTGGCTGGAATGCCAAGTGTCAGCATGGGGATGAAAGATGTCTGCGCGCCTGCATTGTTGGCGGATTCCGGTCCAGCGACGCCTGCGATCGCACCTTTTCCGAACTCTTCCGGCGTGTCGGAAATGCGTTTTTCCACGGTGTAGGAAGCAAATGATGCGAGAATGGCCCCGCCGCCGGGCAGAATGCCAAGCGCCGAGCCGATAACGGTTCCGCGCAGGATTGGAGCTGTCATGCGCTTGAAATCGTCGCGCGTTGGCATCAGGCCTGTGACTTTTGCCATCAGCACTTCGCGGGTATGTTCGCTTTCAAGATTGCGCAGGATTTCGGCAATGCCGAATACGCCAACCGCAACGGCAACGAAATTAAGTCCGTCGGCATATTCCGTGATCCCGAGCGTGAAACGCGGCGCGCCGGTATAGATATCGGTGCCGACAAGACCGAGCAGGAGTCCCAGCACTACCATCGCCAGAGCCTTGACAATGGAGCCGTGCGCAAGCGCAACGGACGACACCAGCCCCACGACCATCAATGAGAAATATTCAGCCGACCCGAACTTAAGGGCGATTTCAGTCAGCGGCGGAGCGAAGACTGCGACAAGAAAAGTGGAAACTGTACCGGCGAAGAATGAGCCGATTGCCGCGATTGCAAGTGCCGCGCCAGCCCGTCCGCGCCGCGCCATCTGGTAACCGTCGATGGCGGTTACGGCAGATGATGACTCGCCCGGCATGTTGATGAGAATTGCGGTCGTCGAGCCGCCATATTGGGCACCGTAATAGATGCCTGCGAGCATGATCAGCGCCGAAACCGGGTCGCCGATCTGAAACGTGACCGGAAGAAGCATGGCGATTGTTGCGGTGGCGCCGATGCCCGGCAGCACGCCGATCAATGTGCCGAGCAACACGCCGATTAGGCAAAAGCCAAGATTTGCAAGCGTTGAGGCTGTTGAAAAACCGAGCGCGAGATTGCTGAAAAGTTCCATATTCGTGCCCCCTAGAACGGCCACCAGGGCCCGAAACGCTGATAAGGCAGCGCGAGGGCGTAACTGAACACAATGACGGAGAAGACTGTGATCGCAGTTGCAAGAACGAGTGCTGCGGGCAACTTCATGCGCATTGAGGCGAAAGAGGCAATCAGACAGGTCAGGAACAGCGACGGCACGAAACCGAGGCCGCGCACGGTCAGGCCAAAAAATATCGGCGCAGGCAGAATAAAGAACAGGCCGCGCCATGCGATCGGCCCCATCGGCTCACCGGAGACACGTGTAGCCTGAACAAGAATGACCAGTCCAAGCAGGACCAGTACGCCTGAGAGAACAAGGGGGAAATATCCCGGCCCCATGCGCAGCGACGTGCCGAGATCCAGATCTAGCGCCTGATAGGCAAAGAAAGCGCCGGTCAGGGCGAGGAGGGCACCGCACAGCCCGTTGGTGGGGTCTATTGAAAATTTCTTCAAAGGCTTGTTCATGGGCCAATCATCTTTCGGATTCACCATCGAAAGGGCTGTGCCGGAGGACCGGCATGTGAAATCGGATAGCTATCCCGTCAGCCGCGATTCTGATCAGCGGCAGACGAGACAACGCCCATCAGGGCGCGCCAGAGGACACGCCCTGACAGGCTGCCATAGGATCAGTCGGCGTATTGGCCCGCCGCCTCGATGATTGGCTTCCAGCGTGCGACTTCGGATTCGAGCTTGGCCTTCAATGCTGCGGGCGTCGCATCGGAATCCGGCGAAGGCTTTGTGCCGAGTTCGGCGAAGCGAGCCACGACGTTCTGGTCCTTCAGGGCCAGCTGAAGTGATTTCGACAAGCGTTCCGTAATTTCCGCCGGGGTTCCCTTGGGCGCATAAATGCCATGCCAGATACCCACTTCCATGCCGTCGAGACCTGCTTCCTTGGTTGTCGGAAGGTCTTTCAGCACGTCCAGACGTTCGGGCGAGGTCACCGCATAAGCCTTGATGGTGCCTGCCTGAATTTGCTTTGTCGTATTGGTCGTCTGGTCACACATGATATCGACCTGGCCGCCGAGAAGATCGGTCATGGCCGGGCCGGTTCCCTTGTAGGGAACCGTGACGAGCGGCGTTTCAATCGCACTCATGAACAGCATGCCGCAAAGATGCGAGGCCGCGCCGATACCCGCATTGGCGACCGTCACCGTATCCTTGTTGGCCTTGGCATATTCGATCAGTCCCTTGAGATCGGTTGGTTCAAGGTCTTTGCGCGCAACGATGGTCATCGGAACTTCCGTGACGAGACCAACATATTCAAAGCCGTTCAGTGTGTCATAGGCAAGCTTGCGATAGAGTGTGGCGCTCGTCGCCATGCCGATATGGTGAAGCAGGAGCGTATAGCCATCCGGATCGGCGGTTGCCACCCGTCCCGCGCCGAGCGTTCCGCCTGCGCCGCCAACATTTTCGACGACAACCTGTTGTCCGAGATCCTTCGACATGGATTCCGCGACAAGCCGCGTCACTGTGTCGGTAGGTCCGCCGGCAGCAAAGGGCACGACCATGGTGATCGTTCGCTCAGGATAGTTTTGTGCCTGTGCGGAGAAGGCAGCGGTGGAAATAGCAAGTGTCGTCGCCAGAGCGGCGATAAGCTTCATCATAGTGTCCTCCCAGACTATGTTGCGGCGGGCGCGCCGGTATTTTGAATTTATTTCCCACGCCTCTTCGGGCGCTACAGGCAATTGAATTCGATATTATCAAGTCACTGCATAAGAGTTTCGGCATCGCGGTTGCTGTTGAATCAGCAGGGCTGTCCGGTTTCCTCTAAAAAGAATGTAGATGTATCCCGGCGGCTTGCCAATGCCCGAGCTTCAATGAAAACGATTATACTACCAAAGTCTGGGTAGCTCCGGCGTTGCCCCCTGAATCGCCTCAGAAACGCTCTTGAATTGCCCGCAGCTTCCGTCAAGGAAAGCCGCTTTCTGTTCGGAAACATTGGCAGATAGAATGCCGGTTCAGAACGTCTCCGGGAACCTGTTGAAACCATTGTTCTCGACAAGTTGATGAATGGAGGACGATTTTTCCGTTACGGCAGTGCTTATACGGATTTGCTTTCCTGTTCGAATCCGGCATGGGCGGGATATTGTCTCACTCCCAAGAGAATAGTTATCGCTTCATTGAGTTTTCGCTGAAGCCCTTATGATCGGCCTGAACCACGGAATGACCCAGAGAGATACCGAACAACAGCGGTCGCGCATGTCCCGACTGTTCAAGCCGATCCTTGCCGGTGCGACGTTGCGGGAACGGTCGATTGCCTGCCTCGGTGCGCTGATCGGTATCGCGCTGACTGGCTTCATATCGAGTATGCTGCTTGGAAACGGCCCGCACTTGCCTTTGATCGTTGCGCCGATCGGCGCTTCGGCGGTTCTGCTTTTCGCGGTTCCGACAAGCCCGCTGGCCCAGCCATGGTCCATCATCGGTGGCAATACGATTTCCGCCTTTGTGGGATTGGCCGTCACCCAGTTTGTTGATGATCCGGCGCTGGCAATCGGCCTTGGCGTCGCTCTGGCCATCGCTGCAATGTCCGTTACACGCAGCCTCCATCCCCCCGGCGGTGCGGCGGCGCTGACGGCGGTTCTGGGCGGTTCGGCGGTTGCCAAGTGGGGTTTCCTGTTTCCGCTTGTGCCGGTTGCGCTGAACTCGTGCCTTCTGGTTGGCCTGGGTATCCTGTTTCACAAACTGTCACGCAGGAAATATCCTCACGTGGCGGCCGCAGCCCCGGTAAACAAGCACAGCACGGAAGACCTGCCGCCTTCGGTTCGCATGGGTATCCGCGAGGAAGACATCGACCGCGCCTTGCTTGCTTTGGATGAAAGCTTCGATATTGATCGCAATGATCTGGGACGATTGTTGCGGCAGGTGGAGCTCGAAGCGTCCATTCGCTCGCATGGTGACCTGACATGCGCTGATATTATGTCCCGTGATGTGGTCAGCATTGACGAGGATGCAACGGCGAGCCAGGCCCGCGACCTGATCCTGCGGCACAATCTCCTGACCTTGCCGGTGCGCGCCCATGATGGTCGCCTCAAAGGCGTGGTTGGTTTGCGCGAATTGATGCATCCGGGCGACGATTTCAGAAACTATATCGTGGAGGCTCCAACCGCTTCGCAGGCTGATCCGGTGATGAGCCTTTTGCCCGGCCTGACCGATGGATTGGCGCACGCCGTCGTGGTTATCGATGAAATGCGCCATATCATCGGCTTGGTATCGCAAAGCGATCTTCTGAGCGCGCTTGCCCGTTCTCTTCCCAATGAAAAACTGGAACCGCTGAAAGCGGCATAACCTGCCGGGCCTGTGCTTCTCTATTGAATTGGAACGGTTTTCCGGGCAGGGTTTCCCGACCCGGAAATCTGCAGCAGGTGTTCATGTCCGTCCAGCGCGCGAGCTTCTATATCCTACTGGCACTGGTCACCGTCGCCTTTGCGTGGTTGCTACTGCCTTATTATTCGGCGGTCCTGTGGGCGGTTATTCTTGCCGTGGTGTTCTCGCCGGTGCAGCAGCGCCTGGAGCGTCTGCTCGGGGGCAGGAAGAACATTGCGGCACTGCTTTCCGTGCTGATGTGCATCTGTCTTGTCATCATTCCCATGCTGGCCATTTTCGGCTCGCTGGTGCAGGAGGGTAACTCCCTCTACCAACGGCTGAGCAGTCGCGAGTTCGATCTGAACAGTTATATTTCACGTATTCTGGGTGCCTTGCCGGATTCCCTTGAGGAGTGGTTGACCCGGTTCGAGCTGGGCAATTTCGCCGAGTGGCGTGCGCGCATATCGTCCGCAGTCATGCAGGGCAGTCAGCTTTTTGCCGGAAAGCTGGTCAGCTTCGGCCAGAATACGCTGCAATTTTTCATCGGCTTCGGTATCATGCTTTATCTATTGTTCTTCCTGTTTCGCGACGGTGCGGATCTTGGGCGGAAGATCAGGCGGGCCATTCCGCTCAATGATGAATATACCCGGCAGTTTCTGGAAAAGTTCACCGCCGTCATCCGTGCGACTGTGAAGGGCAATATCATCATTGCTGTCATTCAGGGAACGATAGGCGGCGTGACCTTTTGGCTTCTCGGTGTGGAAGCAGCCTTGCTCTGGGGTGTCATGATGACATTCCTCTCCATGCTGCCAGCCGTTGGCGCAGCACTTGTCTGGTTACCCGCGGCGGCCTGGTTTTTTGCGAGTGGAGAATGGATCAGCGGAGCTGTTCTGGTTTTCGTCGGTGTATTCGTGATCGGGCTGGTGGACAATCTCCTGCGTCCGCCACTCGTTGGAAAAGGCACCCGCATGCCGGATTACGTCGTATTGATCTCCACCATTGGCGGCATTTCCCTGATCGGGATTAATGGTTTTGTGGTGGGGCCGTTAATTGCTGCGATGTTCATCGCCGCATGGTCGCTGCTGGCAGAAGAGCAAAAGGGTAATAGTCCCGCTCAACTGCCAAAGGACTGATCTTCAGGCGACTTTCAGTTCAGCGATCGGGAGACCGGTTTCCGTCATCTTGTTGTCGACACCGTTTTCATCGAGAAACTGCTTCATCTCGGCATAGGTCTCGAACCATGCCCGGTTATATTTATCGAACAGCGACTGGTCCCAGTAGTCTTCCAGTTGGAATGGCTTGTCGCTGAAGACATCATAGCTCGGTATCTTGTAGGTCTCAGCAAATTCCGCCGTACGGCTGTCATAGGTGAAATAGATGGACGGAACGCCATTGGCGAGCGCCATCAGATTGCCGTGCAGGCGATAGCCGAGAACAAGCTGCTGCCTGCGCACCAGCTCTTCGTAATCGGCTACGACATCCGAATAGAACATGCGATGGCGATAGAGGTTTTCAATCGTCTCGTCGAAATACCAGTCTGCCGTCCAGCGATGGTTCTTGAGGGCCGCAATGGCCTCCTCCTTCTGCTCCGCCGTGCCGAAGACCATCTTCTTTTCATCGATCTCGCCTTGCGCCATCAATGTCACATCGAAGCGTTCGGCCATGGATTTGATGAGATTGCGGTGGCGGGTCAGATATTGCTCGATATCCTGCGCATAGGCCGGTGAGACCTCGCGGCGCACCGTAACGCCGACTTGGGCAACGTTTTCCAGCGGCGGCAATTTGATGCGCAGATGCTGGTTGTTGCGGCGAAATGCGGTCGGGCAACCGACGATGCGCACATTGCGAATGCCGATATCGTTGAGAACTTGCGCCGTATAAGCGCCGCGCACGCCGATGGACGTCGTGGAATCCGCGATGATGCGCAGGACCGCCTTCGTCTCTTCGGAAAGTTGTATTTCCCCTCTGACTGGTGCCTGCGCGCCGACGCCGAATGCAATCACCGGCAGTTTCAGCCGCTGCAAGACCGGGATCGTGTCACGCCAGTTCATATCCTTGTTGATATAGTTCGAGCCGCGCAGGATCACATAATCATATTCTTCACGCAGCTGATCGATCTTCTCCGGCGAGAAATTGGTGATCGGGAGTTCGGAGACCTTCTCGTAATTCATCAGCTTCAACGATGACTCGAAGACGAATGCATCGCCGATATTGTGATAATGATTGATGCTGCCCTGAACGTCAGTATGACGATACCAGCGGACATTGTCGTGATCGTACACTTCTCCCGCAGGGATCATGACGAGGGCGCGTGCCATACGGTCTTCCTTCTTCTAAAGATACAGGCAAGCCAGGCTCAGCTTGCCTGAGAAAGAGCAGTTTCAGAAACTGCCGGTTTCTGTCTGCGCGGTTTTGACTCCCGCAGCCGGTTATAAAGATCAAGATGCTCCTTTGCGCAGTCGACATAGTGGACCGGATTGCGGATGGAATTGTGCAACCTGTCCCATATGGTCGGCTCGCTCAGCACCTCTGTAAAGCGGTCGGCCAGGTCTTCTGCGCTGCGCACACGAAAATGCAGGCCGTCTTCGCCGTCGCGGATTTTCTCCGCCATGCCGCCGATGTTCGAGCAGATGACCGGGCGGCGATGATGCAGGGCCTCCTGAATGACGATGGGTGAGTTTTCCCACCAGATGGAAGGCATGACTACCCAGTCGACCGACTGCATGAGGCGCGGCATTTCAGCATTCTGGTAAGCGCCGTAGAAACGTACGCGCGGGCCGGCCTCCTCAATCAGCTTGTGCATGCGTTCCTGAAAAGCAGGCGGCTGCTTTTCCAGATTGCCACCGAAGATCATCAGGCGGGAATCCTCACCCCATACCTGTTCCGGTACACGCGATACGGCATCAACCAGTACATCAATGCCCTTGAACGGATTGATCTGACCGAAAAAGGCAAAGCGGCTACGACGCGGGTTCGGGCCGGTCAGTTCACGTGGAGGGGTAACGTCGCGGATAGCGATACCGTTCTCTATGACCGCCATCTTGTCAGGGTTGAGGCCCCATTCGAGATAGCGATTGGCAAGGAATTCACTCGGCGAGACGAATGCGTCGGCCAGTTCCAGCATGCCGCGCACAAAGCGTTCCCGCTTGAGGAAACGCGCGGGCGGTATCTGCGGAAAACAGGCGTGGCAATCGATGGGAGATGCCTCATTGCAGAGCTTGGACGTGCCTGCCTTGACCATCTGGCCGTCATTGTTGCAGATGGACAGGAACTCGTGAAACGTCACCAGAATGATGCGATCCGGCAGCGCTTCGCGAATGGCGTAGAGCGTTTCCAGCCCGAGGCCCAGAACGTGATGGAAATGCACGATGTCCGGGTCGAAATCGCGGACGAAGCGCAGCAGGTCGC
The DNA here is from genome assembly GCF_055816855.1 of Ochrobactrum sp. PL_is483. NCBI lineage: Bacteria > Pseudomonadati > Pseudomonadota > Alphaproteobacteria > Hyphomicrobiales > Brucellaceae > Ochrobactrum > Ochrobactrum sp. PL_is483. The sequence continues at coordinate 111,316 of NZ_JBVPGS010000040.1, forward strand.
GGCGGATTTCATCGGTGTTCTTGTTCGACAGATAGAAGTGATCGTATTCATCGGCATGGAACAGGATTTCGTCGCTGGCGCGTCGCATGCTCATGAGTGCCGTCGTGCCGTGCCGCGGGATCGGGTGGGCGGTACGCGCCAGATAGACCGACTGGACGCCCGGAACAGCATTCAACCCCTTGTGCAGATTGTAGGAAGCGATTTCACCGCCACCGAGCGAGATTGACGGGTGGGCGTGAGAGATGACGAGAACGCGGAGTTTATCGCTCATGCGGGTTCCTCCACCTGTATTTTGCGTCTACCGGCGAGAATAGAGGACCATCGTGCATCGAAGACCTGCCGGTCAATGCGCTCGATGAGGGCGATGGTGGATGCCCTATCGGTGACGGATGTGTCATCCGCTCCCAACATCTGTGCTGAAGGCAACCAATAGGAGCGCAGGCCCGATTGTTTCAGTTTCAATCCGAGATCCAGTCCCTTTTCGTGGGTGCCGAGATAGCCGCGCGTGAAGCCGCCGACCGAAAACAGGGCTTCGCGTGGAAGAATGCAGCATTCGAACGTAGCCGTTGCGACTTCCGTCAATGACATGCCTGAAACCGCATCGATGGGATAACCAGCATAGCGGCTGATCAGTGCGCGGTCTGCCGACATGCCGGATTGCGGTCCTGCGACCCAGGTTCCCGCCCAGCGGATTGAGTCATCCTCATAGGCGAGGGTGGGAGACAGAACGCAGTCCTTGTGCGCTTCATAGGCGCTGACGAGCTTGTTCAGCCAACCGGCGCGGCGCGGCAACAGCGACCCGGCCAGAAAGATGACCTGATCTGTTGAAACTGTGCGGGCTCCGACTTCCAGCGCATCGTAAAGGTCTTCCGACCCGGTGGCGGAAACGAGCCGGATGCGCAGGCGGTAGAAATCCGCAAGACGCCTGATCTGTACGCCCACGCGGTCAATGATTTCGGTCGCAGCGGCGATCACGATCGGCGCGATGCGGGTTTCAGGGTCGAGCGCGAGTAGCGCCAGCAAAGGCTCAACTTCCTCGACGCGTTCGTCAATGCCGATGATGATTGCAGGCCCTATCGCATCTTCGAAGGGGCCGAGATCGACAACACCAAAAACTTCCGGTGCGGGCCGGTTGACGCCGCGCAGCAATGGCACGAGCTGCTGGTCCACAATATGGCGCAAAGCCCATGCATTTGGGTCAGTGGCGCGGATTTGCCGGACAATGGCATCTCGCGAAGTCACGCGAGTTGGCGTCAATGGAAAGAAGGCGCGCCGTCCATCGCTGATCGCAAGTTCGAGATAAAACGGCGCGGTGCTGTCACCGGCAAGTTCCGGCGCGAAGGCGACGAAACCATGGGCATGACGGCTGGGGTCAAGACCTGCATTGAAGGGCGGCTGGTTGTCGAATTCGCGGGTGACGTCTGGTCGGTCGATGCGGGTCCAGGTCGTGTCGATCTGGATTTCACCGCGATGGCGGCGCAGTTTCACGCTTTCCACATGGCTGTCGGGATCAAGCAGCCAGCCGGAAACCAGCATGCCGCTGCCTTCAACCCGGAACACATTGTCTATTCCCATTCTCACGGGAAAGGGAAGTCCGGATACCGTGTCGGCACCGTCGAAGCGGTTTGCGGCGGAACGCATGCGCAGCAGAATATCCGTCGAGCTGCGTACCCTTGGCAGGATCGCCCGGATATGGCCGGGTGTCTCGCGGGAGCCGGACAAGAGCCTGCGGTCATAGACTTCGGTAAAACGCCAGCCCCTTCGTCCGCGAAACAGAAGTCGCTCGATATCAGTGGGTTCGACAGGCTCATTGGCAAGCAGAAGACCGGCAAACCCGGAAGCTTCATCATTCAGGTCGGGCCGTGCAAAGACACTGATTGCGCATTCGGCGAGCGAAGGAGTCTTGCCGCTGATCAGCAGACGGGTAACGGCGGGCGTCAGGTCCTGTGCCCAGCCCTGAACGAAAATCTCGCCCTCGTCGCTGCCGCCGATGAGTTCAATGCAGCCATCTGAACGGGCTCCCGCCTGCAACAGAACGGTGATGGCAGAAAGTTTCTTGCGACTGATGGGGCCGGAGATCAGCCCCTCCACCAGCTCATCGATGACGCCTGGCAGGCTCGGTCCCGCAAGATCGCCGATCATGGCGACAAAATCGGCGATGGAAGCCGAGCGTGAAGCAAAATTGTAACGAGCGACCTTTGCCCGATGCTGGAACATGATCGTCTTCAAGACGCCACGGCGCAAAGCAGCCGTAGGCACTATGGCGACGAAACCATGTGTTCCGGCAGGTGAAGGCTCCTTGAGCGGCCACGTGACCAGGCTCGTCTTTACGCTCATGGCGGGGTCGCCATTCAGGAACGCTGTCACCTGGTCGTTTGTGGCACTGCCGATGCCGAGTACCAGCACCAGCGTGTCCTCAATCACGCTGCCGACCACCATTTCACCCTCCATCATCATAGGAGGACGATCGGGAGACCGGGCAGGTCTTGCAGGATGCTGCGTGGTAGGTCTTTCGTCTTGCGCCATGAGACCTCCCTTCAGGGCATGACCGCAAGGGTGAGAAGGGCACCGGCGACGAAACCTGCCATGACGAACATCAGCATGAACAGGAGTTTGATGTCGCCGCTGCTGCGCTTACGCACATCTTCCATCCGCTGTTCCAATCCGGCGACAACACCGTCCATGCGCATGATGTGCACATCAAGCTCCGTCATGCGCTGATGAAGATCGGTGCGCAGGCCATCGACGGAACTGGCAATGTCCAGCAATTCCGCCGGGGCGGCATTGCCCGATGCATCGAGGGTTGGCGCAACGCGCTGCAAGGATCGCTGATTGACCTGTAGCTGGCGTTGCGCCGCCATCAGCATGTCGAGCTTGTCCAGAATACGTGTCATAGGCGCGGCGATAAGCGCTTCGGCGGCCTGTTCGTCGGGCTTTGGTACGCGCAGCTTCTGTTCGGTGCCAGCCGCGTTTGCGGCAACGACGACGAGTTCGCCCGCCCGCGCGGCGGCGAATTGCGGCAACATCACTTCAAAAGCGTGTTTGCCGTCGCCGATACCGTTGCGCTTGAGATCGGGGCGATCCTTGTCGGCGGGGGCCTCCGCGATAGGCTTGTCGTCCAGCAGAACACGGATCAGAAGCCGCTCGGTCGGGATAGAAGGATCGAAGGCCCAGCCATAGAGTCGGCCTTCCTCAATGGCATCAACGCGTCCTTTCATGGCTTCGGTCCTTTGAGGTCCGGCTGCGGCGTTCGGCGCTGCGGCCTGCTTTGCTTCCCCCTCGGATGGAACTTTGGTCGCGATGTTCATGATTTACCTCTCATGCTGCCTCGACACGCGCGATACGCAATGTCCCGATCAGATCGAGATAGCGTGCCGCCGTGGTGTCGATGGTGTCCGGATGACGCGCATTGTCACTGAGCGACTGGCGCAAATCCGGGTTTTCCGCCATTCGGCGCATCGCCTGGGCGAGTGCCAGCGGATCATTCGGCGGAACAGTGAGGCCGTTGACCTCATGTTCAATCATTTCGGCCATTCCACCGATATTGCTGCATATGACGGGACGGTTCTGTCCTTGTGCTTCCTGGATGACGAGGGGCGCATTTTCCCACCAGATCGACGGCATGATTGCGCAATCGACGGCCTGGATCAGTTGGGCGATATCCTCCCGGCGATAGGCACCCCGACGCTGGACAAAAGGCGAGGTTTCGGCAAAGAGCCGATCAATTTCACTGACGAAGCTTTCGCTTTGAAACGGTGCCGCGCCATGCACCCGCAATTCGAAATCGAAACCCTCCGAGATGAGTTGCTGTGCGGCTTCAAGGAGGACCGTTGTGCCTTTCCACGGATTGAGATTGCCGAAATAGCCGAAAACAGGCTTGCTGCGCTCCACCTGCCGGGTTGCGACCGCTGGACGTTCCGGCTGGCCATTGGGAATGACGCTGATGAGTTCCTCCGCAATGCCCCATTCGACGTAACGCTGCTTGAGAAATTCGCTCGGCGAAACGAACGCATCGACAGCACTCAAAAGCGATTTGATATGCCGTTCACGCAGCACGAATTTATCGAGCGCAATGTCCTTGAAGCAGGCATGGCAGCGGTCAGGGCTTGCCCCATGGCAAAGTTCCTTGCCGGTCGTGCGGACCATCAATCCATCGTGATGGCAGATCGGATAATAGTCGTGCAAAGTCAGCACGATACGGCAATCCGGCAAAGTGCGGCGCACGATATGCGGGAATTCGGCCCCGAGCAAAAGCAGATGATGCAGATGAACGACATCCGGTCGGAAATCGTTCAGCAGTTCCACAATGTCCGGAACGATCCCGTAAAGGTCGATCTGGCTCATGTAGAAACGGTCGAAGTGACCCGACCAGAGCAGGATTTCATCGCCGCCATTGCCGATACTCTGGAAGCTCGTGCCGGGGCGGGCTTCGCGATGCACCTTGTTGGTGGCGCCCATGAACATGGCTTCGCAACCGGCGCGCTGATAGGCCCGAAACAGATCGTGCGCGAAAATTTCCGTTCCGCCCGGATGGAGCGACGGATGGTTGTGGGCTGCAATGAGAACGCGCTGGGCCATCAGGCAGCACCTCGCGAAGCGATGAAAATATCCTGATAGTGATCCGCCTCAATGCCGCGCCAATGGCCGAAGGATTTTGTTTCGAGCGTTAGCTTGGCCCCGGCAAGTGCACGATCCAGGAAGCCGTTTTCAAATCCCACAGCAGCAAGCGGCGGCAGTTCCGGCACGAACCAGCATGGCCCGCTGCCATGGCGCTCAAATGCGAGCCGCCTGTCACGTTTGCCATGACGGTCGCGTGCAGCCACATCATCCACCACGAAAGCCGTCATGAACAGTTTCCCGCCCGGCGCAAGCACACGGGAGACCTGATCGAGATAGGTCTTGACCTCGTCTGATGGCAGGTGCGTGACCACCGATGTCATGATGACGAAATCGAAACTGTTGTCCGCGAATGGCAGGACAAGGCTGAGCCCGTTCACTGCACCCTTGGGATTATAGAGGTCATGGGCGATATCGATGTGACGAAACTCGAAATTCGGATAGCGCGACGTGATGTTCTGGCGGCACCAGTTTACGCCGCCTGCCACGGGATCGATGCCGGAATAGCGGGCTTTGGCCGGGTTGAGATATTGCGTCAGCGGCACTGCCATGCGTCCGATGCCGGAACCGATATCGAGTACGCGCGCGTCGGGCCGAAGTCCGCCCTTGCGAATGAAGTGTCCGAGGAACTCTGCCCCAACGGCGCGATAATCTCCATCGCCGACGAACACGCTGTTCGGATCGGGGGAGGGTAGAAAACGGTTCGTCAAAACAGACTGCATCAGCCAGTCGATCTGTGCATCCGGTATTGCTGGTTTGGCTTCAGGTTCTGGCTGTTTCAGCGCTACCACGTCCGTCAAGCGGCGCTCCTTTCAGATTTTGTCATGATCACATTCGACAGGTCGACTGTGCGCTCCTGTTCCCGTGGCTGGGCCATCAACTCGGTAATGTCGTCGTCCCAGCGCTGTGTATGGAGCCAGGAATTATATTGGCTGGCGAGGCCGCGCATGTAATCCGCGCTGCGACGGATCGAGCGGCGTTCGAAATGGTAAAGCGCTACGGAAGGCTCGTAGAAAATCTGGAAGCCGAGTTGCCTGATCTTCAGGCAAAGATCGCTATCCTCATAATCGCCGATGACATAATCCTCCGTATAACCGCCGACGAGATCGAAGATATCCTTGCGGGTTATGAGGCAGGCGCCGGTGACGCCCGGAACTTCGCGGGACCGGAGTGCCGGCGGATAGTTGCCCGGCATGCCCTTGTAATAGTGGTGGTTCAGCCAGATGCCCTGGCGGTCACGCGCAAAATAAAGCCCGGCATGTTGAAGCGAGCCGTCCTCGAACAGAAGGCGAGGGCCGATTGCTCCGAGCTTCGGCTGGTCGAACAATGGCTGGATCAGTTGCTGCAACCAGCCATGTTCGGCGGGCACGACGTCGGAATTCAACATGACGATGGTCGTTCCGGTCGCAATGCTGGCCCCTGCATTGCAGGCACGCGCATAGCCGCCATTGCGGTTCATGATCGCCAGCTTGAACGGCATACCATGCAGAATGTGCAGCCCGCCCAGCATGTGCTCGGTGTCGTCCTGAATTTCTGGGGAATCCAGCACGAAGATGAACTCTGCGTTTTCCAGCAGCCATGGGTCGGTTGCCATGGATGAAAACTGGAAACGCAGGAAATCGAGGTTGCGATAAAGCGGGATAACGATGGATGCGAGCGGCGAGGCTGGCGTCGTTCCGTATTCCTTAACCTCGGATATGTGCACTGTTGCGGCGAGCTTCTTCTCTACTTCTGTGAGGGCTGGTCCCAGAATACGCGAGAAGACGTGTGGCCTTGCCTGTTGCGGCGGTACGGATCGCAAAATGCGATTGCGCTGCGCGGATGGCTCGAAGGGCTGCGGTGCGGGCACGAGAGGCGCGGTCGCGCCCGATGCAAGGCGCAACTGGAACCGTGGCTGCAAAAGCGGCCCGAGATTTTGTACCGAAGGAAGCCAGGCGACAAAGCCTGTCACATCCTGCTGAGGTGCATCTTCGCGCTTGGCTATCTTGCCCGGAAATTTGTGAAAGTTCGGCTTCAGCGACAGCGCGCTTCCGTTTTCCGGGAGATATTCGATATCCGCCAGCATGGCGGCGGGATCATACATCCATCCGCCCACGATCAAGCCGCCGTCGAGCGCCAGAGCGAGGTCGATTTCCGCTGCGGGATGGCTGGGAGACTGCGCGATCTGGCGAACGGGCAACGGCGCGCGCGTTTGCAGGTCAATGGCAACTGCGGCCCCCGCCGGGCTGAGTTTGCCAAGCTGGCGAACCAGAAATTCGCGCAATGCGCCATTACCCTGCCATTTGGTCCACCATTTGGCAAAATCTGTCGGTTCGCCAGTATTCGCAAGCTTGCGAACGGCAACGCCTTTCTGGCCGGTGAGCACCAGCAACAGCGAAGACGGCAGATCCTGCGGTGCTTCCAGCAGAAAATGGCAAGGTTGCCAGGCATTGCGCGTTTGCTTGCCCACGACAAAGCGTGGCGGAATAACCATCACGCTGCCGGAGGTGATGCCATAGATGGCGGAAATCTCGCCCAGCATTGGGTCGACCGCTGTTTCAAGGAGATGGTGTCCCTGAACCGGTTCGCCGCAATGCTGGGCCTCGCGCGGTTCCGGCGTCAATGCGAAAGTCAGGTCACGCACGAGGGATGCGAAAGTCTGGTTTCGCGAAAGCCGGAAAGTGCTGCGCCACGTAGTCAGAATGGTGGTCAGAAGCTTGATATGTCCGGGCAGGGTAAGTTCGCTAACGACATGCTCGACGTCGAAGGGGGCAAGTTCACTGGCCGGATAGACAACAGCCTGAGTAGTCGGACCAAGGGAGCCTGCGGAAAGCGAAAGTTCGGCAGGTTCAGTGCCTGTGCGCATGGCCCAGAACATGCGCAGGCCGCCATTTTCGAGTGGAATGCCGACACTCAGCAGCGGAACTGGCTGAACCGGCATTTCAAATTTGCATTTGGTGGTTGTACGAGCCGGGCCTGGAATATCCCAGATGACCACAGCGACATCGGCGCAGAGGCGGCAAATGGAGAGGTTCTCGGTTTTGCTTTCAGTGTCCGCCGAATGGTCGAGGTTCAATGTGAGGCCCTTTCATTCTTGCAGGAATTTCGGCTTGCAGGAAGGTCCGGGCACGCAAAACTGGGGAAGATGCGTGCCCGGTAAAGACGAAACGTGCCCGGCGGGAGGAATGCCGGGCACGCTCTCAATTGTTCAATTAGTGAACGGTGAAGTACTGGTCGGGATGAGCCTGTACGTCATCTGCATTGGTGTTCACGAGTGTAACGGTGTCGCCATTGCCGAGATCGACAACGACATTGCCACCAACCTGCGTGACACGGTCGGCAAGATCGTCTGCGGAAGAGATATCAAGGCCATTGATGCCCTTCTGAATCTGCAGAATGTCTTCACCGGGATTGAAGTCGAGAATGACGTCGTTTCCGCCGCCACCGTTGAACAGGAATGTATCGCTGCCATTTCCACCGATGAGAACGTCGTTTCCTGCACCGCCATCGAGGATGTCGTTGCCGTTCCCACCGTAGAGAATGTCATTATGCGCGCCGCCATAAAGCAGGTCGGAGCCGTTGCCGCCCTGGAGAATGTCATCTCCATTGCCGCCATACAGCACGTCACTGCCATTGCCGCCGCTCAAGACGTCGTTTCCTTCATTTCCGAAGAGAATGTCATTCCCGTTTTCGCCGAACAGGGTGTCATTGCCCGTGCCGCCGAAAAGGATGTCACTCCCGTTGCCGCCGAAGATAGTGTCGTTGCCATCGCCTCCGAATACGAGATCATCACCGCCATGGGCGCGGATGAAGTCGTCAAAACGGGAGCCGAACAACACGTCGTCGTAGGCGCCGCCTTCTAAAGTGGCCATCTGCTTCTCCTTGTGTTCCTATATGGGGTTTCCACAAGCCGGAATGCTCCGACCATTATGCTCTTAGTAGTCTGCTCTGCATTAAATGGAATTGCAACATCGGTAATTGGTATAATTTTGTCTGCCATAAGTAACAAATTATTACGATTAATTTATATTACAGTTTTATAAACAGAAATATGTATTATATTTATCGTCAGTATAATTTTTATTTAGATTGTATTTATACGGAAACTAGTTCCAAATTTGAAATATTGGATTAATGGACGGAGAAATACAAAAGTTTTCAAAATGATAGCGCCGCGCATGACATTCATGCACGGCGCTGCGTTCTTCTGGAGCTTCAACCTCTGATGGAATTTTACTTTGAAATTCTCTATTTATTAATCTTCGCGGAATGCCCGGTTCAAACTATCCGTGATCGGTGAAACTAGATAATCGATGGCGCGGCGTTCCTTGTGCACGATGATTATTTCGGCAGGCATGCCGGGATAAAGTCGGGCAGTCGGATTGGCGGCAAGCGATGCCGGAGTAATTTCCGCTCGCGCCACGAAAAATGCAGTATCGGTCTTTTCATCGAGTGACTGATCGGCGGCAATATAGGTCAGTTTGCCATCGAGCGGCGCCATCGAGCGTTGATTATAGGCGGTCAGCCGTATCTGGGCGCCCGCACCGACCGAGATGCTGTCGATGTCGCGCGGGCTGATCTTCATTTCTACGACCAAAGGTTCGTTTTCCGGAACGATATCCATGATTGCCTCGCCGGGAGCGATCACGCCGCCTGGCGTGCGCAGCCGGATATTGGCGACGATGCCGTCCTGCGGCGAGCGAACTTCGACGCGCCGCATCACATCCTTGGCGGCAACGATGCGCTCCTGCACATCGGAAAGTTCGACCTGGCTCGACGTGATTTCACCTGCAATTTCCGACTGGAGATCGCTTTCGATGCCGGTCAGCGCGAATTCGGCGCCGGCTTTTGCCTGCTCGGCTTTTGCCTTGTCACCGGCATATTCGCCACGGTCGCCGGCAAGCTGGCTGAGACGCGTATCGATTTCCGTAAGCTTCGATTTCTGGGCGAACCCTTTTTCAACGAGGCTGGCAATCGCCTTGCGTTGATCGCTGATGAGCGCGATCTGCCGATCTGTGGCAGCGATCTGCGCGGTCGAGGCCTTGGCCTGCTCCGTATATTGCTCGATGGTCTTTTGTTGAATGTCGATCTTGCTCAGTTTCTGCGCAAGCCGCTTCTGGAAAAAGATGTTTTCGGCGCGGATGGCGTTTAGCGCGTTCTCGCCACCATCGGCGAAGCCTTCCGGGAAACTGATTTCCTTTTCGCCCGATTGCTCGGCGCGCAGGCGGGCCAGTTTTGCGATCAGGCCGATGCGTCGGCTTTCGAGCGACTGGAGATCGGAACGTGCCTTGGTGTCATCGAGCCGGAGAAGGGGCTGGCCGACCTTGACGATATCGCCTTCCTGCACCAGCAGGCGATCCAGAATACCGCCCTCAAGATGGCTGATGGTCTTGCGTTTGGAATCGACAATGACTGTGCCCATCGCGACTGCAGCGCTTCCCAGATTGGCGGAGTAGGCCCAGGCGAAAAATCCGCCAAAAGCGACGCCGATAGTGGCAAGGCCTGCGATGATGAGGCCGCGCAAAGGAGATCGCGAATCCTCCCGCTCAAGGTCGAGCGCCCATTCAGGTTTGACGCTGCCGAAACGGGTGAGGGCCTTGTGATCCGACGATTCTGCACGCGGAGCGAGCAGGCTGGAAACACGACGAGGAATAACCGATTTACCCATCATGCGTTTGCGGCTCCCATTTGCGGGCCATTATTGGCGGGTGTCAGTGAGGCGACGACATCGGTGCGCGGACCGAACTGCGAGATGCGCCCGTTTTCGAGCACGAGAAGCTTATCGGCGACCTGCATGATAGACGGGCGATGTGCGATCATGATGACAATGGCTCCGTCATCGCGAGCATGTTCGACGGCCCGGATGAGGGCGCGTTCACCGACGGCGTCGAGGTTCGAATTCGGTTCATCGAGAACGATCAGACGTGGACGGTTGTAAAGGCAGCGGGCAAGGCCGATTCGTTGGCGCTGTCCGCCGGACAATGTCAGGCGACCGTCGCCGACCGGGGTATCGTAGCCAAGCGGCATGCGGCCGATCATTTCATGCACATCGGCCAGACGCGCAGCTTCCAGTACGCGATGCGGATCGCTGTCACCCATGCGGGCGATATTGTCCTTGATGGTTCCATCCAGCAGCGAGACAGACTGCGGCAGGTAGCCCGCAATCTCTCCGAAAGAACCGCGTTCCCACAGGTAAACATTATTGCCGTCGAGGAAAACGCCGCCGGAGGTGGGCTTGACGATGCCGATCAGCAGTCGGGCAAGCGTCGATTTGCCTGCGGCGGACGGGCCGACGATCCCCAGCACCTCACCTGGTGAAATTGAGAAGGAAATGCCCTTGATGATCGGGACGTCCACGCCGGGCGCGGCATAGATCAGCTTGTCGATCACAAGGTCGCCATTGGGGCGCGGGGTAGGCATGGTCTGGCGTACCGCCAGATTTTCAGAAAGCAATGATTGGACGCGCTTCCAGCTGGCGATGGCACTGACCCACTGACGCCAGTTTTCCACGATTCGGTCGAACGGCATCAGCAAGCGACCGATGATGATGCTGGTCGCAATCATCGCGCCGGGTGTGATTTCCTGCTGCATGGCAAGGAGCGTGCCTATTCCGAGCGACCCGATCTGGATGATGAAGCGCGCCGTGCGGGCAATCGAGGACAAGGCGCGGGCGCGTGTTCCGCCAAGGTCGAGCACTTCGAGTGCCTGAACCTGCATCGTGCGCCAGCGACGAGCCAACGCGGGGAGCATGCCCATTGCTTCGATGACCTCGGCATGGCGCAAGCTGCTGCCAATCTTCGACACCGCTTCGATATTGGCTTGATTCGCCTCCTGAATCAGATTTCGAGTAAGGAGGTCGGTCAGCACGCCGCATGCGATCAGAATGATGACGGCGACAAGGCCGATTACGCCCAGCATTGGATGAAGCAGGAATAGCACGCCGAGGAAGATGGGCGACCAAGCTGCATCCAGCGGGGCGTTGATGGCGGGCGACGTCAGGAAACTGCGCAGTTCGTTGAGATCGCGCAGCGTCTGAGTCGCTTTCGGCATGCCCTGATTCACGGAGGCCTGTACGGCGGCGGTCAGAACCGCGAGATTGAGGCGGCGCACAAGCGCGCTGCCCATGGCCTGGAAGGAAAGCGACCGGATAAACTCCAGCACGCCGAACACCAGCATGGCGCCAACAGCGAGCACGGTGAGCATGGTGAGCGTATCCATGCTTCGGCTGTTGAGCACCCTATCATGAACCTGCAACATATAGAGAGGTACAGTGAGTTGTAGCAAATTGATACAGGCGCTCAGCAGCACTGCATAAAGTAGTCCCGACAGGAAAACGCGGCGGGCCTTGAAAATCAGGCCTTTCGGCGTAGTTACCGAATCGTCCTGCCCCTTTTTGTGCGCAGGGCTCTTGCCAATCGAGTTGATTTCGCGAGTATCATTCATACGCTATCTGCCTTGGAATGGTCACAGGTGGCGGATATCCCTAAAAACTGTGTGCTAGTTCTCAAGTTCAGTAAAGTAATACTGCAGAGAATGTGACAGAAAAAAGGTTCTTACGGCGGGGAAATGCGAAAGGAGCAAGGAAAATATAACTGCAAATTTCTTCAAAATTTGAAGTAAAATTGAAAATGGAGAGCAAAAGATGCAAAAACTTCTACACGAGGGAGTGGAAGTCGAAACATCAGTCGATGGCTTTACTGCCGTTGATTTTCCTGAAGTTACCGCCGAAAAACAGGAACGCAGACATCCGGTTCATACAGTCGTTATCACGCATTTCGAACTGGCCCGGATGATAGAACGAGTGAACCGCCGCTTTGTGAGCTTGCTTAAAACCGAGCTGACGAAGTTGGGCGTGGAAGATATCGGCCCGGCCCAGACCCTGGTTCTGATGGCTATCGGCGATGTCGAGCTCACTGTGGGTGAATTACTGGATCGCGGACATTATGTCGGTTCCAACATTTCCTATTATCTTAAGCAGCTTACCGACGGCGGTTATGTCGATCGTGTTACCTCGCAGAGGGACAAACGGTCCGCTCGTATCCGCCTGACGGACAAGGGTGAACGGCTGTGTGCAAGCTTGCGCAATGCAAGCCGCTCCTACAACCATATCCTCACCCGGGATGATGACGATCTCAAGAATCTGGAGATTGCCTATCAGACACTGCACCGGCTGGAACTCGTGTGGGGCAATGCCGCACGATTTGGCATCTGATGTGTTGCGGCGGTTTTTGGCTGTCGGTCGAGCACGTTTTGTAACATGCGTATAGCATTTGTGCACAGGCGTGGCTTCGGCCAATTCGCTGCGCTAGCCGAGAATCTGGCTACCAGCGGACATGATGTAAGCTTGATCTGCGAGACAGTGGACCGTCGCCTCCCAGCGGTCCGCGTCATCCGTCACAGAGTGGAATCTGGTCCTCGCACCGGCGGTGCGATGGCCAGATATCTGGAAGTACCCGATCATCACACGAGGATCGGGTACCGCGTGGCCGAAACCCTGGAATCCATGGCCCATCACGGACAGGCGCCCGATATCGTTGTCGGTCATATTGGCTGGGGCAGCATGATGTTCGTCAAGGACGTACTGCCCTTGGTGCCTGCACTCGGTTATTGCGAGTTCTTCTACCGCGCGAATGGCGCGGATGTGGGCTTTGTACCGGGCGACCGGCCAGACATTGAAACCCGCAAGCGCTTGCGTCTGCGCAATATGGCGCAGCTTGTTACCCTTGAGGGTATCGACGGCGGGTTCAGCCCGACGCACTGGCAAAAAAGCCTCTACCCGCATTCCGTGCAGAATCGTATCGCGGTGGTTCACGAAGGGGTGGATACAAAACTTTTCTATCCGGACCGTCATGCAACGATTCAGTTGCCAGACGGGCGGACGCTGAAAGCGGGAGAATCGCGCGTCATCACATTCGTTGCGCGCGATCTCGAACCCTATCGCGGCTTTCCGCAAGCGCTGGAAGCGGCGGCCAAGGTCATTCGCCAAAACGACGACGCGATTTTCGTTTTCGTCGGCGGTGATGGCGTCAGCTATGGAACGCCGCCGCCCGGCGGCGGTTCGTGGCGAGAGCATCTCGTCAGGAATTTCGATCTGCCGCCGGATCGCATCGTATTCCCCGGCACGATCCCCCATGCCCAGCTGCGGAAACTTTATCAGATATCGACTGCCCACATCTATCTGACTTATCCGTTCGTCCTGTCCTGGTCGGTCGTGGAGGCGATGGCATGCGGCGCGCTCATCATCGGTTCGGACACGCCGCCGGTCCGGGAGTTGATCCGCTCGGGCCAAAACGGATTGCTTGTACCGTTTTTTGAGCCGGACGTGCTGGCGGAAGTGATCATGAACGTGCTTCGCGATCCCGACGCATGTCTACAGATGCGGGCGGCAGCACGCCGAACCGTCGAAACCCGGTTCAAGTTGTCGGATTGTTTACGCCAGCAAAAAACCTTGATCGATGCAGTATTGAATGGCCGGTAGGCCATATGTGGCGACAATCGGGCACTCAAGTCCTTACAATTAAATATAAAACTGCGTATTTCTGCGTGTTTACGCTATTGTCGAAATATATATTCATATTGTTTCAAATTTCGAATTAAATTCATTCCAAATATTCGCAATATTATCATATAGTTGATGCTATAAGACTGTTGACAATACATACTCTGTATTTTCTCATTGCAGGTGCAGGCCGAGACTCCCAAGTCGGCCATCACACAATGGATGATTATGTTGAGCACACCACTTCCTGCGATCTCGGCGCGGAAATCCCGCCGATATGCCATTGCTTCGATGCGTGATCGTGAAGCGCTGGAAGCGACGTCTCTGGGCGAGCTGACGACCTTTGTCGAAGGAGACGGAAAACGCCTTCGTCTGGCAAATACATTTCCACTCATTGCGGTCGCTGCTTCGCAAGAGGGCGAAAACGAACTGAAGACGGTTCTGCAGCAGATCTATCGTCTGAGCACCATTCCCGAACTACCCGTTGTGCGTGTCGATGAAGCATCGCCCGAAACCGCTCCGCTGCTGGTTACGCAGTTGCTCGAAAATAGCCTGGATCGTCTTGTCGGCCATGTCAGCAAGGTTCACACCGAACTCGCAATGCTGCGCCGCGAGCGCGAGACCATGTTTGAGAATTATCGGGCGATTGAAGACGCATTTCACGCTCGCAACTGGGATTCCTCAACGGAGATTTTCAGCCACGCCCCTCTGGTCGATCCAAAGGACGAAGGCTTTGCGCGGCTGCTGCGCGAATCGGAGATCGAGCAGCTTTTCCCGGTTTCGAGCTATGCCGTTTCCGGTTTTGCTCTCCATTTCCGTGACCTCCCGGCCAATCGCAATGGCCAGTTGATCGTGACGCTGGACTATCTTGAAAATGGCGAAGGAATTGCCGAGTGGCTGGTGCCTTACGGCACGTTGCATTCGGAATGGAACTTCTTTTCGCTTCCCAAGGCATGTGACGGTGGCCATCGGACGCTGCGCCTGCGCATTTCCGCCTCGGGCGGAGTTCCGCCGGAACTGTCGCTGGGCAATGTGATCGCCAACGAGCGTTATGCGGCGCGGGCTCGCATTCCGCATGCCGATCTCGACATGCGCCCGCTCGCATTGCGGATTTTTACCGGCTTGCCGGGTGTGCGTCCGGCATCGTTGCCGAATGCCATCGTGCCGACTGCGCTGATCAATGGCCGAAAGGTTGACGACTATCGTCTGCCGGTTGAACTGCTGCGCAACGTGGCCAACGTGTCCGTGACCCCCATTACTCCAGATTTTCCGACCGTGCGTTTTCTGGAACATGAGGATGCCATCGGTTGTCACCCGCTTGAGGAAGGCGTCACCGCAGCCGCAATCCGACGGGTGGTCGCGCCGGGAACGGTCCGCGTTTCTGCGCGGGCAGTGATCGACCATCCGGAAGGACAGCCCTGCGCGGTCGGCCTTTTGCTGGTCAATCTGGCATCAGATGTGAAGGAAGAAATCGACGCGATTTCCAATCTCGACCGCCGACGCCAACAGGTTTTGTTCAGCGGTTGGTCGGAAGTCGCACCCAATCGCCCGATCGATATCAACTTCATGCTTGAAGGACCGGTCGACCGGACAATGGACCTCGTTGTTCTGAGCAAGGCAGCTGCGGATTCCGTCGACTTTTCGTGGCTCAAGGTCCTCAACTTCCGGCTGGTCAAGCACATCGAAGCCCAGCCCGGTCAGGAATTGGTCAAAGAGGCTGCGAATGTACGATAGGTCGAAGGATTTGATCGTCGTTGCCATGCCGCTCTACGGCCATGCGGCGCTGGCGCTCGAAGCACTGGAAACCATTCTCGCATCAGAGACGGTTTTCCGCACACAGATCGTGGTGTCGGTGGACGGAGATCCGCGCCGTGAAGTGTTCGACAGCCTGACGCTCTATGCGGCAGCACATTCCAATATCCACGTCATCTTTGGCGAGAATGCCGGTCCCGGCGGCGCCCGCAACCGTGCCGTGGACTATATTCTCGAAGAGATGCCGGATGTGAAGGCGGTCTATTTCGTCGATTCCGACAACCGGGTGCAGCCGCACACCATCGACACGCTCTACCGCCAGCTATTGGCGTCGAATGCTGGCTGGGTCTATACCAATATCGACACTTTCTCCGTCAACTGGCGCGCACATTATGGCAACAGCTATTCGCGGCTGATCCACTGCATCACGGACAATATCTGCGATACGGGATCGATGATTTCCGCAGAGGTTTTTCGCAGCGGTGTGCGTTTCGATGACGACCGGCAAAATGGTTTCGAGGACTGGGAGTTCTGGCTTTCGGCGATTGAAGCGGGGTTCGTCGGGACGCCTTGCCATGATACCGGCTTTGAATATCGCCTGCGCGCGGAAAGCCGCTTCAAGGAGGCCAATCGCGACCGCTCCGGCTCGATCAGTTTCCTGCGCAAGCGACACAAGGCGCTGTTTCGTCGCCCGACACTCGTGGGTTTCGAGCATGAGGAATGCCCGCGTTATGGCGTGATCCGCGCAGGCGAGGGGACGGTCAGCCTTTTCACCGACTTCAGCCTTGGCACTACCGATCTCAAATTCGATGATGCGATCCGCGCATTTTGGGGCAGTGTTTCGGAGCCGGATAATTTCCATTTCCCGCCGTTTCTTGCCTCGTCCAACACAGAAACGCTGAAACTTCTGGCACGTTCGCGGTTGTTGCCGAATATCCTGTCACGGCTTGAGAGGCTGGCGGAACAGGCCAATATCGTCTTTGTGGAACTCACCAATGTGGAAGACGAGCGGCGGATCGATACGGAGATCATGCCGTCGGGTACGCGGCAGCCACATGCCGATCTCCTTTTCGTTTCAACCCGACTGATCAAGGAAATCATCGAAAACGATGCACTGGACTGGTTCGCTTCGTTGGGTACGCAGCAATTATGGCCCACATCGGCGCGAATGAAGGTACGTTTCCCGTTTCCGCGGGTGCGTCAGCGCCGGGCCTTGTCGCGGCCTGAGCAGTCGATGCTCAATCTGGTGACATCAATTGCAACAAGCCCGCTGAAGCAGAGTGCAGCCACACGCTGGACATGGCGTCCGCGTCGCCTGCCGGCCCTTTCCGAAATGTATCAGGTGCTGCGCAGCGAACTTGGTGGCGGGCCCGTTTTGCCGCTTGCGCATAACCCGGCAAGGAAAAAGACGGCTGCCGTTCTGGTGCCGAACGCCTCTTTCGGAGGGGCGGAAAAGGTTGCCTATGCCGCCGGTCGTGAGTTGAAGAACCAGGGGTTTGAAACCCATCTGTTCGTGCTTGGCAATGAACGGATGGACGTGCTCGATGAGTTCGACCAGTCCTTCGATTATCTTCATTTCTGGAAGGATGGCATTCCCGCCTGGGGCGACACAAATCGCTTTCTCGGGCAGGATTTCATCACCGAGGATCACCCGCTCGACTGGAGCATTCTGCGCGGGCAGTTGTCCGGTTTCGATCTGGTGGTGAACAACCATGTCATGGCAGCGCATCCGCTGATGGGCAAGCTGCGCTCGGAAGGCACGCGCACCGCCTGCTATCTGCATGTGGTGGACGAAACGGTCTTCCGCCGTCAGGCAGGCCAGCCCTATGCGGCGATCGCGTTCGAACACGCCTATGACGCTTTTCTCACCTGTTCGGATCAGCTGAAAATCTATCTGCACAGCTTCGGCGTACCATATGAAAAAGTGTTTTCGGTGCCAAACGGGGCCAGTTTTTCAATCGATACAAAACAGCGGGAGCAAGTCACCGCAGCGCGCAAGCAGGGCCGCAAGGGCGAACCGATGCGTATCCTCTATATGGGCCGTCTCGACCGTCAGAAGGGCATCGACCGGCTGCACGACGCAATCGTCAAGCTGAAAGAGCAGGGCATTCCGTTCGAAGCGCAGGCCATCGGCGGCGAAATTCTTTCCGACGATCCGAGTGCATCCTGGATGACACGTTTGAAGGATGCAGGCGTTAAAGTCTCGCCGCCGGTTTTCGACGGCAAGGACATTGCCAACCATCTGGCATGGGCCGATGTTCTGCTGATGCCGTCGCGATGGGAAGGCGCACCGCTGATGATCGCCGAAGCGCAGCAGCTTGGCTGCGTGCCGGTGGCAACAGCCGTCGGTGCCGTCGATGAGCTCATCAATCACGGACGCGATGGCATTCTCATCCGCAATGGCAACGATGCGCAGATTGTCTCCGACATGACGCGCATCCTGACGATCCTAGCACAAGATCGCGAAGCTCTGTTGCGAACTGCCGAAGGTGCCCTCGCTTCAGCGGCCCACCGCACATGGAGCTCGGCCTTCTCCGAATTTACCGATTGGGCGAACGAAATACGCCCCGTTTATCCGAAATCCCGGTCTTCCCAGCCGGATGTTGCAGACGATGCCAGCGCGACCGCCGTTCTCCCCGGCCGCGCAGTTGCCTGATTATACCAGAAAGGTCGACCTATGAGCCGCCCAACCAACCCAAGAATCCTCGTCACGGGCATTCCGAGCCATCTGACGCGCCTCATCCAGCGTGCGGACAAGGCGCAGGTCTATTATTCGGAAAAGCAGCGGGATTCCGAATCCAGAGATAATTTTATCCAGGAACTGAAGAACATCTCCAATACGGGTAATTATCTGATCGGCGAAGGGGCGATGACAGCGCTTCTGCCGACCGCCAAGCACATTCCATTCTGGCACCTCTATAATTGCGTCAATAATGGAACGGGTCTGGAAGAGATCAACAAGCAGTTCGATATCTGCGTCTTTACCTGCGCAAACCTCCTGCGCAAGGGCCTATCGGCAGATGCGGAAGCGCTTGTTCTGTCAAAGCTCGATATGCCCGTTGTCATGCTTGGCATCGGCATTCAGAACCGTCCCGATATTGAAAGTGAGGACGGCCTGCCGGCGGGTACCAAAAAGCTTTTGGAAGTTCTGAAAAGCCGCGAACACTATTTTCTTACGCGGGGCGAAAATGCAGCCGGCTATCTCCGCGATCAGGGCTTTTCCTATGTCCGACCGGTCGGCTGCCCATCGCTTTATTTCCGCCCGGACAATATGCGCAAGGCGATCAGTCGCCTGCCGGAGGTGAAGGTGGGCGAGGGCCGCACCGTGTTCACCGGCTACATGGGAGCGGAACTCGAAACCATCGGCGATATGAATGCGCTCGGTTCCGATGACGGACGTTCAGCCTATGTGGTTCAGGATGAGCTGTTGCATTTCGACATGCAACTCGAATCCGATGCCAATGGCCGCGCCTACGATTCAACCACCGGCGAGCTGGTCGGCCCGCTCACCTATAAGGGGTCGGGCGATCTGAAAAAGAAGGTGAGTGTTCACGCCTTCCTCGATACCAATCAATGGCGCGCCTGGTGCTCGACCATGGACTTTTCCTTCGGTCGCCGCTTCCATGGCAATGTCATCTCCATGCAGGCTGGCGTGCCGAGCCTGATGGTCGCCGTCGATGACCGTATGCGCGAGATGCTCAATTTCTCCGGATTGCCGAAGATCGATGCGCGCGATCTCAACGCCGCCAACGACAGGCGGGCTTTCGTCAGCGACCACATCGCCGCGATGAACATTCCCGAAGTCATTGAAACTTACTCGGCGCGAGAACGCAATTTCCGAAGCGTGCTTTCAGAAATCGGCATCGGCTGACCTCAGGCTCTCTTCAACAGTTCCTTAATTCCAGCGAAGATGGATCACCATGCGCATAATGATCACCGGCATTCCGTCATATTTGATGCGGACCGTCGAAAGCGTTTCCGGGGCAAGAGTGAAGCATCGCCCCTATTTCGAGCCCATCCGCACAAAGAAGGATGTGATCGATCAGGTCAAGAAGATTGCCAATACCGGCAATTATCTCATCGGTGAGGGCGCGGCCAACGCGGTGCGCGGCCATGATGTGACCTATGTCCCGTTCTGGCATCTGGCGAACAGTCTCAATTCGCCGGATACCTATGCGGAACTCAACGAGAGCTTCGATCTCTGCCTGTTCGCTTCGGCCAATCTTCTGCGTCCCGGCTATGCGGCCACGACGGAATCCTTTGTCTTCGAAAAGCTGAACATGCCGATTGTCGTCATGGGCATCGGCATTCAGAAGAAGGAAAACCTTAAAGCGGAACTGCCGGAAGGCACGCGCCGTTTTCTCGAAATCCTGCGCCGCAAGGAGAGCTTCTTTCTTACACGCGGTCATTTCACCGAAGAGTTCCTGAAGGATGCGGGCATGAAATATGTCCGCCCAACCGGGTGTCCGTCGCTCTATTATGCACCGGATCAGATGAAGCGCTCACTGAGCCGCCTGGCCGATCCAAGCCTCGCTGACGCGCAGAAAATCTCTTTTGGCGGTTATCTTGGCAGCGTTGCAGATACGATCGTCGATGCGCACGCGCTGCTCGAAAAGGACAGCGTTGCAAGCTATGTCATTCAGGACGAGGTGATCGTCTACAATATGAACATGGCGGGTGAAGATCATGCGGAAGCCTACGATCAGGCCGCAAGCCGCATCACCGCGCCCGTTGATTACAAACATATGGAAAAATGGCAGCGAAAAAACGAGCTGCTGGTGTTTTTCGACACGCATAAATGGCGCAGCTGGATCTCCAGTCAGGATTTCGGCCTGAGCCGCAGATTCCATGGCACCATCATTGGCATGCAGTCGGGGATTCCGGGGCTGATGATCGCTGTCGATGACCGCATGCGGGAAATGCTGGGCTTCGTCGGATTTCCGCATATCGAGGCAAGCGTCTGGAACCGCGAACCGCAGAAAAAGGCATATCTGCGCGACTTCCTTTCCAAGATCGATGTGCCCGCAGCCATCAACCGCTATTCGGAATGCGAGGCCAATTTTAACGGTGCGCTGAAAGATATCGGTATCCGATGATGAAACTTCGCAAGAGTGTTGGGGGCAGGAAAGGGGCAATGGCAGCTTTGCTTGGCGCCGCCTTGCTTGCCGTCGCGCCCAATGGCGCTCTTGCCGACACGCGCTTTGGTGTCAATCGGGTCAATATGGCATGGCTCAAGCCAGCCGAGCGCGAGCAGATATTCGATCAGATGGTGAAGAACGGTGTGGTGGCGGTTCGTCTGTCACTCACACGTCCGCTCGATCAAAGTATTAATGCCGTCCGCCTCGCACATGAAAAAGGCCTGGCCATCCTGCTCGAAATCTCGCTCAACAATGCGGATTTTTATCCGGAAGGGACAAAACCCCGGTCTGGGCGCGGGCGTATCTGGGACATGTATCGTCTGTCCGACATATCCCCCGAGCGATTCCAAAAGGCGGTGGCGGATGCTCTGCAAAAGATCGATGCGCTGGGGGTGTCTCTAGTTGCGGCTGAACCCGGAAACGAGATCAACTGGGGCGCTTATAATGGCGATCTTGCCATTCTGCCCAAGGAGAAGATGAAGACCGCGCGCTCTTTGGCCGAGATGGAGGAACTTCCGCTGGTCGAAAAAGGTGCGGAAAAATACATCGAACTTTTGCGCATCGTGCGCGGGGAACTGGCAAAAACCAGACACAGCGCTAAGGCAAAAGTCGTATCTGCGGGCCTTTCCGATATTCCCTTCATCGATGCGGACCGGCGGGGGATAGATACCGTCGAACCTGCCGCCTTTACCGATCTTCTCAAGAAGTACGGTCTGGATGAAGCTGCCGATGGCTACGGCATCCACATCTATCCCGGCAGCAGCGGCACGCGGGCTGCGCGCGCAAAGCATATCAGCAACGCGCTATCATTCTGCGGCGGAACCAATGGCAAGCCATGCTGGATCACGGAATGGGGCTTTGCCAACACCTCAAAGGCCTGTCCGGCCGATGACAATAATCGCCAGCAACTGGTCGAGAAGGCGCGTGATCGCTTTCGGCAGATGATGGATAGCGGCCAGATCGCAGCCGCCTATTATTTTGATTGGGATGCAAGCACGTATGGTGTGTGGCGCTGCGGCGCGCTGACGCCAGCCGGTAAAGCTGCAACGGTGATGCAATGAAACTCAAGACTGTAATCATTGGCGGTTCCAACACCGTCATGCTGCCGGGCTATCTGCCCACACTTCTGTCGACGATGGCTCGGCGCGGGATGGAACTCGATATTGTCGCCGATCTTGCGGTCGGCGGCACGACGAGCGCGCTCGGTCTTTATCAGCTCAAGCAGTTTGAACAGCTCGAAGAGTGCGAGCTGCTGCTGATCGAATATGCAATCAATGATGCTTTTGTTTACGGCGATGAACGGCGTCCATTCCGTCATTGGGCGCGGTTTTACGAAGGGATCATCCGCTACGCGCTTGAACGCAATCCGAACTTGCGGATTGCAACGCTTGTGTTCGGTGCGCGCAATGGCTCCTTTCTGAATTCCGTGCCTTCGATCGATGCGGGCATCAATTACATCTCCCAATGGTATGGAACGATCTCGGTTGATGTCTCGCGAATGCTGATGCAGCAATATGGCCGCGATGTCGTGGGCAATCCGGCATTTTATCTCGATCAGGGCCATTATGCGCGGCCGGTTTCAACAACGATCGTTGCGAATTTGATTGCCGATGTTCTTGAATCGGCCCTGTCGGTTCCGAACCGTCCAAAAGCGTTGCCATTCGCCATCGATCCGGACCATTTCGCAAATGCCCGCGCCTTGAGCGGCGAGCAATTGTGCAAGCGGCTCGGACGCGTGCCAGTGCAATACAGCAATCGCCGTTTCTCGATCTCGGCGCTCGATCTTGGCTTGGACAAAATGCGCTTCGAGGTTGAGGGCGGTCAGCTTCTGGCGCTTGGTTATGTCTGTGATCCCCGCATTCCGCCGCTTGATGTGGCGATGGGGGGAGAGGTGCATCGCGCTGCGATGATGAAGGGAGGCGTGCGCGATGGAACCTACAAGTTCCTCGTTTCGATGTTGAGTTTCGAGTTTCTATATGGCGCTAAGCTTTTGGAAGCGCGGGGGAATGTTGCGCTTACCCTGTCGGCTGCCGAAGAGGGTGTGGAACATAAGCTGCATGTTCCCAAGGATAGCACGCAACATGAGGAACTGCCTGCGGAGCCGGTACTTCCAATTACCGGCATCCTGTTTTCGGGCAATCTGAAAGTCATGTCGCTGGAGAAACAAGCAGCCGGAAACGCCATTCTATCGGAAGCTGCCCAATAGGCCGCTATTCAACAAAAATGTTGACGCTTGCGGCCCGTCCGGCTGCATCGACTACAGTCAGCGTCGAATATCCGGTTCCGTCCGGTTGCCAATTTGTCGTCCTTCTCCGTTCGATCTCGGCGATGGGCTTGCCGTTGGCAAGCCAGCGAAATGGCGCGCGCCCGCCTTGTAATTTCAGCACCAGCGGCGATGCATTATCGGTCAGGGCTTTCAACTCAACATGCGCGCCATCGGGTGGAAACACGATGCGCGGTGCAGGCTCAATCGAGGCCTTGAGAACCGGCAGAGGATCGCTCGCAGACGAAAAGCGTATCTGCGTCACCGGAAGATCGGCGCGCGCTGTTCGAAACGCGCCTGCGGGCGCACGCGGCAGCGGCACGGATGCAATACCGGACCGCACAAAGGCTTCAAACAGGATAGGTGCCGCCGAAACATAGCCCGCAAGGCCCGGCACTGAGCCGCCATCGGCTCGCCCGACCCAGACACCCAGCACATAACGGCCGTCATAACCAACCGACCACGCATCGCGATAGCCATAAGACGTGCCGGTCTTGTAAGCTATGCCGAGGCGTTTCGCGCCTTGCGGCGGCACGACACCGGCCAGAATATCGCCGATCTGCCAGGATGCCTGTTCGGTGAGAATAGGGGCGGAAGGCTGCACCGGCTCCGAACTTTCCGTGCCATCACGAAGGGCGGCGCCTCGCCCGCCATTGGCAAGCCCGGTATAAAGCTGCACCAGATCCCGCAGGCTGATGCCCGCACCACCAAGGCCGATAGCCAGCCCCGGTGCTTCGCCTTTTGGCAGTTGCAGATTAACCGCCGCCTGACGAATGCGTGTCGTCAACCGCGCAGGGCCGACCGCATCAAGAAGACTAATGGTCGGCACATTGAGCGACATTTGCAGCGCCTGACGGATGCTGACATCACCCTGATAGTTCATATCGAAATTGCGCGGACGATAGCCTGCGAAATCCTGCGGGCGGTCCTCGATGATGGTTTCCTGTGCGATCAGACCCTGCTCGAAGGCCAGCCCATAAATGAAGGGCTTGAGCGTAGAACCGGGCGAGCGCACGGCGCGGGTCATATCGATCCAGCCCTGCCTCTTGCCATCGAAATAGTCAGCGGAGCCAACTTCACCCAGAATATTGCCGTTACGGCTGTCGGCCAGCACCATGGCTACCGAAACTTTCGGACCGAGCTTCGCAGCGGCTTCCCGTGCCACAGCTTCTAGTCCCGCCTGCACCGACTTTTTAAGCGTCAGGTGATGCCGCGCCTCGGTCGGTGCCTGCTTCAATGCGAGATCGGCAAAATGGGCGGCCAACGACGGCAAGGGTTGACGCGTAGCGGATATGCGCTCACGCGATGCACGCTCGGCTTCCTCGTTCGTGAACACCTCAGACGAAACCATGCGTTTCAACACACGATCCCGTGCCGCAACTGCATTCTTCATCTCGCGGTCTGGACGGCGGCGCTCCGGCAATTGCGGCAGGGCCACAAGCAGTGCGGCTTCCGATGTTGTGAGACGCAGTGGCTCCTTGCCAAAATAGGCGAGCGAAGCTGACCGCACGCCTTCCAGATTGCCGCCATAGGGCGCGAGCGTCAGATAGCGCTCAAGAATTTCAGACTTGCTCAACCGCCGCTCGATCTGGACAGCACGCGCAAGCTGCCGGAATTTGGAGCCGAAGCTGCGGCTTTCGCGCGGCTCGATAAGGCGGGCAAGCTGCATGGAAAGTGTGGAGCCGCCGGAAACAATACGGCCACTCCCTGCAAGCTGCATCGCCGCCCGTGCAAGCGCCCGGAAATCAATGCCGCCATGATCGTAAAATCGCTTGTCCTCATAGGCGATCAGCATTTTCACGAATTTCGGATCGACATCCTCGATCCGCGTATTCAAGCGCCAATAGCCGTCCGGCGTTGCATAGGCGCGGAGCAGGGCGCCGTCGCGATCCATGACTTCAGTAGAAATGGTCAGCCGTTCCGGCAAGGGCGGAGGATAGGTGCGGTCGAGCCAGTCAAGCCCGACCACGGTTCCAATAGCGGCGATGCCGAGAAACGCGGCACCGCCAATCGCTATTTTCCAACGCCTTTTCAATTGTTTCGCCATGATCTTGTCCGAAAACCGGTTCCCACTTTTCGGGATCATGGCTTACGGTGCAGCTACCTCCATCATGCCCGTTGCCGTGCGCGCTGCAAATTGCGGACGATACATATCCTCAACCGTTGCTGCCGGATGGGTGTAAAGACCAGGCGTCACCGCACGCACCACATAAGCCAGCGTGATCGGCTTCTTCTCGCCCGCCGAGCGGTCGAAAGCGGCCACGAAACGATCATTGCGGAATTCGAGATGCGCTGCCTGTGTGCTTTC
This sequence comes from Ochrobactrum sp. PL_is483, assembly GCF_055816855.1. Classification (NCBI taxonomy): domain Bacteria; kingdom Pseudomonadati; phylum Pseudomonadota; class Alphaproteobacteria; order Hyphomicrobiales; family Brucellaceae; genus Ochrobactrum; species Ochrobactrum sp. PL_is483. The sequence continues at coordinate 136,872 of NZ_JBVPGS010000040.1, forward strand.
CAGCCATGAGAAGTTGCCAAGATCGGCACTGGAAACAAGGCCCGGATTATCGATCTCGAAGCCCGCTGGCAGCAGATCGGTCACAAGCAGACGCGACTGCCATTCCTGCAGATCCTCGATTTTCAGGACAACTACGTAGCGCTCATTCTGATTGACGCCGGTCACATTGGCCGGTTCGCCATCGAGCGTATAATAGGTGCGCTCGATGGTGAAACCTTCACCACCCGCGGGCAGCGATTGAGCGGGCGGCGCAACTGCGGTCACGACCGCATCAACCGATCCCTGACCCTTATTGGTGACGACCAGCGGCTGTGCTTCAAGGGCTGCACCATTGAGACGCTCGGAGAACGCGCCTTGATGCGCAGTGCCATTGATGTCGAGGCTGAGGGCACCATTGTCATCCTGAAGTCCGCGTGCTGCAAGCAGCATCCACGCCTGATCCTGCGTGCTGAGATAACGAGCCTTTTCACGCTGGAACTCGACCAGCGTAATCAGCGACGGCAGCACTTTCGGCGCAGGCTTGGTTTCCGAAGCAAGAGCCAGCATCGCCGCACCGTCTCGCAAGGGCGAACCATAATCGGAGCGATTATAGTCGTAGCTGGACTGGCTGGTTGCAAGCTGGAGCGACGCATCGAACACGCGTTCCGAGCGCGGCTGATCACCATAAAGGGCCAGTGCTGCACCAAGCTGGGCAATTGCCATCGGGCTTGCGAAGTTTCCGAGGTGGGTATCGGCGAAGTAACGCAGATCACCAACCGAAGCTTTCTTGTTGCGTGCCAGAACATAGAGCGCATAGGCAATGTCGTTGCCGCGTTCCTTGACGTCAGTGGTGTAGCCGAGTGCATTTTGCAGATTGCCAAGAGCGGACAGCATCGCCTGCTGCGGCACGTCATAGCCCTTTTCGCGCGCACGCGTCAGGAAGTCGGTCACATAGGCGTCCATCCAAAGATCACCCGACCCGGGCGACCAGAGGCCAAACGAACCACTCGAAGACTGGTTGTTCAGCACACGGAAGATAGCGTCCTGCACACGCTTCTTAAGCTCGTCCTGACTTTCCAGACCCGCTGCCGCTTCCGTACCTGCAGCCATCTCGCTCAAATAAAGCAGCGGCAATGCGCGACTGGTGGTCTGCTCTGTGCAGCCATAAGGATAGCGGTCGAGAGCCATCAACAAGGCTGGCACATCAAATGCCGCACTTCGCGTCACACCAACGCTGACAAAAGCACCATCAAGCAGGCTTTCCGACAGAAGGCCGCCATCGACTTTCAGGCTTCCGCCATTGGCCGAGAGATTGACGACATGGCGGCTCGTGACCGGCAGATCGACCGGGCGCACGGGCAATGCCAAAGCCTGTTCAACATTGAGGCCTGCATCGTTGGAAAGCCGGATTGTCACACCACCGGCACCCGTGGCCACAGCATTGAGCGGAACGGTGATCGACTGCCGTTTGCCACCGGCAAGCGCAATGCTTTCAGGATAGGAGCCAACCTCAACACCGAGATTATCGGTGGTTTCAAGGCTCACACGATAATTGCCATCCGGTGCGTCCGTATTGGCAATATCGAAGCGGATATTGGCCTGATCGCCGGGGGCCATGAAGCGTGGCAGACCAGCGGTGATGACCACAGGATCGCGGATGATGACATCGGTCACCGCATGGCCAACAGCCTTCTTGGTCCATGCCACCGCCATGACGCGCGCGGTGCCGTTGAACTGCGGTATGTCGAAAGTGATTGTTGCCTTGCCGTCGCTGTCGAGTTCAACCGGACCGGAGAACAGCGCAAGAAGCTTTTCGGTGGGCGGGCTGCCTTCGGCTGCCATATTGCCACCGTCGCCACCTGTGCGCAGCTTGCCGGTGACGCCGAGCGAACCGTCAATCAGGCGACCATACATATCGCGCATTTCAAGGCCCAGCTGACGCTGTCCGAAGAACCAGTTTTCAGGGTTCGGCGGCTGATAGCGTGTCAGATTGAGAATGCCGACATCGACAGCCGCAACCATGACATAGGCCTGCTCGCCACCTGCATTTTCAACCGAAACAGGAATGGAAAGCGTGGAACGCGGTGCAATCTTCTCAGGCGGGGTCAGCTTGACTGCAAGCTGCTTGTCGGCAGGATCGACCTTCAGCCATTTAAGACCAATCGCACGCGCAGGCATGCGGCTTTCAATAGCCTCACCCGGACGGAACAGCGTTGCCGTAACATAGGCGCCCGCGCCCCAATCCTCACCCACCGGAATATCGATGGTCGTGCCACCTTCCGGCACGCTTGCGGTGATTGTCTTGAGCAGCTTTTCCGCACCAATGGTGATGAGCAGCTCACCTGCAAAGCGCGGGGAGATTTTCAGTTCTGCCGTGTCACCCGCCGCATAATGTTCCTTGTCGAGCGCAATTTCGAGCCCGTCCGGTGTTTCGGTCGAGGTTGAGCTCACAAACCAGCCCGCATCGAATTCATAGCTTGTGGCCGGACCCGAAGCATCGGCTGTTTCGATTTCCAGACGATAACGACCCCAATCGACCGGCAGGCTGATTTCAGCCTCGCTATCGGTTTTCAGATCGACCTTGCCGTTGGCAATCGCCTTGGTGGAGGTCACCGGTTCGTAGTTCCAGCTATTGCCACTGCGATACCACTGATAATTACGCTCGATCTTGACCAGCGACCATTGTGCGCCATCAAGCGTTTTGCGGTCGCCCTTGCTGTCAGAGGCGATCAGGCTGAACTTTGCGGTTCCCCCCTGCGGAACTTCATCGCCAGCGAAATCCGGGCGAATGCCGATGAGATCGGTTTCCGGCTGAATGGCAACATCGATCCTACGCTCAACCGCGCGACCGCCGGTTTCGCGCATACGAACGGTCACGGCTGCATTTACGAGACGCGTCGTTGACGGCATTTCATCGACTGTAACCGGGAAAGTCGCCTTGCCGTTGTCATCGACTTTTGACAGGCCATCGAGCGGAAGGCGCGTGGCTTCGCCCTGTTCTTCATCGGCGAGGCCGAAATAATAGCCCTTGAAGCGGTCCCACTGACGCTTGGTCGAAAGCGTGACTTCGCCTTCAAGCGCAAGACCGGCGGCAGGCGCACCATAGAGGAAACGACCGTCCACGGTGATATTGGCGGTTTCACCCACGGCGATTTCCGGCTTGTCGGACGTCAGATCGAACTCGATCCGGTCCGGCACGAAATCTTCAACCAGGAACATCTGCGTGGCAATTGCTGGCTGCTTGGGGTCGGTGTAGACCGAAACATTCCAGGTGCCGCGCATGGCGTTCGACGGCAAGGTCAGGTCGATGGCATGACCACCGGCCAGTTTGCTGTCCGAAACGAGACGGCGATCTTCCACGCCATCGGGACGCGTGAAGATGAAGGTGAGCGGCAGATCCTCGATTGCGGTTGCGGTGTCGTCACGCGCAAGCGCGCCCACATGGACGACTTCGCCAGCGCGATAGATACCGCGCTCTGTCCATGCATAAAGATCGAGCGCTTTCGGCACGGCACGGCCCGTCACACCACGATCGGAAAGATCGAAACCAGCGCGTGCCATATCGAGGAATGTGAAATCATCATCATCCCCACTCGCCATCAGCACCGCTGGCACCATGCCGTCCTTGCCGCGTGTCAGTCCCGGCGTGAACGTCGCCCGGCCATCGCTGTCGGTGGTCGCTTCGCCCAGCACTTCATTGTTGCGTGCAAGCAGCGTCAGCTTCACGCCTTTAAGCGGCTCTGCGCTTTCCAGCGAACGGGCAAACACATTGATGCCGTCCTGTCCGGTATAGGTCGACAGGCCGATGTCGGAAACGACAAACCACTGCGTTGCCTTGGTGCCATATTCATCATCGGACTTCTGAACCAGCGGTTCAGCAGTCAGCACATAGACGCCGGGCTTGCGTTCCGGCAGTGCCTCATCAACCGGGAAACTGGTCGTTGCTTCCTTGTTCAGCTCATTGCCTGCAACCTCGATCTCGCCTTCCCAGACAGGCGCACCCATCTGATCGGAAACCGTGCTGATGTCGTAGCTGTCCAACTGGCGCAGGAACTGATAGCCGGAGAGAAGCTGTGCCAGCGAACGGTCGCCGACGCGGTAGAGCTTGACCTTGGCGGTACTTAGATTGACGCTGACCAGCGGAATGCCGCGACGGGCTTTCGCAGGCAGCACAAAGCTGTCGCCGGTAAAGCGCACGGATGGCGCGCGGTCCTGCACATAGATCGAAAGATTGACCGGAGCGGGCAGCACTTCGCCAACGGCCGATGGCAGGCCCTGACGGAACGTCACCGTATAATTGCGGCCATGTTCCAGCCCCTCGACGCAAATCTGGCGGTCCTTGGCGTCAACGGCTTTTGGCGCGCCACTATCGAGCGTAACGAAGCTCGAATAATCGACACCGCTTTTCACCAGTTCTTCCGAGAACTGCGCGCAGATGCGCGGCGCGGCATTATCATTATCGACCGTATTATTGACGATGCGGAAGCCTTTGCGGGATTTCAGGTCTTCATAGGCGTCACGAACGGATGCGGAATTGACGAGATCAAGGCTCGCTTCATAGGCCTGCAAGGCCGGGCGCGATGCATCGCGCTTTTCGAGCGCCTGCGCCATGACGGCAAGCGCTTGCGCGCGCTCATCCTTGGTGCGTGAAGTCTGATAGGCAAACCACGAGGCCGAGGTCGCATCGCGCTGGAACTTGGAACGTTCCTGGCCATTGGACGGCTCGGTCGCCAGCGCCCAAAGCGCATATCCGGCCCAGATTTCGCTTTCATCCGGCGACATGCCGGCAGCCAGTCGGAATTTTTCCATTGCCGTGCGCGGATCGCCATTGAGCGCTGCCGAGGCCGCTTCGCTCTTCAAGGTGCTTAGCCCCTCAGTGCTATCATTCGAAGTCAGCTCATTTTTCAGGCGCCGAGCTTCATCAACCAGATTGGCGGCGAAGAAGGAAATGGCTGGCGGGGCGCCGATATCCTCGACTTCGCGGGCCGCTGTCGACTGCGTTACGACCTTGCCTGCAATGGAGCCTACGGACTGATTGAGCTTGTTGAAATCGGATTTTAAAAAGCACCACTTGACCTTCGGATTATAAGTGAAGGCAAGGCAGGCATTGTCGCCCAGACAAATGCTTTTGCACTGGTCCAGGGAGACATTTTTCTCCGTGCGCAGATCAAAGCCGAAATAATCGCTATCTTTGGTAATCTCTATGCGCCGGGTTTCGGCAGCTTGTGTGTTGTGTGGAGCAGCCGAAACGGAGGCTGCGACTGCAAAGGCCAATAAAAGCCGGTTGAAACCAATACGCATTTGCATCCCCTCACAACGAACGCTGCCAATTCCAGTCTATTAGAAAAGGCGAAAAGAATCCGGCTCATGTGAAGCCTCACCGCGACAAACTGTCAAGGCGAATAGGAATTATCTACAACTATTAGGATAGTTTCAGTCGCCCGTTAGAATAATAGGCGTCATTAACCTTTCGTTAACAAATGGGAGCAAAGCGGCCTTTTGCGTGTTAGAATGGTGTCTGCATAGATGCGGAATGCACATCGCTTCATACCATGGGAGAGGCAGAGATGAGCAACATTCTATTCTGGGCAGCTTTGGTAATTGTGCCCGTGTTTCTTGGGACAGCCTATGCCTATCTGCAATCGATCCGCCACAGGGACGATTTTTAGGCTGTAGTGACGAATTAACTTACGGTTTGGCGCGAGGGTATTTTGTTGCTGAACAGGAGAAACGACCGCCGTGGAGTTAATCTCCACAAGGGAGTTTCGACACATTCAGAAGCAAAATACACCGCGTCCCTTCGGGATATGGCAAAAAAACCTCCATCTCGGCGTCGCAAAACCTCGATGGAGATACACTCCACCTTCGGTTTCGCTCCTAAAGCTGAAGATTTTTTGCTCATACCAAACCACAAGTTAGTTCGTCACTACAGCCTAGGGGCTGAAGAATTCTTTTGAAACACTCGTCTGGTTTGGTTGAAGCCAAGTCGGATATTCAAGCCTGCTACAATGTTGTGTTGATCCGAGAGCGGTGGTTCGCTGTTTTTTCGATTCGATCAAATTGCTTCTCCGGGCGGCTCAGTGCCGCGCGGAAGGTCCGGCTTGATTGCGCTTTTCCCAGATAAGGTTAACGTCTGTACCAGTTTAAAATCCTTGGTTGCCAGCAACCATTATTTGCATATGCTGGGGTAGATCAATCAAAAGGTGTCGGATTCTCACATATATACCCCCCTTATTCTAGGGGATTATTGTAAAAAATATAATAAAATCAGACAGTTATAAGCCAAAGTATACGCGAATACGCTTTACTCGGAAAGAATGGGTCCGCTGGCAGGACGATCAATGCAATTTCTTGATTATCCTTATTTTTTAGAAGTAGTTTCATTTTCCATCTGATATTTTTCATTGCCTAATGAAGGAAAATACCCTTCTATTGTTGCGATCAATGCATTGCCGGTAATTGAGGGGTTTTCGATGCGTCATCGCAACGTCGGCTTATGCGCACTTCATTGCCTGTCCAGTACGGCACTGATTTCTATGGGCGCGGCCTTGTTGTCCAGTACTCCTTCCGCAGCATGCTCTTTATCGCCAACGCTTGGCGACGACACATTCATCTGTGACAGCGGTGCGTCGTCCGGCGGTCTTACCGATCTCAACGGCAACAACACGTTGCTTCTGCCTTCGGGTGGAACGGGTATCATAAACGGGAGTGTTTTGTTTGGCTCCGGCGCGGATCACGTGGAAATCCATTCCGGCTCGATCGTTGGGGATGTCCTTCAGGGCGACGGGCCCAACAGTTTCCTTATTACGGGCGGAAATGTTACGGGCGACGTTCATCAGGGAAGCAATATTGACGAATTCCGGATGACGGGTGGCGAGATTCGCTCGCTTTATCAGGGCGACGGCTATGACCGTTTCTACATGACAGGCGGACATATCATCGATGCTTTCGAAGACGGTGACTATGCTGTCATGACTGATGGTCGGATCGGGCGGGTCAATCTCAAGCTCGACAACAACTATTTCAATATGTCGGGCGGAACAATTGACCGTAACCTGGTCGCCGGGCTTGGAAACGATACGATTATTGTTTCAGGCGGCATGATTGGCGGCAATATAAGCATTAGCAGCGGAACCGACAGCGTAACCATGACGGGCGGCACGGTTGCAGGCGACGTTTTGCTCGGCTTTGGTGATGACCAACTTTCTTGGGACGGCGGTGGCATAATCCAAGGAAAGATCGACCTCGGCCCCGATAACGATACTGCTGTCCTCGCCAATCTGACGGATGCCAATATAGGTGTGACCAAGCAGCTTACCGGAGGTGAGGGAAGCGATGTCCTTACATTCAATAACGTAAAAACCGGGAAAGTTGCGCGTTTCGATAGCTGGGAGACGATTAACCTCACCAATGACACGGCTCTTGTTTTCGACGATGCGTTCACACTCGGAGACGCCGGAACAGGAACGGGCGCGCTCAACATCGATGCTTCAAGCACAGTGTACGGAGGTGCTGCCAACAGCGGCGTGAACCCATTTGCTTCAGATCAGCTGGTAAGCGTTTTCAATGCGGGACGAATTGATCTGACCAACGGTGAATCGAGTGCCGTCGATACATTTACGATCAAGGGCAATTATGTCGGGCAGAACGGTGTTCTGTCTATTGATACCATTCTCGGGTCCGATAATTCCCCGTCAGATAAACTCGTGATCGATACAGGCACTGCGTCAGGCAGCACCAGTGTTTCAGTCACGAATGTTGGCGGGACAGGCGCTGCAACGAATGCGGACGGCATTATGGTCGTGCAAGCATTGAATGGCGCCTCCACCAGCCAGAACGCGTTCTCGCTGAATGGCCGTGCCGCGGCCGGTGCCTACGAATACTTCCTGTTCAAGGGCGGCGTAACGGCAAATACAAGCGAAAACTGGTATCTGCGGTCCACCTTGGTGCCAGGGAGCGGCCCGCCTCCTGTGCCGGGTGACAATCCCGGCGCGCCAGAAATACCTCAGCCGGGTGCGACACCGGTTCAGGGCGACGTGGTCCCGCTTTATCGCACGGAAGTTCCCGTTTATTCGGCTTTGCCACCCGTCGCGCATCATCTCGTGCTTTCAACTTTGGGTACCTTTCATGAGCGCCGCGGCGAACAGGAGCTGCTTGAGGCGGATGGATATTTGCCTGCTAGTTGGGCCCGGACTTTCGGGCAGGATATCGACAGTAAATGGCGGGGTACGGTTGCCCCAGGGGTCGATGGAAAGCTCTTTGCTATTCAGGCCGGACAAGATATTCTGGGTCGGGAAACGAGCGGCGGACATTTTGACCGTTTCGGCCTGTTTTTCGGTTATGCGCGTGCAAGCGGTGACATTACCGGGCAAGCGCTCGGCTGGCACGATCTCGCTGTCGGCGATCTCAACGTTACGGGTACGAGTTTTGGCGGGTACTGGACTCATATAGGCCCTCGCGGCTGGTATCTGGACACCATATTGATGGGAACCTGGTTTGGCGGGGATGCGAGCTCAAATGAGGGGCAGACCATCGATCTCGACGGGCATGGCATTACCGCTTCGCTTGAAGGAGGATATCCAATTGCCTTGAGCGAAAGCTGGACATTGGAGCCTCAGGCGCAACTGATTTGGCAGCACCTTTCGCTTGACGATCAGGCTGATCGCTATTCGTCGATATCATTTGATACTGACGATGCTTGGACGGGCCGGATCGGGTTCAGGCTGCAAGGCAAGCAGGAAACATCGATCGGAAAGCTGCGGCCCTATTTGAAAGCCAATCTTTGGCAAAATTTCTCGTCGGACCAGACAGTGCGTTTTGCCACCGATCCGATTGTAACCGACCTCAAGGGCACTTCGTTGGAACTGGGTGGCGGCATAACCTTGGATTTCACCGAAAAGGCTAGCCTGTTTGCGACAGCGGATTATACGACCAATCTCGGTGGCGAGCGCAACCGAATATGGGAAGGCAATCTGGGACTGAATATAAAATGGTAAAAACAATGGCGACCGGGATTGATCGCCGGATTTTAGAGGAGGGAACAACACTAATGGGTAGACGCGCATACGAAAAGCTCGCGAGAATCTGTGCATCCCTGAACACATCCGAGCAGGAGCTGGCTCACTCTCTCGGTATTTCGCGAGTTGCCCTAAAGGCCATTGATCGGACTGACGCGCCTCTATATCTACGTCTGGCGCTAGCCGCTTTGGTATCGGAAATGAATCCGGATGAAGTGCTGAACTCCAAACGCGGCAGTTCGGAAACGGAAAGACCGCTTCACCTCCTGTCGGCAAGATAATCGTTAAAAGTCACAGGTTTTTACAGGTGTCGTTGTGACAAAATCTTTCGCCATGCTGCTCTTTATTGGGTTGTTTTGTTATCCGCAACTGGCTGCCGCATCCTGCGTGCGCGCAGCCGGTGCCGCGGATTTGATGACGCAACGCCAGCTTTCTGCCCTGCGCGCGATGGAACGCAGCCGTGGCTGCAAGGGAGGCGATGAACGCGGAGGGTTCTTCAACCCATGCCGTGATCTTGCCCAACAGATTGCTGAAATCCAGCGGCGGCTCCCATCAAGGTCGCTTTCTTCTCAGTCATGTACGGAACAGCCGGCGGCACGGCAGGCAACGAAAGTCAAACTGGATCGTCCCAAAACTTCATCGCCCGCCACGAACAGCAAGCCATGGGTTCCGAATGGCGTGAAGGGCGCATTAACGTACTGCGTGCGCTTGTCAGACGGCTATCTGTTTCCGGCCCCGCATTCGCAGTTTCAAAAATCCGATAATATTGCAGAAACAATGGCGCAATGCCGTTTCATCTGCCAGGGCGAAAATGTCGATCTCTATATTTTGAACGATCCGAACGGCGAAACCTCGGAAATGATCTCCGTTTCCAGCGGCAAGCCCTACGTCGAGCTGCCAACGGCCTACAATTATCAAGGCGATCTGGAATTCAAAAGGTGTGACTGGGCTGGTTATGTCAACAAGGTCAGTGAACTGCGTGCAAGCAGCACAGCTGGCCGCGCCTTCAAAAATGTCGTCGTGCCCATGCCTGACAAACGCCCGGCGCGCAATGACGAGCCCGATGTGTCCGCAACGTCTTTTGCTCCTATAAGCGACCGTAATGTGCGCATTGTGGGGCCGGCCTTTATGTTCGACGAAGACGCGGGTCATGTGGAGGCTTCCACGTACTGATCGCCAGCAGGCTATCTTCTGAAGGTCAATTTGAATGAGACGTGTCGCGATTGAGACTGAGCGGTGCGTTTTCTGTCTGTAACCTCCTCCAAGCGGGCATCTTTTAATCCAAGCCCGGAAACTATCGATCATTGCATTGTTTGAAATCTGTCAGTGTTGTTCGACCTGGAGGAGGTAGACATGAGCAGGAACCGTGGCGTCGTTTATTTGCGACCCGGCGCAGTCGAAGTTCGCGATATTGAAGATCCAGCATTGGCGGCACCGGACGGGCGAAAACTGGAACACGCCGTCATATTGAAGGTAATTTCTACCAATATTTGTGGTTCCGATCAGCATATGGTTCGTGGGCGCACCACTGCCATGCCGGGTCTCGTACTCGGCCATGAAATTACCGGTGAAATCATCGAAAAGGGCAGCGATGTCGAAATGCTCGACGTCGGCGACATCGTTTCGGTGCCGTTCAACGTCGCTTGCGGACGTTGCCGCTGCTGCAAGTCACAGGACACAGGCGTTTGCCTGACAGTCAATCCGTCGCGCGCAGGCGGTGCATATGGATATGTCGATATGGGTGGCTGGATTGGCGGGCAGGCCCGTTATGTCATGGTTCCCTATGCGGATTTCAATTTGCTGAAATTTCCCGATCGCGAACAGGCAATGGAGAAAATCCGCGACCTGACCATGCTTTCCGACATTTTGCCGACCGGCTTTCACGGTGCGGTCAAGGCTGGCGTCGGTGTTGGCTCGGTGGTGTATGTCGCGGGGGCAGGGCCGGTGGGGCTGGCCGCTGCCGCATCTGCGCGCATCCTCGGTGCGGCAGTTGTCATGATCGGTGATTTCAATAAGGAGCGCCTCGATCATGCGCGCAAGGTAGGCTTTGAACCCATTGATCTTTCGGCCAGCGATAGGCTCGGCGACATGATTGCAGAGGTCACAGGCAGCAACGAAGTCGACAGCGCCATCGATGCGGTCGGATTTGAGGCGCGCGGTCACAGCGGCGGCGAGCAACCGGCAATCGTATTGAACCAGATGATGGAGATAACGCGCCCTGCCGGGGCGATCGGTATTCCCGGCCTATACGTCACGGAAGATCCGGGCGCGGTTGATAAAGCAGCCAAACATGGAAGCCTGTCACTTCGCTTCGGGCTGGGCTGGGCGAAGGCGCAATCGTTCCATACCGGCCAGACGCCGGTCCTGAAGTATAATCGCCAATTGATGCAGGCTATCCTCCATGGACGTCTGAATATTGCGGAAATAGTCAACGCGCAGGTCATCTCGCTTGAGGATGCTCCAAAGGGCTATGAGAGTTTTGATCATGGCGCCGCGAAGAAATTCGTTCTCGATCCGCACGGGCTTGTGAGCAAGGCAGCCTGATTCAAGTCCGTATCGAAATATATGAAAGGGTGTCTCAACAGACGCCCTTTCTATTGGCTTGGAATCTGTAACGTTTCAGCTTATCTTTCTCATGTACGACTTGGTAAATTTCGTCAGAAATTTAGGCAAAGAATTCTTTTCTCCATAAAGAAAGTGCTGGCTAAAAAAGCTACGCATATTCAACATATTAAATATGGGGCCAGATAGAAACCGGGGAGAACGAAATAGGGGCTTGCAAGTAAGGATGTTTAGAATACCATTACCTGTAACGTTTCAGATTTGGGAGGATATGGAATGCGGAATGGAATATCCAAGGTTCTCATTGCATCGACTTGCCTGGCTGTGACGACGTTAACGGCGGCGGGTCCAGCCTCAGCGGCCAATCTGGAAGTTACGCATTGGTGGACGTCTGGCGGGGAAGCTGCAGCTGTCAAGATTTTGGCTGAAAAGTTCGATGCGCTTGGCGGCGACAAATGGGTTGATGGCGCCATTGCCGGTAGCGGCGCCACCGCGCGCCCCATCATCATCAGCCGTATTCTCGGCGGTAATCCCATGGGGGCAACCCAGCTCAATCACGGACGGCAAGCCGAGGAGTTGATCCGGGGCGGCTTGATGACGGACCTGACCGAACTTGCAGAGAAGGAGGGGTGGGCTGACTTTATTCGTCCGAAAAGTCTTCTTGAATCCTGTACTTTTGAAGGACGCCTCTATTGTGTGCCAGTGAACATTCATTCCACCGAATGGTTGTGGGTCAATCCGAAAGTGTTCCGCGATGCCGGAATTGAGCCCCCGAAAAACTGGAATGAGCTCATTACCGCAGCCCCAAAATTGAGGGAAAAGAACATCGTGCCGCTGGCAACCGGGGATGGCTGGCAGGTGAACGGCTTATTGACCATTCTGACAATCGCAGTTGGAGGTAAAGAACTCCATTTGAAGGTCAATAGGGACAAGGACGCCGAAGCAGTGCGCGGTCCGGAAATGAGAAAGGTCTTCGAAGCTTTCGCCAAGGCGCGCTCGCTGGCCGACCCCGGCTATGTCGGTCGTTCATGGAATGAGGCAACCAATATGGTGCTGACTGGACGTGCTGGTGCTCAGATCATGGGTGATTGGGCACAGAGCGAGTTCGGCATGGCCGGTAAGGTTGCGGGCAAGGATTATAACTGTCTGCCTGGTCTTGGTCTCCGGACGAATTTGAGTACTGGCGGCGATGCAATCTATTTTCCGAAGAACAAGGACCCGGAAGTTACGAAAGCGCAGATGAAGCTGGCCAGCATGCTTGTCTCCAAGGACACGCAGGTTGCCTTCAATCTTGCCAAAGGTTCTCTGCCGATCCGTGGCGATGTCGATCTGGAGGCAGCCTCACCTTGCATGCGTGCAGGCATCGATATCTTGAAGAACCCGGACAATATCGTTCCGTCCGGTGAGCAGTTGCGCGCACCGGATACTCAGGGACAGATCGAAAGTCTGGCAGTCGAGTTTTTCTCCAATCCCGACATGACAGTGGACGAAATTCAGGAGCGCTTTGCGGAGATCATTGAGCAGGCACAGTAGTGACACTCAAGTTCCGAGCGGTCGATGGGAACTGCGCGCGGGACTTCCCGAAAATTGGGATTGGAAGGATAGCAATGGCAGTCATGGAAGAGGGCAAACGTCGAAGGCCCCCCGGCATATTCCGAAATCTGAACGCGAAGCTTGCGGCACTTCCGATGATCGCGGTGGTTCTCGTGGTCTTTATCGGCTGTACGCTCTGGACAGTCCTTTATTCGTTCACATCTTCAAAGTCGCTGCCGACATGGAACTTTGTGGGCTTTGACCAATACATACGGCTGTTTTCTGCAACCCGCTGGCATGTGTCCATCAGTAACCTTGCGATTTATGGTGCCTTATGCATGAGCTTTGCGCTCATGATCGGATTTGTTCTTGCGGCACTGATGGACCAGAAAATCCGCTTCGAAAACACGTTTCGCACGATCTTTCTATATCCTTATGCCCTTTCGTTTATCGTGACGGGTCTTGTCTGGCAGTGGATATTCAATCCCCAACTCGGGCTGGAGAAAGTAATTCGCGATATCGGATTCGAAAATTTCCATATGGCGATCCTGTCGAGCCGCACCTCTGTCATTTATGCGATTGTCATTGCCGGGCTTTGGCAGATGACAGGGCTTGTCATGGTTCTGATGTTGGCGGGACTGCGTAGTGTCGATGAGGAAATCTGGAAGGCCGCGCGGGTAGACGGCATCCCGAAATGGAAAACCTATCTGTTCATCATCCTGCCGATGATGCGTCCCGTTCTTGTGACGACCGTGGTGTTGATCGCGACGGGCATCGTCAAACTCTATGACCTGGTTGTCGCCATGACCAATGGCGGTCCCGGCATCGCATCGGAAGTACCGGCAAAATATGTCTACGACTTCATGTTCGGCTGGGCCAATCTGGGGCAGGGACTTGCCGCTTCCACAGTCATGCTGACTACCGTTTTGATCATCCTCGTTCCGTGGACGATGCTTGGGTTTAGCCGGAGGAAAGCAGGATGACGGAAGCTGTTGTGAACGGGAAAATGCCGAATGTAACCGAGGCTTTAGCCACCCAACCACATTTGGCACGAAAACAGGCATCACAGCCTTGGGGTCGCAAGCCGAAACGGCGCTTCGCGCCTGCCACCATCATGCTTTACAGCATCCTGTTTGTTTCTGCTGTCTACTACCTGCTGCCGCTTTATGTGATGGTTATCACATCCCTGAAGGGCATGCCTGAAATCCGGCTAGGCAACGTCTTTGCGCCGCCGGTCGAAATAACATTCGAACCATGGGTCAAGGCCTGGAGCCAGGCATGCACCGGCCTTTATTGTGAAGGGCTCAGCGCAGGATTCTGGAATTCGGTAAAGATCACTGTTCCAAGTGTGATCGTTTCCATTGCGATAGCATCGGTCAATGGCTATGCGCTGGCAAACTGGAAGTTCAAGGGATCGGAAATCTTCTTCGCGGCCCTGCTGTTCGGCGCCTTCATTCCGTATCAGGTCATGCTCTACCCGCTCGTTATCATCACACGGGAGCTGGGAATTTTCGGCACTCTGACCGGAGTTGTCTTTATTCATACCATTTTCGGCATGCCCATCCTGACGCTGCTATTTCGCAATTATTTTGCCGGTTTGCCGCCGGAATTATTCAAGGCGGCTCGCGTGGACGGTGCCGGATTCTGGCGAATTTTCTTTCAAATCATGCTGCCGATGTCGCTGCCGATTTTCGTTGTCGCGATCATTTTGCAGGTAACCGGTATCTGGAACGACTTTCTGTTCGGCGTGGTCTTTGCCGGAACGCAGAATTTTCCGATGACCGTGCAGCTGAATAACATCGTCAATTCCATGCAAGGCGTGAAGGAATACAATGTCAATATGGCCGCAACTATTCTGACCGGTGCCGTGCCATTGCTCGTTTACTTCCTCTCCGGCCGTTATTTTGTTCGCGGTATCGCCGCGGGCGCAGTGAAGGGATGAGTTCATGAATTCAAGCGTTTCCATCCAGGACCTGTCACTCGCTTTCGGCTCGGTCAATGTGCTGCAAAATCTCAATCTGGAAATCGGGGAGGGTGAGTTTCTCGTGCTTCTCGGGCCTTCCGGCTGCGGAAAATCCACGCTGCTCAATTGTGTGGCGGGGCTTCTCGATATTTCCGAAGGCAGCATCTTCATCAAGGGGCGCAATGTTACCTGGGATGAACCAAAGGATCGCGGCGTGGGCATGGTGTTTCAATCATACGCGCTCTATCCGCAAATGACCGTCGAAAAGAACCTTTCTTTCGGGTTGCGCGTCGCCGGTCTGCCAAAAGGTGAGATCGACAAACGCATCAAGCGTGCTGCCGAAATTCTCCAGATCGAATCCCTGCTGCAACGCAAACCTTCGGCATTGTCTGGCGGTCAGCGTCAGCGCGTTGCAATCGGCCGTGCATTGGTGCGCGATGTGGATGTGTTTCTGTTCGATGAGCCGCTTTCCAATCTTGATGCAAAACTGCGTTCGGAGCTGCGGGTCGAGATCAAACGCCTTCATCAAAAGCTCGGTAACACAATGATCTATGTTACCCACGACCAGATTGAAGCCCTGACGCTGGCGGATCGCATTGCCGTGATGAAAGGTGGCGTGGTCCAGCAACTGGCCGACCCGATAACAATCTACAACCGCCCGAAGAACCGGTTTGTCGCAGGGTTTCTGGGTTCGCCATCGATGAATTTCTTCTCCGGTGAAATTGCCGCCACAGAGGGAAAGCCGGCATTCCACATCGGGCAGACGGTCGTAGGGCTGGAGGGGTATGACGGCGCACCAAAGCAGGGACAGAAGGCCACGCTCGGCATTCGTCCGGAGCATGTCAGGCTTAACGCGGAGGACGGCTTTGAAGCCATCGTTGATCTGGATGAGCCTATGGGCGCCGACAGTTTGGTTTGGCTTCGCCTGAACGGGCACCCGCTATCCGCGAGAGTGGAGGGCGGTAAACGCTACCGGGCGGGCGAGAAGGTCAGGATCGACTTTAAACCCGATGCCCTGTCGCTTTTCGATGCCCAAACAGAGGAGAGACTCTAGATGAACAGCGAAAAACGCGTCCCATAAGGGCCGTCGACCAGAGACGAAACAATTGGCTTTCAGTTGCCGGTCCGAAGGCAGTTTCGGACCGCCGGGATAATTTGTCTGGAAAAAAGCCCGACACAATTCGGGATAGATTTCAAGGATGAGGACAATGAACGGATATTCCTACCAACTTTACAGCTCCCGCAATTTCCAGCCGCTGGAGCGTACACTGACGATGTTGCGTGACCTCGGCTACCGCCGGGTAGAAGGATATGGAGCGATTTATGGCGATCCCGTTCAATTAAAGAAGGAACTCGACGAACTTGGGCTTGCCATGCCTACCGGCCACTTTGGTCTGGATATGCTGGAAAATGAAGTGGCCCGCGTTTTGGAGATTGCCAAGATCGCCGATATGAAGGCGATCTTCTGTCCTTATCTCGATGCAGATCGCCGCCCGGATAGCGTAGCTGGCTGGCAGGAGTTCGGCAGACGTGTGGCGGCAGCTGGCGAGCCTTATCGCAATGAAGGTTATGCGTTTGGCTGGCACAACCACGATTTTGAATTCGAGCCTTTGGCCGACGGTTCCGTGCCGCAAGAACACATTCTCAATGCTTCACCTGATCTGGCCTGGGAGGCTGATATTGCGTGGATCGCCAAAGCCGGTGCCGATCCGTTTGAATGGATCGAGCGTTATGGAGATCGGATACTTGCAGTTCATGTGAAGGACATCGCGGTGAATGGTGAAAAAGCCGACGAAGACGGTTGGGAAGATGTTGGTCACGGGACCGTCGACTGGGCTGCCCTGTTCACGGCTTTGCGCAAGACGCCCGCCCGCTATTTCATCATGGAACACGACAATCCGTCCGACGATAGACGATTTGCGAGGCGTTCCATCGAAACCGTAAGAAACTTCTAAGTTGGAGAACGAGATGACCGGGAGCCTTGGTGTCGGGATTATCGGTTGCGGCAATATATCTGCCGCATATTTGCGGCTGTCACCGATGTTTCGAAACATCGAAATAAGGGCTTGCGCAGATATCAATCTGGCGGCAGCAAATGCGCGCGCAGACGAGTTCGGTGTAAAGGCGCAGACCATCGAAGAACTGCTTCAGAATGATGATATCGATATTGTCGTCAACTTGACAATTCCAGATGCCCACTATGCCGTGACCAAGCAGATACTGGCAGCAGGCAAGCATGCCTATTCGGAAAAGCCTCTGGTTCTTTCGATGGAGCAGGGGCTGGAACTGAAGGCGCTTGCCGATGGTCGTGGTCTCAAGGTCGGATGCGCTCCAGATACGTTTCTCGGCGGCGCACACCAGCTGGCGCGGCGCGAAATCGATAGCGGGCATGTCGGTCGCATCACTTCGGGTACATGCCATGTCATGAGCCACGGGATGGAGCATTGGCATCCAAACCCGGACTTTTTCTTCAAGCACGGCGGCGGTCCCATACTCGATCTCGGCCCTTATTATATTGCCAATCTCGTCAATCTTATCGGGCCTGTGAAGCGGGTCGCCGCATTGACTTCCATGGCGACATCGACGCGGACGATCAGTTCCGAGCCGCGCAGAGGCGAAACCATTCCAGTGGAGACGCCAACGACAATCCACGCGCTGCTCGAATTCGAGCAAGGTGCAACAATCACGCTTTCAGCGAGTTGGGATGTATGGGCGCACCGCCATGCGAACATGGAACTATACGGCACCGAAGGATCGCTCTATCTGCCGGACCCGAATTTTTTCGGCGGGGAAGTCCAGATAGCGAAGCCGGGTGAGCCAGCCGTACCAGTAGAAGACTGGGAACATCCCTTTGGAATCGCCAATGAGCAGCACTTGCAAGGAATGATGGCGAACTATCGGGCGGCGGGACTGGCGGATATGGCAGCCGCCATTTTGGATAGCCGCGACATGCGTTGTTCTTTGGAACGTGCACTGCATGGAGTCGAGGTCATGTTGGCTATTCTCAAATCAGGCGAAGAAAAGCGTTTCATCGACATTGAAACCGGATGCACGCGCCCGGAAGCACTTGATATAGCTGCCGCAGAGGCCTTGCTTAGAGCATTTCCTGCAAAAGTGCGAAGCGGTTTTGCGTAGGATAATACGTAAAAACAAAGAGATAGAGCATATTGACTTGCATCGCTCCTCCCGAGCGATTGGAGGCTGTCTCAATCCTGCGGGATTGGGGTGGCCTCCACCCATTTTAGCCGATTGTCTGTAGGGACTTGATGTCTTTGCCGTTGATCCGGCCCAGGATGGCTTTACCAAGTTGTTGTCCGGCGAGCTTGAAACTTTCCTCAACGACAATCAGCCCCGGGCGAAACCAGTGCAAAATTTCGGTCGACTGTTTGGCGGCTACATCGACTTCATTGCCAATGTTCATTCCGGCATCTTCGATACCCGCAACGAGTGCCAAGGCGGCGGCACTGCCCGAGCAGATGATCCCGTCGGGCCGATCTGCCCTTTTCATCAGTTGAGCAATGTGTAGCCGCAAATCGTCAAGCGGCGTATCGAGATCGACCCCTTCAAGGGGGGATCCATTGCAATGAAAGGTGCGCAGCCCCTCGTAAAATCCACCGACCATATGCCGGTAATAGGTGAGGTGGGCCGGCGGTGTCAGCAGGGCAAGCCGTTTTCGTCCAAGCGCCGTCAGTTTGCCGACCATCTCCAGTGCAAAAGTGAAATTATCAAAGTCGTGATAAGGATGCTCAATGCCCGTATCGGTGCGGCCGTGGGTGGCGAACGGAAAATCATGTTGGGTCAGATAATGGACGCGTTGGTCGTCCGGTTCGGTGCGTGAGAATATAATTCCGTCGGCTGAGCCTGTCTCGACGATATAGCGGATAGGTTCAATCGGTGCCCGTGAATGAAAATAGGGTGTCAGAATGAGATGGTACTGCGTTTCGGCAAGTACATCCGCAACACCATGAATGACCTGGCTGGTGAACCCCATGATTTCATCTTGCGTATTAAGAACCAGCGCAATGACATTTGTTTTGCCGGTTCGCAGGCGTACACCAGCACGATTGGGGCGATAGCCGATCTGCCTCGCGATCAATTGCACACGTTTGCGGGTTTCGGGACCAATTTCAGGCGCGTCCTTCAAGGCGCGTGAAACCGTGGTTACACCCAGACCAGTCATGAATGCGATTGTCTTCAGCGTGGGACGTTCATTTTCGAGGAACGATTTGGCTGGATTTTGCGGCTTGGAAACCGTCGGGCTCCGTTTTTCATTCATGCGCATTTCGTCCGGCGGCGAGGAACGACGTATATGGGCGAACGATAGAAATCGCTTTATCTATCAATAGCTTGTTTTGATGGACTTGTCATCTTCTATGAAACAATATTGCTGACTTCCGATATTATTCTGGACCGGATATTGCGCGCGTAATTTCATGTGCTCGATGGCCAGGACAGTGACTTTCACTAGGGGGAGGGCTTCTCCGTATGTGCTGTTTTAACTGGAATGTCATGGTATTAATTCAGTATAATAAGACAATTTTGGATATGTCATGATGGAGTCGGCAGACGCATGTGGGAACCTATTTTGGAAATGCGCAAGGGCGTCACCAAGCACCGACTTCTGACCGAAAAAATAGTCGATGATATTGAAAAGGGCATTCTTCAACCCTCCATGCGTATGCCGACCCATCGGGATTTGGCTCACAAGCTCGGACTTTCGGTGCAGACGGTCAGCATCAGTTACAAGGAAGCCGAACGGCGTGGTTATTTGCGTGGCGAGGTTGGTCGGGGAACCTATGTCTGCAACCGGGTGACGGAGCGAGCGGACCGGTTCATGCTGGATCGCGATCCTAGCGGAACGGCGGATCTATCGATTATTCGGGCGGTTTATACAGAAGCGCATGAGAATGCTTCGCGTCGCCTGCTCGAAGAAATGAGCCATTCGGACAATGCAAGCTTTATGCGTCCTTGCCGTCCGATAGCGGGATTGGATAGGCATCGCGCTATCGCACGCGATTGGCTGCGCGATCTGTCGGTGGATGTCGATCCGGGCCGGATCATCATCACCAACGGCGCTGCGCATGGGCTGTTTCTCGCGGTTGCTGCTGTCGTTCAGCCGGGGGAAGTCGTGCTCACGGAGAGCCTGACCGACCATGGCATCATAGGTCTTGCCAATGTGCTCGGATTTACTCTGCGTGGGCTTCCGATTGATGAACAGGGCATTCTACCCGATGCTTTTGAAACCGCCTGCAAGGCTGGTGACGTCCGTGCGCTTGTGATGATCCCGACACTGGGCAATCCGACCAGCCATCTGATGGGCGCAGGGCGTCGCATCGCCATCGCGGAAATCGCGCGGCGCTACGATGTCTGTGTTATCGAGGATGAGGTTTATAAACCCATCCTTGAAGATAAATTACCCTCGATGCCGGAGCTGCTGCCCGACCTAGGCTTCTTTGTTACAAGTTTCACCAAGACGGTGATGACTGGCTTGCGTACGGGCTATCTCGTTGTCCCGACGCAATATTCCATCCGGGTTACATCCATTCTGCGCGTTACAAGCTGGAGCGGCGTTAATCTCATGGGTGAGATGGCCAGCCGCTGGATCGAGGATGGCACGGCGGCGGAATTGATTAAAATCCAGCGCAGCGAGCTGCGATCCCGGCAGGCGCAAGTAACCGATATCCTGGGTTCGAATGTGGCTGGCAGCAATCCGTTATCGCTCTGCGCCTGGCTGAAAATTCCTCGCAACTGGTCTGAGGATGGGCTGGTGCGCGCACTTGCCAGCAAAGGTGTTGCGGTCACGCCATCGGACCCATTTGTGGCCGGTGCCGACCGTGGAGGCGGCGGCATTCGCATCTGCCTAGGGGGAAGGCTTTCTCGCTCGGCTTTGCAGACGGCACTTGAGACCATCCGTGAGACCTTTGCGCAATTGCCGCCTGTTTACGATGTGGGATCGATCGCCTAGTTCAGCAGAAAAATACACCAACGCCGAACCGTAAGTTAATTCGTCACTCCAGCCTAGAGCACTGATTGCAGGAACTCTTTGGTGCGCGCCTCGCTTGGGGCCTGAAATATCTGTTCCGGCGTACCTTGTTCGCAAATGCGTCCCTTATCGAAGAAGCAAACGCGGTCGGATACTTCCCGGGCAAATCGCATTTCATGCGTGACAAGGAGCATGGTCAGATCGTGCTCCTGTGCCAGACTGCGAATGACGGAAAGCACTTCTCCAACGAGCTGCGGATCAAGCGCGGAGGTGGGCTCGTCAAACAGGAGTACGCGTGGGCGCATGGCAAGCGAGCGGGCGATGGCGACACGTTGCTGCTGGCCACCTGATAGCTGCGAAGGATAATGGTCCTTCTTGTCGGTCAATCCCACGAGAGAGAGCAGGTCGAGTGCGCGGGCTTCCGCTTCGGCGCGCTTCATACCCAGAACGTGAACCGGGGCCTCGATGATGTTGCGCAGCACCGACATGTGTGGAAACAGATTGAAGCTCTGGAACACCATGCCGACATGCGACCTGATCTTGCGCAGATGGGCTTCGCTGGCCTGAAAGTGACCTTTACCGTTCGGCTCGTGATAAGGCATGTCTGCAAGCTCAAGCGTGCCCTCCTGAAACGGCTCCAGCGTCATGAGGATACGAAGAACCGTCGATTTCCCCGAGCCCGAGGGGCCGATAAGGGTGACTTTTTCGCCTGTTCTGACGGAAAAATTGAAGCGATCCAGTACGGTCAGCGCTCCGAAGCGCTTGGTTACGTTCTGAAAGCGGATAATTTCCTGGGTCATTTGAGAGCGATCCCGTTTTTTGGAAGTGTACGTTCGAGCAGGCGTATGAGTG
Source organism: Ochrobactrum sp. PL_is483 (assembly GCF_055816855.1). Classification (NCBI taxonomy): domain Bacteria; kingdom Pseudomonadati; phylum Pseudomonadota; class Alphaproteobacteria; order Hyphomicrobiales; family Brucellaceae; genus Ochrobactrum; species Ochrobactrum sp. PL_is483. The sequence continues at coordinate 158,761 of NZ_JBVPGS010000040.1, forward strand.
CCGAGCATATCAAGGTCAGGGCGAGGAAAATCAGGCCCACCATCGACAGAGGCACCAGATATTCGAAGGTGCGGTCGCCAATCAGATTGGCAAGGTTCAGCATGTCGACAATGCTGACCACCGACAGCACAGGCGTCTCCTTCAGCATGGAGACGAGGTAATTGCCCATGGCCGGGATGATCCGGGGTATAGCTTGCGGAATGACAATATCGCGATAGGTGCGCCAGGGCGTGAGATTCAGCGCGCGTGCTGCTTCCCATTGTCCGCGCGGGATGGCTTCGATGCCGCCACGATAAACTTCCGACGTATAGGCTGAATATTGAAGACCAAGGGCCAGGGCGCCAGTCAGAAAGGCAGGCAGCACGATGCCGTAAACCGGTAGCACGTAATACAGGAAAAACAGCTGTACCAGCAGCGGCGTATCACGCAGGAATTCCACCACGACTGCCGTTGGCCAGGAGATCATCTTGTATGGGCTGCGGCGCAGAAGCGCAAAAACGAGGCCGAGTACCAGCGCGATTGCAAACCCGGTGGCAGCGGCTTTCAGGGTTACAGTAAGACCAATCGCCAGAATTGGCAGAATGGAAATCGCGAATGAGAGTGTGGATGAGGTGTCCCAGGCGTAACCGTAGATCATGCGAAACCTCCAGCCATGGTCTGGCGTCTCAGACGCCGCTCCAGCCAGCGAATGGCGGCTGCCAGTAAGAGCGCCATTGCGAAATAGCCGAGCAGGGTCAGTGAGTAGATTGTCACGCTGTCCAATGTCAGGTTTCGCAGGCGTTGCGCTTGGAAGGTCAGGTCGCTGATCGCAATGAGCGAAGCAAGGGCGGTGTCCTTGAGATTATGGATGGCAAGATTGCCGAAGGCCGGCATCATTTCGACCACCGCTTGCGGAAGGATGACATGAAACAAGGTATGGCCCCTGCTGAAATTGAGCGCTCGGGCGGCTTCATGTTGCGCTTCCGGCACCGCCTGTAACGCACCGCGAACCACTTCTGCGCCGTAGGCACCGATATTGAATCCAAGGCCCATGATGCCGGTTGTAATCGGATCAAAGGAAATGCCGATCAGTGGCAAGGCGTAGTAGAGCCAGAAAAGCTGCACGAGCAGCGACGTGCCGCGGAATATCTCGATATAGATCACCGCAATCGCGGAAAGGATCGGCCCACCCGCGAACCGGGCAATACCGGCGGAAAATGCCAGTACTGTGCCGATAGCCATCGAACTGAGGGCAAGAATGGCTGTAATTTGCGCTCCCTTGAAAAGGGCGGGAAGATATTCCGTCCAATGCATATGATCGTCTCCCGGTTGAGATGAGACAATGCCCGCCGAGCCGTGAACGGTTCGACGGGCAGCAAATCAACTTACTTTGCGTTGCATAGGCTGGCTGTATCCACCGTTCGTGCCGCTTCTACGCTTTCCTCACTAAGCCCATAAGTCATCAGGATTTTCTTGTAGTCGTCAGTCTTCTTGAACTCGATGAGCGCCTTGTTGAAAGCTTCGTAGAACTCCTTGTCTTCCGGACGGAAGCTGAACGCGCCGAAACTTCTGGCAGATTTGCCATCCACAACCGGATCGGTGAACGGATGCGCCTGTTCCAGTTCCGGTGAATTTTCGACCAGCTTGGCGACCGTCAGTTCCGTTGCAGCATAGGCATCGGCGCGCCCGGTCTGGACCGTCGATGGCGCATCGGCATTGCCCTGTATCATGACAATCTGGGATTCATCGATGCCCATTCCATGCAGGAAGTCGATCTGGTCCGCACCGGAAACGATCGCGACTTTCAGCGACGGATCTTTCTTGATGTCCTCATAGGAATGAATGTTTTTCGGGTTGCCCTTGGGCACCAGAAGACCTTCACCGTAACTCGAATTTGCGACGGTGAACTGGACCTGTTTGCAGCGGTCCGGCAGGACATTCTGCTCGGCGGCGACAAACTCGAACCGCTTGGCCTTCAGGCCGGGAATGAGCGAACCGAACGGGGTAACAGTCCAGTCGATTTCCTCAATTCCAAGTTTCTTGAAGATTGCGGCGGCGACGTCCGGGCCTATACCCTTGGCGGCGCCACTCTCGTCCATATAACCGTAAGGCACTTCATTGGCCGTCGCTCCACGAACAAAGCCCGCACCCTTGAGATCGTCAATGGTGACAGCTTGTGACGGAAGCGTGAGGGACAAGACCGCAGCTGCCGAAAACAGAGCGGAAATTGTATGACGTTTCATGCGCATCGTGTTCACTCCTCTTTATGAACGCCGGTTGTTTTGTTGTCCGGCTTGTCAGTTGGCGTTATTGATCGGTTTATCCCGGAGACGGCTCCTCGCTGATCGTGGCGATGACCGACAGGCAATCCCCCATTTTGATGAGACCAGGAAAGTGCCGGGCTGCGAGAATTCCATCGAGCGCGGCGCGATATTCCCGCGGAGCGACGCCTGTGCGGGTTACAGTATGGACGCGCGCAATGACGTCGCCTTTGCGTATTTCCGCTCCGAGATCGACCAAAGGTTCAAGCAAACCTTCGGTATCGGCAAAACCGAAGCATTCCTGCGACGGCATATCGAGCCACGTTGTCGGTGACAGCTCCACCTCTCCTTGGAGAATGCCTGCGTGGCGCAAAAGGTTGCGAATGCCGCGCTTGGCTATGGAAGCCGTGCGGGCAGAAATTGTACCGCCGCCGGAAAGCTCCGTCGTGACAAACACCTTGCCCGCTTCTTCCGCTATCGTGTCGTACATGCCGACAGCATCAATCTCGATCATCCGCATCGAGAAAGGAGCCGAAAAGGCTTTGACTGCCGCAAAGCAGCGGAGTTCCTGCGCCGTATCGGGCAAGGCGTGTGCGGCTGCATAGGGCAGGAAATCGAGTGTCCGTCCGCCGGAGTGAAAATCCATGACGATATCGGCCGCTGGCAGAAGGTAGCGGGTGAAATAGTCGGCAATCTTTTCGGTAACGGTGCCATCGGGACGCCCGGGGAAACTGCGGTTGAGATTGCCCTTGTCGATGGGGGATGTTCGCGTTCCCGCAAGAAAGGCAGGGTAGTTCATTGCGGGAACAATGATGACCCGCCCCCTGATCTCTTCCGGTTTCAGATTGGCTGCGAGATCATAGAGAGCGACCGGCCCTTCATACTCATCGCCATGATTGGCGCCGGTCAACAGGGCGGTGGGACCATCGCCGTTGCGGATCACACAAATCGGCAACATCAGCGATCCCCATGCGGAATCGTCTCTGGACCACGGCAGTCGCAGATGTCCGTGCTGAACGCCGTCGCGATTGAGATCGACGGTAGGCGTGATCGGGGAGGGACGTGAGGGGGGCGAGGTGTGCATCATCGCAGCGTCCTAATTCTTGACCACGAGCTTGCGCGGCACATTCGACAGGCATTCAACGCCTGTTTCGGTGATCACGATGCTTTCGGTGATTTCCAGCCCCATGGTTTCGAGCCAGAGACCTGTCATGAAATGAAAGGTCATGCCGGGTTGCAACTCGGTGCGGTCGCCGGGGCGCAGGCTCATCGTGCGTTCGCCCCAATCCGGCGGGTAGGACAAACCGATGGAGTAGCCGGTGCGATTGTCCTTGATAATTCCGTATTTCTTCAGCACGGCGAAGAAGCCATTCGCGATATCTTCGCATGTGTTGCCAGGGCGAGCCGCAGCGAGCCCCGCCTCCATCCCTTCGAGCGTGGCTTTTTCGGCATCGAGAAATGCCTGTGTCGGTTTGCCGAGAAATACGGTGCGCGACAGAGGGCAATGATAGCGCTTATAGCAGCCGGCGATCTCGAAGAATGTGCCTTCGCCGGTCTTCATCGGCAGATCGTTCCAGGTCAGATGTGGTGCGGAGGCGTCGGGGCCGGAAGGCAGCAACGGAACGATGGCGGGATAATCGCCACCAAAACCGTCAACGCCGCGCGTGCCAGCATCATAGATTTCCGCAACCAGATCGCATTTGCGCATGCCCGGCTCGATTTTGTCGACGATGCGTTGATGCATAGCCTCAACGATCCGACCAGCTTTTCGCATATAGTCGATTTCCGTCGGGCTTTTGACGGCGCGCTGCCAGTTGACCAGTCCTTGCGCATCCTTGAAGCGGGCATTCGGCAGATGTTTCTGCAAGGCGTGATGAGCGGCAGCCGTGTACCAGTAATTGTCCAGCTCGACGGCAATGGTCTTGGAACCCCAACCTTTTTCATCCAGTATCGACGCCAGAAGATCCATAGGATGCCGTTCAAGCGACTGAACATAGTGGTCGGGATAGCCGACGATGTTGTCGTGGCTGAGCCATGCAGTGCGTTTCGCTCCATTGCCATCCTGACTGCGGCCATACCAGATCGGTTCCCCTTCCATCGAAAGCACAACGCATTGATGAACATAGAAGGACCAACCGTCATAGCCGGTCAGCCAGTGCATGTTGGATGGGTCGGTGACGATGAGGACGTCGAAGCCTGCCTTCTCCATGGCGCGACGGGTTTTTGCTATCCGCTGATCATACTCCGCGCGGGTGAAGTTGAGTTCCACACTCATCGGCTGGCTCCTGCAGTTTTGGTTGAATCGATTTTCGTGCCTGCATCGCACGCACTGGCGCGCTCTGTCGCAAGGCGAGCGATGGCCGTGTCCTGAACGCCTGTTCCCGTGAGGTCGCAGAAGGTTATGTCTTCCGCCTTCCGCTGGAAGGGAGAAGCAGCGAGCGCGATCTGGCCAAGTTCTGGAAAAACAGTATCCGCAGCGACAAACCCTGCCGCAATCGCATGATGCAATTCACCGAGCCTGCGCGTTTGGGAGAGGCTGTCTGCAATGTAAACGATCGGTCGCCGAAAAAGGGCAGGATCAATCTCGTTCTTGTGTTCGGCATCGGAACCCATCGCGGTGAGGTGCTGGCCGGGCACAAGCCATTCAGCATTGATGAGCGGCGTTTCCGATGGTGTTGTCGTGACGATAATATCCGCGCCTTCGCAGGCTGGTTGTGCATCCGCGATTGCTGTTACGGGTATTCCGAGCTTCTCGGTAAAGCTCTGAACGGCTTTTTGTGCGCTGTCGAAGTTGCGCGCCCAAATCCGCGCCTCGGAGATTGGACGCACGAGCGTCAGCGCTTGAAGCTGCATCCCTGCCTGCATGCCTGCACCGAAAATGGCAGCTACACGGGCGTCTTCCCGCGCCAGGTGTTTTGCCGCGACAGCACCGGCAGCCGCAGTGCGCACATCGGTCAGATAGCCATTATCCAGCAAGAGCGCCTCGACCAGCCCGGTCTTCGCTGAAAACTGGATCATCAGCCCGTTGGTAGAAGGCAAACCAATGGACGGATTGTTGAAAAAACCGGGGCTCACCTTGATGGCGAAACTGTCAAGCCCGGGAATGTAGGCCGTTTTCACGTCCACTTCGCCCCGCTGGGCGGGGATGTCCAGTCGCAGTATGGGAGGCATGCTGACATCGCCACTGGCGAGCGCCTGAAAAGCATTTTCCACGCACGCCACGCTTGCCATGTCGAGGGCAATGATCCGCCGCAGATCGGCTTCGGTGAGAATTCTCATTTCAGCCATCATCCAGCCCTCCGATAGCGGTCTTCGACGATTGCGCGATGCTGTTCAGGGTCGATGTTGCCGCCTGAAACAATGACGACGGTTGGTCCTGTTGGCTTGATCCTGCCGCTCAACAAGGCGCCGAAACCAACCGCTCCTGCGCCTTCGATAATTTCACCTTCCTGCGTTGCGGCATGTCTGATCCCCGCTGCAATCTCCTCCTCATCGAGCAGGATCACTTGGTCCAATAGCGAGCGGCACATCTCAAAAGTCCAATGATTGTCGAGCCCAATGCCGCCGCCTAAAGAATCTGCAAGTGTCTCCAGTTCCTCGACATTGACCGGCTTACCGGCTTTGAGGCTGGCATCCATGGCTGCACCGCGAGCCATGGAAACGCCGATGATACGGCAATGAGGAAGCCGGGCTTTCACAGCCGCAGCGATGCCGGCAGCGAGCCCCCCGCCCGAAAGAGGAATGAGAACAATCTCGGTGTCCGGCTGGTCGTCAATGATTTCGAGACCGATTGTGCCCTGTCCGGCAATAATGCGCTGATCGTCAAATGGGGGGACGACATTCATTCCGTTTTCGTGGGCCAGACGCACCACCTCGTTCGTCGCATCGTCCTGGGATTTTCCGACGATGCGCACATCCGCACCAAGATCGCGGATTGCATCGACCTTGTTGCGCGGCACCAGCGATGAGAGGCAAACGGTGGCGATCAATCCCTGACTGGAAGCAGCATGTGCAAGAGCCCGTCCATGATTGCCGGTGGACGCCGTCACAAGTCCATGCTTGCGAACATCGGGCGACAGGCTAAGGACTGCGTTGGTCGCGCCGCGCAGTTTGAAGCTGCCGGTGGTCTGCCGATTTTCCAGTTTGAGATAAACCGAAGTGCCGGTGAGTTCACTTAGATGCTCTGAGCGCGTTAGCGGCGTTTTCACGACGAGACCTTGCAGCCTCTCACGCGCTGCTTCGATATCGTCAAGACCAATCATTTCACGGGCCAATCTTGGCATGGCGCTGCCTCTCATAGCGTCATGGCGACGGGGAACGCCGCGCCAAGTTCTGCTGAGCGCTGCGATGGATGAGTGGACAGAAGGCGCAATAATGCACCACGTGCGAAGCCGTAAGGCCGCATCCTCGTTCCCCAAATGTCTGATTTTTGTTCTTGGCTCTATGTGTGAAAGACCATTCTTATCATGTCAATAATTATATTGGATCATTACAATTTTGATCTGTAACGACTTTTCTCTGGCGGAGCCTTGTCAGCAGAGCAGGGGCGTGCCAATGAAAACAGGAGTGTTTGCAGATGCTGGATCAAAAGAATGAAAGCCGCCTTGAAGCTGGACGCCGTCGATTTGCGTATTCTCGCAGCCGTTCAGGAGAATGCGCGGATCACCAAGCTCGCACTGGCGGAGAAGGTTGGGCTTTCGGCGACACCTTGCTGGCTGCGACTGCGCAAGCTGGAAGAGGCCGGTGTTGTGACCGGTTATCACGCGCGCATCGCCTATCGAAAAATAGCCCCGATTGCTCATGTCATAGTCCAGATTACCCTGGGCAATCATCGACAAAGCGATTTTGACCGGTTCGAGAGAGCCATCCTGGCCTTGCCCGAAATCGTGTCCTGCTGGTCCGTTGGCGGTGGGGTGGACTACTTTTTGATGATCGTGGCGCGCGACATTGATGGTTATCAGCGGCTGATTGATCGTCTTTTGGACCAGAATATCGGCATCGAGCGCTACTTCACCTATATCGTGACCAAGCTGGTCAAGGACGAGAAGGCGAGTGCGCCCTTGTCGCTGTTCAAGGATGTGACCGACTAGCCCAAACAGACTGTCCGGCTTTTAAAATTAGTCCATTCCGCATGTGCGCGGAGATGATTTGGTCCGAATCCAGAGCTATCCCGTGACAAACTTCTTCCTGAATTGGGAGAAGAACAATGAATGCCGTTCTGGATCATCCGATACAACATGACGGGCTTGGCAGGCTCCGCGATAAACATCTCTTTCGTGAACTTGGCTATGTCGATGGACGCTGGGTAGCAGGAGAAAAGGCCGAAACTTTCCCTGTTCTCGATCCTGCCACCGGTCAGCGGCTTGCGCGTGTGGCAAGTCTCGGCGAAGTGGAGACGACCCTTGCGATTGATGCCGCTGTAAAGGCCTTTCCGTCCTGGCGAGATAAATTGCCCCAGGAACGATCAGCAGCTTTGCGGCGGTGGTTCGAGTTGGTCACGGCACATCGCGAAGACCTCGCATTGCTGATGACGCTGGAGCAGGGCAAGCCGCTGGCGGAATCGCGCGGCGAAATCGATTATGGCGCATCTTTCATTGAATGGTTTGCCGAAGAAGCGAAGCGGCTTAATGGCGAAACCATTGCAAGCCATCTGCCCAATGCCGAAATGCAGGTGCGGCGCGAAGCGCTGGGGGTGGTCGCGCTTGTAACTCCGTGGAATTTCCCACATGCCATGATTACCCGCAAGGCGGCAGCGGCCATTGCCGCCGGTTGCCCGGTTGTCGTGCATCCGTCTTCGGAAACGCCGCTCTCCGCACTTGCCCTGGCCGAACTGGCCGAACGTGCGGGAATACCCGCAGGCATATTCAATGTCGTGACAGGCAAAGCCGCGCCTATCGTTGACGTATTGTGCCGCGATGAGCGTGTTCGGGCGCTGAGCTTCACCGGTTCAACCGAAATCGGCAAGTTGATTGCTACCAAAAGCGCGAACACGATGAAGCGGCTCGTCATGGAGCTTGGCGGCCATGCACCGCTGATTATCTTCGATGATGCTTGTGTCGAGCGGGCCGTCGATGTGGCGATGGCTGCAAAGTTTGCGACGTCCGGTCAGGATTGCCTTGCTGCAAACCGCATCTTTGTCCAGCGCGGCATTTTGAAAGATTTCACCGAGGCGTTTGCTACGCGCATCGCCGCGCTAAAGGTCGGTAACGGGCTGGATCCGACATCAGATATAGGCCCTCTGATGCATAGTCGGGCGGTCGCCAAGGTCGAAGAGCATGTTCAGGATGCCAGCCAGCGGGGCGCCGGAATAGTTGTGGGCGGCAATCGGTGCGGGGATGCTGGACTTTTTTTCGAGCCGACTTTGCTGGTCGATGTGCCGGACGATGCTGCGATCATGCATGAAGAGACATTCGGGCCGGTTGCCGCCGTCACGGCATTTGACGATGAGGCCGAAGTCATCGAGCGCGCCAATTCCACACAATACGGTCTCGTTGCCTATGTGGTGACGGCAAATGGTGCACGTCAACTCCGCATGGGCCGTGCGCTCGAATACGGGATGGTCGCGGTTAATCGCGCGAAGATTACCGGCGCACCGATCCCGTTTGGCGGCTGGAAGCAATCCGGGCTTGGCCGCGAAGGCTCCCATCAGGGCATCGAAGCCTTCACCGAACTCAAATATCTCTGCATCGATACCGCCGCGTGAAAGCGTGGCGACAGGAAAGGAACATACCCATGTTGAACAATAGCAATGAGCTGACCGCCTGGGACCGGGATCATTTCTTTCATCCCTCCACCCATATGGGGATGCATGCGCGGGGTGAAACGCCGACGCGAGTGCTGGAAGGCGGGGAGGGCGTTTACATTGCAGATGTGAACGGTCGCAAAAGTCTGGATGCTTTCGCGGGGCTTTATTGCGTCAATGTTGGTTATGGCCGCACGGAAATAGCGGATGCGATTGCAGAACAGGCGCGCAAACTTGCCTATTATCACGCCTATGTCGGTCATGGGACCGAAGTGTCCATCACGCTCGCCAAGATGATCATCGACCGCGCACCGGACCATATGAGCCGTGTTTATTTCGGCCTTTCGGGCTCGGATGCGAACGAAACCAACATCAAGCTCATCTGGTACTACAACAATATTCTGGGCCGCCCGGAAAAGAAGAAGATCATTTCCCGTTGGCGCGGCTATCACGGTTCCGGCGTGATGACGGGCAGCATGACCGGGCTTGCGACGTTCCACAATGCCTTCGATCTGCCGCGCGCGCCGGTATTGCACACGGAGTCCCCTTACTATTTTCGCCGTGCAGACCGCTCAGTGAGCGAGGAGCAGTTCTCGCAACATTGCGCCGATAAGCTCGAAGAGATGATCCTTACCGAAGGGCCGGAGACCATTGCAGCCTTCATCGGCGAGCCTGTTCTGGGGACCGGCGGCATCGTTCCGCCGCCGTCTGGCTATTGGCAGAAGATCCAGGCCGTTCTTGATCGCTATGATATTCTGCTGGTTGCTGACGAAGTGGTCACTGGCTTCGGTCGCCTTGGAAGCATGTTCGGTTCCGACCACTATGGCATGAAGCCCGACTTGATCACCATCGCAAAGGGTTTGACCTCCGCCTATGCGCCGCTTTCCGGTTCGATTGTATCGGATCGCATGTGGCAGGTATTGGTTCAGGGATCAGACAAGATGGGGCCGATCGGCCATGGCTGGACTTATTCTGCCCATCCGATCTGCGCGGCGGCAGGCGTAGCCAATCTCAAACTTATCGACGAATTGAAGCTGGTCGAAAATGCCGGTTCCACAGGCGCTTATTTCCGCAAGGCATTGAAGGATGCCCTCGGCGATCACAAGCATGTCGGGGAAATTCGTGGCGAAGGCCTGATGGCCGCAATCGAATTTGTGGAAGATCGTGACGACCGCAGATTCTTTGATCCGTCGCTCAAAATCGGCGCTCAGGTTTCAACGGCGCTCCTGGCCAATGGCGTTATCGGGCGAGCCATGCCGGAAGGCGATATTCTCGGGTTTGCGCCGCCGCTTTGCCTCACGCCAGAGGAAGCGGACAAGATTGTTGCAGCTACGAAACAAGCCGTCGACACTGTCTTTGCATGAGTAATTGTCCCCCCGAGGTCAGTCCTCGGGGACTATCCCCGCCAGACCGGCAAGTGCAGTTCAGCGATCAATCCGCCTGACGGATCGTTTTTCAGAAGAATATCGCCTGCATTGGCACGCGCCACGTTGCGGGCGATAGTCAAGCCGAGACCGAAGCCGCCTGAGTCCCGATTTCTGGACTTTTCCGCCCGGTTGAAGGGTTTGAACATTTCCTCGATCTGGTCTGGCGGAATTCCCGGTCCATTGTCCTTCACGCTCAGCACAAGCTCATTATTGTCCTGGCGGAGCGCCAGTTTCGCTTTGCCGCCATAGGCAATGGCGTTGTCAATGAGGTTGGTGATGCTGCGCTGAACAGAGACTGGCTGACAATAAGCTATGGCATCCAGCTTGTCGGAATTTCTTTCATCCAGCATTGCGTCCGGGTAGTTATCTGCAATGGAAAGGAGAAGCGACCAGAGATCGACCTTTTCCTTTTGTTCATTGGCCAGTTCTGATGTCGCAAAATCAATGACCGAACGAGAAATCGCTTCTATATCGTTGATATCCTTGGCCAGCGACTTTGAGAGGGCTTCATCTTCAACAAGAGCCAGACGAAGCCGGATGCGCGTGAGCGGGGTGCGCAGGTCATGCGCAAGGGCAGCGGCAAGTTGCTCGCGTTCAGCCACATAATCTAGCAGCTTCGATTGCATCGTGTTTACGGCCTTGGCCGCGGCTTTGTACTCCCGGCTGCCGTCTTCAGGCAATGGCGGGCTTTTAAGGTCACCGCCGATCCTATGTACGGCGTGTTCGAGCACCCGATAGGGCGCTGTGAGCCGGCGAGTGGCCCAAATTGCAACCAGAACAACGCTAAGCGCCACAAGTGCAAAAAGCGGTATAGTTTCGGCAGTGATAATCGGATCAGCCGGAGTTATCCGCGTGATGAAATTTATCCAGCGTCCATCGCCGAATTGCAGGGAAGTGGTCAGGCTGGCGCTCAGGTTCGTCGTTGCTGCAAGATCGTTGATCTGCTTTTCAACATCGCCGATATCGCTGCTGTCAGTCGGCTGAACCGCGATGGCGTGCGTGCCGCGAGCAAGCGTGTCCCGGCTTATGCGAGCATCGATAACGCCGTAACGTGCCAGACGTGCAACAAGGACATCTTCAAGTTCTGCAAGATCTTCCTCGCTCGCCAGAACAGTCGGCACATCGGGTCGCGCTGTAATGGTGATGCCCTGACCTGAACTGGCCAAGCGAGAAGCAAGGCTGTTCCAGTCGCCGGGCGGCGTCGTGTTGAGAAGTTTGACGAGCGATGTCGCTCTTTCGCTGAGACGGAAGAGCTCCAGCGCATTGTTGGCATCCTTGCGGTCCTGCGAAACAATCCACAGCGTTGCGATTTGCGTTATCACAAGGCCACTGATCAGAATTGTAATGAGCCAGCTCGGCAGAGAACGTGGAAAGGGTAATCTCATTCCAGTTCGACCTGATGTCCAAACTGATAACCGCCGCCGCGAATGGTGAGGATCATTCTAGGTGAGCGGGAGTCATCGTTGAGCTTGCGCCTCAGCCGGCTGATCAAAATATCGACGCTGCGATCATAGCCGTATACAGCCTGGCTTCCAGCCATTTCCATAAGCTGGTCGCGGCTGAGTATATGCTGCGAACTTTTGACGAAGGCTTCGAGCAGATTGAACTCGGCAGTCGTGAGTTCAACGCGCACGTCAGCAGGGGACGTAAGCCGCCTGCGTGCGCAGTCGAGCGTCCAGCCCGCAAAGCGGTAGCTGTGAGTGACAGGGCGACTGGGAGCACGGTTATTCTCCAGACGCCTGAGCACGGCACGGATACGGGCAAGGAGTTCGCGCGGGTCGAACGGTTTGGCCAGATAGTCGTCGGCACCGATTTCAAGGCCCAGTATTCTGTCGGCAGCGTCGGCAATTGCCGTCAGCATGATGATCGGCACACGCGAATGGCGACGGATATCCTGGCAAATTTCAATACCGCTTTTGCCCGGAAGCATGACATCGAGAATGATCAGATCAATCGCCGTCCGGCTCATTACATCATGCATCTCTTCACCGTTTTGGGCGATGGAGACACGCATACCGCGCCGCTTGAGAAACTCGTGCAGAAGGTCACGTATATCTTTGTCGTCATCGACGATCAGAACGTGGGCGTCTTCTTTCAATTTGCAGCTTCCATAATAGCTTTGATTCACTTGATAGTAGCGCCCGGATTGCGACGATAAAAAGCCTGTCGCTTCAGTTTTCAACCGGCATCTGGAGCGCGCTACAATTCAGAAACAAAATGTAACAAAGATGAAAAACAAGGGAAAACAAGGCCTGTCATAACGAACCCGCTGAAGAAACTGAAGCCCGATGAAAGATTAAAATCGTATGTTCAAATCGATTTTCAAATCGAAAATAGCTGCGAGACCGTTTCTTTCAACGCTTTGTCTTGCGGGCCTGTTGTCCTTTCCGCTTCCCAACGGAGTGATGGCAGCGCAACTCGTAACACGCAGCGAACGGTGTGACAGGCTTCAGCATCAACTGCAAACCGCGCTTTCCGGTCGCGCCGAAACCCGGCAGGCTCGTCAGGCGGAAGCCTTGCAGAAGAGGGGGATGAAATTCTGCTCAAGCAGAAGAGAGGCACAAGGCCTGCGCGCCTACGCCGAAGCCCTTAAACTTCTGGGGGTGAAACCTGACATGGCTGATCCAGGCGGACAGGAAACTGCTTTACCACCGGCGGGCAAGATCCCGAACGGAAAAACCAATTGAGGAACCGGAAAATGAAGAAGTCCCTTATTTCTGCTCTTGGCGTTGCTGTTGTTCTGGGCCTATCTGCTCCTGTCCTGACGGCAAGTGCTGCTAGCGCTGCTCCGGCTGCTGCAACGCACACGACGGCCGCCAAGCATCTTGCTAAGAAGGCTGCTCACAAGAAGCATCACACCGCCAAGAAGTCGCACAAGAAGGCCGCTCCGGCCAAGAAGTAAGCTTTCCGCTTTGTGCGATAACCGACGGCTCCCTCGCAGTCGGTTTTTGCAACAAAAGGCCGTTGCCTGTCGGACATGGATGTTGTCCGATCTGCAGCGGCCTTTTCTGTTTATGATAGCGGGGCTTGCCGAGTTGGAACCGTCCTCCATATGTATCCGTATTGTATCGAGGGGCCGTTTATATGGCGACGATTGTCCTGAAACGGATTTATGATGCTCCTTCACCGGAGGATGGCTATCGTGTCCTCGTAGATCGCGTCTGGCCTCGCGGCATGACCAAAGAGAAGGCCGATATTGATGTATGGGCCAAGGATATTGCTCCGTCGACCAATCTTCGCAAATGGTTCTGCCACGACCCGGCCAAATGGAATGATTTTCAGAAAAAGTACCGCGAAGAGCTGGAAGCCAACAAGCCTGCCATAAAGGAATTGATCTCCAAGGCTGGCACAAGAGGTGGCCACCTGACGCTGCTATATGGCGCGAAAGATGAGGAACATAATCAAGCCGTGGTCTTGCACGAATTCATGCAAGACCTGTAAGCCTTTCGATAAAGATATTTGCTAAAGCATTTCCAGCAAAAGTGTGAAACGGTTTGCGTTCGGAAATGCCGAAAAACAACGATTCCGTTCAAACAGGAACCGCTCTAGTCTCTGTTCTCGGGCGCTCCCAATGGAAACAGATGACGGAACGGTCGTGCTTCGTCCAATGCGCGGGCATAGCTTGGCCGCGCAAGCAGTCGCTGGCGATAGGCACGCACATTCGCAAATTTTTCAGGAATGACATAACTCCAGTCGGCGTAGAGGAGCGGAGGGGCGGCGGCACAGTCGGCGAGGCTGAAACTATCGCCGACGACCCATTCCCGGCCTTCCATGTGCTGATCCAGAAACCCATAGGCGGTGTCGAACATCGCTCTCCAGCGATGGCCGCCATCATCGTGTTCACGGCCAAGAGCCGTGAAGACAAGGCGTTGCAGCGGATAGTGGATATAATTATCGAAAAAACGATCCCACATGCGCACGTCGGCACTGGCAAGAGGGTCCGACGGGATCAGCCGTCTGGTATGCGGATAGGCGGCTTCGAGGTATTCGATTATCCCTGTTGCTTCAAAGACGAGCTTTCCATTGTCTGTCAGAACCGGAAATTTGCCGCACGGCCAAAGCGCTGCGAATTCGCTGGCAATCGGTTCGGTGCCATCCAGCATTTGTGCCTCGAAGGCTATGTCCTTTTCATAGAAGGCCGTTATTGCCTTCTGGCAATAAGACGAGAAGGGATGCAGGTAGAGTTTCAGTGTCATTGTGCTCCTCCAACACGGATGGCAGATCGATCTCAAGCCGCTGGCCTGAAAGAAAAGCGGCCCGCTTTCGGCGGGGCCATCTGGTATTCATCGTTCGACTGGTTTGCCTTGCGTTATCAAACGAGCGCTATGCTGGCCGGAAATATAGGTCCACAGCCAGCTCCAGGCGACGGCGGCACGACTTCTCGTTCCAATGAGAAAGAAGATGTGCGCGATGCCCCAGAACCACCAGGCGATGATCCCCTTGAGCTTAAAGCGCCCCATATCAACCACAGCAGCGCCTCTGCCAATGGTGGCGAGATTGCCCTGATGCTTGTAACGGAACGGCATCGGCGGCGTTTGTCCTTCGACGCGGTTTTTTATGACTGTAGCAACATAGGCGCCTTGCTGTTTGGCAGCCGGTGCTATGCCCGGAACCGGTTTGCCGTCCGGTCCCTCAACCCATGCCGTATCGCCGATGACGAAGATATCTTCATGGCCGGGAACATTGAGGTTGGATAGAACCTTCACACGTCCTGCGCGGTCGCTTTCGGCATTCAGCCATGTAGCGGCGGGGGAGGCGGCAACGCCTGCCGCCCATATTGCCGTCCGGCAGGGAATGAACTCCTCACCGACAGTGACGCCATCCGCTGTAATTTCCTTGACCGGAATTCCAAGGCGTACTTCCACGCCCAGTTTTTCGAGTGCTTTCAAGGCATATTCAGACAGATCTTCGGGAAATGCAGCCAGAATGCGTTGACCGGCTTCAAGCAGCATCACGCGCGTCTGCCTGGTGTCGATATTGCGGAATTCGGGCCATATGGTCTGTTTGGCAAGCTCTGCGATAATGCCGGCAAGCTCGACGCCGGTCGGTCCGCCGCCTACTATGGCAAATGTCAGCAGCGCCTGCCTTTTCGCTTCATCTGTCTCACGTTCCGCCCGTTCGAAGGCCAGAAGCAGGCGGCGGCGAATGGTGGTCGCATCTTCAAGGGCCTTCAATCCTGGAGCCAAAGCCTCCCACTGGTCATTGCCGAAATAAGCGTGACGAGCCCCTGTGGCGAGTACGAGCATGTCGTAAGAAATTTCTGTGCCGTTTTCGAGTTGCACCTGACGGCGTTCGGTATCCACGCCCGTCACCGTACCCAACAGCGTGGTGACTTCCTTGCGGTCGCGAAACAGGTGGCGGATTGGCCAGGCAATTTCCGACGTGGCAAGGATGGTCGTCGCAACCTGATAGAGAAGCGGCTGGAAAAGGTGATGGTTGCGCTGATCAATCAGCGTTATCCGAACATTGACGTTTCTGAGATCGTGGACCAGTTGCAATCCGCCAAAACCGGCACCAATGACGACGATATGGGGTACATGCGCTTCGTTCATTATCTTCAGCCTGTATTCATCCTACAATATGTAGCCTGCCCATTCGTCTCGAACAGGGTATCTGACATTGTTTATGTCCGCATCGCGTGTATCCAGGCTAATGATTTCAACATTAATCACTTTCAAGTTTTTATCAGAGATCGCCGTAGGGATGTTGCTTGTATTCTGAAATAGAACATTTACGTGGTGCGATTTCAAATTTTTAATGCATGCTTGTGTTGAGTTCTTTCCAGATTTTATATTGTTTGACTCTTGCCTTCGCCGTTTCCACGCTAGGTAACCCTTGGTCGCAATCGGCGCTTGGAGGGACGGATGCATTGGCTTCAGGCAATATTTCAGCAAGCACCCGAAATAGCGTTGCAGCCAGTAGGCCGCATCTGGTTGGCGAACTTCAACGAATATGAATATGCCGCTATAACTGCGATCCGCTGGGGCGGGCGCATGATGGTGAACTGGAAGCACGACATCCAGACTGCCACCCTATTTCGTAAGTTCCATAATACATATTATGTGATTGGCTTTTGTAGCCGGGGTGGGTTCTAGCTTGAAGTGCGACTTGCAAGCGATAACAATGAGTTATCCTAAGCAAGGAACCCATCATGGAACGCACCTACGCGCATATTGACTTGGATGAGCGACGCAAGATCGCCCGCTGGCGCACTGCAAACCTCTCCGTTGACGTTATTGCCGAGAAACTTGGACGACATCGCTCAACCGTTTTCCGCGAGTTGAAACGCAATCGATTTGTCGACGATCAGATCACGGACCTGACTCGCTATTACTGCACGGTTGCCGATCAGAAAGCACGTGAACGTCGCTCGAAACGACGCAAGCTCATCCGGTTTGATCAATTGCGTCAATCCGTGATCAAGCACATCAGCGATGGATGGTCCCCGCAGCAAATTGCCGGAAGAAGGCATTGGTGCGGATGGAAGCTGTCGATTGACATAAGAGACCCTTCTATTAATCTTACAAACATGGTCAATATGATAGAAGTCCGTCGAGCTACCGTTTGGGATGCCCTTACGATTAGCAACATTGTTAAAGATACGATCAGAGTTTCAAATTCGAGAGACTATCCCGCATCAGTGATAGAGCAGGTCTCTGCAAACTTCTCTGCTGAAGCTGTACACGAGTTGATTAATAGGAGAACCGTCTGGGTTGCCCTTATTAACGGTGTTGTAGCGGGAACAGCCAGCCTTGAAAACGATACCGTGCGGACGGTTTTTGTAGCACCTTCGGCTCAAGGGGCTGGGGTTGGACGATGCCTCATGGAGACAGTCGAATTAGCCGCAACAAATCAAAACTTTAATCTTCTCAAGGTTCCAGCGTCTCTGACTGCGAGAAGCTTTTATGCTCGTCTTGGTTACAGGGACGTGCGCGAAATCCTCTACGGTGAAGAACGTACCTTTCTAATGGAAAAGTCTTTAGTTAAACCATTGGTCGAATGACCACTGTTGAAGGCGAACCGGAAGCAGTGCCTGTGAGTGAGAAAGCTAAAGTCAAAGGCGTATTTCACCCGCCCCCATTCCTCGCTTGCAACCCCGACCAGCCACTCGAAATGGGGGCTGACCTTACATGTGGCATCACAATGACATTTCTACTTTGCACAAAAGCGGACATTTCAACTTGGTCGCCACAGCTTTGTAGCAGCAGGGAGACGTTGCGGCAACGGATGACGGAGACGGGGTTGTGGACTTTGCGCCCGAACGCAAGGCACAGACACCCTACCCTCCAGAACATTTGACAAGCTACGCTCGATACATCCCTCACCTGTTGTCGAGAACAAACGGCTAGATAACATGCTTTCGATCGTGGCCGAGATGCAGGCCGCTCGAGAACTCCAGCGTAGCACGCATGGACCGCGTCGTACGGGACAAACAAACCACATGTTTGCTATACCGGATGGAAGTCGGGGCAACAGGTATCATCAGAAGCGTGAACGTAAATCACGCACAGCTTACATGAACGCCCCGGAAGTTATCGCGCGCCGGGAGAAGGCGCTGGTTACTTCTGTCGCTGTGACAGACGCTCCACCTTCGTCGCCTGCTCATATCTTTCGAAAGGATACCCTCGATGAAGTGCCTGCGCATATACGCCTCGCCGGACGGGGAATCTCATTTCGATGAGATTGATTTGCCGACCACTAAGCGGTCAGTGCATCCGGAAGCGGTTCCCTTTGATGTGACCGCCAGCTACCCAGCCTCTCGCGTGCGCATCACTCCCATCCCAGCGGGGATGCGAGAAGTGGCATGGCATAAGGTGCCGGAACCAGTTCTGACTGTAAGACTTGATGGCTCAGTTGAATACGAGACGAGTGACGGCGAAATACGACATGTCTCGGCTGGCAGCTTTGTGTTGGTCACTGACACACATGGCAAAGGCCATCTGTCACGTCACTCTCCGGAAGCGCAAACGGTAATCTGGATTTCATTACCCGGCGGACTTGAATTACCTCCCTCGCAATGATCTGCATTCGCACAGAAATGCGAGAAGCGCCCTCTCAGGCGCTTCTCTCAATCTTAGAATGTTCGCTGGAATTGTACCATGCCCTGCCAGGCATCATACCCGTTGAGAACGGATTTATTGTCACGCCACCGCACATAGGTAACTTCCGGTATGACCGTGAAGCCTGGAACAAGTTCGTAAGTGACATTCGCAGTTGCGGAGAAAGTGTTCGTGGCGTCGTAAGAAAGCTGGGCATTGACGACGGCCTTGTCAGTTAATTTGTAGGCGCCGCCACCCCACGCAGCCCAGTCTCCGCCCCATTGGCCGTAAAAGCTGCTCTTCGCGAGAACCTGACCGGCAATTTGCCCGTCGTCGCCCTTGACATCGATGTAACGGTCCTTGTTGGACTTGTAGCCGCCCATCGCCCATACCGAAAAACGGTCGGTAATATTCAGATTGCCGCGCAATTTGCCGGCCCATTCTTCATTGCGGGCATCGTAAGCGGCGACTCCGATCACCGCTCCCCAGTCCTTGGCATATTTCAGGCCACCGACGACGTGCGGTGTGTAATCGCTTATGGTGCCTTCAAAACCATATGCTTTATCCGTATCGCCATTGTTGCCCTGCTCCAGCGACAGGACCGCCGACAAGCCATTTTTGCCAGAATATGTGTAACTGATCAGACTCGTGCGATAGCCACCGGACAGGATCACGTCGTCATTGAGGACGTCGCCGAGAAAGCCGACGAAAGATGTGAATGCCGAATAGTCGAGCCCAATGCGAAGGCCGCCTAAGTCGATATAGCCGGTGCGCAGCGAGCCAGTGGAGGTGGAATCTTCACCATCCCCCCATTGAAAGCGCGCCTCTGCATAGGTTTTGAGCGTCCCAAGCTCCGTCTCGGATGCCGTGCTTGCACGCAGTGTGAAGCGAGTGGAGTTTTCCCAGGTGTCGCGCTGGCTCGGGCGGCTGAGATAAGGCGTTCCGTCCTTGTCTGTAAAACCACGAGCGTACACATCCTCGGCGCCCAGTATGCTGTAGCGGACATACCCATGAATCCGCAGGCATGTTTCAGTACCAGGAATATAGAAAAATCCTTTGCCGTAAGCGTCGCAGACCCGGACATATTGCGCCGCTTCCGGCTCCGGCGCGACTATCGCGTCAGCACTGTGGGCTGCTGAAACTCCATATGTGGTGGCGGCTGCGCTTATTATTAAAGAAGTAAATCTCATGACCCCTCACAATTAGTTAAAAAATTTAAAGAACTGATCGATATATCGACCAGATTGCAGAAGTATATAAAATAAAATTTGATTTCCATAATCGCAATTTGTATTTACTTAAATTTTGTATATATAAAACTGTTCTTTATGTATTTTGTAGCAATAATATATTGGCAATTACTTAAAATAGTAAGTCCTCCCACCTGCGGATACAGTGTTACCAGTTTGCGATCACTGTTCTGACCGCACCATTCCTGGAGGGTTTCATGTATCGTAGTTTCCTTGTTGCAGGCGTTTGCTGGTTCTCGTTAACGGGCCTGGCATCAGCCGAAACCGTACTCAATCGCGATAGTGGCAACGATCCGTCCACACTGGATCAGCATCATACAACGACGGTCTATGAAGCCGCTTTGCTGAATGATCTCTACGAGGGGCTTGTCACGGAAGATGCCAAGGGAGGTTTGACACCGGGTGTAGCGCAGTCCTGGGATATCTCCCCCGATGGACTGACCTACACGTTCCATCTGCGTGGCAATGCAAAATGGTCAAACGGAGACCCGGTCACTGCCGGAGATTTTGAATATTCATTACACCGCGTTATGGATCCCAAAACAGCCGCAGGTTATGCCAGCGTTCTTTATGTCATTAAAAACGCGAGAGAAATCAATACCGGCAAGCTGCCACTTGATCAGCTTGGCGTTGAAGCGCTGGATGATCATACGCTGAAAATCACCCTCGCCTCACCCACTCCATATTTCCTTTCACTGATGACCCATCAGACGACATTGCCACTGAACCGGAAGGCCGTGGAAAAATACGGCGAGAAGTTCACATGGGCCGGCAATATGGTGTCGAACGGCGCATATACGCTGGAGAGCTTCACGCCCAATGCGAAGATCGTCATGAAAAAGAATCCCTATTTCTGGAACGCCAAGACGGTCAAGATCGACGTGGTGAACTGGGTACCATTTGAAGAGCCGGCTTCGTGCATGCGACGGTTCGAGGCGGGAGAAATGGACATTTGCGGCACGGTTCCCGCCGAGCAAATGGATTACATCAAGTCCAGTCTGGGGCGAAATCTGCGCGTCGCCCCCTATTTCGGCACCTATTATTTGGCTGTCAAAGGCGAGCCGGACAGCAAGCTGCGCGACCCGCGTGTACGCGAGGCGATCTCGATGGCAATAGATCGCAAGTTTCTAGCTGAAAAAATCAGGCGGGGCATGATGTTGCCCGGCAATTCGCTGGTGCCCCCCGGCACCGAAAACTACGTCGCGAATGCACCTATGCTGGACTATAAGGATCAGGATATGCTCGACCGTGAAGACAGAGCGCGGGAGTTGCTGAAGGAGGCGGGCGTCACGCCTGGCAGCCTGTCGGTGAAGCTGCGTTACGCCACTTCGGTCAATAACAAGAATTCTATGATTGCCGTTGCGGATATGCTGAAAAATATCGGCATCGAAGCTGTGCAGGATGAGGTCGAAAGCACCACCTATTTCAACTATTTGCATGAAAAGGGCATGTATGATTTCGCCTATCAGGCCTGGATCGGCGATTATAACGACGCCTATTCCTTCCTGAGCCTGTTCACGACCGGCAATTATTTCAATACCTCCGATTGGTCGAACAAGGATTTTGATGCGCTGGTCAGGAAGTCGGAAACCATGACCGACGCCAAGGCACGGGCTGAAACACTTGCCCAGGCCGAGCGTATTCTGCTGAAGGAAGTTCCAATCATTCCCGTGCTCTATCCATCGTCGCAAGCGCTGGTATCTGAAAGGGTCGAAGGCTACACCGACAATCTGATGAATGCGCACGCAACCCGCTGGCTGTCGCTTAAGGACAAATAACGAAAACGGGTGGCGCACATGCCCCGCCCCTGCATGCCCTCTGCATGCCGCCGCGCACAAATCGCGAGGCGGCATGCAGAGAAGATTAGCAAAATTGATGCCGGCAGAACCGGAAGCTGGTCGTTAATCTTATTGAAAATCCCGTCTCGTGGCTTTATGCGAAAGCAATCTTCCATATTTTTCCATGGCAGAGACGTAATGAAATTTTGTTTGTCTGGCTTCGCAGGAAATCTGTTGCGCCGGGCCGACACTCGCATCGGAGGAGAGCCAGCATGGATTTCACCCTGACACGCCGTCAGACATTGATGGGACTTGGCGCGTTGGGCGTCAGTGCGGCTTTCGGCTCCCCTGCCCGCGCCGCGACGCGAAATCTGGCGGTGCTTCATCTGGCAAGCCATGCGCCGAGCTATATCGCGCATGAGCGCGGCTATTTCAAAGATGCCGGGCTTGATATCGAACTGAAATTCTTCGAAGCGGCCCAGCCCATGGCAGTCGCCATTGCTTCCGGCGATGCCGATTTTGGCGTGACTGCGATGAGCGGCGGCCTGATCAGCCTGGCCGACAAGGGCGCGATCAAGGTGATCGGCGGGGCGCTGGCAGAAGAAAAAGGCATCACCGGCAACATCATTCTGGCTTCCAACAAGGCCTATGAAGGCGGATTGACCGAACCGTCCAAGCTGGCGGGACACAGTTTCGGCATCACCACGGCGGGGTCGTCGTTCCATTTCATGGCGCACAAGATTGCCAAGGCCAACAATATCCCGCTGTCTGGAATCCAGTTGCGTCCATTGCAGAAGCTGGGTGCCGTGGTCGGCGCCCTGTCGACCGGGCAGATCGACGCCTGGGCGATCCAGCCCAATATCGCGAAGAAGCTGATCCGCGAGGGCGCTGCAAAGCAGATCGGTCTCGTCTCCGATTATGCGCCCGATTATCAGGTCACGACGGCTTTCACGTCGACCAGAAATGCGAGCGAAGAGCGCGCCATGACGGAAGCTTTCGTCAAAGCCTATTCCAGGGCAATCGACGATTATAATGCGGCCTTCGTCGACAACACGGCAGACGATGCGGCGCGCGACGACATCGCCAAGATCGTGCACAAATATGTCGAAAGCGACAGCCCTTTCGAGACTGCAAAGCAGAACCTGATTGACGGCGCGATGCGCATCAACAAGGGGCTTGCCCTGTCGCTCAACAGCTGCGTGGAACAGCTTGACTGGTTCCGGTCCGAAGGCATGGTCAAGGAAGCTGTCACGCAGGAAAAGCTGTTCGACACATCCTACGTCAAAACAATCTGAGACGGCCTCAGTCTGGCCGAGACTGAACATTCCGTGCCCGGCGCGTCATGTCGGGCACGAGGACTGGAGTTGAAATGGATTTACAACTGAAAAACATCAGCCATTTTTATGGTCCGGTCGAAGTTCTCAATGATATCTCGCTCACCATCCCGCAGGGGCAGATCGTCTGCCTGATTGGTCCTTCGGGCTGCGGAAAGTCCACGCTGCTGCGCTTCCTTGGCGGTCTCGAGCGCCCATCCTCGGGCGAAGTGCTGCAAATCGGCTCGCCGCCAGAGGATTCGCTCAATCCCCTCACCTATGTCTTCCAGCATTTTGCGCTGCTGCCCTGGCGCACGGTGGAAGGAAATATCAAGCTGGTGCTGGAGGATCACGGTCTTGGCCGGGCCGAAATGGACCGCATCGTCACCAATGTTCTGGAGCGCACCCGGCTTTCGGATTTTCGGCAGGCATTGCCGAAGCAGCTTTCGGGCGGCATGCGCCAGCGCGTGGCGATTGCGCGCGCTCTTTCGGTGCGCCCCGCCGTCATGCTGATGGATGAGCCCTTGTCGGCGCTCGACAGCCAGACGCGCGAACTGCTGATGGACGATCTGATCGCGCTGTGGACGCGCCAGCCATTCACCTCCGTCTATGTCACCCACAATCTCAACGAGGCCGTGCGGCTCGGTCATCGGGTCGTGGTGCTGTCGCGCAGGCCGGGACGGATCAGGCAGATTGTCGACATCGATATTCCCCTTTCCGAACGTCATCTCGGCGATCCCGTTCTTGAGGAAAAGCAGAAGCAGCTCTGGGAACTGATGCGGGCGGAAGCACAGGCAGCGGATCAGGAGTTGATCAATGGTTGAGACAGCAGACGTGAAACAGTCCGGCCAGACTGCCCGCCCAGTGCCTGTCCACCCGGTGCCTTTCCGGGGCGGCGGTTTCGCGCCCCAGCCGGTGCGCCATGTCGCCCTGATCCTGTTCGTGGCGCTGCTGGCGCTGGCGGAAATCGGAACCCGCAGCGGCTTCATCTCCAATCTGACATTGCCGCGCCCGTCTGCCGTGCTCGAAACCTTCGTCCAGCTCTGGCAGAGCGGTCTTTTGTGGCAACATCTGCTGCCGTCGCTGCGGCGGCTTGTCGTCGGCGCCAGCCTCGGCATCGCGGTTGGCGTCAGTCTCGGCGTGATGATCGGCCTGTTCAGCCATGTGCGGGCCGGTCTGGTGCCGCTTGTCGCCGCCCTCTTCCCGATCCCGAAGATCGCGCTTCTGCCGCTCTTCGTGATCTGGTTCGGCATTGATGAAATGTCGAAATATATGCTGATTGCCTTCGGCACTTTCACGCCGACCGTCGTCGCCACTTACGGCGCGGTCGATAATGTGGACCGTTCGCTCGTGCGCATGGGCCAGAGTTTCGGCCTCGGATGGTGGTCCATCGTGCGCAAGATCATCCTGCCGGGAGCATTCCCGGCGATCCTGTCGGGATTGCGCGTGTCGATCTCCATCGCCATCATTCTGCTGGTCGCTGCCGAAATGCTGGGCGCCCAGTTCGGCGTCGGTTCCTATATTCTGGAAGCCGGATCGCTCTACGATCTTGAAAAGCTGTTCGCCGGGGTGACGATCCTGTCGGTAATGGGGCTGATCGTCAATTTCGTCATCGGACAGATCGAGCGGCGCTTCCTGACCTGGCGCGGCTGATCGCAATAATATTTCGTATAGGCCAGTTTCTGTCGATAGAATGAAATGCGCCGCCTGCTTTTCGTTGCATGTTCTTGCCGGGACGTTATACGAAGGGACTCTATCGCAGATTTTTGCGCCTCACTTGTGCCAGGCAGGGTTATGCTCTTGTCTGCTCCCCCGTTCACGAGGCGCCACCCCGAGAGGAGCGGATCAATGAGCTGTTATGGCAAAGCGCATCGTCAGTTCACCGGATGTGACGCGCGATGAACGCCGAACCAAACCGCATCAAACCGGAAGGGACCGGCAAGGCGGCAATCGCGCTGAAAGATGTTCAGATTTCGTTCAAGCTGGCCGATGGCGGCCGTTTCGACGCCGTTGCCGAAAGCAATCTGGAAGTTGCAGAAAACGAATTCGTGGCGATTGTCGGCCCGACCGGCTGCGGAAAATCCACATTGCTCAATGCCGTTGCCGGGCTTCTGGTGTCGGCCGGCGGCACCGTTGAAGTCAGCGGCCAGCGGTTGCAGGGCCTCAATCGCAAGGCGGGCTATCTCTTCCAGCAGGATGCCCTGATGCCGTGGAAGACGGTGCTGGACAATGTCGCCATCGGGCTGGAAATCGCCGGCACGCCGAAGGCGAAGGCGCGCGAACAGGCCCGCGAATGGCTTGGCCGCGTCGGCCTTGCAAGTTTCGGCGACCGTTACCCGCATATGCTCTCGGGCGGCCAGCGCAAGCGTGTGGGCCTGGCGCAGGTGCTGATCCGCAATCCGAAATATCTGCTGATGGACGAGCCTTTCGGCCCGCTCGATGCGCAGACGCGCGTCATCATGGGCGATCTTCTGCTTGATCTCTGGTCGCAGGACAGGAAGGCGGTCATGTTCGTGACCCACGATCTGGAAGAGGCCATTGCGCTGGCGGATCGCGTCGTCATTATGTCCGCCGGGCCGCGCGCCCGCATCATGGCGGAATACAGGATTCCCCTCGCCCGCCCGCGCGAGATTTCCGAAATTCGCCTCGACGACAAGTTTCACGAAATCCATCGCGAAATATGGAGTGCGCTCAAGGAAGAGGTTCTCAAAGGCTATCAGCAGACGAGCGGGGAAAAGAAATGAAAAAGCCGATGCTGTTTCTGGCGCAGCTCGCCGTCGCTGTCGCCGTCATTCTGGTCTGGCATGTCTTTACCGACACGCATCTACTGGGCAATCCGGCCAAGGCAAAATTCTTCTTCGCCACGCCGGGCGATGTGGCGCAGCGCATCTATAAATGGTTTGCCGATGGAACGATCTGGTATCACCTCGGCATCACGCTGCTTGAAGCCATGCTGGCCTTTGCCATCGGGGCCATCGGCGGCGTGCTGATCGGGTTCTGGTTTGCCCGCAAGCCCCTGCTCGCCGCGATTTTCGATCCCTATGTGAAGGCCGCCAACTCGCTGCCGCGTGTCGTGCTGGCGCCGATCTTCGCGCTGTGGCTCGGCCTCGGCATCTGGTCGAAGGTGGCGCTCGGCGTTTCGCTGGTTTTCTTCATCGTCTTCTTCAACGTCTATCAGGGCGTGAAGGAAGTGAACCAGACCGTACTCGCCAATGCGCGCATGCTCGGCATGAACGAGCGCCAGCTCCTGCGCAATGTCTACCTGCCATCCGCGCTGTCATGGATGTTCTCAAGTCTGCATACGGCTGTCGGCTTTGCCGTCGTCGGCGCGGTGGTCGGCGAATATCTGGGTTCGTCGGCGGGTCTCGGCTACCTGATCCATCAGGCGGAAGGCGTGTTCGATGTCACCGGCGTCTTTGCCGGCATGCTGGTGCTGACAGCATTCGTGCTGGTGATCGACTGGATCGTGTCCATCGTCGAGGAGCGCCTGCTTGTCTGGCGCCCGAAAGCTGCCGGACACAACGGTTAAGAGAATTCAAGGAGGAAACCATGAGGACAACACGTAGAGATATATTGCTGGGCGCCGCCGCCTTCGGGCTTGCGGGTATTGCCTCGCGCCTGCCTGCCTTTGCGCAGGATGCATCTGCGACGCCGGAAAAGCCGGAGCTGATGTTCGGTGTTGGTGGCAAGCCGCTCTTCTATTACCTTCCTCTCACCATTGCGGAGCGCAAGGGCTTCTTCGAGGAAGAAGGCATCAAGGCCACCATCAATGATTTTGGTGGCGGCGCAAAGTCCCTGCAGGCGCTGATCGGCGGTTCGGTCGATGTCGTTACCGGCGCATACGAACACACCATTCGCATGCAGAACAAGGGACAGGACATCAAGGCCGTCTGCGAGCTTGGCCGTTTTCCGGGCATCTGCATCGGCGTGCGGAAGGACCTTGCCAGCGAGATCAAGACAATTGCCGATCTCAAGGGCCAAAACGTCGGTGTCACGGCGCCCGGCTCGTCAACGTCGCTCCTGCTGCAATACGCGCTCATCAAGAACGGTCTGGCAGCAGATGCCGCTTCGATCATCGGTGTCGGCGGCGGCGCAAGCGCGGTTGCGGCCATCAAGAAGGGCGAAATCGCTGCCCTCGTCCATCTTGATCCGGTCATCACCCGGCTGGAAGTGGATGGCGACATCACGCTGCTTCTGGATACCCGCACCGAAGAAGGCACCCGCCAGCTTTTCGGCGGCACCAATCCGGCTGCCACCGTCTATGTGCAGCAGAGCTTCATCGATGCCAATCCGATAACGACACAGCGCGTCGTCAACGCTTTCATCAAGTCGCTGAACTGGATTCACAAGGCTTCTGCCGACGAAGTGGCAGACGCCGTGCCGGAGGAATATCTGCTGGGCGACCGCGCGCTTTACAAGACCGGCTTCGAGAAATCCCGCGCCATGTATTCCGACAAGGGTCTTATTGCGGAAGACGGCTTCAAGAGCCTGTATGAGATGCTGAAAGCCCTCGATCCGGAACTGGCAAATGCCGATATTTCCTTTGCGCAGACCTTCGATCCGCGCTTCGTGCAAGCCGCAAAGGTGTAATGCGCCTTCGGGCAGGGTGATCCCCTGCCCTTTGCAACGCCGTTGACAAAAGCTCAAAACCGGCTTTTGGCAAAGCGCTCCTGCAACCACTGCGCGGCGGGCCCCTGCCGTCGCCGCTTGTTCCAGATAAGCTCCAGCGCGACCGGATGCGCGCCTTCATCGAATTGCAGCTTGGGCATGACGAGTTGCGGCGCCAGCGGTGAGTCCTGCAGGATATGTTCGGGAATGAACGCCCAGCCGATCCCCCGCGTGAGGATTTGCAGGATGACCCAGTGGCTTTCCACCCACCAGACCTCCGCGCCGACCCGCAGGCGGCGGCTTTCGGCCGTATCGCTGTGCTTCCGGGCCATGATCTGGCGAAACGATCTCAAATCTTCCCAACTGACTGCGGTATGCGCCAGCGGATGCTCACGCCCGCAAACCAGCACCAGCGGCACCCAGCCGATGGTGTGGAAGCCCAGTTCATCCGGCATGTTTTCAGCCCGCCACATGACGCCGAGGTCTGCCCTGCCCTCAAGCACAAGACCGCTTATGGCGGTTGAGGACGGAAATTTCAGCTCTAGTTCGACGTGCGGAAATTCTTGCGCAAAGGCCGAAAACAGCGTCGCGATAGCCGGTTCAGGATAAAGTTCGTCAATTGCGACCACAAGGCGGCTTTCAACATGGTCGCCAAAGTTCCGGGCGACGGAAACCAGATGTTCACGCCGGGCAAGCAGCAGCCGCGCTTCGGGAAGCAGCCGTATGCCCGCCTCCGTCAGCACCGGATTGCGGGAAGCGCGGCTGAACAGCTTGACGTCGAGATCGTCCTCCAGCGAGGCGACCAGAACGCTCACGGCAGACTGCGCCTTGCGCAAATGCCGCGCGGCAGCTGAGAATGAGCCGTGGTCCGCAGAGGCCACAAAAGCTTCAAGTTGCTCCAGTTCGACGCTCATCTATCGCAAATCCAGATAGTATCTAACTTTTCTTATCGGTAGAATAAGATAGAAGCACGCGCATTAACAACAGGGATTAAAGGAAATGCGCAGTTTTATGGACCGTGTCCGCCACGCAATGATGTTTGAAATCATCGGTCTGGCGATCTTCATACCCGGTTCCGCCTTCATTCTGGACAAGCCAGCCGCAGACATGGGCGTTATCGGCATTGTTTCGGCGACGACCGCCACCGTGTGGAATTTTCTGTTCAATCTGGGCTTCGACAAGGCGATGCTGCGTTTCACCGGCAGCGTCCGCAAGAGCATGATTGTCCGGGTGCTGCACGCGATCCTTTTCGAAGGCGGGTTGATCGTACTCCTGATCCCGTTCATCGCCTGGTATCTGGGAATCTCGCTGGTTACCGCCCTTGTGATGGATATCGCGATTGTCGTCTTCTATCTGGTCTATGCATTTGTGTTCAACATCGCATATGACAAGCTGTTCCCGCTGCCGGTCGGTCAGACCGCGCACGCGGTTTGACCTCTCGTCAACAGGGGGCGCGGCGTTTGCGCAAGTTGGCCTGCCGCTGCTCCCAGGCGATCAGCAGCAGGCTTGCCAGCACGATCAGGAATGCACCGGCAAAAACATTTGTTGCCGGCACTTCCGCCCAGATCAGGTAGCCATAGATAAAGGCCCAGATCAGCCCGCTATATTCCACAGGCGCAAGCGCCGAGGCGGGTGCATGGCGAAACCCCTCGTAAAGAAGGAACTGGCCGAGCGTTGACACCAGCCCGAGGCAGATCATCAGAAGCCAGCCTGAAAGGTCAGGCTCCTGCCATGTCCATGGAAAGGACAGCGCGCAGGCCAGACCGAACAGCAGGCTGGTGGCATACATCTGCGTCATCGTGGTTTCGCTGCGGCTGACGAGCCGGATCAGGATCGTGCTCCATGCCCAGCAGAAGCCCGCAACGATGCACATGGCGGCGGGTATGAGATTGGGCGAATGGGTTGGATTCGCAGCCACAGTCACGCCAATGAAACCGATTGCGCAGGCGATCCACCGCCCCGGCCCGATCTTTTCTTTGAGAACGAGGATCGACAGGAACATGACCATGATCGGCGCGGAGAAATAGAGCGTGGTCAGTTCTGCCAGTTCCAGATGGCGCGCCGCATTGTAGAACAGCAACCATGCGCCGAGCATCAACACCGCGCGGAGCACGATGGTATTGCGATAAGGGCTTTTGAAAATCGATGGATGACGGCGATACCGTATCAGCACGCCGGTAATGAGCACGATCACCAGGCTGCGCATGAACAAAATCTGCGGCACCTGATAGGTTGCGACGAGCCATTTCACCATCGCATCCTGAAGGGCGAAACAAGCGTAGCCGCCACAAGCAAGGGCGATGCCTGCGAGCGGTCTTGAACTGACTGACCCGGTGTTCATGCGTTCCCCGATCCGGCCCCGGAATCCCTGTTGCGGGATGGACCACGAACGCTGAATTTGCAGGACTGGAGCGCGTAAGCAAGAGGCTGATATATGACGGCCGACGACGGCAGCGCCGATGTAGCCGGAATGCAACAAACCCGAAGTCGGAACGCGCCGCGTTGGGACCTTCACTCCCTTGGCCGTATGAAACCGGTCACGCCAGCGCCGGTTTCGGTCACAACGCCCGCAAATTCATGGCTAGCGACCGAAGGCGAGCGGCTGGTCTACTGGCCGGTCATGAAATTATGCAGGTCGGAGCCGCAAATCCTTCGCCGCATAAAGCCGGGCCGCTTTCATTGTGCCACCTTCCTCAGAGATAGTTTTTACGGATTTCCGACACGGCACGGCGAAAAGCTCTGGTCGGGGCAGACTGGGGTGCTTATTCGGCCCGGCTTGCCACGATTCAGGGCCGTTTCAGTTTGAAAGCAGGTTTCGGGAGGCAGCTTTCCAATCTCGTGCTAGAAAGCTTTTATGAAAGACCTTTTCGACCAGATTGAACCGCGTGAAATTCTTGCGCCCGGAGCCATGCTTTTGCGCGGCTTTGCGCTTTCCGCCGAGGAAGCTGTTCTGAAAGCGGTCGCAGATGTTTCTGCCGCCGCACCCTTTCGGCATATGACGACTCCCGGCGGCTATCGCATGTCGGTCGCGATGACGAATTGCGGTGATTTCGGCTGGGTTACGGACCGAACCGGCTATCGGTACAGCGCCGATGATCCGCAAACCGGCCTGCCCTGGCCTGCCATGCCGGATGCCTTTCGCGCGCTTGCCCAAACTGCCGCCAGAGAAGCCGGCTATCCTGATTTCGAGCCGGATGCCTGCCTCATCAATCGTTACGAACCGGGGGCGAAACTTTCACTGCATCAGGACAAGGACGAACAGGATTTCAACAATCCGATTGTTTCCGTGTCGCTTGGCCTGCCCGCGACTTTCCAGTTCGGCGGATTGAAGCGAACCGACCCGATCGCAAAATATATCCTGCACCATGGCGACGTGGTTGTGTGGGGCGGACCGTCGCGCCTCTTCTACCACGGCATACTTGCCTTGAAGCGCGGCGAGCATGAAAAACTGGGTCCGTTTCGCTTCAATCTGACGTTCAGAAAATCGCGCTGATTGGTCGTAAAACGCGATTTTTTGGACAGAAGACGTAATAAACCGCTGTTCAATTGCGGCGAACGCCCGTTCTTTTTGTGGCTATTTCATGGCAAATGGATTTTGTGATCAGTCCAGCGCCTTTTGTCGCGTCTCCACATTGATGAAGAAAGCGATAATTCCGGCCAGCGCCAGAAGCCCCGCAAACAGTGCTACCGCTACATAAAAGCTTTGGCTGATGACGAGCGCCAGCGCAGATGGCGCAAGCAGGCCGCCAAGGCGGGCCATCGCGCCTGCCGCTCCCATGCCGCTGGCGCGCAGTGCTGTCGGATAAAGTTCCGGCGTGAAAGCATAGAGCGCGCCCCATGTGCCGAGCAGCGCAAAGCTCATGATGAGAATGGATGCGCCCACGACCGCCGAACTGTCGGCGACGGTAAAGAGAGCGCAGGCAGCAGCGCTGATGAACAGGAAGGCGATCAGGGTCTTCTTGCGTCCCCATGCCTCGACGCCATAGGCGGCAAGGGCGTAGCCCGGCAATTGCGCCAGCGCGACCACGACGAGGAAGCCGTAGCCACGGACGAAGCCGAAACCGTCACCGGCGAGCTTTGCCGGAATCCAGGTGAAAATGCCGTAATAGGACACCGAAACCAGAAACCAGATCGCCAGTGTCGTCAGCGTGCGCTGGCGCAGATTGGGTGAAAGCAGCTTGTCATTCGTCACCATGAGCGGCGCTTCGAGCCGAGCTTTCGGCGGCAATTCCGGTTTGCCGTTGCGGCGAAGCACGCGGTTCATCACCGACTTGGCTTCTTCCGGGCGCCCCGATTTAAGAAGATGCATCGGGGATTCCGGCACCCACAGGCGCAGCCAGATGCCGATAAGAGCCGGTGCTGCGGTGACGATGAAGATATAGCGCCACGCATCCTCGACGCCCGCAAGGCTCGTCGCCCAGGCGGCAAGCGCGATGACAACAGTGCCGACCGCCCAGAAACCCTCAAGCATGACCAGCCAGCGGCCGCGATTTTTGGCAGGCAGGAATTCTGCCATCATCGCATAGTCGACAGGCAATGTGCCGCCGACTGCAATACCCGTCATGAAGCGCAGGGCAAGCAGCATGCCAAAATTTGGCGCGAACGCCGAAAGCAGCCCGAACACCGCGTCGCAGGCGACGGTAATCAGAAGCACGCGGCGGCGACCGTATTTGTCGGCCAGCCTTCCGAAAACGGCGGCACCGATCAGCATGCCGAGGAAGAACAGCGTGCCGGTCTGCAACGCCTGCGGAACGGTCAGTCCGAACGTCTTTGCGATGGCCGCGCCGGTAAAGCCGACGGCCAGCACCTGCATGGCATCTGCGGCCCAGACAAGCCCGAACACCCCCAGAAGACCGCGTTGGAATGCGCCTGTACCCGCCTGATCAAGCGTCTGTTCGATGGTAACTTTCATGCCGCGATATGTTCCCCTACTGCCGGCTGAAGATGTGCGTGCCTTTTACAGCGCTGACGGCGGGGCGCTGTCAATCGCCCTTTTTGGAAATAGCCTTATCTTTTGCCTGCAAATATTCCCAGAAGCTTTCGGCATGGGCCGGAAGTGCTGCATCGTGACGGTAAATTCGGATCTCCACCGTAAAATCCCAATAGGGATCCGCAGAGGCCGGTACGAGTTCGCCGCGTTGCAACTCATCATAAATGAGGCTCTCGGGCAGCCATGCCATGCCCCAGCCCGCAAGCGCCATGGCCTTGAGGCCGATCGACATGGTGTTCTCGTGAACGACCTGGCGCTTGAAAGCGGTGCCGGAGGCAAATTTCTGCGACAAGGCAGCGCCGAAAAAGGAAAAATCGCCGTAGCTCAGATATGGCAGCGGCTCGCCGCTGGCGATTGCGTGATCCAGGACGGGACCCGTCGAAGAAGGACGCGAGACCGGCATCAGCCGTTCCGTGCCGAGCACGATATAGGGAAATTGCGTGCGGTCGATCAGGATCGGCACCGAACTATGCGCATAGGTCAGGAAGAAATGCACCTCTCCTTCCGTCAGCGTCGCGATATTGTCTTCGAAGCCGCCGCGATCCGGACTGAGCAGGGAGCGGATGCCCCCGACATCATCCTCGATATGTTTCAGCCAGTGCGGAAAGAACGTAACCGTCAGCGTGTGCAGGGCCGAAAATGTCAGAACGGGGTTTTGTACCTCACGGCTTGGCTGCAATGCCTTGCGTGTATTGTAGAACTGGCGAACCGTATCCTGCGCGACCGGAAGGAAGGTTTTCCCCTCACGGGTAAGCTCCGCCGGAAAGGTCGCGCGATTGACGAGCGTTACGCCCAGCCAGAGCTCAAGCTGCTTGATGCGGCGGGAAAACGCTGATTGCGTTACGTGACGCGCATCCGCCGCTCGCGAGAAACTTGACGTTGCCGCCAGCGCGATGAAATCTTCCAGCCATTTCAGTTCCATTGGGTGGACCTTCTCTAGGGGAGTAGGGGAATAAGGGAATAGGTGAGTAGGAGATGAAGAGCCGGTTTGCAGCCCGACATACTCCCTTACTCACCTATTCCCCTACTCCCTTATCCCTTATGCAATTTCTGCATAGTGATTGCAAAACATAGCATTGGCAGCTCCAAAGGTTTTTTCCTACCGTCCGGCCCAATCAATCACACAGATGTCCGAGGACGTGTTTTGGCCAGGGTAATTTATTTGAATGGCGCTTTCGTCGCTGAGAACGAAGCAAAAGTGTCGGTATTCGATCGCGGCTTTCTTTTTGGCGACGGAATTTACGAAGTCAGCGCTGTCATCGATGGCCGCCTTGTCGATAATGAGCTTCATCTTGCCCGTCTGGAGCGTTCCGTCAAGGAACTCGGAATACCGCTGCCTGCTTCGCTTGACGATATTCGCGCGGCACAGATCGAGCTGATGAAACGCAACGAACTGCATGAAGGCGTCGTCTATATGCAGGTGACGCGCGGCGAAGCCGAGCGCGATTTCGTCTATGCCGACGACATCAAGCCGAACTTCGTCATGTTCACGCAGGCCAAGAACCTTGCCAACTCGCCATCCGTACAGAACGGCGTGCGTGTGGATGTGGCGCCGGATACGCGCTGGGCGCGCCGCGACATCAAGACCGTCATGCTTCTGGCGCAGGTGCTGGCCAAGAAGCAGGCGAAAGCCAAGGGTTTCCACGAGGTCTGGCTAGTCGAAGACGGCTTCGTCACCGAAGGCGGCTCTTCAACGGCCTTCATCATCACCAATGACAATGTGCTGGTAACGCGTCCGAATTCGCACTCCATCCTGCCCGGTTGCACGCGCCGCGCCGTCATCAAGATCGCTGAAGAACAGAACCTGCGCATTGAAGAGCGCCTGTTCACGGTCGATGAGGCGAAGGCTGCGAAGGAAGCTTTCCTCACGAGCGCATCGAGCTTCGTGACGCCGATCATCGGCATTCAGGATCACACGGTCTCCGACGGCAAGCCTGGGCCACTCACCCGCCGTCTGCAGGAGATCTACATGGACATGGCTCGCACGGGAGCGGAGCCGGTATTTCAACCTTAACCTCAAAAAATGAAAGCAAGAGGGGACAATGACAATAAAAAGACTACTGAAACAGACAGCCTATGGTGCACTTTTTGCCAGCGCGGCAGCGCTGGCAGGTGCGGGAGCCGCATCGGCAGCCACTGAAGGTTATGGCGATTGCCCGCTGACCGGCGAAAAAGGCTCGGCCAAGATCAACCCAGCCGTTGAAGGCCAGTTCACCGTCATCATCAACCTGCCTGCCCTTGGCCAGTTCAACGGCGATACGCCGGATACCATCAAGGACGGCTACGAGTTCTGCATGGCGGTCAACATTGCGCATCGTCTGGGCCTCGACAAGGTGAAGCTGGTCAATGCCTCGTTCGATTCCATCGTTGCCGGTCAGAACAAGGATTACGACATCGCGCTTGCGCTGATCTCGGTTACGGAACCGCGCAAGAAGGTCGTGGATTTTTCCGCTCCTTACATGAATTCGGATTACGGCGTCGCCGCCCGTGCCGACAAGCCGGTTGCGGAAGCAGACATGAAGACCGGGAAAGTCGGAACGCAGGCCGGTACGACTCTGGTTCCGTTCGCGCAGGACACGCTGAAGGTTGCAAGCCTCGATGTGTTCGACGATACGGCTTCCATGTTCACCGCCCTTGCCGCAGGCAAGGTTGACGCCGTGATGACCGATCTCTCGATCATTCTGGGACAGGTGCAGAATTCCAACGGAAAGCTGGCGGTTGTCGGCAAGTATGAGTCCGGCGGTCAGACCGCAGGCATCTATCCGAAGGGTTCTGAAAACAAGAAGGTCATCGATCAGCTGATCGAGGACATGGAAAAGGACGGCACGCTGAAGAAGCTTGAAGCCGCCTATCTGCTTCCTTCGTGGGGCACGTCGCCTTCCGACGTTCCGCTCTGGAAGCCTTGATCTGACGGTTTTCGGATCGCAACCGCAGTGCCGGTTGCGATCCGGACCGACCGTTTCCCCATCTGTTTCAGTGAGAATAAACCATGTCTTATCCGGCACCGGATGCAAGCGCGGAACGCGCGCGGCAATGGCGTGTCCGAAACAAGGTTCGCACCCATGGCGGTCGTTCCCTGTTCGCTTTCGTCTTTTCCTTCTTCACCCTTCTGGCTGCGGGCCAGACAGTCTATAGCGTTTCGGCCTATACGATCTCGCAGGGCTGGCCCGAACTGCCCGTCGTGGCGATTGGCGCGGCGCTGCTGCTAGCGCCGCTTGCTGTTCTGTGGTTTGCCTGGCGCGCCTTGCAGATTTCAGGCGACTCCGGGAAAAGCGCGGACATTTACCGCGGACGCGAGCTTGGCGCAAAAGCCTCCGATCTCTCCTGGCAGGTGATTTCCTACGCCGTTGCCGTTCTCATCATCTGCGCCGGCGCATGGTTCATGATCGTCAATGACGCAGCCGTCAGCCGAACCTTCTTCGACATCAGCCTGATCGTCAAATCGGCGGGCACGGTGCTGAAAGCCTTCGGCACGAATATCTTCATATTCTTTGTATCTGCCATCCTGATCCTCGTCTGGGCGCTCGTCATCGCCATTGCACGCACTCTGCCGGGCAAGGCTGGCAAGCCGATCCGCGTGCTTGCGACGCTCTACAGCGATCTGTTTCGCGGGCTTCCAGCCATCATCACCATCTATCTCATCGGTTTCGGCCTGCCGCTGACCGGCCTGCCGATCCTGAAGGACCTGTCCTCCAACGCCTATGCCATTATCGCGCTGACGCTGACTTATGGCGCCTATACGTCCGAAGTCTATCGCGCGGGCATTGAAAGCGTGCATCCAAGCCAGATTGCGGCCGCGCGCTCGCTCGGCCTCTCCTATGCGCGCACCATGCGCTATGTGGTTGTGCCGCTTGCCGTGCGCGGCATAATTCCGCCGCTGATGAACAATTGCATCAGCTTGCAGAAGGACACCGCCCTCGTCGCCATCATCGGCACCATCGATGCCTTCAACCAGTCGAAGATCATCGCCGCGAACTACTTCAACCTGTCGGCTGTCACCACCGTCGCCATACTGTTCATCGTCATCACCATTCCGCAGGCCCGCTTCGTCGATCGCCTGATCGAACGGGATCGCAGAAAAATGCGCTCGAGCATGTAAGGGGACGGACAATGGCACTCGTAGAAATCGACAAGGCATATAAGCGCTATGGCGCGCTGGAAGTCCTGTCCGGCATCAGCCTGAACATCGAGGAACATCAGGTCGTTTGCCTGATCGGGCCTTCCGGCTGCGGCAAGTCCACATTGCTGCGCTGCATCAATCGGCTTGAAACCATCGACGAAGGCGAAATCCGCCTGCATGGAGACCGCGTCACCGGACCGGGCGTGGACCTCGACATATTGCGTCGCGAGATCGGCATCGTGTTTCAGGGATATAATCTGTTTCCGCATATGACGGTGATGGAAAATGTCACGCTGGGGCCGACAAAGGTGCTGGGCATGCCCGTGAAGGAAGCCGAGGAAAAAGGCCTGGCGCTGCTCGCGCGCATCGGGCTTGACCACAAGGCGAAGGAATATCCTGACCGCCTGTCCGGCGGACAGCAGCAGCGTGTCGCCATCGTGCGCGCACTTCTGATGGACCCGACGCTGCTTTTGCTTGACGAGATCACCTCGGCGCTTGATCCCGAACTGGTTTCGGAAGTGCTCGACATCGTGCGCGACCTCGCCAAAAAGGGCATGACCATGGTTCTCGCCACGCATGAAATGGGTTTTGCCCGCGAGGTTGCGGACAAGGTCTGTTTCCTGCAAAACGGCAAGGTCTATGAAGAAGGCCCGCCATCGCAGATTTTCGGCAATCCGCAAGGCGAGCGCACGCAGGCTTTCCTCAAACGCATTATCGAGGCCGGGCGTCTCTGACGCCCCGCCCCCAACTTCTGACCCGGAATGACCATGACAGGCAAGGCACGCGACTACGGCATCATCTGCGGCATCATGCAGCCGGGCGAACAAAACGCCATCACCGATGTGCCGGGCGTGCGCGTGGGGCACCGCACCTTGCGCCACGGCGACATCAATACCGGCGTGACGGCGATCATCCCCCATGACGGCAACATGTATCGCCGCAAGGTGCTGGCCGCCTGCGATGTCATCAATGGTTTTGGCAAAAGCACCGGTCTTGTGCAGGTTGAGGAACTGGGAACGCTGGAAACGCCGATCCTGCTCACCAATACGTTTGGCGTTGGAACCTGCGCCAATGCGCTGATCCGCGAAGCGATTGCGGGCAACCCCGATATCGGGCGCACGACGGCCACCGTCAATCCGGTGGTTCTGGAATGCAATGACGGCCCGCTCAACGATATTCAGGCCATGGCCGTCACGGAAGCCGACGCGCAGGAAGCCTTGAAGATCGCCGGAGCAACCGTGGGCGAAGGCAATGTCGGTGCGGGCACCGGCATGAGCTGTTTCGGCTTCAAGGGCGGCATCGGCACATCCTCGCGCCAGTTCGAACTGGATGGCAAAACCCATCACCTCGGCGTTCTGGCGCTGACCAATTTCGGGCGGGCGGGCGATCTGGTTCTTCCAGACGGGCGCAGGCCTTCGCCAAAAGCAGACGACCAGCCCGAAAAAGGCTCGGTCATTCTGGTGCTGGCCACCGATGTTCCGATGGAGCATCGTCAGCTGAAGCGCGTGACGCGCCGCTGCGGCGCGGGACTGGCGCGTCTTGGGGCGTTCTGGGGCCATGGCAGCGGCGATATTGCTATCGGCTTCTCGACGGCGGTGACGTTCGATCATGACGAAGAACGTGATGTGGTCGGGATCGCGGTGCTGAATGAAAATCGCATAGACACGCTTTTCCGCGCAGCGGCTGAGGCCACGCAGGAAGCCGTTCTCAACTCCATGTGCATGGCCGAACCAATGCGCGGGCGCGCTGCAAACCGCCGCTCGCTGGCCGACTGGCTGGAACGCGCCTGAAGGGGCAGATTCCGACAAGTGGAAAAGTTTTTGCCGCAGTGAACGCTGACAGGCTCTAGACACGATCTTGATATTTTCTGTGCATTGCCACATTTGACTTCGATCATTCGCTGATGATCGGGAAAGAAGGATGACATTATGCCCGCAAACCGCGACTCGGCGCGACCCATGGCACGCTCCCACTACCTTGGACTGCCTAGGCACAACCGTTGCAGGTATAAGGGCGCTTCGTTTTCGAAGCAGTCATATGCTGAATCGATGACAGCTCGGAAATTTCAGGACCAGCTTTTTGACGATATCACTTGTTCGCCTGACTGTACTAGGAAGCATCCTCCCGTTGCTGGCGGCATGCGTCACCGTTGGTCCCGATTATCAGAAGCCGACTGTGCTGACGCCTGCCGGATGGAACAGCAGGGCTGAAAGCCGCGCCCCGCAGCTGGGCGACTGGTGGAAGAACCTGAAAGACCCGGTTCTGGATCAACTCATTGCGGATGGGATCGCGGGCAGCCCGGATGTGGCGTCCGCGAAGGCGAAGGTGCGGCAAGCCCGCGCCAACTTCACCTCTGCCGGAGGCGTGCTCTATCCAAAGCTGGACGGAAGCAGCAAATACACGCGCTCCGACAGTGACAACACGCTTGCCTCCAATCAATCGAGCATGGGCTTCAATACCACATGGGAGCTCGATCTTTTCGGCGGCAACAAGCGTGGTGTGGATGCCGCCTATTACAACGTAGAATCCGCCAATGAACAGTTGCGGGCGGCGCTCGTCACATTGATCGGCGATATTGCAACCAATTATGCCAATTTGCGCGGCGTGCAGGCCAGTATTGCCATCGCGCAGCGCAACGCCGCATCCCAGTGGCAGACCGTGGCGCTGACGCGCAGCCAGCTGGAAGCCGGAAATATTTCCCAGGTCGATCTGTTGAGCGCGGAGACGCAGGCCGCGACAACGGAATCGCAGATACCGGGGCTGCGGATCAGCTACGCCCAGTATCTCAACCAGTTGGCCGTTCTGACGGGCCGGTCGTCTTCGGCGCTGGCTGGCGTTCTGGACAAGTCGGGCCCGGTTCCGGCGATCCCGCGCAAGGTTAGCGCTGGCCTGCCCGCCGATTTGCTGCTGAGCCGTCCGGATGTGCGCGCAGCGGAACGCGATTATGCAAGTTCGACCGCCAGCGTTGGCCAGAAACAGGCCCTGCTCTATCCAAGTGTTTCGCTCACCGGCAACATCAATACGGGCGGCGCCAATTTCGGTGATCTTGGCAAGCTGTCGACGATCAGCTGGGCCTTCGGCCCAAGCCTGAGTGTCCCGATCTTTCAGGGCGGCCAGCTGAAAGCCGATGTCGAGGCGGCGCGAGCCGCGCGCGACCAGTCATTTATTGCTTATCGCAAGTCCATTCTGACAGCGCTCAGCGAAGTCGAGAACGCGAGCGTTTCGCTCAACCAGAACCGGCTGCGGGCGGCCCAGTTGCAGAAAATTGTCAGCAACAGCCGCAAGATCAACGAACTCACGCTTGAGCAATATCGTGCGGGCACAAAGAGCTTTGTGGATGTATTGACCGCACAGCGCGATCTTCTGAGCGCGGAAACCAATCTCAATCAGGCCCGAACCGATCTCGTCCTGAATTATGTCGCCCTGCAAAAAGCATTGGGCGGCGGCTGGAATGGCAGCATCGATGTTGCGAAGCCCGAGGTGGTCGACGGTCATACAGGTCCGCGCATCGTCAAGGCTAGGCCGCTTCCTCCGCTGACAACCGATAAGAGGCCACTATGAAACCCACATCGAAACGCCGTTTTCGCTGGCGCCTGTGGCTGGCCGTCCTTATCGCATTGCTGATCGCAGGGTACTTCGTCTTTCGTTTCCTGACCAAAGAGGAACCCCTGCCCGCCACGACCCTCATCAAGCGCGGCGACATCGAAAGTTCGGTTCTTGCCACGGGCACGTTGCGGCCGAAAAATCTGGTGGCCATCGGCGCGCAGGCAACCGGCCGCATTCTCTCCCTGAAGGTGAAACCCGGCCAGCAGATCAAGGCGGGCGAGGTCGTTGCCCTGATCGACTCGACCAACCAGCAGAACGAGCTGAACAAGGCCGAAGCTTCGCTTCGCCAGAATGAGGCCACGCGGGCCCAGTATCTCGCCGATCTGGAACTAGCCAGACTGGATCTGGCGCGAAACCAGATGATGATCGGCAAGAACGCTGTCGCGCGAGCGGACTACGACAAGGCGGCCAGCGCCGTGAAGTCGAAGGAAGCACAGGTCGCCAACAGCGAAGCTGCAATTGCCGCGGCAAAGGTTGAAGTCCGGATCGCCGAGACCAATCTGGCCTATACGCGCATCACCGCGCCGATCGATGGAACGATCCTCGCCACGGTGGCGCAGGAAGGCCAGACCGTCAATGCGCAGCAAAGTGCGCCGACGATTGCCATCCTCGGCCAGCTCGACGCGATGACGGTCGAGGCGGACATTTCGGAAGCCGACATTACCCAGGTTCGTGAGGGAATGCCGCTTTATTTCACCATATCCGGACAGAACCAGAGGCGCTACGAGGCAAAGCTGGAAAAAATCGAGCCGGCTCCGGATTCCGTCGTCAGCGACAAGAGCTTCACGGCGACGTCGGTGAGTTCTTCCAGCACCGCGACCGCTTCCGCAATTTATTACAAGGGTATTTTCACCGTTCCCAATCCGGATGGCCTGCTCAGGACCTACATGACAGCGGAGGTTCATGTAGTGCTGGCAAAGGCAACGAACGTATTGATCGTGCCTGTGACGGCTCTGAAGGAAACGGGTGAACCCGGCAAGGCACAGGTTCGTGTCGTCACTGGCGAACACAGGATCGAAGACCGCACTGTCGAAACCGGAATTACTGACAAGGTCAATATTGAAATCCGTTCGGGCCTGAACGAGGGGGACAAGGTCGTAACCGACAATCAGGCTTCACCGGCTGCCCCGGCTGGTGTCTGACATGAGTGACGCCCCGCTCCCGCTGATCTCGCTCAAGGGCGTTTCCCGGCATTATCCGTCGGGGGATGATTTCACCACGGTTCTGAACCATGTGAACCTGACCATCGAGCGCGGCGAGATGGTGGCGATCATCGGTGCGTCCGGTTCGGGCAAATCCACGCTGATGAACATTCTCGGCTGTCTCGACCGTCCGTCGGAGGGCGAGTATCTGATTTCCGGGCGCGCAACATCGGACCTTGAAGCGGATGAACTGGCCCAGCTGCGGCGCGAGCATTTCGGGTTCATCTTCCAGCGCTATCATCTGCTCGGCGAGCTGGATGCCGTGGGCAATGTCGAGATCCCGGCCATTTACGCGGGCCAGAAAAAAGAACAACGGCGCCTGAAGGCTCAAATGATCCTGCAGCGGCTCGGCATGGGGGAGCGCACCCATCATCGCCCGAGCCAACTCTCCGGCGGCCAGCAGCAGCGCGTCTCCATCGCTCGTGCTCTCATCAACGATGCAGATGTCATTCTGGCAGACGAACCGACCGGTGCTCTCGACAGCCACAGCGGCGAGGAAGTTCTCGGCATCCTTCAGGAACTCAACCGCGAAGGGCGCACCATCGTCATTGTCACCCATGATCGGCAGGTCGCCGCAAGGGCGCAGCGCATCATCGAAATCCGCGACGGCGAAATCATATCGGATACGAGAAACGGCGAGGCCGGGCGGCCAGCGACGTCCGTGCCGGTCAAGCAGCCCCCTGCCCGGCCGAGGCTTATCGCCGGGATACGCGACCGCTTCAACGAGGCTTTCGCGATGGCGCTCCGCTCTATGAATGCGCATCGGCTCCGCACTTTTCTGACCATGCTTGGCATTATCATTGGCACGGCATCGGTTGTCTGCGTGGTGGCGCTGGGACAAGGTTCGCAAAAGCAGATACTTGAACAGATCAGCGATCTTGGCACCAATACGCTCTATATCAGCCCCGGCAGAGGCTTTGGCGACCTGAAAGCCGCACAGATCACGACGCTCAACCTTGGCGACGCCACCGAGATTGCGAAACTGCCTTATGTCATGGCGGCGACTCCATCCGATTCCAAAAGTTCGACAATCCGGGTCGACGACAAGGAAGTCAGTGTTTCGGTGAGCGGTGTTGGCGCGGAATATTTCGTCACGCGCAACAGCAAGCTGCTCGAGGGCCGCTTTTTCGATAAACGCAACGTCGATGATCTGGCACAGGTGGCTGTGGTGGACGACACTGCACGGACGACCCTCTTTCCCCATGAGGCGGGTTCCATCATCGGCAAGATCATTCTTCTGAATAAGATGCCGGTGCGGATCGTCGGCGTGGTCAAGGCGGAGGAACGAGGACCGGGAGGCGCGCAGACGCTTGAAGTCTTCGTGCCTTATACGACGATGCAGACACGCATGACCGGCTCCCGCTCATTGCAGATGATCCTCGTGCGGGTCGCGGACACAATGGACCCTGCGGAAGCTGAGAAGCTGATTACCGCCTTTTTGACCAAGAGACACGGCGAAAAGGATTTCTCCATATTCAACACCGATAGCTTGCAGAAGACGATTGAGGCCACGACCGCGATGCTTGCCCTTCTCGTCTCCAGCATTGCAGGCATATCGCTTTTCGTCGGCGGCATTGGCGTGATGAACATCATGCTCGTGGCTGTTTCCGAAAGAATCAACGAGATCGGCGTCCGCATGGCAATCGGTGCACGCCAGAGCGACATTCTGCAGCAATTCCTGATCGAAGCGATTCTGGTCTGTTTGATTGGCGGCGTTCTCGGCGTGCTCATCGCTGCCGGATTCGGCGTGCTGTTCGCTCAGTTCAATTCAATGTTCCAGCTCATCTATTCACCGGCTTCCATCGTGGTGGCGCTTGTCTGTTCAAGCCTGATCGGCATCGGTTTCGGCTTTATTCCGGCCCGCAATGCCTCCAAACTCGACCCCGTGGTGGCGCTCGCCCGGGACTGACGGGTGAGTCTACTCCGCGTGAACCGGCATTTACCTTCGGGATGCGCCGAATAGCAAAATTAACAGGCCATACCGCTACCTGTAATTGTTTCCATTCGAATAAATCAATGTAAGAAACTTCTTTAACAATCTGTTATTGTTTACTTTTGCGCTGCAACCGATGGTAATGCCGACCACGATCCGCTTCCAGTGGGCGCTATTTGGTTGCAAGAAATTTCTGTCTTTTGGGGTGTTTCGGAAGGGGGTTGTTAACCTTCATTTTTTATTACTTGGGCTCATTCAGGCGACAGTATCTATGGTTCAGGTATCATGCGTAATTTGAGAGAAAATTTCCCCCCATCGACAGGAAATCGTGCAGAGAACGCTCAGGACCCGAAGCAGCCTCGCGGCCAGACGGGAAGCCCCAATCCTGCCAGCGATGATGCCTGGAAAATCCATTTCTCGCTCGGTGAGAATGTTCGCTTTACCCGCACGCCGGAAGTCGAGCTTATGCGTCGTCGCGGTGAGGAACTGCCGAGCATCAATGAGCGCTCGCAAGCCAACGCAACTGAAGCGCAGCCAGCGATCAGCGTTGAAAAGGTTGCCGAAGAACAGCCCATGGCCGTTGCCGAACTCCAGAAAACCGTATCGGAGAGCATGGTTCGTTCGCCGGTGGCGCCTGTTC
The DNA here is from genome assembly GCF_055816855.1 of Ochrobactrum sp. PL_is483. NCBI lineage: Bacteria > Pseudomonadati > Pseudomonadota > Alphaproteobacteria > Hyphomicrobiales > Brucellaceae > Ochrobactrum > Ochrobactrum sp. PL_is483. Next base: position 202,649 of record NZ_JBVPGS010000040.1, read on the forward strand.
CTCCCGCAATGCCTGCAGCTCCCGTTGCTGTCGTCACTCCGCCTGTCGTAACCGCCCCGGAAACGGTTGCCGTTGTGATCGAACCTGCAAATCCAGAGCAGCCGTCAGCGTTCACCTATCTTTCCGACTTCGCTTTCTGGGAAGGCTGCGGCGTCGATACCGCGCTTGTCCCTGCGGAGCCTCTCGTCTCGGCTGTACAGGCAGAACCGCGCAAGCCCCTGCCAACGGTTGAATCCATTCTGGCGCAGTTCCGCATTCGCGAATGGAACAAGCAGCCTGAGCCGGTTGCTGCCGCGCCCGTTCAGCCCGTCGCGGAAACGCCGGTTGCCCCTGCTCCGGTTGAAGTGGCCGCACCGCAGCCCGTGGCTGCGGTAGAGGTTGAAGCGCCTGCGCCACTACCTGTTGCGACCGAACCGGAAATTGCGCCCGAAATTGCCGGCGAAGCCACCGAAGATGAAATCGTGCTGACCGTTGCCGAGGCGGAAGAGCATGTGGTCGAGGAAGTGGAAATTCCCGAGCCAGTCATCGAAGCGCCCGCGCCTGTTGCCAAAGCCGCGCCTTCGATTGCGCTTTACCAGCCGCAGCCCCTCCCCCGTGCGGAAGCGCCTGTCATGCACGGCGCATATGAGTTCCCCCCGCGTGACCTGTTGCAGATGCCGCCCGAACAGGACGGAAATGTCATCACGCAGGAAATGCTGGAGCGCAGCGCCGGACTTCTCGAAAGCGTGCTGGAGGATTTCGGCGTGCGCGGCGAGATCATCCATGTCCGTCCCGGCCCTGTCGTCACGCTCTATGAGTTTGAACCGGCGCCCGGCGTCAAATCCTCGCGCGTCATCGGCCTTGCCGACGATATCGCTCGCTCCATGTCGGCGCTTTCCGCTCGCGTTGCCGTCGTTCCGGGTCGCAATGTCATCGGCATCGAACTGCCGAACGCCAACCGCGAAACCGTCTACTTGCGCGAAATGATCGACAGCCGCACATTTGAGGCGTCGAACTATCGTCTGCCGCTTTGCCTCGGCAAGGGGATCGGCGGCGAACCGATCATCGCAGAACTGGCAAAGATGCCCCACCTTCTGGTGGCCGGCACCACCGGTTCGGGCAAGTCGGTTGCCATCAACACCATGATCCTGTCGCTGCTCTACCGCTTCAAGCCGGAAGAATGCCGCCTGATCATGGTCGATCCGAAGATGCTGGAACTGTCCATCTATGACGGTATTCCGCATCTGCTCACCCCGGTTGTTACCGACCCGAAGAAGGCCGTCGTTGCCCTGAAATGGGCTGTGCGCGAAATGGAAGAGCGCTATCGCAAAATGGCTCGCCTCGGCGTGCGCAACATCGAGGGCTTCAATGCCCGCGCCGCGTCCGCCAAGGGCAAGGGTGAAACCGTGATGTGCACGGTGCAGTCCGGCTTCGACAAGGAAACGGGTGAAGCTACCTATATTCAGGAAGAGCTCGACCTGACGCCAATGCCCTACATCGTGGTCATCATCGACGAGATGGCCGACCTGATGATGGTTGCGGGCAAGGACATCGAAGGCGCCGTCCAGCGTCTCGCCCAGATGGCTCGCGCCGCCGGTATCCACCTCATCATGGCAACGCAGCGTCCGTCGGTCGACGTTATTACCGGTACGATCAAGGCAAACTTCCCGACTCGTATCTCCTTCCAGGTCACGTCGAAGATCGACAGCCGTACGATCCTCGGTGAAATGGGTGCCGAGCAGCTTCTCGGTCAGGGCGACATGCTGCATATGGCAGGCGGCGGACGCATCGTCCGTGTCCATGGTCCGTTTGTTTCCGACGAGGAAGTGGAAAAGGTGGTCAACCACCTGAAGGAACAGGGACGCCCGGACTACCTGGCAACCGTCACGGAAGACGAGGAAGAAGAAGACGCAACGCCAGAAGCGGCTGTGTTCGACGCAACCTCGATGGGCTCGGAAGATGGCGACGACGTCTATGAGCAGGCCGTCAAGGTGGTGATGCGCGACAAGAAGTGCTCCACCTCCTATATCCAGCGCCGACTCGGTATCGGCTATAACCGCGCCGCCTCCCTCGTCGAGCGGATGGAAAAGGACGGACTGGTTGGTCCGGCCAACCATGTGGGAAAACGCGAGATCCTGACGGGCAACCGCGACTGACCATTGAGAATTGTTGGGAAATGAAGCCGGATCGCGCACGCGATTCGGCTTTTCTTCATGCTTTGCAATGGGTTGCGAACTGTTGCGCAGATGCGCTTGTCAAGATGTAAAAATTGGTTAATACTTAGTTCATTCGTACATTCTTGATAATCGGTCGAGGCAGCTCGAAAACTGTCTCGCGCCCAGAATATAGGGAGAATGATCGATGAAAAGCATTATTATCGGTCCAGCAGCGAGCGATAAGGAACGTACAGTTACGCAGCAGATTCTGCGGCGCATTCACGAACAGATGCCTAAACCTTCGGAAGACAAGACACAGGTTTGCAACGTATTGCGCCTGTCGAAAGGCGGCTATTCGCACCGCAGACGCAAGATTCATAAACTTGCCTGATAGCGAAACGATATACTGAGATATTTTCTAGCGCCGCGCATTCGCCTCGAATGCGGCAGGCGCTGTAATTTTAAACGCCTGGATACTCAGCGAGGAAGATCAAGCGCGCTGTAGAGTTCGGCGTCCTTTGCTTCACCGGTCATACGTTCCGCCAGAATGCGTCCCGTGGTCGGTCCAAGCGTGAATCCCTGATGCCCATGCCCGAAATTCAGCCATAAGCCCTTGTGCCGCGGCGCTTCCGCCACGACAGGCAGCATACGCGGCATGCATGGACGGCTGCCGAACCATGGCGTCTGTTCCACAGGTGCGCCTATGTCGAAAAGCTCGGCTATCGCCTTGATAGATCTGTTCAATTGCTCACGCCGCGCCACGCTGCCCAGTGGCGTCAACTCAGCCCCGGTCAGGATGCGCAAACCCGCACGCATCGGTGTTGCGACGGTCGAATTACTCACATCAAGAACAGGCACCTTCGGTCCCGTACCGGAAAAATGCTGATGGTATCCGCGCTTGATAACCAGAGGAATTTTATAGCCGAAACTGCGGAGGATTTCCGGGCTCCACGGACCGAGCGCGAGCACGACCTGACGTGCGGCATGGGGGCCATCCGCCGTATCGAGCTGCCAGCCGGAGCCATCCTGCCGCAAGCTGTGCGCATCGCCATGTACGAAAATACCGCCGCGCTTGACGAACAGGTCGGCATAGGCTTGGACAAGCGCGCCGGGATCGGAACAAGACCATGGGTCGGTCCAGTGAATGGCTCCAGCCAGTCCGGTCTTCAAGCCCGGTTCGGCGGCACTGACAGCCTTGCTGTCCTCAATGACGCTGGCAACGCCGAATTCCCGCTTTTTCAATTCCGCGTCACGTACGGAAAGGTCGAACGATCGGGCAGAACGATGCAACTCACGCAAACCTGTCCGCCTGATAAGGGTCTCCGCGCCTGACGCTTCGATCAGGGGCGCATGATCGTCGGTGGCGCGCCGGATCATGCGCGCATAGAACTGCGATGCCGCGCGGTGACGTCCGGTTTCTGAATTATGCCAGTAGCGCCACAACGGGCCGATTTGGCCGGGCATGTCGCGAAGCCGCCATGCGACCTGATTTTTGGCGCCGAATGCCGCCTTCAGCAGTTCCAACGTCGCGCGCGGCAAGGCATAGGGGCTGACGGCTTCGGTCTGGATAATTCCAGCATTGCCATAGCTCGTTTCCGTTCCCGGAACTTTCCGGTCGACGAGAAGTACGGACCAGCCTCTTTCCTGCAAGGCGAGCGCCGCTCCGACGCCCACCATACCGGCACCCATAACGATGCAATCCGTCATCTTCAGCTACTTCTCAGAAATGGTTCGATTCTCTTTCCGCCACTATGGGAAATCCGGCTCGCAGATGACAAGTTCAGCGATCACGTTCTTTTGTGGTTCCGCCCTTTATCGCCATTGCATTTTTGCTATAGAAGGCCACTTTCTCTATCAGGCCCTATTGGCTGCCGTGATCGAAGGACAGGATGATGCCCTCCCCCAAAAATGAACAAGCGGTCCAGAAGACTTCCTCGCGTTTCTTCATCGGCCTGATTTCGGTGTTGGGGGCGGTGTTCTTCCTCATCTTCATGGGGCTCGGCATCTGGCAGGTGGAACGCCTGCGATGGAAGCTCGATCTTATCGAGAGGGTCGATGCGCGGGTTCATGCCGAGCCGGTCGCCGCGCCCGGGCGGGATGACTGGGCCAATGTCAACCAGAAGGATGACGAATACCGTCACGTCACGCTGACCGGCACCTATCTGAACGATAAGGAAGTTCTGGTCCATGCACTGACCGAACGCGGCGCGGGCTACTGGGTCCTGACGCCGATGCGCTCATCCGATGGTGCGCTGACCTTCATCAATCGCGGCTTCGTCCCAGGCGACAAGCGCGATCCGTCATCGCGCGGGGAAACGCAGATTGCCGGAGAAACGACCGTAACCGGACTGTTGCGCATGCCGGAGCCGGGCGGGTTTTTCCTGCGCCCCAATGATCCGGTGCGCAATGACTGGAACTCACGCGATGTCACTGCCTTTGCACAGAAGCTAAATCTGGGTCAGGTTGCGCCCTATTTCATCGATGCCGATGCAAAATCCGGCACTGGGACGCTGCCCATCGGAGGGATGACGGTCGTGAAATTCCGCAACAGCCATCTTTCCTATGCCGTCACATGGTTCGCGCTTGCTGCCATGGTTGCCGGTGCCGCCATTTTCTTCTGGCGGCACGAGCGCAAATCATAAAGTCAGATATGGAGGGCGTGGCCGAGCGCCTTCATGCTGGCTTCGGCAAAGCCTTCGCTCAATGTCGGATGCGCGTGGATCGTAGCGGCGATATCTTCCAGTCTTGCGCCCATCTCCACGGCTTGCGCGAAGGAGGATGAAAGCTCCGATATGCCGACGCCGACCGCCTGAATGCCGAGGATAAGGTGGTTATCGGCACGCGCAACGACGCGGATCATGCCGTCTTCGCGCTCGATGGTCATGGCTCGGCCATTAGCCTGAAACGGGAAGATGCCGACCTGAATTTCATGACCGGCCTTGCGGGCTTCGTCAGGTGACAGGCCAACGGTGACGATCTCCGGATCGGTGAAGCAGACGGCAGGAATGCAGCGCTTGTCCCATACCTGATTTCCACCGGCGATGATTTCCGCCACCATTTCACCCTGTGCCATCGCACGATGCGCAAGCATCGGCTCCCCGGTCACGTCGCCGATGGCGTAGACGCCCCGCATCGAAGTGCGGCAACGCTCGTCAATCCGGATGAAACGCCCGTCCATATCCAGCCGGATTTCGCTCAAGCCCCAGCCATCGGTCTGCGGCTTGCGGCCTACGGTAACGAGGATCTTGTCAGCCTCGATGGTTTTCGTAGTTCCGTCGACGGTCAGGACTTCAAGCCCGGTCTCACCCTTTGAAAGTCCCTTGGCCGAAGTGCCGGTCAGGACTTCGACTCCGAGCGCCTTCAGGCGTGCCATGACCGGACGCGTCAGTTCCGCATCATATTGCGGCAGGATACGGTCGGTCGCCTCAACCACGGTCACCTTCGCGCCAAGCTTGGCAAGGGCCGTGCCGATCTCAAGCCCGATATAGCCGCCGCCAACGATGGCGAGCTTTTCCGGTATCTTTTCCAGCGACAGCGCTTCGGTGGATGAAATGACCTTCCCGCCGAAGGGCAGCGCCTGAATTTCCACCGGAACCGAGCCGGTCGCGATCACGATGTTTTCGGCATGGATGGTCTGGCGGCCCGTATCGGTTTCAACGAGAACGGTCTTCCCGTCGAGAAAACGTGCCTGCCCATGGAACATGCGCACACGCGACCGTTTCAGGAGACCAGCCACGCCGCTGTTGAGACGGTTGACGATGCCGTCCTTCCATTCGAGCGTTTTGGCGAAATCGATTGCCGGGTTTTCAGCCGTAATGCCGAGCGCGCCCTTGGATGCAAAGACTGAAAGCCGATGGAACTCGTCGGCTGCATGGATAAGCGCCTTGGACGGAATGCAGCCGACATTGAGGCAGGTGCCGCCAAGCCGCGTCTTTTCCACCAGCACCGTGTCAATGCCAAGCTGGCCTGCCCGGATGCCGCAGACGTAGCCGCCGGGGCCGCCGCCGATGATCAGGAGTTTGCAGGAAATCTCGCTCATTCGATCAGCCTTCTACAAAAATCATCGCAGGCGCTTCCAGAAGGCTTTTCAGCTTCTGCACGAAAACCGCCGCATCCCAGCCGTCGATCACGCGATGATCGAAACTGCACGACAGGTTCATCATCTTGCGCGGCACGAACTGCGCTCCGTCCCACATGGGGCGCACGGCCATCTTGTTGATGCCTACAATCGCGACTTCCGGGCGATTGATGATCGGCGTCGTGGCGATTGCGCCGAGGGGCCCAAGCGACGTGATGGTGATGGTGGAACCGGTCAGCTCCTCCCGTTTGGCCGTGCCGTTGCGCGCCGCATCGGTAACCCGCGACAATTCGGAGGCCGCGGCAAACACGCTCATGCTTTCCGCGTGGCGCACGACCGGCACGATCAGGCCGTTGGGTGTCTGCGTGGCGATGCCGACATGCACGCCGCCGAACTGGCGGATCATATCGGCTTCGTCATCGAAATGCGCATTGAGGCCGGGCTGTTCTTTCACGGCTTTCACGATTGCGCGGATGATGAAGGGCAGAAGCGTCAAGCGCGGACGGCCTTCCTTCTTCTCATTGTTGAGGTGGCTGCGCAGTTCCTCCAATTGCGTGACATCGACTTCTTCGACGATGGTGATATGCGGAATATGGCGCTTGGCTTCCGCCATGCGTTCGGCAATCTTGCGGCGGAGTCCGATGACCTTGATCTCATTCACCGAAGTGTCAGCCGCGTAGCCGGACAGAGCTGGAGCCGCGCCGGTTTCCTGCTGGAAATAGAGGTCGAGATCATCATGCGTGATGCGCCCCGCCGGTCCCGTGCCGCGAACGCGGCGCAGATCGACACCCGCATCGCGGGCGCGCAGCCGGACAGAAGGCGTCGCAAGCGGCTTTTCGCCTTCGCTGCGTATCGGACCCGCGCCGGAGAAAGCGCGGCTTGCGGCCTCGCGCTTCGGTGCGTCTGCTTTCGGAGGAACAGGCGTCTGCAATAGAACAGGTGTTTCAGGCGTCGGCACGGGTTGCGGCTTTGCCGCTTCCGCTGCCGCCGGAGCCGGTTTTTCCTCAGCCTTTTCCTCTGAGGAGCTACCCTCGATCTCCAGCCGTACCAGTTCGGACCCGACCGCGATCTTCTCGCCCACTTCGCCATTGATGGCGATGACCTTGCCGCCGCGCGACGACGGAATTTCCACCGTCGCCTTGTCGGTCATGACGGCTGCGAGAAGATCGTCCTCGCGCACGATATCGCCAACCTTTACATGCCATTCGACAAGTTCGGCCTCGGCAACGCCTTCACCAACATCAGGGAGCTTGATCGTAAAATGTGCCATTTGCTTCGCCCCCTCAAGCTTCCATGATCGATGTAAGCGCGCGGCCCACCCGGTCCGGGCCGGGGAAATAGGCCCACTCCTGCGCATGCGGATAAGGCGTGTCCCATCCGGTGACGCGGATGATTGGCGCCTCCAGATGATAGAAACAATCGCGCTGCACGAGAGCGGCAAGTTCCGCGCCATAGCCGCAGGTCAGCGTCGCTTCATGCACGATCACGCAGCGCCCGGTCTTTTTCACCGACGCCATGATGGTCTCGGTATCGAGCGGAAGCAACGTGCGGAGATCAATCACTTCAGCGTCGACGCCGGTTTCCTCGGCGGCTGCAAGCGCCACATGAACCATCGTGCCATAGGCGAGCACCGTCACATCGCTGCCTTCGCGGCGAATAGCAGCCTTGCCGAGCGGCACGGTGTAATAGCCTTCCGGCACATCGCCGAGATCATGCTTTTTCCACGATGTTACCGGGCGGTCATGATGCCCGTCGAACGGTCCGTTATAAAGGCGCTTCGGCTCGAACATGATGACCGGGTCCGGGTCTTCGATCGCCGCAAGCAAAAGCCCCTTTGCGTCGGCGGGCGTGGACGGCATGACGGTTTTCAGCCCCGATACGTGGGTGAACAGGGCCTCCGGGCTTTGGCTATGCGTCTGCCCGCCATAGATGCCGCCGCCGGAAGGCATGCGGATGACGATAGGACAGGTGAACTCTCCCGCGGAGCGATAGCGCAGACGTGCCGCTTCCGAGACGATCTGGTCATAGGCCGGATAGACGTAGTCCGCGAACTGCACTTCGATGCAGGGGCGAAGGCCATAAGCGGCCATGCCGATGGCAGTGCCGACAATGCCAAGCTCGCTGATCGGCGCGTCGAAGCAGCGCTCCTTGCCGTATTTCTTCTGAAGGCCAGCCGTGCAGCGGAAAACGCCGCCGAAATAGCCCACATCCTCGCCGAACACGACGACGTTTTTGTCGCGCTCCATGGCGATATCGTGGGCGTTCTGGATCGCCTCGATCATTGTCATTCTCGTCATGGATTAAAACCCCGCTTCCTGGCGCTGGCGGATAAGATGCGGCGGCGTTTCAGCATAGACATCCTCGAACATGTCGCGCATGGATGGCTTGCGGCCGTCATGCAGCGTGCCAATGGCTTCCGCCTCGCGCTGTGCAGCCACCACCAGGTCCATCACTTCGGCCTCTGCCTGCTTGTGACGCTCATCCGACCAGACGCCGCGCTTGATAAGATGGTTCTTGAGCCGCAGGATCGGATCGCCAAGCGGCCATGCATCGCTTTCGGCCTTGGGGCGATAGGCGGACGGATCGTCCGAAGTAGAATGCCCGCCAGCGCGATAGGTCACATATTCGATGATGGTCGGCCCGAGATTGCGGCGCGCGCGTTCCACTGCCCATTTGGCAACCGCATGAACGGCCAGATAATCATTGCCGTCAACGCGGAGCGCGGGAATGCCGAAGCCATGGCCGCGTGCAGCAAACGTGCCGGAACCGCCGCGCGCAATGCCCTGAAAGGTGGAAATGGCCCACTGGTTGTTGACGATGTTCATCACCACCGGGGCCTTGTAGGTCGAGGCAAAAACCAGGGCCGCATGGAAATCGCTTTCGGCTGTGGAGCCGTCGCCGATCCATGCGGCGGCGATCTTCGTATCGTGGCTGATGGCCGACGCCATAGCCCAGCCGACGGCCTGCGTATATTGCGTTGCCAGATTGCCGGAAATGGTGAAGAAGCCATGCTCCTGCGACGAATACATCACCGGGAGCTGGCGGCCTTTCAACGGGTCCTGTTCGTTGGAGAAAATCTGGTTCATCATCGTGACGAGCGGATAGTCGTCAGCAATAAGCAGACCGGCCTGACGATAGGTCGGGAAATTCATGTCGCCCTTGCGGAGCGCTTTACGGAAAGCGCAACTCACCGCCTCCTCGCCCAGATGCTGCATGTAGAACGAGGTCTTGCCCTGGCGCTGCGCCATCATCATGCGCGCATCATAAGCGCGCAGGATCATCATGTGGCGAAGCCCGTCTTTCAGCTCGTCATCGGTGAGCGTTCCCGCCCATGGACCGACCGCCTCGCCCTCTCGATTGAGAACACGGATGATGCTGAAAGCCAGATCGCGCATCGCTTCCGGCTTTTCATCGATCTCCGGCCTGCGCACGCTGCCCGCACGCGGGATTTTGACATGGGAGAAATCCGGCACGTCACCCGGACGCCATTCCGGCTCGGGAACATGCAGGGATAGTACGACATCATCGCTCATGCGGGGAACCCTCGAAACTGGCCTCGCCACTGGCCTCGCAAATTTACGGTATGTCGAACGGGGGATTTCAAACTGGTTCCGGAGCCTCCGGAAACACTTTCGGCGCGTGATTGCCACTCCGCCGATCTTGCTCCTCCCATGCGACATGGCGCCGATTTCCTCCTTCGGCACCATCCGCATTCAGGGTGGAACGGGTTCAAAAATAAAGCAAGATTATTTTTCGGTTGCTTCGGCACTCTTTTGTGAAACCGGTTCGCCCATGCTTCACAACGGCCCGGCATACGCTGGACGAAACAAGCTTATTTCCGTGGTTTAGATGGGATTTTAAGTGGAAAGTTTCGTTATCATGTGCCGCAATATTATTGCTCTCGATTGACGAAAACGTCAGTACTCAACGGTACTGTTTCTACCTATTACGGCGTATTCTCTTTTTGCGCAGAGAGGACATGAGGCGTTTTGTCCGTCGCCGGATGGCAAAAACTCCACATCCCGGACGGTGCCGATTCTCTGAAAAAGAAAAGCCGCACCTGCGAGGGTACGGCTTTGTCAGACAATATGAAATGTCCGGTTCAGCGGATCGCGTTGCCGTTCGCATCGAACCGGTGCACCTTGCCGTCATCGGGCGTGATGAAGATCACGTCGTCCTCATTGTAGTGGTGTTCGCCGAACAGCCGCACCGTTATCAGGCCTGCTGCTTCGGTTTCGACGTAAAGGATCGTATCGGCGCCGAGATGTTCGGCATGGATGACCTTGCCTTTCCATCTGCCGCTGTCGCGGCTGACGGAAATATGCTCGGGCCGGATACCGACCGTTTTCGCTCCGGCATCGCCGATGCGGGCACCATCGACGAAATTCATCTGAGGCGAACCGATAAAGCCCGCGACAAACAGATTGTCCGGCTTGTTGTAGAGCTCCATCGGCGAGCCGACCTGCTCGATACGACCGGCATTGAGGACCACGATGCGGTCAGCCAGCGTCATGGCCTCGACCTGATCGTGCGTGACATAGATCATTGTCGCCTTGAGCTCGCGATGCAGCTTGGCGATTTCGAGCCGCGTCTGAACACGAAGTGCAGCATCGAGGTTCGACAGCGGTTCGTCGAACAGGAACAGTTCCGGTTCTCGCACCAGTGCACGGCCGATGGCGACGCGCTGGCGCTGGCCGCCCGACATTTCAGCCGGGCGCCGCCCCAGATATGGATCGAGCGACAGCATGGCGGAAGCTTTCGAAACGCGCGTTTCGATCTCTGCCTTGGGCGTGCCTGCCTGCTTGAGGCCAAGCCCCATATTGTCCTTCACCGTCAGATGCGGGTAAAGCGCATAGGACTGGAACACCATGGCGATGCCGCGCTTGGAAGGCGGCGTGACGGTTACATCATCGCCATTGATGAGCACCTGACCGGAGGAAACGTCCTCCAGACCGGCGATGGAACGCAGCAGCGTTGACTTGCCGCAGCCGGAAGGGCCGACGAAGATGATGAACTCCCCGTCCCGCACTTCCAGATTGATATCCTTCAGGACTTCCTGCGCGCCATAGCGCTTGTGTACCGATTTGAGTAGCAGCGATCCCACGTATCAAATTCCCTTATAGCTTTACCGGCTTGCCGGTGCGCACACTTTCATCCGCCGCAAGGCAGATGCGCAGCGATTGCAGCGCGTCATCCATATGGCGGTTGAGATCGATATCCTCGCGGATGGCCTTGAGCATATAGGCCTGCTCGCGTTCGCACAGTTCCTGATGGCCGGGTTCATCCGCCATGGAGAGATCCGTATCGGGTTTCAGGAACTTGCCATCGGCCCCACGCTCGGCACGGTGAACGCGGATGGTCGAGGTCTTGGTATGAGCGTCCACATCGTCGGATTTGGTCACGGCCTCGTTCATCACGATGGAAACGCAGCCATTCGGCGAAATCACATCCTTCACGAAGAAGGCGGTTTCGGACATCATCGGACCCCAGCCCGCCTCATACCAGCCGACCGTGCCGTCATCGAACAGCACTTGCAGATGGCCATAATTATACATGTCCGGCTTGATCTCGTCGGAGAGGCGCAGGCCCATGCCGCGCACTTCCACAGGCTTTGCGTCGGTGATCTGGCACATGACGTCCACATAATGCACGCCGCAATCGACGATCGGCGACGTGGTGTTCATCAGGTTCTTGTGCGTTTCCCAGGTGGCCCCGCTGGACTGCTGGTTGAGGTTCATGCGGAAGACATAAGGTCCGCCGAGCTGGCGCGCCTCGGAGATAAGCCGCATCCATGATGGATGATGGCGCAGGATATAGCCGATGACGAGCTTGCGTCCGTTGGCGCGCGCGCAGTCGATCACGCGGCGCGCATCTTCAACCGTGGTTGCCAGTGGCTTTTCCACGAACACGTGCGCGCCCTGCTCCATCGCGGCGATGGCATAATCCGCATGGCTTTCCGAATAGGTGGCGACACAGGCGAGATCGGGCTTCAGTTCCTTCAATGCTTCGTGGAAGGAAGGATGGATTTCATAGCCCGCCAGTTCGTCCGGCACCGCAACCTTGGTGCGATTGACGAGGCCGACGATCTCGAAACCGGGATTGCGGTGATAGGCGAGCGCATGGCTGCGCCCCATATTGCCGAGGCCGGCGGAAAGTACACGGACAGGATTTTGCATTGCAGAACTCATTTTACAGCCCCCGCGGTAATGCCGCGGATCAGCTGCCGCGAGAAGAGAACATAGAGGATGAGGATCGGGAACATCGCCAGTGAAAGGGCCGACAGGACGGCGTTCCAGTTGGTGACGAACTGACCGATGAAAAGCTGCGAACCGAGCGTCACCGTCTTGGTGGCTTCGCTTGGCGCCAGGATCAGCGGGAACCAGAGATCGTTCCAGATCGGGATCATGGTGAACACGGCGACCGTTGCCATGGCAGGCCGGATCAATGGCAGCACCAGCTTGAAGAAGATCGCATATTCCGACATGCCGTCTATTCGCCCGGCATTCTTCAAATCGTCGGATACGGTTCGCATGAATTCCGACAGGATGAAGATCGCCAGCGGCAGCCCTTGCGCGGTATAGACGAGGATGAGCGCCGTCAGCGTATTGACCAGCCCCGCCGCCACCATGCCTTGCAGCAACGCAACCGTGCCGAGCCTGATGGGGATCATGATGCCGATGGCCAGATAGAGCCCCATCAGCGTGTTACCCTTGAAGCGGTATTCGGCGAGCGCGAAGGCTGCCATCGCTCCAAACAGGATCACGAAGAAAATGCTGGCCACGGTAACGATGGTGCTGTTCTGAAAATAGGTCAGAAACGAGCCCTGCTTCAGAACCGTTTCATAACCGATGAGACTGAAGCTTTCCGGGGTCGGAAACTGCAAGGGCGTGCGGAAGATCGCATTGCGGTCCTTGAAGGAGTTGATCAGCGTCAGCGCCACCGGAAACACGGCGATCAGCATATAGAAGATCAGAGCCGCATGAACGAGAGTGGTGCGAAGGGGCGATGTGCGTGCTTTCGACATGGTCTCGTCCTCAGAACTGATAGCGGCGCATGCGGCGCTGGATGCCGAACAGGTAGAGCGACACGCCTGCCAGAATGATGAGGAACATCACGGCGGCGATGGTCGCGCCCATCGACGGATTGCCAAGCTGCAATTGGAAGCCGAAGAAAGTGCGATAAAGGAACGTGCCCAGAATATCTGTCGACTTGTCCGGCCCTGCCAGCGCGCCCTGCATCGAATAGACGAGGTCGAACGCGTTGAAGTTGGCAACGAAGGTCATCACGGAGATCAGGCCGATGGACGGCAGGATCAGCGGCAGCTTGATCTTGAAGAACTGGCTCCAGCCGGTGATGCCGTCACATTCCGCCGCCTCGATGATTTCATCGGGAATGTTGAGAAGGGCCGCGTAGATCAGCATCATCGGAATGCCGACGAACTGCCAGACTGAGACGAGCGACACGGTGACAAGCGCCGTATCAGCCTTGCCGAGCCAAGGGCCGAACAGCCATTTCAGGCCCACCAAATCCATCATCCATGGGGCCACGCCCCAGATCGGCGACAGGATCAGTTTCCAGATAAAGCCGACGATCACGAAGGACAGCAGCGTCGGAAGAAAGATTGCCGTGCGGTAGAAGGCGGCGAAACGCAGCTTCGGCAGCGACAGCATGGCGGCCAGCAGAATGCCGATCGGATTTTGAACCAGCATGTGAATGCAGAAGAATATAAAGTTGTTTTTCAACGCATTCCAGAAATCGCGCGACCAGTTCGGATCGCCGAAAAGTGCCTGGAAATTCGCAAACCCCACGAAAGTGCGCTGTCCGTCGACGACATTGAAGAATGCCTGCCGCAAGGTCTCGATCAGCGGCAGCACCATGACGGCCGTGTAGATCAGGACGCAAGGCAGAAGGAATACAAGTATATGCCAACGCCTCGGGCGCTTGTGCACGATACCTGTCACGTCGGCAGATTGGCTCATATAGACTTCGCTCTTCAACAACATCTCCAGCAAGTGCGTAAAGCGAACATCTGGAAATGCATAAACTGATGGTTAGCGCTTTCGATTGCGAGAATGCATGCAAACCGGGGAACTTTGCTCCCGTCCCTGCATGCTCGCGTCATGTTTTAACCTGACACGGATTGCACCGATTGCAAAACGGCATGTCCATGCGCCAGGCGAAAAGATATGGGCGGCGCGCCCCCGCGATCGCCGCCCATAAAGCCCCGCGTTTTTACTTCGCAGGCTTGTACCAGCTGTCGAGGCCTTCCTGCAGCTTCTTCGCAGCGTCTTCCGGCGTCACGGTGCCGTTGATGACATTGGCCGACTGAACCCAGGTTTCATTCTCAAGGTTCGGCGTGCCACGCGACAGGATCTGGTAGGTCGAGCGAATGGTCGGCTTGCACTTTTCGCGCCAGGAAACGAATTCCTGCGCCAGCGGATCGCTCATCTTCACAGCCGTCGAGTTCAGGCTGAAGAAGCCCGGCAGCGCATTGGCGTAGATTTCCGCAAATTCAGGCGAAGAGACCCAGTTCAGGAACACCTTTGCCTGTTCTGCGTGCTTGCTCGAAGCGTTGAGACCGAGGCCGATGTCGTTGTGGTCGGAGATGTAGCAGGTGTCGCCTGCATTCTTGACCGGCGGCGGGAAGGCTCCCATCTTGAACTGTGCCTGCGTGTTGAACAGGCCGATTTCCCACGATCCAGCCGGATAGATGGCTGCGCGACCGAGGGTGAACAGGTTCTGGCTGTCCGGGTAGGTCTGCGCCTCGAAACCGTCGCCCAGATAATCCTTCCACTTGGCAAGAACCTTGAACGGTTCGACCCATGGCTCGTCGGTCAGCTTCTGTTCGCCGGCGATCAGCGCCTTGCGGCCTTCCTCGCCCTTCCAGTAGGTCGGGCCGATATTCTGGTAGCCCATGGTTGCGGCTTCCCACATATCCTTCGTGCCCATGGCCATCGGGATATAGTTGCCGTCTGCCTTGATCTTTTCCAGAACTTCGAAGAATTCGGCTTCCGTGGCCGGGGCCTTGAGGCCGAGCTTGTCGAAGGCTTCCTGATTGTAGATGAAACCGTGAATGACCGAGGCCATCGGTACGCAGAAGGTCTTGGAACCGTCATCGGTGGTCCAGGCGGACTTGGCGACGTCGGAGAAGTTCTTCATGCCTTCCAGATCAGTCAGGTCGGCGAGCTTGCCCTTGTTGAACAGCTCAAGCGAGGTGTCGAACGGACGGCAGGAAATGAGGTCTCCACCGGAACCTGCATCAAGCTTGGCATTGAGGGCCGCGTTATATTCAGTCGGCGCGCTCGGTGCGAAGTTGATCTTGATGCCGGGATTCTTGGCTTCAAAAGCCGGAATGATTTTTTCCTGCCAGATTTGCAGGTCATCGTTACGCCAGCTTTCAACCGTCAGCGTAACGTCCTCGGCCAGCGCAGCCGATCCCGACGCCAGAAGCGTGGAGCCCAGCAGCATGAGTTTGAACGTATTACGAACCATTTGACCTTCTCCCGTTTTTTTGAGCGCGGATGCGCAAAAGAGGCGAAAGCACGCCAGACCGCTTCGGTACGATCATTCCTCGCGTTACGGGAAAAGCACCGGCCCCCGCCGGTTGTCTCCATCCCAAATCCGCGTGATCCTCGCCCTCAGCGGCATCGCGCTCCCCTTCTGCTGAAATTAATGCCAAAAACGTACCAATTGTCCAGAGAAGTTTACAACTTTCGCGCATAAAAATTTAAAACGGTCATTTTTCCCGAATTATTTCAACATATTAATCATTTTTTTCACAAGCCGACAAATCTGCTTGGTTAATGGTATTTTTTTGGTATCTTCAAGCTGGAGGTATCTTCATGACTGAATTCTTCATTGGCGTTGATGGCGGCGGCACCGGATGCCGCGCTGTTGTAGCCGGTAGCGATGGTGCGATTCTGGGTTCGGGACGCAGCGGCTCTGCCAATATCGTCACCGACCCACAGACGGCCTTGATCAATGTGATCGGGGCGATCGACAACGCTTTTGAGGATGCCGGACTGGACAAGGTGCATTATGCGACCAGTCACGCCGTTCTCGGCCTCGCTGGCGGCAATGTCGTCGGCGCAGGCCTTCCGATAGAGCGGAGCCTTCCCTTCGCGCACTCCAATGTAGAATTTGACGGGGTGATCGCCCTGCAGGGCGCGCTTGGCGATCAGGACGGTATCGTTGCCATTCTCGGCACCGGCACGGCCTATATCACGCGCCGAAACGGCCATATTCATTCGGTCGGCGGCTGGGGTTTCCCCTTGAGCGATCTCGGCAGCGGTGCGCGGCTTGGTCAAAGCCTGCTACAGGAAAGCCTGCTTGTGCATGATGGCATCCATCCGCGCACGCGCCTGACCACCGACCTTCTCGATGAGTTCGACAATAATCCCGACAATCTGGTCGAATTTGCCTGGACGGCAAAACCCGGCGACTTCGGCAAATATGCTCCTCGTGTTTTCCAGTATGCCAGCGAAGGCGACGACACGGCACGCATGCTGCTGGAGCGTTCCGCCGGTTATATCAGCGAAACGCTCGACATGCTGATCAAACAGGGTGCCGAACGCATCAGCCTGCTTGGCGGCATGGCGCCGCTCTATGTGGAATGGCTGCCGCCCCATCAGCAGAAACTTCTCGTCAAGCCTGCAGCGGATGCTTTGACCGGCGCCTTACAGCTCGCACTGAAGCGATATGGGCCGCAAAATGGAAAGGCGCGTGAATGAGCGGAAATTTCAGCGCCTTCCTGCCCAAGAACCTGCAAGGTTCCGCCCCGTCTTCCGGGGGGCCTCTCTACATGCAGCTGCGCCAATCGCTGGAAGCTGCGATCCGCGCCGGACAACTGGTCGACGGCGAAGCTCTGCCGCCGGAACGCGACATTGCCGAATATGCCAATATAAGCCGCGTCACGGTGCGCAAGGCCGTGGACGATCTGGTGAAGGCCGGGCTTCTCGTGCGCCGCCATGGTTCTGGTACATTCGTCGTGCGTCCGAGCGAGCGAGTGCAGCAATCGCTTTCGATGCTGACCTCCTTTACGGAAGACATGGCGCGTCGCGGCATTACCACGCAATCCAAATGGCTGGAACGCGGCCTTTATTATCCCTCGCCGGAAGAAATGATGAAACTCGGCGTTTCCTCTGAAACCCGCGTTGCCCGCCTTGGCCGCCTGCGCATGGCGAGCGATCTGCCGCTGGCGATCGAACGAGCCAGCCTTTCAAGCGAAATCCTGCCCGACCCGGACGTGGTCAAGGGATCGCTTTATGCTGAACTGAGCCGCACCGGCTTTCGGCCTGTTCGTGCTGTCCAGCGCATCGCTGCCTGCAACATCAAAGATCCGGACGCGCGCATTCTCGGCGTCAAGGAAGGAGATGCGGGCTTGTCCATCGAGCGCATTTCCTATCTGCCGTCTGGCCGCGTCGTTGAATTTACAAAATCGCTCTATCGTGGCGATGCCTATGATTTTGTGGCGGAGCTGACGATACCGCAGCCTTGAGCCGGAAGTAGCAAGGAAAACGGCCCGTTTCCGGGCCGTTTTCATTCGCTTCAATGATGTTTCTTGCCTTCGCGCGCCAGTTCCGCAGTCGGATCTGCGGCGAGACGCTTACGCGCCCGGTCGTCCATCAACTCGTACCACATGGCATTGAGTACGGCGAAAGCGGCTGCAAGCGGGAGCCCCAATAACCAGGAAAAATACCACATTTTGTTTCCTTTCCGATTAGAGCGGTTTCTAGTAGGCGTGATTGCTGTCATCTTCGATCATGTTCTTGTCCACCTTGCCCCACAGAACCTTGTAGACCCAGGATGTGTAGGCGACGATCAGCGGAAGGAAGATGATCGTCACAACCAGCATGATGAACAGTGTCATATGGCTGGAAGACGAATCCCACACCGTCAGGCTTGCACGGGGATCGATTGACGACGGAAGGATGAACGGGAACATCGATACGCCCACCGATGAAATGATGCCGAAGATCGACAGCTTTCCAAACAGAAGCGGTGCAATTTCCCGGCGGCTGCGCAGGGTCACCAAGACCGCCAGCGCTCCCAGAATGCCAAGCGCCGGAGCGATCAGCAGGACGGGATAGTTCGCATAATTGGCAAACCATGCACCGTGATCCAGTTCCACTGTCTTGCGCAGCGGATTGGACGGTCCATCCGTGATGATGGCGCTTGTGATCCGGTAGCCCGAAATCCAGAACCAGCTGACGACGCCAGCCAGCACATAGAGCACGATCGTCAGAAGGGCCGCGATGCTGCCATAGGACCGCGCGCGCTCCTGGACATCACCGGTCGTCTTCAGCACCAGCCATGAAGCGCCATGCATGGAGAGCATCGTCACCGAAAGCGCGCCGCAAAGCAGCGCAAACGGATTGAGCAGACCGAAGAACGAGCCTTCGTAGAATATCTGCAGGTCGTCAGCCAGACGGAACGGGATACCCTGTAGGACGTTGCCGACGGCAACACCAAAGATGAGGGCAGGCACGAAACCGCCGATGAACAGCGCCCAGTCCCAACCTCTTTTCCAGGCCTCGCTGTCACGCTTGGAGCGATATTTGAAGCCGACCGGACGCAGGATGAGTGCGAACAGGATGGCAAACATCGCCAGATAGAAGCCCGAGAAGGACACCGCATAGAGCGGTGGCCAGGCGGCGAAAATGGCGCCGCCGCCAAGGATCAACCAGACCTGGTTGCCTTCCCAGACCGGGCCAATCGTATTGATGATGATGCGCCGCTCGACATCGGTTTTGCCAATGGCGGGCAGGAGAATGTCGACGCCAAGGTCAAAACCGTCCATCGCGGCAAAGGCGATCAGCAATACACCGAGCAGCAACCACCAGATGATGCGCAGGGTTTCATAGTCCAACAAATCGCTGAGTATCATGATCCTTACTCCGCAGGTGCTATGCTGGCCGGGGCGAGAACTGCTTCCGGCTTGCTGTCGGGTTCAGGTCCAGCCTTGATGGCGCGGATCATCAGGCCCATCTCGATGATGAAGAGAACCGTATAGATCGCCACGAAACCAAGTATCGTCAGCAATACGGTCGATGCTCCGAGATTTGAAACACCGATTGCCGTGGGCAATATGCCTTCGATGACCCAGGGCTGGCGACCGAACTCCGCGACGATCCAGCCCATTTCGGCTGCGATCCACGGCAGCGGTATCGCGAACACGGCAATCCGCAGCAGGAATGGGTAGCGGTCGAGTGCGCGGCGTGCGGACAGCACGAAGAATGTGCCCGTCAGCAAGATCAGCAGAAAGCCGATACCCACCATGATGCGGAAGGCCCAGAACAGAGGCAGGACGCCGGGAACCGTGTCGTTGGCTGCCTGCGTGATCTGCTCGTCGGTTGCCTGACGCGGATCATCGACATAGCGCTTCAGCAAGAGCGCATAGCCCATCCATTGGCTGTTATCGGCAAAAACGTCCTTTACGTCCTGCGGAACGGCGCTCGTATCGCCCGCCGCGCGGATTTTCTGCAAGGCGTCATAGGCGACGATACCGTTCCTGATATGGTTTTCGGCGTTCTGGACCAGATCGTTGATGCCCTGGATTGGGGTCGTGAGAGAGCGGGTGCCGATCAGGCCCATGACCCATGGAATATGCACCGCGAAATGGGTTTCGCGCGCCTCCTGGTTGGGGAAGCCGAACACCGTGAACGACGCCGGAGCCGGTTCCGTTTCCCACATGGCTTCGATGGCCGCGATCTTCATCTTCTGGTGTTCGTTGGCCAGATAGCCGCTTTCGTCGCCGAGAACGACAACCGAAAGCGAGGCAGCCAGACCGAAGGATGCCGCAATGGTCATGGAACGTTTGGCCAGTTCCACGGAACGTCCCTTGAGCAGATACCAGGCCGAGACACCGAGAACGAAAATGGCAGCGGTCACGTAGCCGGCGGAAACCGTGTGCACGAACTTGGCCTGTGCGACCGGGTTCATCAGGACTGCGAAGAAATCGGTGATTTCCATGCGCATGGTTTCGGGATTGAACGCCGATCCAACCGGATTCTGCATCCAGCCATTAGCGATCAGAATCCATAGCGCCGAGAAATTGGAACCTGCCGCGACCGCATAGGTCGCCATCAGGTGCCCAACTTTCGACAGGCGGTCCCAGCCGAAAAAGAAAAGACCGACGAAGGTTGCTTCAAGAAAGAAAGCCATAAGGCCTTCGATGGCCAGCGGCGCGCCAAAGATGTCGCCGACATAATGGCTGTAATAGCTCCAGTTCATGCCGAACTGAAATTCCATCACGATGCCCGTTGCGACGCCCATGACAAAGTTGATGCCAAACAGCGTACCCCAAAATTTCGTCATCTGCCGCCAGATGAGTCGCCCCGTCATAACGTAAACGGTTTCCATGATGGCAAGCAGCACGGAAAGACCCAAGGTCAGAGGTACGAAGAGGAAGTGATAAAGTGCCGTGATTGCAAACTGCAATCGCGACAGGGAGACAATATCGAGTTCCATCTCTTTAAGCCGGGTTACCCGGCCCTCCTGGTGTTATGAGCTGCGCTTCCAGCGCGCCCCTTTTGAAAGCGGGCAGTTCCTGAAGACTTTCCCGCTTCAATTCCAACTACCGGTCCAAGTGCCGGTGCTGTTATCGCTTACCTCATGGTTTCGAGGATTTCGTCAAAGCGCACTGTCCCCTTACTTACGGACTCAATTAGAGCGCCTTGATTTAAAACAATGATCCGTTCACAAATTCGCGCTTCGCGGCGTATATGCGTGGCGATCAGCAGTGTGTGTGAACCGGCCCGCGCCTTGAGGCGTTCAAGAACATCCTCGGCGGTGGCACTGTCGAGACCTTCGGTCGGTTCATCCAGCAGCCAGAGCGGAACATCGGTCAGGAAAAGGCGCGCAAGGGCCAGACGTCGCGCCTGCCCGCCTGACAAACCCATGCCGCCCTCGCCCAGCATTGCGTCCAGTCCGGCAGGCAGGTCAGCGATAAAAGTGCCAAGGCCAGCGGCAGTCAGCGCATCCATCAGTTCCTGATCGCCTGCATCGGCGCGCGCCAGCCGCAGATTGCCGCGTATACTGTCCTGAAAAAGCTCCGTCCTCTGCGTGAGGAGCCGTGCCGGTAGCATTGCGACGCTGCCCCGATCAGTCGGAATTTCTCCGGCGAGCAGATTGAATAGCGTCGATTTCCCCGCGCCGCTTGTGCCAACGATGGCAACGCGCTCACCGGCAGCAATATCGAGCGTGATATTTTTCAGGGCATCGCGGTCGGCACCATCACGACGAACGGACACGTCTTTCAGCTGAACGGCCCTCCCCTTCACAGGCCATTGCGGCAGTGCGGCTTTGGCCTCATCTGTCAGTTGAGGCGCGACACGCTTTGCAGCAAGTACGGTGCGGCCAAGCTCCATCGCGCCGCGCCGCAAGGCCGAAAAAGGCTCCATCGCACCCAGAATGACCAGCATTCCAAGCGCGGCCACAGGCGCGCCGATGGTTTGCGCCTGCATCAGCAATCCAACCGCCACGAGGCCACCAGCAAGCAGGGCCGCATGAACGATACTGAAACCGGTGCCGGTAACAATTTCAATGCGGTTCAGCTTGCGATCCGATGCGGCGACGTAGCCATCCGCGCGAGCCAATGCCAGCTTCTGTTCCTCAAGGCGTCCCGCCATCAGAAGTTCGGTCTGCCCGGCAACAAGATCGACGGTGCGGGCCCGCAGCGCCTCCGTGCCTTTGGCGCGCTGCCGCATGGATTTTTCGGATCGGCGGGCCGCAAAAAGCGGAAGGCCAAGACCCGCGACAAGCAGGACAAGCGCTACCAGCAGCCCGAAAAGCGGGTTCATCAGGCCAAGCGCGATACCAGCCACAAGGGCGGTGGCAAGCGCAGCGCCGACCGGCACCACCACACGCAGATAAAGCGAATCCAGCGCATCAATGTCTGCGGTCAGACGGAACAGAAGACGCGCCGGACGTTTCAAAAGCGTGTTCGCAGCATTCGGGCGCGCCCAGCTGCGGAACAGTTTTTCGCGAAGGGCGGCGAGGATCGCAAGCGTTGCATCATGCGTGACGAGCCGCTCGAG
The DNA here is from genome assembly GCF_055816855.1 of Ochrobactrum sp. PL_is483. Lineage (NCBI taxonomy): Bacteria > Pseudomonadati > Pseudomonadota > Alphaproteobacteria > Hyphomicrobiales > Brucellaceae > Ochrobactrum > Ochrobactrum sp. PL_is483. The sequence goes on from NZ_JBVPGS010000040.1 coordinate 224,899, forward strand.
ATAGCGGGAGCCGGTGCGCAAGATCGCCAGCAGGCGAATACCGGCAGCGGGCGCGAACACATCGAACACAACCGCCGTGGCGATGCTCAGTCCAGCAATAGCTGTTTCCGTTATGAACCAGCCCGACAGGCCAAGAAGCGCAATGCCAGCGAGAACGGTTACGGTTGCCGTCGCGATGCCGGCAAGTAACGCCGTCCTCCTGGTTTGGAAGAACAGCCGCAGGATGGGCTGCAATGACTGAAAACCGTTCATTCCGCCGCCCTTCTCTGCCAGACCGGATCGTTTTCCGTGCTGCCATCCAGACGAACGATGCGATCCATCCGGCGCGCAAGAGTTTCGTCGTGAGTGGCGACGATCAGCGTCTTGCCTGTGGCAAGCTTCAGAAGGCTGTCAGCGATGAGCGTTGCCGTTTCCTGATCAAGATGCGCGGTGGGTTCGTCGGCCAGAATAATATCAGCAACCGGATCGATGGCAGCGCGGGAAAGAGCCAGCCGCAGGGCCTCGCCGCCGGAAATACCGGCTCCATTTTCGCCGATAAAGCTGTTCCCGGTGACGCCCGGAACATGACCAAGCGCCATGTCGTCGATGATGGTTCTGGTGGTTTCCAGATCGGCTTGCCGACCAAGCGTGATGTTCTGACGGGCCGAACCCGCAAAGATATGCGGCTTCTGGCCGATCCAGCTCATCCTTGTGCGAAGCGCAATTGCGGTTTCGTCCGTAAGCTCAACACCGCCGATCTCGACCCGGCCAGACTGCGGCGCCGTCAGCCCGGCAATAAGCGCCAGAATGGTGGATTTTCCATAGCCGCTTGGCGCGAGCAGCGCCACGTGCTCGCCAGCCTCGATATGAAGGCTGAATTCGTCGAGAACCGTGGCCCCGGTTCCGTAACCAAAGCTGACATTGTGCAAGGCAACTGTGGGAGTCTCGCCAATTACTGCCTGGCTTCCGCTCTTTCCGACAACCGACATGGGGTGTTCGGCAAGCTTTTCCAGCGCGTCGATAGAGGCTTCGCCTGCTGCGCGGTCGTGCCAGACGGCTGAAAGATCGCGCAGTGGTTCGAAGAATGTCGGAGACAGAAGCAGGACGAAAAGGCCTTCCGCCAAGGTCAGCTTATGGCCCCACGCTCCGAAGTCGAGCTGCCCCAGCAAATGGAAGCCGATATAGACCGCGACCATGGCGACGCCGATGGCGGCGAAAAGTTCGAGCACAGCGGACGACAGAAATGCGATGCGCAGGACCGACATTGTCTTGGAGCGCAGGGTTTCGGCGTTCTCGCGCAACCGGTTCGCGGTTGCGTCCACGGCATGAAATGTGCGGATGGTGGCAAGGCCACGCAGCCGGTCGAGCAGGAAGCCGTTCATGCCGCCGAGTGCGACCAGTTGCTTTTCGCTGGCAGCCTTTGCCCGCCAGCCGATCAGCGCCATGAAGACCGGTATCAGGGGCGCAGCCACCATAAGGACGAGCGCGGCGGCCCAGGAATACCAGAGCACGACTGCAAGTATCGCCAATGGAACCAGCATGACGCGAATGCGCACGGGCACGAAGCGTGAAAGATAGGGAACGACCATCTCCGCCTGTTCGGCGAGAATACTTGCCGCCTCGCCCGATGACGGACGCGTCACATCGAGCGGCGAGCGCTGAGCAAGAGCCGAAACGGCATTGGTCCGCAACCGTGAAAGCTCCAGCCGGGCAGCATCAAATGCGTTTGCCGCGCCTGCACCGTCAAGAAGGCTGCGCAGGCAGCCAAGAATGAAGATGCCTGCCGCGCTATAATAGATGGAAATATCGAAGCCGGTGTCGGCCAATCGTCCGATGGCAAAGGCCAGAATGCCCGCTTGCGGCAGCCACAAAACTGCTGCCAGCGCCTGAAGATATGCCCCCCGTTTCAGCAAGGACGGAACGGGACGACGCTGCGGACGGCGTGAACCTTGTTGGTCGCCTGCCGCCTTGCCGTCTTCTGCCGTCAATGCTTCCGTTCGGGGGACAACGGATGTCACTCTCGCTTAGGCTCCTTTTTGGCCGATGTTCGCCCGCGCCCGAGCGCCACGATCCTGTCCGTGGTTTCAAGGAAGCGGGTCACCTTGGCGCCAAGCGCCAGAAGACTGGTCAAACGGTCCGTATCGAGCCGCTTGACGTCGTCGTACCAGTTGGTCAGCCTTTCGATCAGGCCGTACATGTCCTTCATGCGATCCTGCGCATAAAGATCGCTGTCGCCTTTCGGCTGTTCCATCAGGATCTCACGCAGAACAGTCAGCGTGGGATCGATCTCGCGCTTCTTGCGCTCCTCGGCGAGCGTGCGCAGAATCTGCCACACATCGTCAGGCGTCGTGAAGAAATCACGGCGATCACCGGGAATGTGCTTCAGCAACACCAGATTCCAACCCTGCAACTCGCGAATGCCCATGGACACGTTCGAACGTGACACACCGAGGGCATCGACGATCTGGTCGGCGCAAAGCGGCTCAGGCGACACATAAAGCAGTGCATAGATCTGCCCCACGGTGCGGTTGATGCCCCAACGGCTGCCCATTTCTCCGAAGTGGAGCACGAACGACTGAACGATTGGCGACAATTCCAAAATGCTCTCTCCCGTAAATTCTGAATTTTCAGAAATTACTGAAATCCAGATAATTCAAATGACCTGAACCTTCAATCCGCTTGCCCCGGCGAAAGCCGGAATGGACAATTGGCCGCAGCCCCGGGACACTCCTCCAAATGTCCCAAAACACGACAGGCCACCGCTTCCGCTCCGCAGTCGATGGGCAATCAGGCCAGGGATTCGGCAAATGGCAGATAATGTTTCCGGTCGGCAGGATAGCCGGTCTTGAAGCGAACTCCAAAACAGGTCTCCGGTCAGGCCGGAAGCAGCAGCCGCCGCTCCCATCACGGAGCAGCGGATTTCCCCATTTGGTGCGGCGGAAAACGCAAGTTTTCCGCCCTCTCCGCACCCTCAAGCTTATACCAACAGACCTATAGCGGGTCGGAGGATGAAGGCAGCTCCTTGCTGTCCTGCGTTCTGTCGCGATGGATCACGGCGCGGCTGAGCAGCATGAGCGTTACCGGCGTTGTGACGACCACAAAGACGGTAATAAGCACTTCATGCAGAATCGGCTTCGATTGCAAGATGGAGAAAAATATAATCGACGCGATCAGGATGCCGCCCGCCCCGAACGACGAGCCGAGCGTGGGAGCATGAACGCGCTCGTAGAAGCTTTTGAAGCGGACGAGGCCGATACATCCGACAAGCGTCAGGAAGGCACCGACGACCAGAAAAAAAGAGATGACGATGGCGGCCCATACGGGAAGTTCGCCGGCATTGATCATTCTATCACCTCCCCGCGCATGAGGAATTTCGAAAGCGCCACGGTGGCAACGAACCCCAAAAGGGCGATAATCAGTGCTGCCTCAAAATAGATGATGCTTCCTGTGCGTATGCCGAACGTGATCAGGAGCAGAAGCGCGTTGAGATAGAGCGCGTCGGTTGCGAGAATGCGATCCTGCGCGCGCGGGCCGACGAGCAGCCTGTAGACCGCGCAAGCCATGGCGCCGAGCAGCATCAGTTGAGCGGCAAGCAGGGACCAGAAGATGATGACTGCGCTCATGCGGATTTCTCCTCTTCCATGTCTGCCGCGCCGAATATCCTGATGAGCGGCTGCTCATACCGTTCTTTGATGGTATCCCGCCACGCCTGCGCATCGTCCAGGTCAAGCACGTGGATCGTCAGCTCGCGCCTGGCGGCATTGTAATCGACCCACGCCGTACCCGGCGTCGCGGTGATTATACAGGCGAGAACCGCAAGCGCCGTGCGGTTTTCCAGATCAAGCTGGATAACGACAAAGCCCGGACGTCGCTTGCGCCCGTTCGACAGGATGAGGCCCGCAACGGCTATATTCGATTGTAGTATGTCATAGCTTATGGCGCCAAACAGCCAGAGCATCGTCGGGATGGAACGAATATGGTTCTTCTGCGGCTGCAAGGCCGTCATGATAAGGCATGCAACGAGCGCGATGACCGCACCAAGCAGGAGCTGCGCCCGCGTGAAGCCGTTCAAAAGCAACCAGAACAAAAGCAGCGAGGCGAACAGAAGCGGGTAAGGCAGGATTTTCTTCACTGTGCCTCCTCCGTTTGCATGCCAGCGCGCGACGCGTTGAGAACGCTGCTGATATAGGATGCAGGATTATGCAGCGAACGCGCCGTTTCATCCATGTAGCGCATCGCCGGACCGGCTGCGATTGTCAGCGCCAGACAGATTGCCAGAAGTCCTGCGATCGGCACGACTTCGCGCACCAGAACGCGCGGCACATTGCCTTCGAGCGAAGCCCAGAACGTGCGTATGCCGGTACGTGTCATCGCGATCAGTGCAGAGAGGCCGGACAGTAGAACGAGCGCAACCAGTGCCCAGCTCGCCGGACTGACAGGCATTGCAAGCTGCGGCGTCGGACCGTCACCATTGAAGACGGCTGCGAGGATGAGGAACTTGGCGATAAAGCCGGAGAATGGCGGCAAGCCGATCAGCAATATCGCGCAGATGCCGAAGAAAGTGCCAAGAACAGCAAGCGTTGCAGGCAACACCGCGCCGATCTCGTCCTCGTCTTCCTCCTCCTCGTCGTCACCATAGGCTTCCATGGTAACGGCAAGAACGTTGGCGGCGGCGTCCTGCCCGCGCTCGATCAATTCGATGAGCAGGAAGAAAGCCGCGATGGTGAGCGTGGAACTGACCATATAGAACAGCGCCGCGCCAGTCATCGCGGTGTTGCCGCTGCCGATAGCGGCCAGCAATGTGCCGGAGGATACGAGAATGCTGTAGCTGGCGAGTCGGCCCATCGCCTGCGATGCGACAACCCCGACCAGGCCGAAGGCAAGGGTGACCATTCCGCCGAAATAAAGCCAGTCATTGCCGAAGCCATAGGAGGAACCGGCACCGATGCCGAACATCAGCGGCGACAGGCGCAGAAGGACATAAATGCCTACCTTGCTCATGATGGCGAACACCGCCGCCACCGGCGCTGCTGCTGCGGTATAAGTCGGGGCGAGCCAGAAATTGAGCGGCCACATGCCTGCCTTGACCAGAAATGCGACGCCAAGGACTGCCGCACCAGCTTCAAGCAGCATGCGATCCTCCGGCGCGACCTGCGAAATTTTCTGCGCGAGATCAGCCATGTTCAAGGTGCCGGTCACGCCATAGATCAGGCTGACCCCAATCAGGAACAGCGACGACGCGACGAGATTGACGGCGATATAATGCATGCCAGCCTTCACGCGGGCCGGACCGGACCCATGCAGCGCAAGGCCGTAGGATGCGGCCAGCATGACCTCGAAAAAGACGAACAGATTGAACAGGTCGCCGGTCAGGAATGCGCCGTTCAATCCCATCAGAAGAAGCTGAAAGATCGTATGGAAATGTGGGCTCGCCTTGTGCCAATGGGCAAGCGCGAAGCTGAGCGACGCCATGCCAAGCAGGCTCGTCAGCACCAGCATCAGGGCCGCGAGGCGATCCAACACCAGCACGATGCCGAAAGGCGCTGGCCAGTTGCCGATCAGGTAAACCAGAGCGTCAGGCGCTTTTTCGCTCGCCATGCCTGCAAGTGTGACGGCAATCGCGATCAGCCCCAGGGTCGAGATGGAGTTGATGGCCATCTTGAGCTTGCGCTTGCGTTCGTCAAACAGCAGCAGGATAGCTGCCGTGACAAGCGGCAGGACAATCGGAGCAACGATGAGGTGCGTTTTCCAGTCCAACATCAGTTCTCCTTGCCGTCCACGTGGTCCGTACGTGTCAACCCGCGCGAAGCGAGCAGCACGACAAGGAAAAGTGCGGTCATTGCGAAACCGATGACGATGGCGGTCAGAACGAGCGCCTGCGGCACGGGATCGGTATATTGCGTGGCCTGAACGTCAACACCGCTATCGAGCACAGGAGCCGCATTGGTGCGCAGGCGCCCCATCGAGAAGATGAATAGGTTGACGGCATAGGAAACCAGCGACAGGCCGATTGCCACCTGAAAAGTGCGGGGGCGAAGAATGAGCCACACACCGGATGCCATCAGCACGCCGATTGCCAGAGCAAGAACGAGTTCCATCAGTTCTCCTCCTTCGTTGCGGCGAGCTTTTCGACACGGTGTTTACGCAGCGACTGGTGCGCGAGAGCGATCAAAACGAGCACGGTAGCCCCGACCACGAGTGTAAAGACCCCAAGATCGAACAGCAGAGCGCTGGCTGTCGGCATTTTTCCGATATGCGGTATTTCCGTATACTGGAAGAAGGTTGTCAGGAACGGATAGCCGAAGAACCACGATCCAGCGCCCGTTGCGGCGGCAAACAGCAGGCCGAGCCCGATCCAGCGCAGGGGCAGGATGCGCAAGCGATCCTCCACCACGCGCGCGCCTGATGCCAGATATTGCAGCAGGAATGCGATTGCGAGCGTGATACCGGCAGCAAACCCACCGCCCGGCAAATCATGGCCACGCAGGAACAGATGCACTGCCAGCACAATGATGACCGGGAACAGCCATTGCATGATGACGGACGGCACGGCCAGATAATCGGCCAGTGTTTCACCGGCCTTGCGATCGGGCGCTGCCTCGTCATAGGCATCCTGAATCTTCTGCTGGGCCGTCGATCCGGTCGTATCGGGCGCAGGACGGAAACGACGCAGGAGCGCAAAGACCGTAAGGCCGACAATGCCGAGGACCGCGATTTCCCCAAACGTATCGAAAGCGCGGAAATCCACCAGAATGACATTCACGACATTCTTGCCGCCGCCGCCCGAATAGGCGTTTTCGAGGAAATAGTCGCCGATGCTGCTGGGCGATACGCGCGTCATCACCGCATAGGCGATGGCGGCCACCCCTGCCCCGCTGCCGATGGCAAGCAGGAGATCGCGATAGCGGCGGATGCGAGGGCCAATCTGTACCGGAAGCGGATCGGGATCTTCCCAACGCTTCGGCAGCCAGCGAAGGCCGAGCAGCAGCAGAACGGTGGTGACGATTTCGACCAGCAATTGGGTCACTGCCAGGTCGGGCGCGGACAGCCAGACGAAGGTGATGCAGGTAACAAGCCCCGCCCCGCCCAGAAGAATGAGTGCAGCCAGCCGGTGAAACTTTGCCTGATAGGCCGCGCCGACGGCACAGGCCCCGCCAAGTATCCAAAGGCCGGCAAAGATAGGATCAACCGGCTGCGGACCGAGCGAACCAGATTGCAGGCCGGAGGCGAAAATCGGCCAGGCGGCGGCAAATACGGCCACCACGACAACGATACGCAGCTGCGGCTGCAAACGGCGCGTGCTGAGAAAGGCTTCGGCCTTGCGCGCCCAGTTCCATGACAGGGTCACCAGAACACGCTCAAAAATACGCTGCCCCTGCAAGTGCCGGAAGAGCGGCGGGCCATCTTCGCTGTTTGCGAGATAGTTTTTCAGCATCCAGTGCAGAAGAATGCCGCCTATCATGGCGATGATACTCATCATCAGCGGCAGATTGAAGCCGTGCCAGACAGAAAGGCTATATTCCGGCGTTGCCTTGCCTAGCACCGACAGAACAGCCGAATGCAGGAACGGGCCGATAGACAGACCCGGAACGACGCCGATCAACAGGCAAAGCAAGACCAGAAGCTCGATCGGACGGCGCATCCAGTGCGGAGGCTCGTGCGGCTCGCGCGGCAGATCATGCGGCGGCGGTCCGAAGAACGTCGAATAGATAAAGCGCACAGAATAGGCGACCGTGAAGATACCCGCAATCGTGGCAACATAAGGCGTGATCGTATCGAGCCACGACGCCATGTGGGTTTCCACCGCTTCAGCGAAGAACATTTCCTTGGAAATGAAACCGTTGAGCAACGGCACGCCCGCCATGGCCGCGCTCGCCACCATGGCAAGCGTCGCAGTATAAGGCATGGGGCGCAACAGCCCGCTCAGCTTGCGCATGTCGCGCGTGCCGGTTTCGTGATCGATGATGCCCGCCGCCATGAAGAGCGATGCCTTGAAGATCGCGTGATTGACCATGTGGAAAATCGCGGCAACGGCAGCCAGCGGACTTCCGAGGCTGAGCAGAACCGTGATCAGGCCAAGATTGCTGATAGTCGAATAGGCGAGCAGACCTTTGAGATCCTGCTGGAAAACCGCAAAGAAACTCGCGATCAGAAGCGTTATCAGACCGGCGGAACCGACGATCCAGAACCACTCCTCAGTTCCGCTGAAAACCGGCCAAAGACGGGCAAGCAGGAACACGCCAGCCTTCACCATGGTCGCCGAATGCAGATAGGCAGATACAGGCGTCGGCGCAGCCATGGCGTTCGGAAGCCAGAAATGGAACGGAAACTGGGCGCTTTTGGTGAATGCGCCGAGCAGGATCAGAATGAGCGCCACACTGTAGAGCGGATGAGTCCGAACGAGGTTGCCCGCCGCCAGAACGTTGTCGAGATCGTAGCTTCCCACGATATGCCCAAGGATCAGAACGCCTGCCAGCAAACAGAAACCGCCTATGCCGGTCACCGTCAGTGCCATACGCGCTCCGTCACGGGCGCTTGCATTGTGATACCAATAGCCGATCAGCAGAAATGAGAAGATGCTGGTCAGTTCCCAGAATACCGCAAGCAAAATCAGATTGCCCGACAGAACAACGCCAAGCATCGATCCCATGAAGGACAAAAGGAACGAGAAGAACCTTGGCACCGGATCTTCCGGCGACATGTAATAGCGCGCATAAATGACGACCAGAAGGCCGATGCCCGTGATGAGCATCGCGAAAAGCCATGCAAAGCCGTCCATCCGGAAAGTAACATTGAGCCCGTAGGCCGGAAGCCACTCCACGGTGCCGCGAAGCACCTTGCCGTCCGATACGATGGGGTAAAGGCTGGCGGTGACGATAAAGGCGACAAGCGCGATCGCTGCTGTAAACCAGGCCGAGCCGCTGCGGTCAGCCCCCCTGAATAATCCGGTTATGGCGCTGCCGAGGAATGGTAGAAGGACAAGCAGGAAAAGCATTCTGCCGTCCATCGTCATGCGCCACAGGCCTCCTAGCCGAAATCAAGGTTGATCCGAAGCAGGCACCGCTCAAGAAAACAGCAACAGAATCGCTCCGGCAAGTTGTAGAGAGGAATCATATGTCCCGATGGCCTTATTATGACGGGCCACGGAACATTATGGCAATAGCTTTCAATGGCTTATGGTGCAGATTTGAATCATTTTATGGTTCCTCTTGCCAGAAAATCTATAATTTATCGGTTGCTGCGAACCGCGATGCCTGATGATTGGACATACTCACCCGAAAATCTTTCAGTCGAATGACATAGTCTTATCGGGAAGATTGTCGCGGACACGCCTTTTGAAGAGGCCCTTATCCTTCAAGCAAAATCGCGGAAAGCCTCTCAGCCTGAACGCGAATGTCCGGCACGGCTGTGACTTCCCAGAATGCGCCCCTCGTAACCGGACCGATGGCGAAAAACGGACCGGATGGCTCGCCTCTCGCATTGAGAAGCTGCAGCCCGCGGGTTACGTCCAACCCCAGATCGAGGGCATCCGGTCGAGCCAGCCCATGTTCCATAAGTCCGATCAATGCCGCATTGCGGGTTGTCGAGAAACGCGAATTGCCGCCACGGCAATCAATGACGGCTGCCACATGCAGCGTCTCAATCTTTTCGCTGCGCCGTGGGCGATAGCGGATTTCCATCCCTCCTCCTTCGTCGCGCACGGAAACGAGATGACCCGCCGTGATTTTAAGCTGTCCGTTGTCCACGGCAGATTCGATACGATCCGCCACAGCCGGAGCCATGCGATGGCGATGGACATCCCACCATGGGCGAAGATGCCTGAGAAAACCGCGACGCTGTGAAGTCGGCAACCCGGCCCAAATATGCTGCGTATGCGGGCGCAGGCCGTCCATCACACTGCGCCAGCCGGAACCGGCTGTTTCCGCTTCCGCCATCATAGCGCGCACGCGCTGCATGAGCTTCGGCAGGCCCAGCGATACGGACAGATCGTCCGCCGCAATCGGAACGGCTTGAGCCGGGGCGTGACGCGCGGGTAAAAGCCCCCGGCGTGAAATCGCGTATATCAGGGCACGATGCCCCTTGTCGAGCAACGACAACACGCTGTCGATCATCGAAAGGCCGGTACCGAATATCGCGACCGGAGCATCAGCCGGCACGTCGAAATAGCCATTGCTTGACCAGTATTCCGTAATCTGGCTGCCGGATTTCGCAATGGCGGCCTCATTTCCCGTCGCAAGAATAACCGCATCGGTTTCGAAGGTTTCGCCGGTTTCGGTGACAACGGTCGGTCTGCCTGCTTTCAGCGACACGTCAACAATACCGGTCTTTTCAACCGTCAATCGTGAGTCACCTGCTGAAAGATAAGGCTCAATCAAATGCTCCAGATAGGCCCGGTAGACTTTACGCGGCACAAAACTGTGCGGCTCCCATGGGTCGCCGCCCGTCTGCAACCAATTGAGGAAATGATCCGGCTGATCGGGAAAGGCGCTCATATTGCTGGCGCGGACATTGAGAAGATGACTGGAATTGTCCGTCGCGTAAGCTATCCCCGTTCCCAACCGGCCCGACCGTTCGAAAATTCGCACGGTCGATTCCGGCGAACGCCGGAGCAATTGTGCAGCCAGAATGATGCCGCTTGCTCCGGCGCCGATGATGACAAATGACTTCAAACTATCGTGACCTCATCCCGTTTTGCGACAACGACCCGAAACGAGTGCCGTCAAAATCCGCGCCTTAAATCTCACCTTTTTAGTTAGATTCCACCAAAGAACCGCTCTTGTAAACCCTGCAGAACCGGGAAGTTTGTTGTGAGAGCAATGCGCAGTGGCCCGTTTTCACTGCAAACGCATGACGGGAAAGTAAACAGTCCGATGAAACTAGCCACGTATCGTTGACAGTGTGTTTCAGAAACATGGGCTGGCCTCCCGCGCCTAAATAACAATATCTAGCTCATCATTATCGCAACAGGTTGCCTTGAAAATCCCAAGCCGGACAGCCTGCCCGACCGCTGAAACACAGGACCCCAGTCATGAATAATTCCCTGCTGAATTCCATCAAGAAGCGCCGTACGCAGTATGCTCTGGGCAAATCCCTTCCGTTGTCGAATGAAGATGTGGCGGAGCTGATCCGCGAAGCGGTCAAGCACACGCCTTCCTCCTTCAACTCGCAGAGTTCACGTGCCGTAATCCTGTTTGGCGCCGAGAGCGACAAGCTGTGGAGCATGGTGAAGGAAACGCTCCGCCAGATCGTTCCAGCCGACGCATTCTCGCAGACGGAAGCCAAAATCGACAGCTTCGCTGCCGGTGCCGGTACGGTATTGTTCTACGAAGACCAGAATGTCGTTAAGGGACTTCAGGAAAACTTCCCGCTTTATGCCGACAACTTCCCGGTCTGGTCTGAACAGTCGAGCGGCATGGCGCAGCATTCGGTCTGGACCGCGCTTGCCAATGCGAATATCGGCGCCAGCCTCCAGCACTATAACCCGCTGATCGATCAGGAAGTCGCCCGGACCTGGGATATTCCAGCCTCGTGGAAACTCCGTGCCCAGATGCCGTTCGGCTCAAACGAACAGCCCTTCGGCGAAAAGGCTTTCATAGACGACGCCGACCGTTTCAGAGTTTTCTTCTAAGCGTTCATTGCATCGAAAAAGATCGGGCCGGAGGAGTTTCCTCCGGCTTTTTCGTTTCATCGGGAAAATATTTCATCAGGCCGTTGTCCCCTCCCCAAAAGCTGGATGTAATGCAGATGCTTCAAGAGAGTCGCGACGAAGCGACAAGCTTGCGAAGCTTCATCAAAGCGGGCCGCAATCGCGCGACATGTGCGGATTGCGTGGTCCGAAGGGGGAAGTTGCATGACAACCGTAATACCGCCATTTGCTCATATCTCGAAGGCTGCCCATACCAGGCACGGCCTTGCACGGAAGCTGCTGCGAGCATCCATACCGGCCGCGCTCGCGTTCACACTATTTTTGTCCGCGTCACCGAAAGCGGTAGAAGCCGCGACGCCGGCCGACACGCTTGTCATCGCGATGAGCATCGACGATGTCATTTCGCTCGATCCGGCTGAAATCTTCGAGATCACCACGTCTGAGGTGCTGACCAGCACCTATGAGCGGCTTATCACGACCGACACCAAGGACCCGACCAAGATCATCCCTCAGATTGCCGAAAGCTGGACCTTTTCGGACGACGGCAAGTCGATCACGTTCAAAATCCGCAAGGGGCTGAAATTCGCTTCCGGCAACCCTTTGACCGCCAAGGACGCCGCCTATTCGCTACAGCGCGCCATCAAGCTGGACAAGAGCCCGGCGTTCATTCTGAGCCAATTTGGTCTCACCCGCGAAAATGCCGACCAGAACATCGTCGCGACCGACGACGAAACGCTCGTTTTCACCACAGGCAAGGCTTTTGCGCCAAGCTTTGTTCTCAATTGTCTCACATCCAGCGTTGCATCGATTGTCGACAGCAAGCTGGTGAAGGAGCATGAGCAGAAGGCGGAAAAGACCAAGGACTACCCTTACGAAACCGATTTCGGCTACGAATGGCTAAAAAACAACTATGCGGGCTCCGGTCCTCTGGCGCTCAGGCAATGGCGCGCCAATGAAGTTCTTCTTCTGGAGCGCAACGAAAACTATGCCGATCCAAAACCGGCGATGAAGCGCGTCATCTATCGCCATGTGAAGGAAGGTGTTTCTCAGCGCTTGCTCCTGCAGGCGGGTGACGTCGACATTGCCCGCAATCTGGAACCCGGCGACATCGAAGAACTGAGCAAGGACGAGAAGTTCCACGTCATCAACGCACCAAAAGGCCGCGTCTATTATCTGGTGGCCAACCAGAATGTGCCTGAACTTGCAAAGCCCGAAGTCCGGCAGGCGCTTAAATATCTGATCGACTACGATACGATCGAGGCGAAACTCATCAAGGGCATCGGCCGCACGCACCAGTCGTTCCTGCCCCTCGGCATGTTCGGCGCTGTCGGTGACAAGCCGTTCACCTATGATGTCGATAAAGCCAGGGAACTGCTTGCCAAGGCGGGCCTGAAGGACGGCTTCAAGGTGACGCTGGACGTTCGCAACACCCAGCCATTTGTCGGCATCGCCGAAAACATCCAGCAGACCATGGGCAAGGCGGGCGTGCAGGTGGAAATCCTGCAAGGCGATGGCAGGCTGACAACCACCAAGGTTCGCGCACGCAAGCATCAGATGGCTCTTGGCATCTGGGGGCCGGATTATTGGGACCCGCACACCAATGCAGTGACCTTCACCAACAATCCGAACAATGGCGAAGACGTCTCGATGCGCACGAGCGCATGGCAGGCGCATTGGGATATTCCGGAATTGACGGCGGAAACCATGGCTGCCGCCGAAGAGCGTGATACCGCCAAGCGTGAGGCGATGTATCACGACCTTCAAAAGAAGTTCCAGGACACAAGCCCGTTCGCGATCATTTACCAGCAGATCGAAACAGCCGTGACCAGCTCGAACGTGCACGGTTTCAACATGGTGGCCGATGCCAACTATGTTCAGACCGTAACGAAGGACTGACGGGAAACGAAATGGCCGGGCAAAACACCCGGCCATTTTAGGAAACGGCGACAGTAGTTATACGGTCTGACAATAAGTGCCGGTAGTTTCGAACCGCTTGCGTCGCCGGTTTTGAGGCTATCGGCTCAACCCGGTCGATGAGCCTTCACAACTGCCGGATCGGTATCGATCCGCCGCGCTCCAATAAGGTCGAGACAATAAGGTACCGCCGGAAAAATGGCCTGCAAGGTCATGGCGATAGATGCCGGTTTGCCGGGTAGATTGAGAATGAAGCTCTTGCCGCGGCTGCCCGCCGTCTGGCGGGAAAGAATAGCGGTCGGTGTCTGCTCAAGGCTGACGCGGCGCATCAACTCACCAAACCCCGGTAGTTCCTTATGCAGGACCGCCTGCATGGCCTCTGGCGTTTCATCACGCGGGCTCGGCCCTGTGCCGCCTGTCGTCAGGATGAGATCGCAAGCCTCGTTGTCACAAAGATCGATCAGCGTATCCCGTACCGATTGCATGCCGTCGGGAATGACACGGCGGACTGTTTCATACGGCGTGACGACAGCGGTTTTAATCCATGCTTCCATAGCCGGGCCGCTCAGATCTTCGTATTCACCGCGGCTTGCACGGTCGGAAACAGTCACAAAACCGATCTTTACCATCACGTTCTCACAGCTAGTTTTGGGCTCAATAAACTTCTGGCGGACTTATAGGCGCTCATCGGTTTGATGTGAAGGTTTGCGCACATGAAAACGCCGCCCGGAGGCGGCGCTTTGCAAATGATGTAACTCAGAAATTACGGCGTAACGTCGAAGCCGAACCACTTTTCCGACAGACGCTTGATCGTGCCGTCAGCCTTTGCAGCTTCAATGGCTTCATCGAACATCTTTTTCAGTTCGGCATCATCCTTGCGCAAGCCTACACCGACGCCGCGTCCGAGAATGCCGCCCTTGAAGAACGGGCCGGTCATGACGATGTCTTCATTGCCAGGCTTCTTGGCAGCGTCTGCGAGATAAGCGAGCGAAGCCACGACCAGGTCGACACGGCCAGACTTCAGATCGAGGTCGTGCTGTTCCGTGGTTTTGTATTCACGGATGTCGATGTTTTCCTTGAAATACTTGTCGAGAAGCGTCAGGCCGAGCGAAGCGGTCTGGACACCAACGGTGCGGCCCTTGATTTCGGCCGATACTTCGTCGATTGCCTTCTGGGCTGCCGCTTCATCCTTGGCGAGATAAAGGGTTTCGCCAGTGTGCGGCAGCTTCGCAAAAGGGCTATCCTTCAGCGTTGCGAAAGTCTGCGGCGTCAGGCCATAGGAAACCGAGAAGCTGATCGTCTCTTCACGCTTGGCCGTTGCCGTGAGGCCAGCCATGATCGCATCGAACTTGCCGGCATTAAGCGCAGGGATCATGCTGTCGAAAGGCTGGGCAACGATCGAGCACTCAACCTTCATGCGCGTGCAGAGATCCTTGTAAAGATCGATTTCAAAGCCATCCAGCGAGCCATCGGGCTTGGTGAAGTTGTAGGGACGGTAAGCGCCTTCCGTCGCGATGGTGATCTTCGTCCACTTCTTTTCCTCGGCATGAGCCGAGATGCTCGTCAGAGCAAGAGCGGAAATGAACACGGCTTTAAAAAGTCCGATAGCCTTCATTGCAGTTATCCTGTTGCGGTTGTTTCTGTCCGGCGTCCGCCGGAACGCAGAATTTCGAAAATTAGGCAGCGTTCTCGTGGCTGATGAACTTGCGGAAACGTTCCGACTTCGAGTTGCTGAACACATCTTCCGGTGCCCCGTCCTCTTCCACCAGTCCCTGATGGAAAAAGACGACGCGGTTGGAAACATCGCGCGCGAAGCCCATTTCATGGGTCACGACCAGCATGGTGCGGCCTTCCTCGGCCAGACCGCGCATGACACGCAAAACTTCACCGACCAGTTCCGGATCGAGCGCGGAAGTCGGCTCGTCGAAAAGCATGACCTTCGGCTTCATCGCCAGCGCGCGGGCAATCGCGGCGCGCTGCTGCTGCCCGCCCGAAAGATGGGCTGGATAGAAATCGCGCTTGTCGGCAATGCCGACCTTTGCCAGCAGGGCTTCTGCTTCCGCCACGCATTCCGCGCGCGGCCGTCCCTGCACAAAGATCGGCGCTTCTATGATGTTTTCCAGAATGGTCTTGTGCGACCACAGGTTAAAGCTCTGAAACACCATGCCGAGTTCCGAACGAATGCGCGAAACCTGCTTCTTGTCGGTCGGGTAGGCTTCACCTTTCGAGTTCTTCGCCATGCGGATGGTCTCACCCGAAACCGTGACCGTGCCCGACGAAGGCGTCTCCAACAGATTGATGCAGCGCAGGAAAGTTGATTTGCCGGAGCCGGACGAACCGAGGATCGAAATGACCTCGCCTTCGCGCGCTTCAAGCGAAATGCCCTTGAGCACCTCATTCGCACCAAAGCTCTTGCGCAGGTTTTCGACTTTCAGCGCCACCGGTGCATTGGGGGAAACGTTTTTGCTCACGATGTTTGTCCCTCGGAGGAAAGCTTGACGACTGGCTGGCGCAGATATGGCGTCAGTCTATATTCTGCGAACATCAGCACGCGCGTCAGAATGAAGTTGATGGCAAGGTAGATCGCGCCGGCGATCACGAAGATTTCTATGGCCCGATAGCTCTCGGCGATCAGCTTTGCTGCGATGCCGGTCACTTCCATGAGCGTGATGATCGATGCAAGCGAGGTTGCCTTGATCATCGATATCATTTCGTTGCCATAACCCGGCAACGCTTGACGGATCGCAAGAGGCATCACGACACGCCGGAAGCAGGTGAAGGCGCTCATGCCGCAAGCCTTTGCGGCTTCGATCTGGCCGTGCGGCACCGACAGCAGGCCGCCGCGGATGATCTCGCTCGCATAGGCAGCGTTGTTCAACGTCAGCGCAATGATCGCACACCAGTAAGGCTCACGCAAAACCGGCCAAAGGAACGAGTAGCGAATGATCGGAAACTGGCTGAGACCGTAATAGATAATGAATATCTGTACCAGAAGCGGTGTTCCGCGGAACACGAAGACGTAGATGCGCGCGATCCAGTCCAGCACCTTGATGCCCGACAGGCGCATCATGGCAAAAAGCAGGGCCAGCAAGGCGCCGAGCACGATGGAACTTACCGCGAGCTTCAAGGTCAGCGGCACACCGCCCAGCATCTGGAAGAACGCATCGGAATAGAATTCAAGGTTCATTTTGCCCTCCGGACGCCGCGCGAGAAGTGGCGCTCGGCCATCTGCAAAAGCCCGCCGGAAACCGACGAAATCGCCAGATAGAGTGCACCGGCAATGAGGAAGAAGTTGAAGGGCAAACCAGTGGAACCCGCGCCGATCTGTGCCTGACGCAGAAGCTCAACCACACCGGCAACCGACACCAGGGCGGATTCCTTGAGCGAAACCTGCCAGACATTGCCGAGGCCCGGCAGGGCGTGCCGCAGCGCGAGCGGTGCGATGATGCGGCGGAATTTCAACATTCGGCCCATGCCGCAGGCGGTTGCAGCTTCGATCTCGCCTTTGAAGACGGCCCGGAACGCGCCTCGAAATACTTCCGTGTGATGCGCGCCACAGGAAATGCCGATTGCCAGTACACCGGCCAGAAAACCCGGAAAACCGATAAAACCTTCCGCTCCAAAATATTTGCCGAGCGCGGTAACAGCCGCACTGCCGCCGAAATAGAACAGATAGATGACGAGGAGGTCTGGAATACCACGAATGATCGTGGTGTAGCCGTCGGCGACTGCACGCAGCGTGCGCCCACCGGAAATCTTCGCCCAAGCGGCAAAAACGCCGATGGCGGCACCGAGAAGGAAGCCAAGAACGGCGAGCGCCACGCTCACCAATGCGCCCATCAGCAGCACATAGCCCCAGCCATCCGGCCCGAAGCTCAAAATATCGAGAAAGCCCATCTGCTTCATGATGCGTCAGGCCCTGTTGGAGGTGGGGGATTGAATGTCATTTCTATTTTCAAAACTATCGGCCGTCATCGTCATTTGGCGGTTTCGGGCAGAGCCGGTTGAACGCTGTCTGGAATCGGATTGACGAAAACGGTTCCGCCGAGCCGTTTTTCGTGATCCTGCTTTGCTTTCTCGATCTGCGCCGGATCGCGGAACAGCTCGATGGCCGTGCTGCCCATGATCTTCGCAGCATGGGCCATGCCCTTGTGCGCAGCGGGCAGCTTGCCCTGTGCCACCATCTGCCACGAATGAAGCGGCGTACCGATCGCGCAGGTCGCACCGCGCATCTGCACCGTGGGCACAACCCAACTCACACTGCCCACATCAGTTGAGCCGACGAGAGTATTGTCGCCCTTATAGGGCGTATAGATATCCTCGCAAAGCGAAAGGCCCTCTTTTGGCTCCACACCGAAGCGGCGGAAGGCATCGGAAATGTCTTCCTTCGAAAGCGTCTTCTGGAACCGGCTTGCCGTTTCACGGTCCTGATCGTCGAAGTCCGGAGGTCCGAGACGCTCGAGCTGCGATTGCATCAGTTGTTCCAGAGGCGTATTGCCGATCAAATCGGCATCGCCGCTGATAACTTCGCTGCGGACCGTCGTTTCGGTCATCAGGGCGGCACCCTCGGCGATTTTCTTCACGCGCTCCAGAAGCGACTGCATTTCCGGCAGGCTGCGGGCGCGGACGAGATAGCGCACCGTTGCCCTGGCTTGCACGACATTCGGCGCAAACCCGCCTGTATCTGTCACTGCATAATGAATGCGCGCCGTGGATGGCATATGCTCGCGCATATAGTTCACACCCACATTCATCAGTTCGACTGCGTCGAGCGCGCTGCGTCCCAGATGCGGCGCCGATGAAGCATGGGCCGCGCGACCGTTGAAGTGGAAATTGATCTCGTTGCAGGCGAGCGAAACCGGATCGTTTACACCGGCAAATGGTGCGGGGTGCCAGCAGAAGGCGATATCGACATCATCGAACAGGCCTTCGCGAACCATGAATCCCTTGGCCGAGCCACCCTCTTCCGCCGGGCAGCCATAATAGCGCACGCGTCCCTTGATACCTTGTGCAGCGAGATAATCCTTGACTGCCGCAGCGGCGAGCAGAGAGCCCGCACCCAGCAGATTGTGGCCGCAGCCATGACCATGGCCACCTGCTTCCAGTGGCAGTTCTTCGACCAGCCCCGATACCTGGCTCAATCCCGGCAAGGCATCAAATTCACCGAGAATAGCAATAACCGGCCCGTCCTCGCCAGCTTCGCCCATGACCGCTGTTGGCAGTCCTGCAATGCCACGCTCGACGCGAAACCCTTCGGCTTCCAGCATTGCCGCATGCGCATCGCTCGATTTGTATTCTTCATAGTTTGTTTCAGGATTATCCCAAACCGTATCGCTCAGTTCGAAATATGCGGCGCTCTTGGCGTCGACGATATCCCAAATATCGTTATGGTTTTTCAACTTGGCTCCGTCGCTCATTTCGCCGCCATCCCGAAGGATGCCGACTGGCGCCGAGACATTTCGGCAGTGATATTGCCGAAACCTCCTCGGGCTCTAATTTTGTTGATGCTGATAGAACCCGGGGCCTACTCTCGCAAGAGCCGATCGAAGAGTTGACGAAAAATTGCGTATTTTCCGGCGCTTTTTTGCCTTCGCTCCACCAATCCGCCTCAATTCATTCGATTGAAGGGCTGCCGCTCCTTCCTGTCGGCCCCATTATTCCTCACACCTGTACTGAGCAGTACCCGATATGAATGGCGGTAAGTAGCCTCGATATTGGTCAAACTTGTTGTGAGTTTTCGCAAAATGAGAGGATTTCTCTGACAAATTGTCAGCAAGATAGCCGTTGAGGTGCAATCAACATGCCAACCTCTTGAGCGCTCGCCAGGGACAGGATAGTTCGTCGAGTGAATTGACCTCTCCAAAGCAGCATCATGATACAGGCAACAAACCAGACAAATTTTATCATCCGTCCGCTCCAAAGAAGTGAAGTGACCGACATCTGGCAGATCGATCGGAGCGAGATCATTGAGGAAATGTATCGTCTCGACGGAGAACAGCTGCTGCTTGAGCCGCGCTTCTATGATGTGCGAGGCTGGCCCGAGGGCGAAGCCGAAATCTACACGCCGATCCTGCTCGACTGCTACGACCACGGCGGCGTTTTTCTCGGTGCTGAAGTGGATGGGGCTTTGGTTGCCGTCACGGTTACGGATGTGCGTCCTGTCGGCGCCTATCCGGAATTACACCAGCTTGGCTTCATGCATGTCGATAACGCCGTCCGGGGATTGGGCCTTGCGGGCGAACTCTATCGGCGCAGCATGGCCCTTGCCACGGAAGCCGGAGCTCAAGGGTTCTATATTTCCGCCACCCCCACGCGGCGGACCATCGATTTTTATCTGAAACGGGGGGCGAAAGTTACATTGGCCCCTGATCCCGTGCTCTTCGAACGCGAGCCGGAAGATATTCATCTCATCCATCGATTCAACAGCGAGGCTTCGTGAAGCGGAACAGGAACCGCTATCATCGATTCCTCAATCTGCATTCGACGAGGCCGAAATACCTGCAAACTCCCGCGTTGCGTTGATTGTCGCTGTCATAAAACGATTTGTTGCTTTCCCCATGAATTAGGGGTTCAATTGATCAAATGGGAGATCACCATGCCATTTCGCGGTAACAAATATCAGGGAACATACGCACCCGAGGATATTCAGGTTCTTCAGGCTGCCTATAATCGTTGCTGCGGCTTTCTGGATCGATGCCCCACTACACATGAAGACAAAGAGACACTCGCGCGAGCGATCATAAGAACATTTGAATCCGGTGAACAGAACCCGGACAGGATCGCGGAAATCGTAGCGAAGCTTGAGCACGCCCGCGCCTAAAATCTGTCTGTTTTTTTGTAAAAAGCAATGAAGGACAGACGTGTAACTCTGGCAAATCTGTGACTGTCTGAATGTTTTACGCAAAGTAAATAATTCCGAGGTATAAACATTTTACAATCTGCTATATTTCAGTATAGTAGATTGCACGGATTTATAGGCTTTCGGATGGAATGATCTGTCAGCCATATGCGGAATGCATAGAATGCCATTTTCGAGAGATTACTACTTCGGGCGCTTCAAACCCGCCGAGTTGGAAAAGCTGCAAGCGGCTTACGTGAAGTCGTGTGAATCGATGTCACGTTGCCCCATCACCTCTCCCCACAAAGACGAAATGGCACGCGAAATCATCCAGATTTATGAATGCGGCGTCCGCGACGCCGAAAAAATCGCTGAGCTCATGGTGCAGATCGAGGCCGTAAAACCACGGCCTATGGGCGAATTGCTGCTTGAGCAGGCCACGGCACTCCAACCCAAGACGGCTTGATCGCAATCACTTCAATGCGCTACCCGGATGCGGTTTACGCATCCGGGTATTTTTGTTCAACGCTGGGCGACGGGCCGCACCAGCGGGGTGACGCGACGAATGGTGACGCGACGATTTTCCTGTTCAGCGGCTTGCGTGCGAATTTTGAGGAAGCGTTCGCCATATCCCTGCGTAACAAGATTTTCCGCAGGAATATCGTAGACCTCCGTCAAAAGGTTCGCGACCGATTCAGCGCGTTTGTCCGACAGGACCAGATTTGACCGATCCGAGCCGACTGCGTCCGTATGTCCCTCGATAAAGAAGGTTTCACCAGGGTCCTTCGCCAGCACCTTCTGCATAGCGGTCGCAACCTTGCGCAAGGTCTTGGCCTGCGACAAGGAAACCTCGGCGCTTCCCGTCGCGAAATGGATCGTATCCAGATCGATGCGGCGCACCTTGTCGCGCAGACGGGCAGAGTGGCGAACTTCATCGATCGTATAGACCCGCTCCACGCGTTCTACTGGCGGCATGGCAAGGAAGTCGTAAAAATCGCGATCCGGATCGTCCGCAACGTCGATAATATAGTCCCTCACCGGAATGGTCAGGCGCATCGGCGGAAGTTCGTAGCCGACATCGATGATCGAAGCACGTGGATTATCGTCATATTCCGGCGCATAGATCATCAGATATTCGTTGCCGTCCCGGTCGATACGGGAACGTTGCAGAACATCGCCATAACGATCATAAACCGTAACGATCTGGTATCCGCCGGAACGAACGATGGTTTCGCGGGTGCGGCCCCGCGGCAGTTCATCGTAATAGGTCCGTTCCGCGTCGCGACGCAGTCTCGGGCGATCATCGCCGCGCACGAAGATGCGGTCGCCCACGTCGAGAATGACGCGGTTATCCACTTCCTCGATTACTTTGACGTTCGTGACATTGTTGGTCACATTATTGACCGTCGTGTTATTGATGACCGTATTGTTCACCACCGTGTTGTTAACGATGTTGGTGGTTTCCGGCACGGCAAAAACCGGCGCTTCCTTTATGCGAGTGCCCTCTTCCTTGAGATTGGCCTCGATCTTCTGCGGGAGTGCAGCCTTCACTTCATCGGGAATAGCGACCTGTGCCGCAGCATCATTTGCGGGCGGCGCTACATTTTCCTCGGAAGCACGCTGCTGTTCACGCTGTTTGCGACGCTCTTCACGCGACTGGCTTCCGCCCGAATTGTCGGCATCCTTGTCGCTGTCGAGAATGGCGGCACCATTTTCAACCGGCAGGACCACCGTATCGTTCGTCTTGGCCGGGTCTTTTGCAATCTCTTGCTTTTCCTCGGTCGAACGCTGATCGACTATTTCCGGCGCCTGCCCCTGTTGCGGACTTTCGGTTGATTGCGGCTGCTCGACCGGGGTCGCAGGCTGAGCCTCATTTTGCGGCTTCTCCGTCGCCTTCGGTTCTTGCGGTTGAGCTTCTTCAGGATGCTCGACAATCGAGTCTTTCGCTGGCTCTGTCTGCGAAGGTGTTACAGGGAGTGCCTCCGCCGGCTGCTCGGCTGGCTTTTCCGCTTGCGGAGCCGGAGCTTCCTTTGCCGGTTTTTCAGGTGCAGGTTGCTCGGGTTGCGCTTCAGGCTCCACAGCGGGAGCTTCCTTCACCGGCTTTTCGGTGGGCGCTGTTTGCTTCTGAGACTCGGCGGCCTTGCGAGCAGCCTCCTCCGCTGCCTTCTTCTGTTCTTCGGCGCGACGCTGGGCTTCTTCTTCAGCAGCCTTCTGCTGCTGTTCGCTCTGGCGCTGCGCCTCTTCCTCGGCTTTTTTCTGCTCAGCGGCCTGCCTGGCCTGTTCTTCAGCCTGTTTCTGCGCTTCGCGCTCTGCGGCCTTCTGTTGTTCCTCGGCTTGCTTCTGTGCTTCGCGTTCGGCGGCTTTCTGTTGCTCTTCTGCCTGCCGCTGAGCTTCCTCCTGAGCGGCCTTTTGCTGCTCTTCGGCTTGTCGGCGGTTTTCTTCCTCCGCGGCGCGCTGTTGTTCCTCAGCCCGACGCGCTTCTTCTTCCGCTGCCTTTTGCTGTTCTTCAGCCTCGCGCTGCTGCTGCAGCAATAGCTCGTCGGACGGCTGGTCTCCACTCTCCTGTGCCAGCAGGATGGGAGCCGTCAAGGTATCCGCGAGCACAGGCTGCGCGAGAATGGAGGCCGAGAGAACCGGCACCGCCACCGTGGCAAGAAGCTTCGAACGAATAGACATATATCCTTCTCCTTCTGGAAGGCAGAATTGATGTGCGTCTGCCTACGGATTCGCAGGCAAAGACACTGCACGTCGCCAGCGGTACCCACTGAATTGGGACAAATTCCGGCGATTTCACAAATCCGTTATCGTAATCCACATGAACGCAGGCTGAACCCAAGCGTTCCGAACATTACGAGATTTGCCGCATTCGTCGGGCCAGAAGCTCTATGCCTTCCGCAATGCGGCTGAGTGGAATTGAGGAATAGGCGATACGAAAATAACGGCATGGCCGGTCGTCGCCCCAAAAGAATGGCGAGCCTGACTCGATCAGCACACCGTCCTCGCGCAGATCGCGGGCAAGCTTGTCTGCGTCCATGCCCTCAGGGCCTTCGATCCAGAAAGCGGTGCCACCAAAACCCGACTTACCGGCGATTTTCAAGCCTTCACGATCCAGGGCTTCGATCATGACGATATGGCGCTTGTGATATTCCATCCGCATACGATGGATGACGGCATCGTAGTGGCCAAGCGCCAGAAAATAAGCTGCCGTCCGCTGCAGATGGCCGGGCGGATGGCGCAACATAAGTGCACGCAGCGCCCTCGCCTCGCGGATGACAGGCGCGGGCGCAACCAGATAGCCGAGCCGTAGCCCTGGAAACAGCGACTTGGAAAAGCTGCCCACATAAAGAACTCGGCCATACTGATCCAGCGATTTCAGCGCCGGTGTCGGCGGCTGGAGAAAGCTCATCTCGAATTCATAATCATCCTCGACGATGACGAAATCGCGCTCGGCAGCCGCCTCCAGCAACGCTATACGCCGCACCCGCGGCATGGTCGCTGCGGTGGGTGATTGGTGACTGGGCGTCACGAAGACCGCATCAATGCCGTCCGGCAGCAACTCCGGCGGCAAGCCGCCTTCATCTACATCCAATGCAGTCACGCGTGCGCCGGTCAGATGCAGCGTGGCGCTGATATCGGGATGGCCGGGGTTCTCACAAACGGCATGCGAACGCTGCGTCAAAAGCAGATGGCTGATGATCCAAAGCGCGTTCTGCGCGCCGACCGTGACCAGAATTTCGTCCGGTTCGGCGCGTATTCCTCGACTTGGCAGCGTGCGCGAGCGGATATAGTTGACAAGCTCCACATCGTCAGCGGCTGCGAAATCGCCTGCCATAAGGATGAAATCTTCTCGTGCCAGCGCACGCCGGGCGCAATCGCGCCATGCGGCGAGGTCAAACAAAGTCTGATCCATCTGGCCGTAGAGAAACGGGTAGCGGTATTTCCGCCAGTCGAGCGGTTTGCGAATGGTTTTGGCTATATTGAAGCCGGGGCGCAGTTTGGACGACCAGTCGACGGCGGTATCAGGTGTCTGCAAGAAATCCCTGTCGGGATGACTGATGGGCGGCGTCGCGGCTACGTGATAGGCACTGCGCGAACGCACTTCCAGATAGCCCTGAGATACGAGCTCCTGATAGGCCAGTGTTACGGTGAGGCGGGATATTTTCAGATAATCTGCCAGTTTCCGCGTCGAAGGCATGCGGACGCCCGGCAATATGGCACCGGAAAGAATGGCTGACACAGTGGTCTCGCGGACCTGCGATTGCAATCCAGTGTTTCGGCTGCCGTCTATGAAGAAAATCGTCGGCGAGACTGCATCCAAAACTCTACTCCATTAGTAAATTTGCAACTACGCCTCGGTTTGCGTCAGTTTTTCCGCTTCATGCTCCACTTAGCAATAGCGTTTCTTCTTTCTGATTTTCCCCATGGAATAATTGCGCTGGCGAAAGTGTGGCATGTCCGCATATCCGGCAGCCCCCTCTCCGCCACCAAACTGGACTTATTGACTATTCAAACTGGATATAAGGCAAAATTGATGAGATGGCTATCGTTCGTATCTGGAACTGGAGATTGGCGGAAAACGCCAGCAGTCATGACCAAGTCAGGCATGGTTCTTAAATGGAAGGGGAACTCCATGAACTATTTCAACTGCATAAAACGGGTGGTTTTATTTTCGGCTGCAGCAGCGCTTTCCACATCTGCAGCCTATGCCGAAACCACGGTTGTAGTCGGTTATCAGCAAATTGTCGGTCCATTTCTAACCGCAATCGCCAACGGAAAATTCGATGCGGCAGCCAAGGAAGCCGGATACAAGATCGACTGGCGCCAGTTTGCGTCGGGCGGCGATATTTCAACCGCACTTGCGTCGGGCAACGTGCCCGTCGGCGTGATCGGCTCGACGGGCATTGCCGCAGCTGCCACACGCGGCGTAGACCTCCAGCTGTTCTGGATTCTCGATAATATTGGCAAATCGGAAGCACTGGTGGCGCGCGAAGGTTCCGGCATCGAGAAGCCGGAAGACCTCAAGGGCAAGAAGATTGGCGTGCCTTTTGTCTCGACCTCGCATTTCCATCTGCTCGTCGGCATGGACGATATATGGAAGATCAATCCGCGTGATGCGGAAATCCTTAACATGACGCCTCCGCAAATCGTGGCCGCGTGGCAGCGCGGCGATATCGATGCGGCCTATGTCTGGCCACCGGCGCTTTCCGAAATTCTCAAGACGGGCAAGGAAATTGCCAATTCGGAAGAAATCGGCGCGAAAAGCGTTCCGACCTTCGATGGACTGGTGGTCGACAAGAGCTTCGCCAGCGAAAATCCGAAATTCATGACCGCCTTTACCGCCGTACTGAAGGATGCCTACGCCGACTACAAGGCCAATGGCAGCCAATGGACGGCGGACTCCGATCAGGTGAAGGGTATGGTCAAGCTGATCGGCGGCAATGCTGCTGACATACCCGGCGCGCTCGCGCTGTTGTCCTTCCCCACAGTCGAAGAACAGGCTTCACCGAGCTGGCTCGGCGGCGGCAAGGACAGCGGCGCGCTCAAGTCTGTTGCCCAGAGCGCAAAATTCCTTGTTGATCAAAAACAGCTCGACCAGGCTCTGGATGATTATAGCGGTAACGTCAACGGCAGTTTTGCCGAAGCCGCCGCGAAGTAATTACGTGACGTAATTCAAGCACCTCCGCCAGCGGTGGGTCTTCAGGCAAGCCGCTGAACCGAGACGGTTCCTGCAATATTGTAACCTCTGGTCTGTGCCGGAACCGCTCCTTCGTTCCCGAAAGGTGACGTTATGGAAACCTTGAACGTATCGAATGTCAGTCTGACCTATCCCGGTCTTTATGTGGAAGAAGCCGTGATTGCGCTGAAGGGTGTCAATCTGCGGATCGATAGCGGGGATTTCGTGGTGGCGCTTGGTGCGTCCGGCTGCGGCAAGACCACGCTTCTCAATCTGATGGCGGGGTTCATGATCCCGTCATCTGGCGAAATCACGCTAGGCGGAAGGCAGGTGCGCGGCCCCGGCGCCGACAGGGGCGTCGTGTTCCAGAAACATGCGCTGCTTCCCTGGCTCAATGTCATCGACAACACCGAGTTCGGCCTCAAGCTTCAAGGTGTGCCGAAGGCAGAACGCCGCGCCCGCGCCACAAAAAATCTGGCTTTGGTCGGCCTGCAGGATTTTCACATCACAAGATCTACCAGCTCTCCGGCGGAATGCAGCAGCGTGTCGGCATTGCCCGCGCCCTGACCTGCGATCCGGCGATGCTGCTCATGGATGAACCGATGGCGGCACTCGATGCCCTCACCCGCGAGACAATCCAGGAGTTGCTGTTGCGTGTCTGGCAGGTAACCAACAAAATGTTCTTCTTCATCACGCACAGCGTCGAAGAAGCCTTGTTTCTCGGTTCGCGACTGATCGTCATGTCGCCGCGTCCCGGACGGATCACCCACACCTACGATCTGGATTTCAACCGACGCTTTCTGGAATGCGGTGACGCGCGCGCCGTCAAGTCCAGTCCCGACTTCATCAAGATGCGTGAGACAATTCTGGGGATTATCTATGGCGATGAACGTGCATCAGGAAACCCGGAACTGGTCCATGCTTGAGTTCGTAACTCGGGCAAGGCCAGTCAAACCCGGTAAAATCTATGGCGCCCCCGGCGACGGCAACAGCGGCTTCACCAGCCTTGTGACCGCACTGATTTTGCTGGGGCTCTGGTTTCTCGTGACAGGAATGGGTTGGGTCAAGCCGCTGTTTCTCCCATCTCCTTTTGCAGTCTATGGCAAGTTTATGGTTGCTATGACCGATGGCGTAGCAAATTCCACGCTGGCCGAGCACACGCTTGCCAGTCTTGGCCGCGTATTGGGCGCCTTCGCTATTGCCTGCATCACGGCCATTCCTATTGGTATCATGATGGGGATGAGCAGCTTTGTCCGTGGCGTACTCGATCCGATTATCGAGTTCTACCGTCCGCTGCCGCCGCTTGCCTATCTGCCACTGATCATCATCTGGCTCGGCATCGGCGAATTCCCCAAGGTGTTCCTCATCTTTCTCGCGATCTTCGCGCCCATGGCGATTGCGGCCAGAGCTGGCGTGCGCTCGGTCTCCACCGAACAGATTCACGCCGCCTATGCGATGGGCGCGTCTCGAACGCAGGTGATAACGCAGGTCATCATGAAAGCGGCCATGCCGGAAATCTTCACCGGCATGCGCATCGGGATCGGTGTCGGCTGGACGACGCTGGTTGCTGCGGAAATGGTGGCCGCACATCGCGGGCTTGGCTTCATGGTGCTCAATGCAGCGCAGTTTCTGGCAAGCGATACCGTCATCATGGGCATCATAGTCATCGGCGTGTTCGCTTTCGCCTTCGACCTGCTGATCCGCTATCTGGAAAAGGTTCTCATCCCATGGAAGGGCAAAATCTGATGGTGACGCAACCGCTGTAACCAGCCCGACCGAATTCTCATTCGCAATATCAATCGCGCGGCAATTCTGCCGTGCCACGGGCAAGCTTTGCCCGAAAACAGACTTGGCAGGGAGCAACGAATGTCCGCAGGGCAACTCACAGAGAAACATTTTTCCGACCTTTTCGACGCCTTCAACCGACATGACATTGACGCGATCATGGCCTTTTTCGCCGACGACTGCGTGTTCTTCACCATCGGTGGCGATGAGGTCTACGGCACTCGTCTTGAAGGCAAGGACGCCATTGCCAAGGCCTTCTCCGGCGTCTGGGCTGCCATGCCAAATGCGAAATGGGACGGGCACAGGCATTTCGTGAGCGGCGACCGCGCCGTGTCCGAATGGACCTTTCGCGGAACCGATGCCAATGGCGCACGCGTCGAGGCTGAAGGCTGCGATCTCTTCACACAGCGTGACGGCAAGATCGTTCGCAAACAGGCATTCCGCAAGAACCGGCCTTTGCTGAAGGCGTAAGCCCCAACAATGTCCGTCGGTGATCTGGAGGACCGACATATGGATACCCACACTCTCAACAGTTTCTCCGCTACACAGCCATTCGATCCCGCCTATGATCCGGTGGTTTCGAAAACGCCGGGACAAGGCCGCGACTATGCGCCAACCTACTGGGTCGGCACGGCTGGCCCCGCGCCCGAAGATGACGGCCCCATTCGCGGCGATGTCGATGCCGATGTCGTGGTCGTTGGTTCAGGCTATACCGGGCTTTCTGCAGCGATCCACCTCGCCCGCGACCACGGCATCAAGGCGACGGTTCTGGAGGCGAACGGCGTGGCCTGGGGGTGCAGCACCCGCAATGGCGGTCAGGCGCAGATTTCCGCTGGCCGGCTCAAGCGTTCCCAATGGATCGAGCGCTGGGGCGTGGATGTGGCACGCAAGCTGCACCGGGAAATCGCCGAAGGGTTCGATCTCTTTCGCGCCCTGATCGCGGAGCCGGAAATCGACTGCGATCCACAGGATGGCGGCCATCTCTACATCGCCCATCGCGACAAGGTGCTTCCCGCGCTGGAGAGAGAATCCCGCCTGCTGAACGAGGTTTTCGGCTATGGCACCCGCATGGTGGGCCGTGAGGAAATCCACCGGGATTTCATCCGCGATCAGGAAGCCC
Organism: Ochrobactrum sp. PL_is483; assembly: GCF_055816855.1. Taxonomy (NCBI): domain Bacteria; kingdom Pseudomonadati; phylum Pseudomonadota; class Alphaproteobacteria; order Hyphomicrobiales; family Brucellaceae; genus Ochrobactrum; species Ochrobactrum sp. PL_is483. Next base: position 253,856 of record NZ_JBVPGS010000040.1, read on the forward strand.
GCGGCGCAATGTACGAACCGGACGGTATCGGCATCCATGCTGCAAAGCTCGCCTTCGGCTATCTCAGGCTTGCCCGCAAGTTGGGCGCGAAGGTGCACACGGCAAGCCCGGTGCTGAGTTGCCGCAAGAACGGCAATGTCTATCATCTCAACACGCCGAACGGGACGGTCAAGGCGCGGCAGGTCTGCTTTGCAACTGCTGGGTATACGTCGCCCGGCCTGCATCCGCTGACCCGCTATCGGCTGATGCCGGTCTTGTCGAACTCGGTCGTAACGCGCCCGCTGACGCCGGATGAAATCGAGGCTTGTGGTCCGAAGACCGGCATTCCGTTGACGGACACGCGCACGCTTCGCCATTATTACCGCTTTCTCCCCGATGGGCGGATGCAGATCGGCAGTCGCAGCGCCATTACCGGGGCCGATGCACCGAACCCGAAACATTACGATCTGCTGCTTTCCGGTCTCTACCGGAAATTCCCGGCGCTCACCGGCATCGAGATCGATTATTCATGGTGGGGATGGGTCGATGTCAGCCACGACATGATGCCCCGCATCTATCGGCCCGACCCGGCACAGGAAATCTATTATGCCATGGGCTATGGCGGCAACGGCGTCATGTATTCGGCACAGGCCGGACGCCGCGTCGCGCAGCTCATGGCTGGTCGCGGACAGGGCCTGGATCTGCCGATCTTCACCTCCGAATTGCCGAGCTACGGCATGTTGACGCCATTCAGGCGCATAGGCCAGCGCGCCATGTATCGCTGGTATGCGCTGAAAGACGAAATTCTCTGAATTGCAAGGAAAGGTATGCGCCATGAAAATGACGACGGAAGAAGCCTTCGTAAAGGTTTTGCAGATGCATGGAATAGAGCATGCATTCGGGATTATCGGATCGGCCATGATGCCGGTTTCCGATCTGTTTCCAAAGGCGGGCATCACCTTCTGGGACTGCGCACATGAGACGAATGCGGCGCTGATCTGCGACGGCTATACGCGGGTGACCGGTAAGATGGGCATGGCGATCGCCCAGAACGGACCCGGCGTGACGGGCTTCGTCACCGCCATCAAGACCGCCTACTGGAACCATACGCCCATGCTGCTGGTGACGCCGCAGGCCGCCAACAAGACCATCGGTCAGGGCGGCTTTCAGGAAGTGGACCAGATGGCGCTGTTTGAAGAAATGGTCTGCTATCAGGAAGAGGTACGGGATGCGACCCGCATTCCGGAAGTGCTGAACCGTGTGATCGAAAAGGCCTGGCGCGGCTGTGCTCCAGCGCAGATTAATGTTCCGCGTGATTTCTGGACGCAGGTGATCGATGTGGATCTGCCGCAGATCGTGCGTCTGGAGCGTCCTAGCGGCGGGCGCGAGGCGATTGCCGAGGCTGCAAAGCTTCTGACGGAAGCAAAATTCCCGGTCATTCTCAATGGTGCCGGTGTCGTCATCGGCGGGGCAATCCCGGAATCCATAGCCCTTGCCGAAAAGCTCGATGCGCCGGTCTGTTGCGGCTATCAGCATAATGACGCCTTCCCCGGCAGCCACCGGCTTTCGGTCGGCCCGCTCGGCTATAACGGCTCCAAGGCCGCGATGGAACTGATCGCGAAAGCGGATGTGGTTCTGGCACTCGGCACCCGCCTCAACCCGTTCTCGACCCTGCCGGGCTACGGTATCGACTATTGGCCGAAAGATGCCAGGATCATTCAGGTCGATATCAACCCGGATCGGATTGGGCTGACCAAGAAGATCACGGTTGGCATTTGCGGCGATGCCAAGCAGGTCGCGCAGCAGATATTGGACCAGCTCGGCGCCAATGCCGGAAATGAAGGCCGAGAGGAGCGCAAACAACTCATCCATCAGCGCAAATCCGCCTGGCTGCAGCAGCTTTCGTCCATGGATCACGAGGATGACGATCCGGGCACGCAATGGAATGCGGAGGCACGCGAGCGCGAGACAGATCGCATGTCGCCGCGTCAGGCATGGCGGGCCATTCAGGCGGCCATGCCGAAAAATGCGATCATGTCGACGGATATCGGCAATAATTGTGCCATCGGCAACGCCTATCCGACATTCGAACATGGCCGCAAATATCTGGCGCCAGGGATGTTCGGCCCCTGCGGTTACGGCTTCCCGTCCATCGTCGGCGCGAAGATCGGGCAACCCGACACGCCAGTGGTCGGCTTTGCCGGCGACGGAGCGTTCGGCATCTCGATGAACGAAATGACCTCCATCGGCCGCAAAGGCTGGCCAGCGATCACCATGGTCATTTTCCGCAATTATCAATGGGGGGCAGAAAAGCGCAACACGACGCTGTGGTATGACAACAACTTCGTCGGTACCGAGCTGAACCCCAACCTCAGCTATGCCAAGGTCGCGGATGGTTGCGGACTGAAGGGCGTGACCGTCGACAGCCAGCAGGCGCTTACCGAAGCCCTGCAAACGGCGATCGACGAGCAGGCCAAGGGTGTGACCACCTTCATCGAAGTCGTGCTCAATCAGGAATTGGGCGAACCTTTCCGCCGCGATGCGATGAAAAAGCCGGTCGTTGTGGCTGGTATCAGCAAGGCCGACATGCGTCAGCAGATGCCGGTTTGACGATTATGCCGGGAGGTTTCCTCCCGGCAACTCCGGAGAATTATACATCCATGCTGCCACTGGAAAAGATTTTCGAGAAGGCCCGTTCCAACCCGCGCCATATCGTGCTGGCCGAAGGCGAAGACCCGCGCATCATCGACGCGGCGCTGCGTGCCGAGCGCGAAGGCATTGCCCGCATTACGCTGCTTGGTTCGCCGGATATTATTGGCAGGCAGATCGACGGATCAAGCATCCAGATCATCGATCCCACGAGATCGGACAAAAGCGCTGATTATGCGCATAAGCTCTATCGGCTGCGTCAGGCCAAGGGCACGACGGAAGAACAGGCCGAAGCCATGGCAAAGTCACCGCTGGGTTTTGCCGCCATGATGGTGCATGAAGGCGATGCGGACGGGACGGTTGCAGGTGCGGTTGCGACGACAGCAGACGTGGTACGCCACGCGCTGCAGATCATCGGCAAGGCCGAAGGTGCATCGCTTGTTTCCAGTTTTTTCCTGATGCTGCTTTGCCAGTCGCATCATCAGAAGAAAGGCGCCTTCATCTTTGCCGATTGCGGGCTCGTGGTGGAACCGGATTCCGCACAGCTTGCCGATATCGCCATGCAGTCGGCGGAATCCTACTCCCAACTGACCGAAAAAGACGCCGCCGTCGCCATGCTCTCCTTCTCCACCGGCGGCAGTGCCGCGCATGAACGCGTGTCGAAGGTGGTTCAGGCAACCCGAACGATTCGAGATCGGAAACCTGATCTGTGCATCGATGGCGAACTGCAATTCGACACGGCTTTTGTGGAGGCGATCAGCCACGCAAAATCACCGGGTTCCCCGTTGAACGGCAATGCCAATGTCTTCGTCTTTCCCAATCTGGAGGCCGCCAATATCGGCTACAAGATCGCACAGCGCATTGGCGGTGCGCAGGCGATCGGCCCCGTGCTTCAGGGGCTGGCGAAACCCGCGAACGACCTCTCACGCGGTTGCAGCGCGGACGATGTCCTCCACATGATCGCTATAACCGTCAATCAGGCAAAGTGAGGACATCGCGTCGTGCGCAACAGCTAGGGCTTCAGGAAGCGCGCGGCTATGCCATAAAGAAACTGCGGCAGCACCGTAAAGGCGTAGGGAGCGTAGACCCGCTCCAGCCGCTGATGGTACTCGCGACCCCATGGACCGATATTCACTACGGGATATGAAAGCGCCTTCGGATTGGCACGGTCTATGAACTGAGCCGCCGGTGTATTGGCCGCGATGACTTCACTATCCGCTGCATCCGGCATATGACCGAAGAAACTCATATCGGAGATACCGGCAAAGATTTCACGATATCGGATTGTCGTATCGAACTGATGCTCTGCCTCCAAACGTGCGGTTTCCAGAGCTCCAGCAAAACGCTGTTCCTCTGCCGTTTCAGCTCCCATGCGAACATGCGGATAGACGAGACTTCCAAAGCCGATAATCACCGTCGGGCCTGTAACACGCGCCTCCGCCACCATACGGTCCACAAGTTCGCGCGTAATGAGAAGCGGGTTGTCGCTGCTTGAAAGTTCAGCCTCCAGCACCGCGATCCGTTCCAGCGCCGCATCACCGCCGACGCGCCGAACCTCCTCGCGCAACTCCGCTGTGGTCAGAATTCGGCCCTTGTGATTGACATTCGCCTCGCTGCCAACCAGCTTTGCAAACCGGTCCGCCTCGACATTGAAATGCGTGATTGCACGATCCAGCGCCTCGCCGACAACCGCCTTGAACCGCTGGAACAACGCGTCAGGCGAGACGGAATGGGTCAGCCAGTTGAACGCAACCCACGTCCGTTCCGGAGTGGTGACTTCATAGCCGCCCCGGAAATCCCGCGCTTCAAGGCAGATAGGCGGCGGCGAAACCTCCCCGTCACCCGTGTCGCAGAGAGCCGCATTGGCTTCGACTGCCCGCATGATTTCTGACGCAATGAGATGCGCGCTGACCCCTTCGAACGGATAGCTCGCATGGGACGGTTGCCCAACCACGAAAGCAAAGGGAAGCTGTTTGCCGATGGTACCACGATAGATGGCACGGCCTTCCGCTCCGTCACCCTGATCGCTTGTTGCATCCAGATTGATACCAGCGACAATATCGAGACCCCAGCGTTCGGCAAGTTCCGGCAGGGCGTCGCGCAGGCTGCGCATTCCACGCGATCCGCGCTCTTCGTCAGGGGTAGCGAACAGGATCAAATTGCCTTCGCGATCCGGCTGCTGCGAGAAACGTTCCAATACTGCGATACCGGCGGCGACCCCGCTCTTCATGTCGAGCATGCCGCGTCCGGGGATATAGTTCCCGCTCTGAAAATCGGAGAGAGCCTTTTCCTCGTTCGGTGCGAGCGTGCGACTGGTAAGATCTGCCAGAAGCGCTTCCAGCAAGGCGTCCGGTTCAAAAGCCAAATGCTTCAAATCGCGATAATTGGCGGTTTCCACCACATCGAAATGACCAGCCAGCGCCAAAGTCCGTCGTCCGCTACCGCGAACCACCGCAATAACATTCTTGGTCATCGGCGAACCGTGACTGTCGACAACGGCAATGTCGTCCGGATTTTTCTGGAAATAGGGAATCTCGCGCAAAAGCTCGGCAAGCTTCGGACCAAACGATGCCTCGTCAGGTGTCCCGGTCTCACTCGGCCATCTTACCATGCGATAGGAGAGTTCTCGCACCCGTTCCGTCGGGTTCCATTCATTTTGGCTTGCCACGGTCTTCCTCGCTCAATAGTTCCCCGCCTCCGTACCTGGGTGAGGCACAGACGGGTCTTCACAATCTGATTTAGCGTCGATTTACTGGTTGAGATGCTTTCTCAGGAACGCTCTCGTTCTTTCATTTTCCGGGTTGGTGAAGATCACGTCCGGTTTGCCTTCCTCGACCACCACGCCTTTGTCCATGAACAGCACCTTGTCGGAAACTTCAGCCGCAAAGCGCATTTCATGGGTCACGATCAGCATGGTCATATGCTCCTGCGCGAGCTGTTTCATGACCTGATTGACTTCCTCAACCAGCTCCGGATCGAGCGCGGAAGTGGCTTCGTCGAACAGCATGACTTTCGGCTGCATGGCAAGCGCGCGGGCGATGGCAACACGCTGCTTCTGCCCGCCCGACAGACGCGACGGATACATTGAAGCCTTATCGGCGAGACCGACTTTCTTCAAAAGCGAAACGGCTAGTTCCTGTGCTTCCTGCTTGCTCTTGCCCTTCAGTTTGATAGGCCCGAGCGTGATGTTCTCCATCACGTTGAGATGCGGAAACAGGTTGAAGTGCTGGAAAACCATGCCCATTTGCTGGCGCACGGCATTGATATGCCGCTCGAAGGCACGTCCGCTCAATGGCTGGTTTACCTGAACACCATCCAGCAGTATCTGGCCTGAATTGACTGTTTCGAGATGATTGATCGAGCGAAGCAGCGTGCTTTTACCGGAACCGGAAGGACCGATAATGGCGATGATCTGGCCGCGTTCAACCGACAGGTTGATGCCCTTGAGAACCTCCAGTGCGCCATAAGCCTTGTGGACGTCGCGCACTTCCACCATGGGTTTGTTGTTGCTCATCGGTAAGCCTCGACTTTCTTTTCCATCCAGTGCAATCCGGCTTCCAGGATGAGATTGAGTACGTAGAAGATCACTGCGGCAGTGATATAGAATTCAAACGGGCTGTAGGTTTCGCTGATCGCCTGCTGCGATGCGTGCACCAACTCGGTAATGCCGATTACCGACACAAGCGCCGTGTCTTTCAGAAGAGCAATCAGATTATTACCCACCTGCGGCAGCGCATTGCGAACGGCTTGCGGCACGATGATGTAGCGCAAGGTCTGGGCGCTGCCGAAACCCAGCGAACGGGCGCCCTCATTCTGCCCCGGATCGACAGTCAGGATCGCGGTGCGAAACAGATCAGAATTATAGACCGCAAAATGCAGGCCAAGGCCGATAATGCCGGTCCACACGGCGGGAATGTTGATGCCGATCTGCGAGAGGCCGTAATAGAGCAGGAAGAGCTGCAAAAGCAGCGGGGTCCCCATGAAAAGCCAGATGAAGAAGCGGATAGGATAACGCACCAGCCAGTGTCCGTAGAGAACAAGCAAGGCAAAGGCGATGCCGCCGAAGAAGCTGACGATGGATGACGAAACTGCGATGATAAGCGTCCACCAGACGCCAGTCATCAGGAGTTCGGTGTAGGGCGGGACGATGGAAAAATCGAGTTGCATAAAATCACCGCCTATTTGAGCGCGTAGCGGGCTTCGAGAAAATCGACGAAGCGTGCAACGATATAGATGAGGACCATGTAAATGGCGGCGGCGATGCCAAAAATCTCAAACGGACGATAGGTTGAGCCGATGAAACGTTGGGCCGTATAGGTCAATTCAACGACGGAAATCGCCGAAACCAGGGCGGACCCCTTGATCAGCATCACGGTGTTGACCCCGAGAGAGCGGATCATCAGCCGGGCTGCCTGCGGCAGCACCACAAAGCGCATGGACTGCCCGCTGCTGAAGCCGATGGAACGGGCGGCTTCGTTCTGACCGGCATCCACTGTCAGAATGGCGCCTCGCATGGCTTCGGCGTAATAAGCACCGATATTGAGCCCGAGACCGATGGCACCGGCTGCGAAAGGCTCAAGATTGATGCCGATCTGCGGTCCGCCGAAATAAAGAACGAAAAGTTGCAGCAGGCACGGTGTGCCGCGAAACACGCTGACGTAAGCCGTTCCGATGAAACGCAATGGCCAGAAGCGCGACAGTTTCGCGGTTGTGGCAAGTGCACCGACACTCAAACCGATAAGAATGGCAAGCGCCGAAATTTCGACGGTAACCAGGGCGGCCTCCAGAAAATATGGAAAGACCTCCGCCATCAAAGAGAAATTCATCATCTCCCCTTTCCTGTCTGGACAACCAAGCCGGAAAGATATGTTGCCGGGACGTTCATTCTAACTGTCGCCCCGGCAAGGGTTTCATAGGGTTAGCGGATGTCGCGACCGATCCACTTCATCGAGATTTTCTCGTAGGTGCCGTCGGCCTTCATGTCATCGAGGGCCTTGTTGATCGCATCCTTCAGTTCGGGATTCCCCTTGCGCAGAGCGATGCCGACATTGTCGGTGCCCTGAAGCTCCGGCGTATCGAGCTGGCGAACCTTTTCGCCGCTTTCCTTGATAGCGATCAGGATCGGAATATCATCCGACGCAATGGCGTCGACGCGGCCTGAACGAAGCTCTAGCAGCAATTCCGGAATGCCCTTATAGGTGCGAACCGTCCAGCCGCCCTGCTCGCGCGCCCACTTGTCGCTGGTTTCGCCAAGCGTCACGGCAATGGTCTTGCCCTGCTTCAGTTCATCCATGGACTTGACCGGGGAAGCTTCCGTCACGAAGATGCCGCGCCCGCCGCGATAGTAAGGGCCAGCGAAGTCGACGGCCTTTTCGCGCTCCGGCGTGATGCTCATGCTGCCGACGACAACGTCGAACTTGCCCGCGCGCAGCCCTGCAATGATACCGTCGAAAGCCGTGGTTACGACAACCGGCTTAACATCGAGACGCTTGGCGATTTCGGCGCCGATATCGACGTCAAAGCCGACAACCTGATTCTGGCCGTCGACAAAGCTGAAAGGCGGAAAAACGCCACTCATGCCGATGCGCAATTCGCCGCTCTGCTTGACCTTTTCGAGATCGTCGGCATGGGCAGGTGCCAGCATCATCAAAGCGCCGACGCCAGCTGCAATGAGTGAAGATAGAAGGGTTTTCATTTCATTTTCTCCTAAGTGATCGTAACGCGATCACGGGCGATGCCCGTTCCGAGCGCGCGATGTGGCGCATCTTTCCAGATTGTCGACGCCCGACAGGCGGCGGCAAATTTCTCGGGAAAACCTATTCGGAACGGAAAAGATCGTCGCGCCCCGGCTAGCCAGGAGCGGCAGAAGAAAAGCGCCATCGATCCACCTCCGAATTCCCCTTGCCGGTTGCGTGCTGCTTATCCGGCTTGTTTGTTTTTAGGCACGCTAACGGAGCAAAGGATCAACGAAAACGCCATTTATGTATAGAAATGTCCAGTAATCTGCGATAAACGCAATCAGATTGGCGAAATCGTCAAAATGGCGGTGTGGTGATGGATGATCTGGACCAGCGATTAATCTCGGAACTGCGTATCAACGCACGCGCGTCAATCCCGACGCTTGCGAGCATTCTTGGGGTAGCGCGGGGCACGATCCAGAGCCGGATGGAACGCCTGATAGCTTCAGGCGTGATTGCAGGCTTTACGGTTCGGCTGAAGGATCACGGGTCGACCGACATGATCCGCGGCATTATGATGATCGAACTCACCGGGCGAAACATCAAAAGCGTGATCGCGACATTGCGTAAAAATCCCGGATTTTCAGCAGTGAACACCACCAACGGAACGTGGGACCTGATCGCCGAGATCGAGGTTCCCAACATGAATGAATTTCACCGGCTTGTAACAGGTATCCGGGCGATGGATGGTATCGCAAAGTCCGAGACGCATCTCTTTCTCGGACCTGCTTAAGTCCTGGTTGTTTATTCGGCGGCTTCCGCCACATATCCGAACTGCGTAACGCCTTGCGGCGCGGCGACGCCCGGCAAAACACGTCCGTCATCGATCGGCGCACCGATCTGCGTGGTCATCGGAATGACGCCTGCCCAGATCGGTAGCGCATAATCGGCATCGTCGTCCTTCGGTGGGCCAGAACGAACCTTTGCCGAGGCTTCGTTCAGTTCCAGTTCGAGAAGCATGGTGGCCTTCAACTCCTTTGCCATCATCGGGCGCAAACCTTCCCAGCGGCCGGGGAAAAGACCGTTTACGAAACTGCGCAAGTGATGTTCTTTCGCCGTCACATCCGAAATTTTACGCGCGGTTCCGAAAGCCATGACCGAGCGATAATTGCACGAATGATGAAATGCCGAGCGGGCCAGGACCAGCCCGTCGAGCAATGTAAAGCTCACACAGACTTCGGCTTCATCGCAGCTTTCCAGCATTCGGCTGGCGGATGATCCATGCCAATAGATGAAATTGCCTTCGCGCCAGACCAGCGTCGGTGTGACATAAGGCGTTCCATTGAACACATAGGCCACATGCGCGAGCGGTTGAGCATCGATGATTGAATGAACCGTGGCTGCGTCATAGGCGCCGCGCTCGTGAATGCGTTTTACACGGGTGCGTTCGGTGGGGGCTTTCGTCATGGCCGATATTTCTCCTTTATGTTCGGTCAAACTGCCCGCATAGTGGCATTGGGAAAATAACCACTTTAATCGAATAAGATAATGCCAATTTCCAATACACTTCCGGAATTCGGGATTGATCGTGCCAGCGATATCTCGCTCACCGCGCAACTGGTTGATCAGATCAGGCAAGCGGTTCTGGCCGGTCGGCTGAAGCCGAACGCAAGGTTGCCATCCACACGTAGCCTGTCACTGGAACTGGGGCTGTCCCGAACGACTGTTCTCGCCGCATTCGACCAATTGATTGCCGAGGGCTATCTGGAAGGACGGCAAGGCTCGGGCACGCATGTCACCGCGGAACTTCCCGATACCAGCCTGACCATCGACCCATCGCCCCTCCCTGCGAGAACCCAGCCGCGATTACATCGTGAAGAAGCCAAAACCTTTCGGCTTGGTGTGTTCGATAGCGATCATTTCCCGCATGACCAGTGGGGCAAACTGCTCGGGCGCATTTGGCGCAATCCTTCAGCCGATCTATTGAGCAGCGACGATGTGTTTGGTTTCCATCCTCTGCGGTCATCGCTGGCGCGTCATTTGCACGAATGGCGGGGTATGATCGTATCGCCGGAACAGATCATCATAACTGGCGGCAGCGCAGACGCCCTTTCACTCATCCGTGAAGCCTTGTTTACCCCCGGCGACAAGCTGTGGATGGAAGAACCAGGGTATCCACCGGCTCGCAAAATCCTGGGTGTCAATGGTCTCGACATCGTCCCGGTGCCGGTTGATGGCGGCGGTCTTGATGTTTCTATAGGTCGGAACGAGGCCGACAATGCGCGCGGTGCTTTTGTTACACCTGCCCGGCACCATCCGACAGGCGTAACCATGACTTTGGCGCGCCGTCTGGAACTGATTGCCTGGGCAAGAGAACGTGATGCGATAATTATCGAGGATGATTACGACAGTGAGCATCGCTATGTCGGCCAGCCGCTGCCAGCGCTGATGTCGCTGGACCCCGACCGTATTCTTTATATCGGGAGTTTCTCCAAGGTCTTCTCGCCCCTCTTGCGGCTCGGCTTCCTGATCGTGCCGTCGCATAGAGTGGTTCAATTTCGAGAATTACGGCAGACGTTGTTTCCCGCGCCATCGCCGCTGGCCCAGCCAGCTCTGGCCGCTTTCATTGAAACGGGAGCTTTTGCTCAGCACATAAGACGTATGCGCCGCATCCATGCCTCGCGCCGCCGTAAACTCATAGCAGCACTTGCACCCGGTGAACCGGACCTGTTTCGAATTGAAGCCCCTCCTGCCGGACTATCCTTGCTGCTGGCTTTGCCGGAGGGGCAAAGCGATACACATCTCGCATCCGTTCTGGCAAAGGCTGACATTGAGGTTCATCCACTATCGACGCTTTTTACGAAACTGACGCCCCGTCAGGGACTTATTCTCGGTTTCTCAGGATTTGACGAAACCACATTGGAGAAATCTGCAACAGCTTTGATAAAAATCCTCAGACAGTCGATTTAGAGATTTCGCATTAGCAATTTCGTAAACTTTGGATTCAGCTTTTCCCGGTAAACTTTGATTAGCAATTAGCTCGGGAGGAGCGTTGCAGCCCATTTGTTTTGCGTTACGGGTGCTCATGCGTTCTTCGGTTGTATCAGTCATTGCCCTTGCCTGCGCCGCTTTGACGGGCTGTACGTCAAGCTCCGGCGTCGACAGCATCATGCTCCAGTCGAAAACCTCGGCCGAGACTACGAGTTCGGTGGTGCGCCCGGTTCCGCCCGCTCCTTTGAGTGAAATGGCGAGCGCACCCCAACCGATGCCTACCGCCAGCCAGGAGGAAGTACTGGCATGGGCAGGCCCTATTCCAGATGCCGGTCCATTCAAGGCAGAACCGCCAGCACGCGTTGCACCACAGCCACAAGAACGGCCACAGGCCCGGATTTCAGTGCCGGCTCCCGAAGTCGCGGCCTATCCGCCGGTGCGTCTCACACCGCATGAGCGCTCCAGAATCTACAGCCATCGCTTCCGCGATGCGAAGCCGATCAATTTCGGACGCTCTTCGCCGCGCAAGCTTGCAGTGCACGGCGTGGACGTATCCCGCTGGCAGGGCGATATCGACTGGGCGAGACTGCGCACGCAGGGCGCCAACTTCGCCTATATCAAGGCAACCGATGGCGGGGACCATCTGGACCCCATGTTTCGCAAGAACTGGCGCGAGGCAAAGGCAGCCGGCATCAAACGCGGTGCATACCATTTCTTCTACTGGTGTCGTGTAGCAAGCCAGCAAGCCGATTGGTTCATCCGTAATGTTCCCAAGGAAGCCGATGCGCTTCCGCCTGTCATCGATGTCGAATGGAACGGCGATTCCTCCTGCAAGCGACGACCTTCCCCGGCGCAGGTGCGGGAAAAGATGCAGGTCTTCATGGACAAGCTGGAGCAGCATTATGGCAAGCGCCCAATCATCTATACGGCACCAGATTTCTACGACGACAACCTGAAAGGTGCTTTCACCAATTATCCTTTCTGGCTGCGCGCCGTTGCCCAGCATCCGTCCAAAGTCTATCCGGGTCGTCCATGGACCTTCTGGCAGTATTCCGGATCGGGCCTGTCGCAGGGCGTAAACGGAAAGATCGACCTGAATGTCTTCCATGGTTCCGAAGACGACTGGCACAGATGGCTGGCGCGCGCCGCCAGCTAGGGTCAGGACCTACTCGCGCGCGGAACTGGTCAAGGATTGGTTTGAATGTTATGAGACCGTATCAGGGATAACCGAAGCTTTGCCTCGAAACCCGGCATGCAACATCGCCATGCCGGGCCATTTGCTGTCCGCATGGTGTTACCATGAAAGGGAATGGCAAATATGGACACCCGGCTATTTGTGCTGGCGCTGGCAACCTTCGTCACTGGTACCGCCGAGAATATCATCATCGGTATTCTTCCGAGCATTGCCCCCGGTTTGAGCGTTTCCGTCAGTGTCGCCGGACAACTGACTTCGGTTTTTTCGATTACTTTTGCGCTCACGGCTCCGCTGGCACTCATCCTCACAACACGGTTCGAGAGGAAAAACATTCTGGTCTCAGCGTTGGGCATTTTCATAGCAAGCAATATCATTGCATGCATCAGCCCCAATTATGCGATCCTGTTTGCCGCGCGGATCGGCATGGCCGCAGCCAGCGCAATCGTTTGCCTGATTGCAACCATGCTCGCCACAGAACTGGTTAGTCCCGCAATGCGCGGACGCGCTATCGGGATTATATTCATGGGCATCAGTGGATCGATGGCGGCTGGCGTTCCGACCGGAATGATCCTCGACGAATGGCTAGGTTGGCGCGCGGTTTTCCTGGGTCTGGCGTTAGCAGCAGCTCTGGTGTTCCTCCTGTCATTACGCGTGTTACCAAAGACTGGACGCAATCCCGGCGGTTTGCCACCTTATATGCCGCACCTGAAATCCTCACGGCTAAGGTCAGCCCAACTGGTTTCTATCTTGATGATCGGCGGACATTTCGTATTGTTCGCCTATCTTTCATCCTACCTTCTGGAAGTGGTCCACATTCCCTCTCACAAGGCCATCTGGGCGATGGTGGCCTTCGGATTAGCCGGAATGACCGGTGGTTATCTCGGTGGCTTGCTTGTCGACAAACTGTCGCCACGGCTGGCTATTGTACTGACACCGCTTCTCTATCTGACGGCGTTGACGGCGATACCGCTTGCAGTCGGCTCGGGCACAATTTTTGGCACAGCGCTGATGGCATGGGCCTGCGTCAGCTGGATGATTTCGCCCGTGGTTCAGAGCTTTCTCATCACGACCGATCCTGCAACAGCCGATGCCGGTGTCGGGATCAATCTGTCAGCCATGCATGTGGGCGTAGCGCTTGGCACCGCGATGGGTGGGCTTGTTTTGCAGCACCTATCTTTCCACGCCCTTCCCTGGTTCGGGTGCATTCTGGTCGCGCTGTCCTTGCTGTGCGCTCTTAACGCTTCCCGATTTTTTCCAGGTCGTAGGGCGTCGATTGATACATCTCGTTAATCCAGTTTCCGAACAGAAGATGCGCGTGGCTCCGCCAGCGATTTTCCGGCTGGCGTGTCGCATCGTCTCCGGGGAAATAATTCGCCGGAACCTTGGTGTCGGGCTGAACCTGAATGTCGCGGAAATACTCATCTGCAAGCGATGTGGTGTCGTACTCCACATGATTGAACATATGCAACGAGCGGTGATGCGGATCGTCCAGCAGACAGAGCCCCGTTTCCGGACTATCGACCAGCACCTTCAGCCCGCTATCAGCCGGAATGTCGCTCTTGCGTACCTCGGTCCAACGTGAAACCGGGATCTTGAAATCGTCCGAGAATCCCCGGAGATACGGCGAAGACGGCGCAAGGTTGCGCTGGCTATAGACGCCAGAGGCCTTGCCCGGCAGTTCATACTTGCCCATGCCGTGGAAATAATGAACGGCGGCCTGCGCTGCCCAGCATATATTCAGCGTCCGGTGCACATGGGTCTGGGTCCAGTCGAAAACACGCTGCATTTCGTCCCAATAGGTAACTTCCTCGAATTCGAGGCGTTCCACCGGAGCACCGGTGATGACAAAACCGTCAAAGCGTTGATCCTGCACATCTTCCCACGGCTGATAGAAGGACAGCATGTGATCGGCAGGCGTGTGGCGCGCCACATGATTGGTGATCCGAACAAGGGTCAACTCCACCTGCAACGGCGTTGCGCCGAGAAGGCGCGCAATCTGCGTCTCGGTGGTGACCTTGTTCGGCATCAGGTTGAGAAGACCGATTTTCAACGGGCGAATATCCTGACGAATGGCATCTGCTTCGCGCATGACCATAACGCCCTCGGCCTGGAGAACACTGGTTGCTGGCAGATCGTCAGGAATTTTAATCGGCATAGTCGCGTCGGTCCCTAGTTTGTAGCGGAGCGGACGCAAGTGGCTTTATCCGTATAATTGCCGGTTTGGCCACATCCTCTCTTTGCGGAGAGTACCACCTTGCCCGGAAAGGCAGGTTGGCGTTGGGCGTCGCCCCAACTCTTGATGTGATGCCACTTCTACTCAATCTCTTTCGGGGTGGCAATAGGGTTTAAGTGCCACCCCGAACTGTTTGAGAAATTTCCTTTTCACGAGCTGACCGGTGCGCGAAATCAGCACTGTCATAGACACACGGAATTTGGAATGAACGGCCTTTAAGTATGTTCGATTGCGGCTTTCAGCTCACTCACACGCCGGGCTGCTGTCCGAAATGATTGTTCTGTCGCAAATCCAAACGTGACAGCGCGAACATCCGTCTCGGGGACAGGTGCACGGCATGAAGCATGTATTTCCGTCACGCCTGTCGCATCTACTATGCGCCTCACGTTCTCGGCCTTAATGCCGCTGCCTGGCATGATGCTGATACGACCGGCGGCCATTCCAGCCAACAGCCGCAGATTATCCAGTCCCTCCTCCGCCGTTTGTGACAGACCGGACGTTAGAATACGTTCGAAACCGAGCGTAATCGCCTGTTCTAGTGCTGTCTTCATATCAGGAACCAGATCAAAGACGCGATGAAGCGTCGTTCCGAGGCCTTGCGCCTCTGCAACCAGCCTCCGCAACATCGCAACATCAAGAGAACCGTCAATCAGCGAAGCGCCAACGACAACACCCGCCAAACCGGCATTTCTTGCGTTGCGGATATCGGACATCATGATGGCTTCGTCTGCTGCCGAAAAGCAGAAACTGCCGGCGCGGGGTCTGACCATTGCGTACACCGGAATTGGTGCCTGCGAAGCAAGTTCCATCAAGGATTGTGAGGGCGTCAAGCCGCCCAGTTCAAGGGCGGAACAGAGCTCGATGCGATCCGCGCCGCCTTCAATTGCCGAATGAAGACCTTCGGCGCTATCCACGCAGACTTCCAGTAACACGCTCACGCCTGATGCCCCAATATTGCTGCTCCCACCAGACCGCCGTCGCTGCCAAATATACCGGGGACGACTATCGGCTGTTCTGTCTTTCGCAGGATTCGGGTCCTCACCGCCTGGTCAATGGCAGAAATCAGCTCTGACGCGGTGGCAAGACCACCACCTACGGGGATGATTGATGTGCCGGTTACATTGACAACAGCGGCCAGCGGATCGGCTACCAGCTGGAGATAGGCGGAGACTGTTCTCGCAGCCTTCTGACAACCGGCGAGCCAATCCTGTAAAATCCTATGGCTGGTTGCATCGGCAGCATTCAGAAATCGATGCAGTCTCTCAATCCCCCGCGCGCCGCCAATGGTATCGACACAACCGCTTTGCCCACAGCCGCAATTGAAGCGTGGGACAGATACGGCCTGACCGTTAATCTCTATGGATGTGTTGAGGATCGGGCCGTGCCCCCATTCGCCGGTCAGTCCGCCCTTACCTCGAACCAACCGACCATCCACAACGAGCCCACCGCCGACGCCTGTGCCCAGCACAGCACAGAAAACAATGTCATGTCCTTTCCCAGCCCCTTCGATCGCTTCGGCGAGCGCCAGGCAATCGGCATCATTGGCCGCGATGACCCGACGTTGCAATCGCTCGCCAAGTTCCACGCTCAGCCTGTGACCTGTAATGCAGGGAATATTTGCCGACAGAGCAGTCGTCGTATCCGGATCGACCAAACCGGCGATGGAAAGAGCAAGTGGCCACTCGTCGTTCGACGCGTGAGTCTGTAGCGCGATTTCCAGCGCGCGACCAAATTCCTCCCAGTTGTCAGCGGGAGTGGGCAACTTTTCGAGAAGCTCGATATTTCCCGGATGCGTGGAGCGCGCAAGCCGAATGAAAGACCCACCGACATCTGCCGAGAGAACAGTCCCAGACCTTTGAGACTGACGCGCCCTTCTGTCCTGCATGGGTCGATCTTCCGCCGATACGTTTCGATGTAGCATCCAATCATCGTAAATGTATCGGCAGTCAATCGCGGAGTGCAGTATTTCCTACGGTTTCGACGCTACAAGCGAGATGTTCACGCCTTGCGGGTCCTTGCATTGAACAACCCACTCGCCGTTCGGCACCTCCATTGGTTCTTGCAGGACGGTTCCGCCAAGAGACTTGACCCTGCTGGCTGCATCCTTGACCCCTTCCACCATGAAGTAGAAACCCCAGCCGACTGGTGTTCCGGGAGGCGCGGTCATGATGCCGCCGTGATCGGCGCCGTCGACGCTGAACACCTTGTAGTTGCCCATAGGCCCCATGTCGAAATTGCGTGAAAGCCCCCAGCCGAACACCTTCTCGTAGAACGGAAATACAGTCTCGCAATTCTGGGCATAGAGTTCGTGCCAGCCCGGATGCCCTGGCTTGCGCGAACCGAAATCAGCAGGCGGCGGCATGTCGTCTTTCGGCTCAAAAAGTGCAAAGACGGCACCTTGCGGATCCGAGACAATAGCGAACCTTCCGATGTTCGGAATGTCCTGCGGAGCTCTCAAGACCTTGCCGCCCTCCGCCTTTACCTTATCCGCGAATTCATCGGCATTCGCTACGCCGACATAGCCGATCCAGCCGGGTTTGCCGTCGCAGTCCTCCTTCGGCATGTCCGCTATCGACATCATGCCCGCGATCATGCATCCAGGCACTTCGAAAAGCGTATATTTCATGCCGGGAACGCCAGCGTCTTTCGCTGTCCAACCGACGACTTTCGTATAAAAATCCTGTGCGTTGTCAGCATCTGTGGTCATGAGTTCGTACCAGACGAACGGAGATGCGCGGTTTTTCATTGAATGTACTCCCTTGGATATTTGTCGTTGGGGCGGTCAGCCGCAACAGCTATGTTTGGAAGCCTGCGTCTCATACTCATCATGCCGCTTAACGAAATGCATCGTGCCGTTTTCGTTGCGGCCCTTGGGCGCACGGTCTAGGATCATCAGCGTACCGATCCATTCTTCAATGCCACGGGCATAGCTGGAATAGGTGTGATAGATCGTACCGCTTTCATCCTTATAGAAGGCGCTCATGCCCGGCAGTTCATCGAAAGCATCCTCCGCAGGAAGCTTGTCAAAATTATAGAACACCCGATTGTTTTCGAGTTCATCCTTCGTGAAGGAGACGTGATAATCGAAATTGAAATCACTGCCTTTCGACGAAACCCATGGGAAGTGCCAACCCATTCGCTTCTTATAGGCTTCAAGCTTTGCAAGCGGTCCGCGCGAAACGGCAACAAGCGTGACATCGTGATTGTTGAGATGAGTTATCGTACCGTCAAAATTATCCGCAAGGAACGAACATCCCGTGCAGCCTTGTTCCCAGTCAGGCCCGAACATGAAATGATAGATCAACAACTGGCTGCGCCCGTCGAACAGATCGGAAAGGGTTTTCCGTCCCGAAGGCGTATCAAACATGTAATCCTTGTCGACCTTTACCCACGGCAGGGCTTGCCGCTCTCGATTGACCTTGTCGCGCAGATGGGTGGCTTCTTTCTCGCTTGCCAGAAGCGCGCGCCGCGCGTCCAGCCAAACTTCTCGGGATACGACCTCGTTCATGGTGCAAGCCCTCCTCCGGCTTTTGCTCCGCCCGTCGATTTCAATCTTCTTGCTTGACGATTTACATTGATATCAATATTAATAAGCTATGTCAAATAGCCACGATGTGCCTTTCGAAACAACGCTTTTAGTTCGCGACACCTGCCTTTGCTTGCATGTTCAGCGCGCTGCGCGTGCCCTCGCCCGCCGCTTTGACGATGCCCTCCGTCCTGTGGGGCTGACAAATGGCCAATTCTCACTGATGATGTCGCTCAATCGCCCGGCGCCCCCTCCAATGAAGCCGGTTGCGGAGCTTCTGGCGATGGATCAAACGACACTGACGGCGGCGCTAAAGCCGTTGCAGCGGCAGGGCTGGGTGGAAATCATCGTAAATCCCAACGACAGGCGTGAGCGGTTATTGCAACTCACACCGGAAGGAAAAGCTACTCTTGCGGCAGCCGTCCCAATATGGAAGGCTACGCATTCGGAAATTGAGAAGCAGCTTAAAAACGGCAATGGCGATGAAATTCGTCGAGACTTGCTGGTTATGTCATCAGTCTAGGCTTCAGATTCAATTGATCCCCCATGTTACGACAGCGACGATGCAGCAGAGGTTGCCCCTTGCAAGGGTTCGCCCTGTTTCCGTTCACAGGCGCCATAGAGCTTCCAACAATATGGGTGTCAGAAACTAGCTGCATCGCATCCGATCAGGTCAGGCAGGCCGCTTAAAAGCAGTATGTCGCCCCTTTCCGCAAACGGACCGTCAATATCAAGGCACAGGCCATAACAGCCTCGTTCTGAAAATCGTGTGTGTAACTTTTAGCGAATCGATCCGATTCTGGCCGCATTTCAACTGCCATCCGAACTCAGCAAATCGCGGAAATTCCGGCGTTTTCCGGGCACTTTCAGCTTGGGCCGCAACTTGTAAATCCGATGAAAACGCCTGGTTCCGTACCCGAAACGCGACGCTTAAATTGCTCGATAAATTGTGAATATATTAATCAAGTCAAAGTGTTGATAAGTTCTCTTGCAAGTGGCGCGCTTATCCATAAGATGCGAGCCATTTCAAAAATTTCAACGGAGGGGTTCTCAGATGTATCGTAAATTTCTACTGACAGGTGTGTGTCTTCTGGCGCTGGCCGGTGCCGCTTCAGCCGCAACCGTTCTCAACCGCGGCAACGACACCGATCCGGCGACGCTTGACCATCACCGCACCTCGACGGTCTCCGAAGGCAACGTGCTGCGAGACCTTTATGACGGCCTGACCATTCAGGACGCAGACGGCAAGGCTATTCCCGGCGTGGCCAAGTCCTGGGATATTTCCGAGGACGGCACGGTCTACACGTTCCATCTGCGCGATAACGCGAAATGGTCGAACGGCGATCCGGTCACCGCAGGCGATTTCCAGTTCACCTTCCGTCGTTTGATGGACCCGAAGACAGCGGCCGGCTATGCCAGCATGCTGTTTATCATCAAGAACGCCGAAAATATTGCAACCGGCAAGGCACCGACGGAC
This sequence comes from Ochrobactrum sp. PL_is483, assembly GCF_055816855.1. Lineage (NCBI taxonomy): Bacteria > Pseudomonadati > Pseudomonadota > Alphaproteobacteria > Hyphomicrobiales > Brucellaceae > Ochrobactrum > Ochrobactrum sp. PL_is483. The sequence goes on from NZ_JBVPGS010000040.1 coordinate 273,584, forward strand.
CAGCTTGGCGTCGAGGCGGTCGACGATCACACGCTCAAGGTTACGCTGAACTCCCCTGCTCCATATTTCCTTGAGCTTCTGACTCACCAGACCGGTTTCCCGCTGCACCAGAAAAGTGTCGAGGCCAATGGCGACAAGTTCACCACGCCCGGCAAGATGGTGACGAACGGCGCTTATATGCTGGAAAGCTTCACGCCGAACGACAAGATCGTGATGAAGAAGAATCCGTATTACTACGAAGCGGATCAAGTGAAGATCGATACGGTCAACTGGATACCGTTCGAGGACCGCGCGAGCTGCATGCGCCGCTTCGAGGCCAAGGAAGTGCAGATCTGCTCCGACGTTCCGGCCGAGCAGATGGACTATGTGAAGAAGAACCTTTCCAAGGAATTCCGCATGGCGCCATATCTCGGCGTCTATTACCTGCCGGTGAAGGGCAAGACCGCAGACAGCAAGCTGAAGGACCCGCGCGTCCGACAGGCGATTTCCATGGCGATTGACCGCGATTTCATCGCCAATCAGGTCTGGCAAGGCACCATGCTGCCGGGCTATTCGATGGTTCCTCCCGGCATCGCCAACTATGTGAAGGATGCGCCGAAACTCAACTATTCCGACGATATGCTGGATCGTGAGGACAAGGCCAAGGAACTGTTGAAGGAAGTAGGCGTCGAGCCAAACACGCTTTCGATCGAACTGCTCTACAACACTTCGGAAAACAACAAGAATACGATGGCGGCCATTGCCGATCAGCTTGGCAATATCGGCATCAAGGCTTCGCTGAACGAAACCGAAGGCGCGACCTATTTCAACTTCCTGCGTGAAGACGGTCCGTTCGATATCGCCCGCGCGGCCTGGATCGGCGATTATAACGATCCGCAGAACTTCCTCTATATCAGCCAGAGCAATGTCAGCTTCAACTATTCCAAGGTGAAGAACGCCGCTTACGACGAGAAGATGGCAGAAGCTGAAAAAATTACCGATCTCAACGAGCGCGCCAAGACACTGGCAGAAGCCGAACAGCTGAAGCTTGACGATATGAGCAATATTCCGATCCTCTATTATTCATCGCGCGCTCTCGTTTCGGACAATATCAACGGTTGGAACGACAACCTGATGGACAGCCACAAGACCCGTTGGCTTTCTTTTAAACAATAAATTTTCAGCTTGGCTGCGTTGTCTGACGCAGCCCTTTTTTCTTCGGTGCTTCCGGAGGGCCTCTTTTTTGTTGGGGCTTACATTTTCTAGTAAAGCATATGGGAGTTTCTAATGGTTCGCGGAATTTTGATGACAGGCGTTTGCCTGATGGCGTTGAGCCAACCAGCATCGGCAGAAACAGTGCTCAACCGGGGCAACGACACCGACCCCGCCACGCTGGACCAGCATCACACCACCACTATTTCGGAAAACCGTGTCCTGCGCGACCTTTATGAAGGTTTGCTCGCTCAGAACGAGAAGGGCGAAGCCATCCCCGGCGCCGCTGCCTCATGGGATATTTCAGACGATGGCCTCACCTACACGTTCCACATGCGCGAAAACGCCAAATGGTCGAATGGCGATCCCGTTACCGCTGGCGATTTCGAGTTCACTTTCCGCCGCATCATGGACCCCAAGACGGCTGCCGGTTACGCCAGCGTCCTCTATGCCATCAAGAATGCCGAGGAAGTGGCCACAGGCAAGATGCCGGTTGACCAGCTTGGCGTGAAGGCGCTTGACGACAAGACCCTTCAGATAAGCCTCAAGAATGCTGCCCCTTATTTTCTCGAATTGCTGACCCACCAGACCGGTTTCCCGCTCAACCGGAAAGCCGTCGAGAAATTCGGCGACAAGTTCACCCTGCCCGGCAATCTCGTGACCAATGGCGCCTATACGCTTGTCAGCTTCAATCCCAACGACAAGATTTCCATGAAGAAGAACCCCAATTACTGGGATGCTTCCAACGTGAAAATCGACGCGGTGAACTGGATACCTTTTGAAGATCGTGCAAGCTGCATGCGCCGTTTCGAGGCGAAAGAAGTCGACATCTGCTCCGATGTTCCAGCCGAGCAGATGGATTATGTGAAGAAGAACCTGAGCGGCCAGTTCCGCCTCGCCCCTTATCTCGGCATCTATTATGCGGACATCAAAGGCGAGCCGTCGAGCAAGCTGCGTGATCCGCGTGTGCGCCGCGCCATATCAATGGCTGTCGACCGTGACTTCATCGCCAATGAAGTCTGGCGCGGTGTGATGCTGCCAGCCAATTCAATGGTGCCGCCCGGAATCGTGAATTACGTCAAGGATGCGCCGAAGCTGGATTTCGCAGACGAGGACGTGCTGGACCGTGAGGACAAGGCCAAGGAATTGCTGAAGGAAGCCGGTGTAGAGCCTGGAAGCCTTTCGGTGACCCTGCGCTACAACACTTCGGAAAACCACAAGAATACAATGGCGGCAATCGCCAATATGCTGGGTAATATCGGCATCAAGGCAACCCTCAATGAGGTCGAGGGAACGACCTTCTACAATTACCTTCAGGAAAAGGGGATGTTCGACATCACCCGCGACGGCTGGATCGGCGATTACAACGATCCGAATTCGTTCCTGGAGCTTTATACCACCGGCAATTACTTCAATTATGCCGAATGGTCGAACAAGGATTATGACGCGCTGATGGCGAAATCCGCAACGACAATCGATCTCGCAGAACGGGCGAAAATACTTGCTGATGCGGAGAAGATTTTGCTCAGCGACGGGGCCGTCGTGCCGCTGCTGTATTATTCGTCCACCGCTCTCGTTGCCGACCGCGTTCAGGGTTACCAAGATAACCTCATGAATTCGCACGCCACGCGCTGGCTTTCGATCAACAAATAAAGCCAGAACCAAAAATACCCTCAGGGGTTGCCGGATCGTTCGTCGACGATCCGGCAAAGAAGGGAAAAGAACATGCTGGGCTATACGCTCCGACGATTGGGTAGTGCGATACCCACGATTTTCATCATCATCACGCTGACGTTCTTCCTCATCAGGCTTGCGCCGGGCGGACCTTTCGATCTGGAACGCCCGATCGATCCGCTGATCCTGGAGAACCTCAAGAAAGCCTATAATATGGACGCGCCGCTGTGGCGGCAGTATCTGATTTATCTGGGCAATCTGGTGCAGGGCGATCTCGGGCCGAGCTTTACCCGGCGTGACTTTACAGTGAACGACCTCTTTGCTTCCGGCCTGCCGGTTTCGATCGTGCTCGGCGCGCTCGGCCTGACGCTTGCCGCGATCATCGGGACCTTCCTCGGCACGCTCGCCGCGCTGAAGCAGAATTCACCGATCGACTATTTCGTTGTCGCTCTCGCCACATTCGGCATCACCACGCCGACCTTTGTCGTGGCCCCTCTCCTCAGCCTTCTGTTCGGTGTCATTCTCGGCTGGGTTCCGGCGGGCGGCTGGTCCTCGGCGAATATAACCTACTGGATACTGCCGGTCCTTACGCTTGCATTGCCGCAGGTCGGCGTCATCGCGCGCCTCGTGCGCGGCGCAACGATTGAGGCATTACGCGCCAATCACGTGCGCACGGCGCGAGCCTATGGCCTGCCTTCCCGCGTGGTTGTGGGCGTTCATGCGTTGCGCGCCGCCATGCTTCCCGCCGTTTCCTATCTCGGCCCGACCGCCGCCGGCCTTCTCACCGGTTCGGTCGTGGTCGAAACTATCTTCGGCATCCCCGGCATCGGCCGTTACTTCGTGCAGGGCGCGCTTAGCCGCGATTACACCCTCGTCATGGGAACCGTTGTCGTCATTTCGGTCTTCATCGTGGCTTTCAACCTGATCGTCGATCTTCTTTATGCATGGCTTGATCCGAGGGTTCGCTATGACTGATCTTACCGCTCCGACCGAAACAGCCCAGCTGGAAGTTCCCAGCCGCTCGCTCTGGCAGGATGCATGGCTGCGCCTGCGCAAGAACAGGGCCGCCGTGGCGAGCGCCATCGTGCTTCTCCTGATGGCTTTTCTGGGTGTGTTCGGCCCCATGCTGAGCCCGCATCCCTATGACAAGATTTATCCGCAGTTCGTGCGCGTCTCCCCAAGCCTCGAAGCCTATCCGCGTGCCGATACGATCATGCCCGGGCTGGAACAGGTGCTGGCCCGCGCGCGGCTGAAAGCCGCTGGCGAGCCTGAACTGACCGGCAATTCGCTGGTGGTCAACGTAACGTCGCAACGCCCGACGGACGAGCGCGTGCTGCGCTATTTCGAGCGTTCCGACCTGTTCGGCAATCCGAGGATTGAACTGGCGCAGGACGGGCTTTCGGGCAAGTTGACGCTCAATGTCAGCCGCAACTATTTCCTGCTCGGCACCGACAATCTGGGCCGCGATCTGCTGACGCGCATCTTCATCGGCGTTCGCATGTCGCTTGCCATCGGCCTGCTCGCTTCCGCGATGGCTCTGGTTCTGGGCGTGTCCTATGGCGCGATCTCCGGTTACCTAGGCGGACGCGTCGACAATGTGATGATGCGGCTGGTCGATATTCTCTATTCTCTGCCCTTCATTTTCTTCGTGATATTGATGCTCGTCTTCTTCGGGCGATCGATTTTCATCATCTTCATCGCCATTGGCGCGACGGAATGGCTGGACATGGCGCGCATCGTGCGCGGACAGACATTGAGCCTCAAACGGCAGGAATTCGTGCAGGCAGCGGAGGCGCTCGGCGCAACGCGGCGCGGCGTCATCACCCGCCACATCATTCCCAACGCACTCGGTCCCGTTATCGTTTTCGTGACGCTTCTGGTGCCGAAGGCAATCCTGCTTGAAAGCCTTCTTTCCTTCCTCGGTCTCGGCGTGCAGGACCCCCTCACCTCTCTGGGGCTCCTGATTTCCGAAGGCGCCCAGAACATGCGCGGCGCCAGCTGGCTGTTGATCTGGCCTGCCGCGACGCTGACCATCATCCTGTTTGCGCTGAACTTCCTTGGCGATGGCCTGCGCGACAGCCTTGACCCGAAGGATCGCTGAGATGACGAACGAAAACATTCTGAGCGTGCGTGATCTGCGTGTCACCTTCGATACGCATGATGGTCCGGTTGAGGCCGTGCGCGGCATCAATCTTGATGTCAAAGCCGGTGAAACCATCGCCATTGTGGGCGAATCCGGCTCCGGAAAGAGCCAGACGACCATGGCGATGATGGGCCTCCTGGCCCAGAACGGCAGGGCAACCGGTCAGGCGCTTTATCGTGGACAGGATCTGATCGGCATGCCCGAAAAGAAGCTGAACAGGATACGCGGCGCAAAGATCACCATGATCTTTCAGGAGCCGATGACCTCGCTCGATCCGCTTTACCGCATCGGCGACCAGCTTGCCGAGCCGCTTCGCTATCATCGGGGCTTGAGCAAGAAGGATGCGCGCCCGCGTATTCTTGAACTGCTGAAGCTCGTCGGCATCCCCGAACCGGAGCGTCGCATCGACAGCTATCCCTATGAGCTGTCGGGCGGGCAGCGCCAGCGCGTCATGATCGCGATGGCGCTCGCCAACGAACCGGACATCCTGATCGCCGACGAACCGACGACCGCGCTCGACGTCACCATTCAGGCGCAGATTCTGGATCTCCTGGCCAATCTGCAAAAGCGGCTTGGCATGGCGGTGGTTTTCATCACGCATGATCTCGGCATCGTGCGGCGCTTTGCGGATCGGGTCTATGTGATGCGCTCCGGCGAAGTGGTGGAAACCAACGATACGGAGAAACTCTTTACCACGCCGGAGCATCCCTATACGAAGATGCTGCTCAATGCGGAACCGGAAGGTGAAAAAGCCCCTCCCGGCGACGAAGCGCCCGTGCTGGTTCGCGCCGATAATGTGAAGGTCAACTTTCTCATCAGCAAGCCGTGGCTCGGCGCCGCCAACTACCTCACAGCCGTCAACAATGTCTCGCTGACGCTGAAGCAGGGCCAGACCATCGGTATTGTGGGTGAATCCGGTTCGGGCAAATCCACACTGGGCCGCGCCATTTTGCGGCTGATCGCCTCCGAAGGCCGCATCGCCTATCTGGGGCAGGAATTGCCGCGCGAGCCGCAGGCAATGCGACCGAAGCGCCGCGAATTGCAGCTCGTCTTTCAGGACCCGTTCGGCTCGCTGAGCCCCCGCATGACGGTCGGGCGCATCATCACCGAAGGGCTTCTGATCCACGAACCCAACCTTTCGGCAAAGGAGCGCGACCGCCGTGCGCAGGAAGCGCTGAAGGAAGTCGGTCTCGATCCGGCCATGCGCAACCGCTATCCGCATGAATTTTCAGGTGGCCAGCGCCAGCGCATCGCCATTGCGCGCACGATGATCCTGAAACCGCGCGTGATCGTGCTCGACGAGCCGACAAGCGCGCTCGACCGTTCGGTGCAGAAGCAGATCGTCACCCTTCTGCGCGATCTGCAGAAAGAACATGGGCTGTCCTATCTGTTCATCAGCCACGATATGGCGGTCGTTCGGGCGGTGTCCGATTATGTGATCGTGATGAAGAACGGAAAGATCGTCGAACAGGGCGACACCGAACAGGTCTTCGATCATCCGCGCGAGGATTATACCAAAGCTCTGATGGCGGCGGCGCTGAGCGAAGAACGCTTCGGCACCTGACAAGCTGACGGAAATGGGCCAGATTTTCAGGCCCATTTCCATCCTTGATCGGAGCGTTCAGGCGACGCTGTGCAGCTCTGTGCATACCTTGTTGCGCCCCAGATGCTTGGCGCGATAAAGCGCGGCGTCCGCCCGGTGGAATACGGTCTGGAAGTCACGATCTCTCGGCGTAAAGAAAGCGATGCCCGCACTGGTCGTCGTAGAAAAATCTCCCGCCAGAGCTTCAAAAATTGTCGCTGCAAAGGCTTTGCGGATCGCATCAGCCAAAGCAAGAACCTCGCTGTTCTGTTTCTGCCTCAGGACCAGCACGAACTCCTCGCCGCCGACACGCGAAATCAGGGCCTCGCATCTGACATGGCTGCGCAGGACATTGGAAAAGGTTCCCAACACCTGATCGCCGATAATGTGGCCGTGCGTATCATTGATCGACTTGAATGCATCGAGGTCGAAGATCACAACGGAATCCCCGAGCTGCAATTCATCGTGGGTCAGCACATCGTAAAGGGCGCGCCTGTTCAGCAATCCGGTCAGGCTGTCCGTGCGTGCGTCGTTGGCATGGCGGCGCGCGATACGCGACTGGGTGAAATTCAGCGATAAAGCGCCAATGCCCGTAATCCCGATGATTGCCGTTATCGCATTGATGTTTTCAGCCCAGTTGCTGGGGATGGCAGTCATCACCCATTGCCGTTCGTACAGGATCACCACACCGCACAGAAAGAATGAAATCGCCGTCAGGACATAAAGCGCAATCATGCCTGTCACAGGGACCGGCGCCTCGCGATAGACGTGGAAATACTCTTTCGCCGTCATCAGGAGCAACAGGGCCGACGTCAGGTTGAAAATTGCCGTGCCGGTGCCCGTCTGCCCCGCCAGAATGGGAAGTATCGTGGCGCAGATGACGGCAATCGCTAGGAGGATCAAAAAGCGGCTGCGAACCGCACGACCCGAAATCTGTCGTGAACCCAGTATCAGCAGTATGAAGCCGACGTTTTCGAGGCTGAAGGCGACGATCGAGGCCGTGGCCAGCGGTAGCGGCCCGGCATAATAAAGCACAGCCCCCGTGCCGAGCAGGATCATGCCAAGGCAACCCCACAGCAAGAAGCCATCGTGGGAATTCTGATACCAGACACTCAGGATCGTCAGGGCCACTGCCAGGGAGCAGATACCCGCCGCAAAAAACAGTGTATTCTCGTCAAATCCCAAAGATACGTTCCCCCGCCGCAAGATGCTGCCCGACAGACTGTACTTCAGCTCTTTGTAATAAGCGATAAGCAATGTGGTATGCCGAACAAGCATCCGGCGATGCGACGTCTTAACTGCGGAATCTAAAAACTTTTTTATTCCACCCACTTGAACAGCCGCAGCGGCTTCCTAAATCGACGCCGTCACACTAACATTTTCGTTCGATCAAATGGAGGTTCTGATGAGCGACCGTTTGTTTGACAGTCCTGTATTTGTTAAGGACGGCCCCTATCTCATTCGCGAAATTGCCTGCGTTGAAGACGCAATAGACTATCTTTATGAATGGCCGGAGCACGACCGTGATGTCATCTATGAAATGACATGGAAGGCGTGCTGTGATGCGCAGAACGGTCTCAAACCTCTGAACGTTGCGCGCCATGCGATAGCCGGCTTCGCCCTCAAGCGAAATATTCTCGAAGAACCCCAAGCAGCAATTCCATGGACATCGAACACTCGATCTGGCGGCGGCAGAGTTCCGGCATAGGAGCTTCCCCTCATGCACTGGTATTTTATAATCGAGGGTACGATCCTTGCGGCTTTTCTGACGGTAACAGCCGCGCTGGTTTGGAAAAATCTGCGCAGACGCTGAGCATTTCCAGCAAAAGTGTGAAACGGTTTTGCGTTCGGAAATGCGGAAAAACCAATAGATAGAAAAGCAAAACCCCGACACAAACGGGTCGGGGTTTTGCTATTTCAGGATAAGGACAGGCATTCCAGTATTTCAATCAAAACGGGAAATGCTCCATCCTTCGATATGCGTCATGCTGCCAGCGAAGCCATGTCGATCACGAAGCGGTAGCGAACGTCGCTCTTCAGAACGCGCTCATAGGCTTCGTTGATTTCCTGGATATTGATCTTCTCGATTTCGGAAACGATGTTGTGCTGACCGCAGAAATCCAGCATTTCCTGTGTTTCCTTGATCGATCCGATCATCGATCCCGCAAGCGACTTGCGGCCCGGAATGAGCGAGAAGGCATGCACCGGCACCATATGTTCGGGCACGCCCACGACCACCATCGTGCCATTGACCTTGAGCAGGCCCAAATAGGCATTCCAGTCGATGGCAACACCGACGGTGCAGATGATGAGATCGAACGAACCGGTCAGCTTCTCGAAGGTGCTTTCGTCGCTGGTGGCGTAATATTCATGAGCGCCAAGTTTCAGGCCGTCTTCCTTCTTGGAGAGCGACTGGCTCAGAACCGTCACATGCGCGCCCATGGCATTGGCAAGCTTGACGCCCATATGCCCGAGGCCGCCCATGCCGACGATGGCGACCCGTTTTCCCGGACCAGCATTCCAGTGGCGCAGCGGTGAATAAAGCGTGATGCCAGCACAAAGCAGCGGAGCTGCGGCATCGAGCGGAAGATTGTCGGGCATGGACAGGACATAGCCTTCCTTGACGACGATATGGTCGGAATAGCCGCCCTGCGTCCGTTCCTTTCCTTCCGCATCGAAGGTGTTGTAGGTCTGGATGAGACCGGGGAGATACTGCTCGTTGTCGACATCCCGGCTGGCGCAGCCGACGCAGGAATCCACGAAGCAGCCGACGCCGACCTTATCGCCGACCTTGAACTTGGTGACCGCATCGCCGACAGCCGTGACAACGCCCGCGATTTCATGCCCCGGAACGATTGGGTAAACGGCGTTCTTCCACTCATTGCGAACGGTATGGATGTCGGAATGGCAGACACCGCAATACTGGATCGAGATGACCACGTCATCCGCATTGGGTTCGCGTCGCTCAAAAGTGAACGGAACCAACGGTTCATCTGCATCCGTAGCAGCGTAACCTCTTGCTATGGCCATGATAGACTCCATTTATTGAATTTGGAAAGGCACGCGGAATATGCCGGAAACAGGCGCGGAAGCGGTAGACCGATCCTGCAAGCTTTTTGCACGATCCTGCAAAGGTGCCCGCTTCACGATTGCGACACAAGCCAGCGTGATAGATAGTTGCTTTATTCCAACTCATCCGAAGCGGATCATCCATGACGTCACTGACAGACACCTATAACGAGCTTGCCGCTCTCGCGGAGCGTTTCACCGGGCAGGACGGTGAATATCGCACACCAATCGAAGGTCTGGGGATCAGCAGGCGGACGACGCCAAGCATACCGTGCCACAGCAGCTATCGGCCCTGCCTCGCCATGGTGCTGCAAGGTTCAAAATCGCTGCGCCTCGGTTCCGAGACGATCAACTACACCAAGGGCGAATATCTGGTGACCTCGCTTGACCTACCAGTAACATGGCGGGTGGTTGAAGCGAGCCCGGAAGCGCCACATCTGTGCCTGGCCCTCGCCATCGACAGCGAAAAACTGACCGACCTGATCGGCCGTGTCGATGTTCGCAGACGGATGATGGCCGATGGCGATCAATGGGGGATCACCGTCAATGCCGCGCCTGCGGGATTGCTTGACGCGGTTCTGCGACTGCTGCGCCTTCTCGACAGTCCCGACGATATTCCAGTGATGGCGCCCCTGATCGAGCAGGAAATCCTTTATCGCCTTCTGACGGGTCCGGGCGGCGAACGACTGATCAACATTGCCACCGCCGACAGCCAGGCCAACCGTATAGCGCGGGCTATCGCATGGCTTCGCCAGAATTTTGCAGCACCGTTGCGGATCGAACAGCTGGCCGAACACGTCAATATGAGCGCGTCGTCGTTTCACCATCATTTCAAGGCGATCACGGCAATGACGCCGGTACAGTATCAAAAGCAGCTCCGCCTGAACGAAGCCCGCAGGCTCATGCTGGTCGAGCGGCTGGATGCCGGTACGGCAGGCCATCGCGTGGGCTATCAAAGTCCCTCGCAGTTTAGTCGCGAATATAGCCGCTTCTACGGAAACCCACCCATGCGCGACATTGAAGCAGCGTAGATAACAGAACGGCGGAACTTTCGCTCCGCCGTCACTTTCTCATCAGTGGGTCTGGCTGTTGCGGACCGCTGCGACATCCGCGGCTTTCACCGGCCCTGCGCCGTTGCCCCATGCGGAGCGGACAAAGGTAGCCAGTTCGGCAACTTCGTCATCCGACAGGCGGTCGGCATAGCCCTGCATGACCAGACGCATCGGACGCTTCGCCGTGGAGGGAACCTCCGCACCGTGCAGGATGATCGAGATCAGCGGTTTCGTTTCCGAGCCCGTCACCAGATCATTCCCGGCAAGCTCTGGGAAGATTCCCGGCGCGCCCTTGCCCGTCACGAAATGGCAGGCGGCGCAGTTGTCGATATAGAGGCGCGCGCCAAGCGGCATCTCTGGAGAAGCCTCCGTCAGCATCTTTGTGGTTGCTTCACCGGCGGCATCAGCCGGGGCAGCCGGCATGGCCTTGGAAACCTTCACCGCAAAGTCCTGCGGCATTTCCACAGCCGCGCCGTCAATCCCCTTCAGGAAAGCGGCAATCGCCAGATTGTCGGCATCAGTGAGATGCTGCAGCGAGTGCTCGACCGCAAGGCCCATTTCGCCATTGGCCGTAGAATAGGAGTTGCGGCCTGTTGCAAGATAGGTCGCCAGCTCCTCGATGGACCATTTCTGCGGAGCGGAGTTTTCACCGCGCAGCGTCGGTGCGTTCCAGCCATCGACAACACCGCCGGTGAGGAAGTCCTTGTCACCAACCTGCGTGCCGCTCTGCGCCATCAGCGGATTGCGCGGGCTGTGGCAGGCGGCACAGTGAGCCGGGCCCTCGACCAGATACTGGCCGCGATCCTGTGCTTCCGACTTGCCTGCGGCCTTGAAGCCCGCTTCCTGACCGAGAGCCAGCCAGTTCCATGCACGAATGCCGAAACGCATGTTGAACGGGAAACCGAGCTTGGTTTCCTGAACGACATTGTTCACCGGCTCCACCTGATGCATGAAATAGTCATACAGCGCGCGAACGTCTTCCTCGGTCAGCTTGCGATAGTTCTCGTATGGCATTGCCGGATAGAGATGCGCGCCATCGGCACGGATGCCGTCATAGAGAGCAGCGCGAAACTGGTCGAGCGTCCAGTTTCCAATGCCGGTTTCCTTGTCCGGGGTGATGTTGGTCGTAAAGATCGTGCCCATCGGGCTTGCGATCGGGCGTCCGCCGGCAAAAGGCTTGCCGCCTTCCGCCGTATGGCAGGCCATGCAGTCGGAAGCATACATGACATATTGGCCCTGCCCTTCGGCGGGTTTCCAGTCCGCAGCCAGTTCCTTGGTCGGCTTGGTAAGCTGCACCGGCACGAAGATGAAGGCCAGCAGCGCGATAATTCCGATGACGACAAGAACGCCGATTATGCGAAGAAAAGTTTTCATCACCATTCTCCTCAGATCAGCGGACGCGGATTGGACAGGTATTGCGTACGGATCGCATGCGCAGTCGAATAGGCAAGCCCACCCAGCAGGCCGGTCGGATTGTACTGCGTGTTCTGCACGAAGTTGCCCGCACCGGTCAGGAACACGTTGTGCTTGTCCCAAGCCTGCGAATAGCGGTTGACCACGCCCTCACGCGGATTATCCGACATGATATGACCGCCCGTGTTGTGCGTCGTCTGATATGGGCGCACGTCATACTGCGCGCCTTCCTTCTTGAAGGACGACTGCATCAGGTCTGGGTTCATCGTCTTGGCCAGATCTTCCATCTTGGTCTTCATGAACTGGGTCATCCGTATATCATTCGGATTCCAGTTGAAGGTCATGCGCATCAGCGGACGGCCGTGACGGTCCTTATAGGTCGGGTCCAGATCGAGATGGTTCGTCCGGTAGGACATATGCGAACCGTGGCTGCCGATGGACATGGCATGGCCGTACCATTCGGCGATGGCCTTCTTCCATGCACCACCCCAGGCTGGTGTTCCAGACGGCAGCGGCATGCTGCGGATCGGCTGGCCGTTGGTCTGGCCTGCGCGCCAATAGGAACCGCCGATGAAGCCTTCGCGTCCGAAATCGATCTGGTTGACACCGAAGTCGTCGATGCACATGCCATTCGCGCCGGTGCCGATAAACGGATTGAACTCCTCATTCTTGAAGAAGAGCGTTACGCCGCCATTCATCTGATAGGCGTAGTTGCGCCCGGTGACGCCCTCGCCTGTTACCGGGTCGTATGGCTGGCCGATGCCGGAAAGCAGCGCCAGATGCACATTGTTGAGCGAGAACGACGCAAGAATGACGATATCGGCGGGCTGGAAGACTTCCTCCTGCGTCGCTTCGTCGAAATAGGTCACGCCCGTAGCCGTCTTGCCGTCCGGCGCCATTTCAACACGCAGAACTTCGGACTCCGTGCGATAAGAGAAGTTCGGCATGCGCTTCAGCGCATCGAGAATTGCCGTCTGCGGTGACGATTTGGAGTACTGGTAGCAGCCGAAGCGTTCACAGAAACCGCAGTGATTGCACGGCCCCATCTGCATGCCATATTCATTGACATAGGCGGTCGAGGCAATGCCGCCCGGCGACGGGAACGGGTGATACCCCATGCCCTGGGCCGCATCGGCAAATTTCCGTCCGTCCCAGGTCGTATGCATCGGCGGCATCGGATAATCATTGGAACGCCAGCCCTCGAACGGGTTGCCACCCTCAACGATCTTGCCCTTGATGTTGCCTGCCTTGCCGGAAATCCCCGCGACGCGCTCGAAACGGTCGAAGAACGGCTCCAGTTCGTCATATTGGATCGGGTAATCGCCAAGAAGCATGTCTTCGGGAATGATCTGCTCACCCCAGCGTTCCTTTACGTAGGAGCGCAGGCGCAGTTCTTCCGCTTGCGGACGCCAGTTCAGGCCGTTCCAGTGCGTGCCCGCTCCGCCGACACCGTTGCCGGGCAGAAACGAACCGAAGCTGCGGTAAGGCAAGGCAACTTCGTCCGCGTTGCGGCGGATCGTGACGGTCTGCTGGCTGGCGCGCTGCATCATCTTCAGGCGCACACCATATTTCAGCTCGTCGATCATGTTCGGATATTTGAAATCGGGGACCGTGTTCTGGTCATGCCCGCGCTCAAGCGCGACGATTTCAAGCCCTTCCTGGGCCAGTTCCATCGACAGAATGGCGCCGGTCCAGCCGAGGCCGACCACGACCACGTCTTTTTTCTTTTCCTGACGTGCCATGCTCAAGCCCTCTCGCCCTTGATCGAAACCGGACCCAGCGGGTAGCGGACATTGTAGCGTTCGACCCATTCCTTGTAGCTGCCGCGCGCACCGGGGAAGCCGATATAGCTCCACGCCTGCATGCCGTGATTGCCGCCATACATCGGATCGGCGAAATAGCCTTCCTTGGTGTTCTGCAAGAGAAGCGTGAAGAAGTCGCGCAGTTCAGGCTGCAAGCCGACCTCGCCTTTTTGCAATGAAGTCAGCGCGGCGTCCTGCTGTTCCGCCGTCAAAGCAGAGAAAGCCGCGCCGTGCTTCTGCTCGCACCATGCGTTGAAGGCAGGAATCCCCTGCCGATAAATCTGCGCAGGGTTGAGCGGCGTCTGCCAGCCGCGCGTCGGATCAGCGGACGGATCGTGCGGGCCAACCATGTACCAGTCATCCGCGCGGCCGAAATCGCCTGCAAGCTGGAGATCGATGAATACGGGAACACGGGCTTCGATGGCGCCAGGGCCATCGCCTTCGGACGGGATCAGTCTCGCTGTTGCGGCAAGAATGAAGGCCCATTCGACCTCATTGAAATATTGGCGTTCATATTGTTCGAGGGGAACCGGAGGAGTTTGCGGTTCTGCTTTTGCTGAGACAGCGAGTCCTGAAAGCATCACACTAGCTGCGGACGCTTTCAAAAAACTGCGACGACTCGGATATCCGGGGAGGTCGGTCATTGTCGTTTCCTGCCGATTGGTGGGTAAGACTTTTGAGGTGTTTCCGAAAAAAATCCGCAATACGCAGACGGAAAACATATACGCCCGATACACATACCTCCAGCATAGTTCAAATATCTCTTGTCCCTCAGTGGATGCAAACCAACTGCGGATCACCACGAACTAGCGCATGGATGGCCGTTGAAAAGCCCCGGCAATCCGGCGAAAACGGCAAAATAAAGACCTTTAAGCAGCTTCAGTTCACATTACCGTGAACTGAAGCGACACCGGGATTAGAATGATCCCAAAGTAAGGCGAGCCTCGCGGGAAGAGATTCTCTCCTGTTCAGCGTGGCGGAGCACCGGTTTTGGCTGCACGCGACGCGACAACAGTGCGATACGAGCAAAATCTTCAATGATCTGGATATAATCTTCAGCGGGGAACTCATAGGGCAATTCCAGCCGCAATTCTGAGACGAGCGGCAGCACGGGGTCACGTGCCAGTATTTCCAGTATCTCTTCTGCCGTGCCAACCGCATCCTGCAAATAGAGAGTGCGCCGTGGTCCGTGCGGCACACCGACACGTCTGTTTCGCTCCGCTGCATAATCCTTATAGCGACGCCGTGCTGCGGGGGTAGCGCTGTCGGTCGGCAGAATGACACGTCCCAACCCTATGCGCGGCTGCCGCTCAGGTAACCACTCGGCGCGAAAGCGTTCGATCAGGGCGCGCTGCGCGGCCAGAAAGTCATCGGTGTTCTCGCCGCTGATGACATTGCCGGTCAGGAGATTGAAACCGGTCCTCCCTGCCCAGCGCGCCGAGCTTTGCGATCCGCCGCCATACCAGAGCCTATCGGTCAGCCCGCTCGCGAACGGACGGAGGCGCGGCACTTGCGCACCGGCGGCATTTCCTGCCTCGCTTGCGTCTGACAAGGGTTCCGAGCGGAGGGCCAGCGCCAGCTTTTCTGCGCGACCGTGACCATAATCGGCCTGCGGTGCCTGATCGGCATAGCCGGAAATCAGCTGCGCAAAAGGCGGCGGGCCAGCCGAGACGCCAATATTCAGGCGCCCTCCCGAAAGCACATCGACGGTGGCAAGGTCCTCCGCGAGGCGAAAAGGATTTTCGTATCCCAGTTGAATGACGGCGGTCCCAAGGCCGATCCTGCCTGTCCGTTGCGTCGCGGCGGCAAGAAAGGTTGCGGCGGAAGAAATGCCGCGTTCGAGATGCCGCTGGCGCACCCACGCACTGTCAAAACCCAGGGCTTCGCCATGCTCCAGAAGCTGAAGCGTTTCCTCCAATCCCCTGCCGGGATCGTCATCGCGATAGCTTCCGGGTGTGAGGAATGCGAAATGTTCAATATGCGATAACGGCATGAAAGGAATCCGGCTGACCTGTTGAATGTTCTCCTTTCAGGGTGCTGCCTTGCCTGCCGATTTGCACGGCATGTTCGTTTAATGAGCGCGGGAATATTGGAACATCGTTGCTCGATTCAATAGTATATAAAAATTATAGATTACTCATTGTTCAAGCCTGCCAATGAGGACCCCATGCCCTACGCCCTGAGTTTTCTCGACAAGAGCCCGATTCACGGCGATGAAACGGCGAACGATGCACTGAACCGCACGGTTGCGCTGGCGCAGTTGGCGGAGAAAGCCGGATTTCGGCGTTTCTGGGTCGCCGAGCATCACAATACTCCGGGCCTCGCGAGTTCCTCGCCGGAAATCTTGATCGGTTTTCTTCTCGCCCGGACGGAGCGGATTAGGATCGGCTCCGGGGGCGTCATGCTTCAGCACTATAGCGCCTATAAGGTCGCCGAGAGTTTCAACCTTCTGGCTTCCTTGGCGCCGGGGCGCGTGGATCTGGGCGTGGGCAAGGCGCCGGGCGGTTTGCTGCTCTCTACCCGCGCATTGCAGGGCGCATACGACCTCGGGCGCAAACCCTCTTTTGAACAGCAGCTTGATGAGCTCGACGGTTTTCTGCGCCACCCTGACAAGGAAGCCCCCAAACCGGAAGACAGCCTCGCCGCCTATCCCCTCCCGCCTGAAGCGCCTCAGCGCTTTCTGCTTGGCGCCAGCGTCGAAAGCGCGAGGCTTGCCGCAGAGCGCGGATGGAACTTTGTCTATGCGGGACATCTGCATGGCGATGAAGCCGACATTGCCCGAGCCCTGGATGCTTACCGCAGGGAGACCGGCAAATCCGCACTTCTCGCCGTGGGCATCGTCGCGGCAGAGACTGAAGCAGAAGCCGAGAAACTCGCGAGCGATATCCGGCTGTTCCGCGTCGAGATCGAAGGCGGGCAAGCAGTCAATGTCGGCAGCAGAGAACTCGCGCTCGACTATGTCCGTCAGGCAGGAGCAAGCCGCTACAAGATCGAGGAGCGCACCCCGCGGGTCATTCGCGGGACGCCGCAAAAAATCCAGGCGCAATTCAATCGTCTTCATCGGGAATACGGCGTGGAGGAATTTGTGGTGGATTGCCCCCTGACCGATGGCGCGCATCGCCTGCGAACGATCGAGCTACTGGCGGCGGCACGATCGGCGATCGCGGCCTGACCTTCCCTCGTGACCGCATTCCTCTCGTCAGGCCGGAACCGGTACGGGGCTTTTCATGTTGAATGCCAGGGTTCAAAATGGCCAATATGACGCTGTCGCGTTTTTCACGCGACAGGAGTGAAACGACGGGAGGTCAGAAAAATGAAGGCACGCACAGCGACTGTCGGTGATCTTGAAAGCGTTTTTCACGACCTTTCACGGCGCATGACGATTGAGTATATCGCCGCCGGCAAGGATACCAAAACCGCTTATGATAATCTGATGATGAATCTGCGGGAGGGTCGGGCGCACGCTTTGCTGCAGAATGACAAGGTGGTAGCGATCATCGCCTGGAACCAGGGCGAAGGCGCTACCGACACGCTTTTTGCCGCGAAGGAAGAGTTCTTCAACCGAAACACCGTGCGCTTCTGCAAACAGCATATACGGCACATTCAGGCTCTTGCGGGCGATCTGCCTGTCCATTCGCGAAGCTGGCTTGATCGTTCCGATATCGTGAAGTGGTTCAAGATTATCGGTTATGAGGAAAAGGGAACCGAAAACGGAGCCCGCCTTTTTGAACTGCCCGCTCCCAACGACGGTATTGTCGCCGCATGATGATGCTTCGCCACCGGAGAGTATCCGGTGGCGTTTCACGTCGCCTGCGGTTACGGAATCTCGCCGCGCATGTGGCTCGCCAGGAAGCCGAGATTGTCCTGTCCCCAGTAGATTTCATCCTCGTAGATGTAGGTCGGAAACCCGAAGGCGCCTCTTTCGGCGGCCGTCTCGCGATCACTTCGCCATTTATCCTGAACGTCCTTGTCCTGTTCACGCGACAGAAGATAAGCTCCGTTGAAGCCGGCAGCATCGGCGACAGCACGGCGGACTTCAGGCTGTCCAATGTCCTTCGCCTCTTCCCAGAAAGCATGTTGCAACGCCCGGACCAGCTGAAACCAGTTTTCCCCGTCAAGATACGCGGCGATGACCAGAAAGGAAGCTGCCGTCGGGTCGCCAAGCGCCGGACGATTTTCTAGCAGCAGCGGCTTGCCGCGAAATCTGGCCCACCGCTTCAGGTCACGAGCGCCATAGGCGCGGCGAGCATCAGGGCGATTTTTGGCGAATATTCCGCCATTCTCCTCGATGATAGTGGCCAGATGGGGCTTGATTTCAACCAGATGCCTTGAGGCCAGCTCTTCCAGAGTATCCAACCCAAGATATGACCATGGCGATCCGATGGAAAAGAAATATTCGACAGCTTTTGGCACGTTCAATCCTTCAGTTGCAACGAACTCATGTCGGCTCAGTTGAATTTCGGCAGGCCGGGCGGATTGGTTTCGGAACGCGACAGCGCTTCTTCCTGCAAGTGCCAGCGCTTTAGAATTTCGGCATAGGTTCCGTCATCAATCAGGCCATTGGTGGCAATCGTCAGCGCATCGGCCAGACCACTGCCCTTGCGAGTAGTGATCGCAACATCGGAACGATCCGGCCACCCCGCGCTCAGGGTTCCGACCCGCTTGATATTCTTGTCGCGCGCAGCAATGAAAACGAGCTGCGCATGCGGCTGCACGATGACGTCAGCGCGCCCGGATCGGAGCGCGAGCAGGCTAGCGGCTTCATCGTCGTAATATTGCAGTTCAATCGGTTTCAGGCCTGCGGCAACGTTCTCCTCACTCCATTTGACGAGAATGCGCTCCTGATTGGTCCCCGCGCCAACAATGATGCGCAGGCCTGCGGCATCCTTCGGCTCCTTGATGGAGGTGACCGGACTGTCTGACTTGACGAAGAACCCGTGCAGGCCCTGCCGATATGTAGAAAAGTCGAATTTTTCCTTGCGTTCCTCGGTCACGCCGACATTGGAAATGACGGCATCATACTTGCCGGAAGCCAACCCCAGCGGCCAGTCGATCCACGCGACTGGAACAAGTTGCAGCTCAATGCCCAGGCTTTCAGCGACTGCTGAAGCATATTCCGGGTCGGCACCGACAACGGTTCTCGCGTCCGTCGCATAGGTTGCCAGTGGTGGGCCGCCGGGCGCCACGGCCACGGTAAATTTGCCGGGCGCAACAAATTTGAAGTCGGCGGGAATAGCTGCGGCTGCAGCGTCGTTCTTCTTTGCGTGAATACGGCCAGTCTGCTCGGGCGAGAGGTCGAAACCATCCTCAGCCATGGCAGGCAGAACCGGGAAAGTCGCCCATGCAAGGGCAGCAATCAGCAGAGCTCCAGCTCTCATGTAACTTTCTCCAGGATTACAGAAATATGCGGGCCAGCTCGCGTCCCCTCAAGCTGACCCGCCCCTCGCCCTTCGGCTCAGGAACCGCTTTTCGGCAGGCCCTGCGGGTTGGTTTTGGCTTCGGTGATGGCTTCTGGTCCAAGGTTCCAGGTATCGAGAACCTTCTGATACGCGCCGCTTGCGATCAGATCGTTTAGAACGTTGGTCAACGGCTGGGCAAGGCCGCTTCCCTTGCGCGTCGTGACGGCGATTTCAGCTGTGATCGGCCAGCCGCCGCTCACAGTGCCGGCAAGCCTCGTCTTGCCGTTAATGCCAGCGGAATAGGCTTGCGTCGCATTGACGCTGAATACGGCATCGGCCCGACCACTCTGGATAGCCAGATCCTTGACCGCATCGTCATCGTAATATTGCACCTCAACTGCTTTCAAACCGGCAGCCACGTTCTGGCGGTCCCATTCCAGCAGGATTTTCTCCTGATTGGTGCCTGCATCGGTGATAATCTTGAGGCCCGCAATATCAGCCGGAGACTTGATCTCGCCGATCTTGCTGTCGAACTTCACATAAAAGCCAAGCTCGTCCTTGCGATAGGTGGAGAAATCGAATTTCTCCTTGCGCTCTTCCGTGACCGTCACATTTGAAATCACCGCATCGAACTTGCCCGAAGAAAGGCCAAGCGGCCAGTCGGCCCACGCCACGGAAACCAGTTCCAGCTTGCGCCCCAGACTATCAGCGATGATCTGCGCCAGATCGACGTCGTAGCCGATGACGGTCTTGGAATCCGACGCATAATCATGGAGCGGCAGATGCCCGCTGGTGCTAATGCCGATGGTCAGAACACCGTCCTTGACGAATTTGAAATCCTTTACCTCTTCCACGCGCTTGTCGATCTTCTCGACGCGCAGCCGGTTCGGCTGTTCGGGGCTAAGATCAAATTTCCCCTCGCTGTGCGCAGCGGCAGAGCCAAGCAACGCAGTTGCGATAATCCCGGCGGTCCAGTAGCTCGCCTTTCTGATAAATGTCATTTCCCATCTCCTTGTTGTGTCAATTCTTCCAGCGCCGGTTCAAAGAACCTTGGCCAGAAATTCGCGTGTGCGCGGATGCTGCGCGTCGTTGAAAATGCGGGATGGCGGACCGGCTTCTACGATCTGTCCGGCTTCCATGAAGACGACCGTATCGGCCACTTCACGTGCAAAGCCGATCTCATGCGTGACGATGACAAGCGTGGTCCCGGTGCGGGCAAGTTCCTTGATGACGTCGAGAACTTCACCAACCAGTTCCGGATCGAGCGCCGAAGTCGGCTCGTCAAAGAGGATGACCTTGGGGCGCAACGCCAATGCCCGGGCGATCGCCACGCGTTGCTGCTGTCCGCCGGACAATTGGCGCGGATAGGCTTCCGCCTTGTCGCCTAGGCCGACGCGAGCCAGCAGATCGCGCGCCAGCTGGACCGCCGCATCGCGTGAGAGGCCACGCACCTGGATCGGCGCTTCAATGATGTTTTCAACCACCGTCATGTGCGGAAAGAGATTGAAGTTCTGGAACACCATCGCGATATCGGCGCGACGCTTGAGGATGTCCTTCTCCTTCAGCTCATAAAGCGTGTCTCCATCCTGACGATAACCGACCAATGCGCCATCGACGGAAATGAAGCCTTCATCCACGCGCTCCAGATGATTGATCGAACGCAGCAGCGTGGACTTGCCGGAACCTGACGGGCCAAGAATTGCCGTCACGCTGCCAGCCGGAATAGACAGTTCCACATGCTTCAACACCGTATTCGTGCCGAACCGCTTGGAAATGTCATGAATATGGATTGGTGCGCCCGCAGACACGGTACCGGCATCGCGGAAACCGGCGACGGGGACTGTACGCTGTACCTGCCCGGTTGACGCCTGTATCGGAAGCGAGTGGCGCTTGAAGCGCTGAAGGAATGCCACGAACGGCAGGGGAACCGGATTGCGAAGCGCACCCTTGGCGAAATAGCGCTCTATGTAATATTGCGCCACCGAAAGCACGGTCATGATGACCAGATACCAGACGGTTGCCACCATCAGCAGCGGGATAACTTCCAGATTGCGCCGGTAGATCACCTGAACCGTGTAGAACAGTTCCGGCAGGGCCAGTACGTAAACCATGGACGTGCCCTTGGCGAGACCGATGATCTCGTTGAAACCCGTCGGAAGGATGGAGCGCATCGCCTGCGGCAAGACAATCCGCAAAGCTTGGCGGTTGCGCGGCAGTCCGAGCGCCGCCGCAGCTTCGTGCTGGCCCTGATCGACGGAAAGAATACCGCCGCGCACGATTTCGGCAAAGAATGCCGACTGGTTCAGCGTCAGGCCTAGAAAGGCCGCTGCAAACGGCGTGAGCAATTGCACAGTGGGATAATTGAACAATATCTGGTCCGTGAACGGCACGCTCAGCGAAATGTTTGCATAAAGATAACCCAGATTGTTCAAGATGAGCAGCAATACGATCAGCGGGATCGAGCGCAACAGCCAGATGTAACCCCAGGAAAGGCCTGAAAGCAGCGGCGATCTGGAGACACGCGCCAGCGCCAGCAATGTGCCGAGAATGGAGCCTGAAACAGCAGCGAGGGCCGTCAGCAATAGCGTTCGCCCGAGGCCGACGAGCACCGGTTCGGCAAAGAACCATTCTGCAAAAACGTTCCAGCCCCATTGAGGATTGGTGAAGATTGAATAGAGCACAAGCCCGATCACAAGGGCTGCGAACAGGGTTCCGGCCAAACGCGCCGGATGTCTTGCCGGAACGATTCTGTAGCGCGAATAGTCCTGCCTGCGCTCCACCGGGCGGGTTGCAATCTGCACGTTCGAGAATTCTGTCGTTACTGCCATCTGGTCATTCCTTGGCCTTCACGCCTTGCGGTGAGGTTCACCGGCTGGCGATATGTTGTCCGTCCGTGATGCGATGATCGGTGCCGAGCCCCGGTGAAGCGGCCAGATGGCCGATCTCCTTTTCAAAGGGCAGCGTCTTGTAAATCTCGGGGTCTGCACCCGTATCGAAAAGCGCCGTATAGCCGTTGTTGAGATAGAGACTGACGGCTTCGGGTTGACGAAAACCGGTCGTCAGATAGATGCGGGAATAGCCCTGCCTCGCCGCCTGCTCTTCCAGTTCGACCAGCAGCTTGCGCGCCAGTCCCTGCCGTCGCAGGTCCGACCGTGTCCAAATGCGCTTGAACTCCGCGGTGCGCGCATCGAATGCCTTGAAGGCACCGCCACCAATGGTTTCCCCGTTGCGGATCAGCAGCACGAAATTGCCGCTCGGAGGTGCGAACGCTTCGGGCGGATAGCGGTTCATTTCCGCCGCCGCACCTTCCGCGTTGAAATAGGTGCCGTAACGGCTGTCATATTCATGCAAAAGCTCGTCGATGAGCGGCTTTGCACGGGGATCGAGAGGGCCGGTGTATAAAAAACTGTCACTCATCAGCTTCACCGTCTGTTTCTTTGAGGAAGGTTTCGGCGAGCCGCACCCAATAGAGGGCGGCTGGCGCGATGATCTGGTCGTTGAAATCGTATTCGGCACTGTGCAGCGGGGCACTGTCGCCGTTACCGACGAAAAGGTAGCTGCCGGGCTTTGCTTGCAGCATGAAGGCGAAATCCTCGCTGGCGGTGCGGGGCAAAAATGCCTGGTCAATACTGCTTTCGCCAAAGGCATCGACCGCAACCTTGCGGGCAAACGCCGTTTCTGCGGTCGGGTTGACGACGGATGGAAAGCCCAGCCTATAATCAACCTCTGCAACGGCGCCGAAGCTTTCCGCCTGCGCCCGGGCAAGCGCCGGGATGCGTATCTGCAATCTGCGCCGCACATCTTCGCTGTAGGAGCGGATCGTCAGTTGAAGCTCTACCGAACCAGGGATGACGTTTGAGGCTTCACCGCCGTGGATGGAGCCGACCGTGACAACCGCCATTTCGCGTGGATCGACGTTGCGTGAAACCACGCTTTGCAGGGTGGTGATGATTGACGCGGCGGTTACGATAGGATCGACCGCATTATGCGGTTCGGCTCCGTGGCCACCTTCGCCGATGACCCTGATGACCGCCTTGTCGACTGACGCCATAGCTGGCCCGGCGACAAACCCGAATTGTCCTGTGGGGATGCCTGGCCAGTTGTGCAATCCGAACACAGCATCGGCGGGAAACTGCTCGAAAAGCCCTTCGCTTATCATCTTGCGTGCTCCGGCACCGATTTCCTCTGCCGGTTGAAAGACAAGATCAAGCGTACCGCTGAAGTTCCCTTCCTCGGCCAGATATCGCGCCGCCGCGAGCAGGATCGTCGTGTGCCCGTCATGGCCACAAGCGTGCATTACACCTTTGTTTCGGCTGGCATAGGGAAGCCCCGTTACCTCTTCAATCGGAAGAGCATCCATGTCGGCCCTGATCGCGAGACGGCGTTGTCCCCGCCCCCGTGCCAGGGTTGCCACCACACCCGTTTCTGCAATTCCCGTCGTGACGTCATAGCCCCAGGAGGTGAGTTTTGAAGCAACGAGACGGCTCGTGCGATGCTCGTTGAAAGCAAGCTCCGGATGCTGATGAATGTCATGGCGAAGCGCTATGAATTCATCGAGATGCGCGCCAATGCCTTCTTTCGCTGCATCGAGCCTGTTGCGGGATCGGGAGGTGACATCCATGAAACCGGCTCCTCAGGCTCGCGCGGCTTTGCTTGCCGGTTGTTCCGCCACAGATGAGTAGCGGCTTTCGCGGAACGGCAATCCCAGATGATCGCGCAGCGTTTCACCGCGCAGTTCCGGGGTGAAATAGCCACGCTCTTCGAGGATCGGCAGGACGTAGCGGATGAAATCGTCCAGGCCTTCCGCAATGACTGGAAAGCCCAAGATGAAGCCATCGGCAGCTTCGGTTTCCACCCAGTCTATCAGCTCGTCGGCAATGGCTTCCGCCGTGCCAATAAATGCGGTGCGCGGCGTTGCCACATCAAGCGCGATCTCGCGCAATGTCGCGCCGGTTTCCCTCGCCGTTTTCTTGATGCGATCTGTCGTGGCGCGGAAACTGTTCTTGCCGATTTCGCCGAGTTCAGGGAAAGGCTCGTCGAGCGGATAGATGCTGAAATCGTGATGGTCGAAGAAGCGGCCGAGATAAAGCAGTGCCTCATCGACCGAAACCAGATTACGGATCGCCTGATATTTTGCCTCAGCTTCTTCCTGCGTGCGCCCGACAATCGGGCCGATACCGGGGAAAATCCCGACATCGGAAGAACTGCGCCCTTGAGCAACGGCGCTTTGTTTTACCTGCCGGTAGAAAGCCTGTACTTCCTCGATCCTGGCACCGTTCGTAAACACCGCATCGGCATGTTTTCCTGCCAGCCGGATTCCGGAATCCGATGATCCCGCTTGAAACACCACCGGCTGCCCCTGCCGTGAGCGGCTTATATTCAGCGGCCCTTCGACATTGAAGAAACGTCCCTTGTGATTGATGCGGTGCAATTTGCTTTTATCGACATAGATGCCGGTTTCGCGATCGCGAACAAAAGCATCGTCATCCCAGGAGTCCCATAGCCCCTTGATAACGTCGAGATATTCGTCCGCAATTTCATAGCGCAGTTCGTGTTCCGGATGCGGGCGACCGTAATTGCGGCCAGAACCTTCCAGCGGTGAGGTCACGGCATTCCACCCGGCGCGTCCGCCGGAAATGAGATCCAGCGAAGCGAACTGGCGCGCAATGGTGAACGGATCGCTATAGGACGTCGATACCGTACCTACGAGGCCAATTTTCGAGGTGGAAGCAGCAAGTGCCGAGAGGATCGAGATCGGTTCAAAGCGGTTCAGGAAATGCGGTATTGACTGCTCGTTGACGTAAAGTCCGTCAGCAACGAAGGCGAAGGCGATCCCGGCTGCTTCCGCCTTGCGTGCGGCATTGACGAAGAACTCGAAATTCGTACTCGCATCGGCAGGACCGCTTGGATGCTTCCACGCATTCATATGGCCGCCCGCCCCCTGCAGCATGACGCCAAACGTGATTTGCTTTCGTTCACCCATGTCATTTCTCCACGGAAGAGTTTCGACGCCGCGCGTCCATTCTGCGGTTTCCGGCAGGGCTGCAAACGCATTATGCAACCAGCCGTTTTCCATGGAGATCAGCGTAAGCACCCCTCGGCCTGCCGATAAGAAAAGTAATTCTATAATTTTTATATACTTTAAAAATTGCAGCACCGACTGCGTCGAAAATTCTTAAATTATAAATGAAAACAATGTGTTATCATATACAGGAATTATTCCCGTCACTTATGAAACTCTTAAAAGCAAAATCCAACTGCAAAAAAACCGATTTTGAGAAGCCTGTTCCTCGATGACAAAGGTTTGGTAGCTCACCATGCATGACATGGATATGAGCTTTGTCTATATTGCCATCGCGCTGCTTCCGTTCCTGCTGTGGAGCGCAATCATCTTTGCGCTGTCGGATGTACACGCCGATTACCAAGATCGTGAACAGGCGGACGATGATCGCCCGACCGATGACCAAATGGCCGATGTCGTGACGATCCCCTACGGGGTGATCTTCCCGCTCTATTATCACACACCGAGCGCATCGCGCGAAATCGGCTGAAACCCGTGCGCGCGGCCCCCGGCCAATCATGTCAGGCTATTAATTCTCTCGAATTCGTGCAAAAGCAGTCCGGCGAAACATCGGCGGAGCGCGTATGCTTACCAAGAAGGGCAAATATGGTCTGAAGGCACTGGCCCACCTCGCCGCCCTTGAGCCGGGTGAAAGCGCATTCGTCGCCGAAATTGCCGCCCGGAACAATATTTCCAAGAAGTTTCTCGACGCGATCCTGCTGGAGCTGCGCAATGACGGGATTCTGCGGTCCAAGAAAGGCCCCGGCGGCGGCTACAGTCTTTCCAAACCGGCGTCCGAGATTACCATCGGGCAAGTCGTCCGCGTTCTCGACGGACCGTTGGCGCCAATCCGCTGTGCAAGCCGCACGGCTTACGAGCCATGCGACGACTGTGATGATCATCGCACCTGCCAGGTGCGCCGTTCCATGCTGCTGGTGCGCGAAGCAATCGCTGGCGTTCTTGACACAATGACGCTCGAACAGTTTGCACGCAATGGCGGGCTGGAAGATGACGGTTCTGCCCCCGCATGGGCGCAGCTAAGTGCCTGAAAGTGCATTGAGAAGGCGATAGTCGCCATTATGATAAAGGAGCGGTTCACCCGAGCCGGTTACGATTTTCAGAGCCCGCCCGATCACGATCGCATGGGTATGCCGTTCAATGACGTCTTCAACCGCGCAATCGATTGACGCCAGTGAACCCGCCAACGCCAGCGCCCCGCTTTCAAGCGAATACCATTCGGCGCTCGCGTAGCGCTCAACACCCTTGATGCCACCCTTGCCCGCAAAACGATCTGCGATTGCCTGCTGGCCGGAAGACAACACATTCACGCAGAAATGGTTGTGACGGCTAATTGCTGACCAGACTGACGAACCGCGATTGATGTTGACAATGATCGTCGGCGGCTCGACCGAAAGAGCCGTAGCCGATGTCACCGTCGCGCCTGTGCGGCCATTGTCGTAACCCGCTGTAACGACGCTAACACCACCGGCGAGGTGGCGCATTGCTGCCTTCAATTCGCCGGGAGAAACCTCAATATCCTCCGACTGATCGATATAGTGGGGCGCACTGGCGCCCGGATATGTCACCGTTAATCCCATGTCGGATCCTCTCAAAAAACGAACTGGGCAACTTCTAGCATGCATGAAAATGCCCACCGAGATTGTTCTTTCCATAGTTCGAATGAAATTTGGAAAACTGCGCTAATCCTGCGGATATACTGGCCTTCGCATCAAGATTACTGGAGACCGGTCTCAAGCTGACATGGCCGGAGGTTCTCTTGCACCTGTCGACTTTAGGCCCGTCGCGAAATGGCCATGCACTGGCGAGCTTGGGCAAAGCCGCCATAGGGTGAGTCCATCGGCAGGCAACCGGTCTCGCTGCCGGACGACGCCTGCAACCTTTGTTCGCAGGCACTCAACTTCCGCCATACTGGGTTGCGGCGACGCAAGCAAAGTGTTGCAGATTAATCGCAGCCGCCAGCTTGCCCTGAGTTTTCCCCTCCGATTTCTCGCTATTAATTGTTGACATTGACACTCCATTTTATAGTTGAGTGATACACTCCTATTTAATGTCGTCGAGATGGGGCTCTCGCGACATGAAGCGTTTTGATCCGAGGGACACACATGCATTTCAATTCCCGTCACGGTCGGCTGTCTCTGGCTTTGGCCTCAACCGCCCTTCTTGCTTCGACTGCGATTTCGCTTGCTCAGGATAGCGCGCAGCCACTCGTTCTCGACACGGTCACGATTCAGTCGCAGAGCAACGACACCCTCGTTCAGGACGGCTATGTCGCCAAGAAAGATCGCGAAGGCACAAAGATCGACACGGATATCGTCAGGATTCCACAGTCGATTTCGGTTATCACCCAGCGCCAGATGGAGGATCAGAAACCGATCACGCTCAATGACGCCTTGAGCTACACCGCGAGCGCCAATCCCAACAATTTCGGCTTCGATACACGCTACGACGCATTCTATCTGCGTGGCTTCCCGGCCTATTACACCGGCATGTTCCGCGACGGTCTGCGCATCATCAATGGCCCATCCGCCTGGCTGAAAACCGAGCCCTACGGCATTGAGGGCATAACCGTACTGAAGGGGCCTGCCTCCTCCCTTTATGGCGTCAGCGGCCCCGGCGGCATTGTCAATGTCGTTACCAAGCGACCGAAGGAAGAAGAGTTCCGCGAAGTCGAATTGCTTTTCGGCAATCACAATCGCTATCAGGCAGCTTTCGACCTGTCGGGGCCTGGCAATGAAGACAAGACGTTCCTCTATCGTATCACCGGCCTCGGCCGCATAAGCGATACGGAACTACCCGGCTATCCGGACGACAAATATTACATTGCACCGTCCTTCACCATAAAGCCGGATGAAGACACGCGCTTCAC
Organism: Ochrobactrum sp. PL_is483; assembly: GCF_055816855.1. Lineage (NCBI taxonomy): Bacteria > Pseudomonadati > Pseudomonadota > Alphaproteobacteria > Hyphomicrobiales > Brucellaceae > Ochrobactrum > Ochrobactrum sp. PL_is483. The sequence continues at coordinate 301,857 of NZ_JBVPGS010000040.1, forward strand.
ATTCCTCAGCGAGTTTTCCCGCTCAGTAACCGGCGGCACGGCTGCATTCTACAATCCGTCTTATGGCGAGGTTTCCAACCTCTATGAAGGCGATCCGAACTATAATGATTTCGTGCAGAAGCAGGGCCGCATCGGCTACGAATTCGAGCATCGCTTCAACGATCTCCTGACCGTTCGCCAGAACGTCCGTTACAGCGATGTCGATGCCGACCTCGAATATAGCGGCCATTATCTGCCCGAAGACAGCACCGATCTTGCCCGCTATTGGGGACACTACAAGGAGCGCATGAAGAATTTTGTCGTCGACACGATGGCGCAGTTCGATTTCGAAACCGGTGCCCTGACCCACAAGGCGATCGCCGGTATCGACTATGCCTGGTCGGACTACAAAGTCCATAGCGGCCTTTCCTATGTGTCCGTTGAAGACATCCGCGCAATGGTTATTCCCTTCAACGGTGCACAGAAGATGAATCAGGTCGGCATCTATGCGCATGACCAGATTGAGTGGGACAACCTGACGGTCTTCGGAAGTGGCCGCTATGACTGGGTGAAATCGACCACCACGGATGCCGACTATACCGATACCAAGCAGGACGACAGCGCGTTCTCGGGCCGCATCGGCGTCGCTTACAAGACGGAATGGGGCCTTATTCCCTACGTCAATTACTCGACCTCGTTTTCTCCCAATATCGGATTCGTCTATGACGACGTCATGAGCGACGACAAGCGCGTCGCCAATCCGACCATCGGACGGCAAAAAGAGATCGGCGTCAAATATGAGGTTCCCGGCTACAATGCCGTCATCAGCGCTTCGCTGTTCGATATCGACCAGAAGGACGGCATCGTGCTCGATGCGTCTTCAGGCATCAACAAGCAGCGCCAGCTCGACCTGAACTCACGCGGCTTTGAGCTTGAAGCCAATGCCACACTCGACAATGGCATCGGCATTATCGCGTCCTACACCCACTTGCGGGTCAAGATCGACAAGGGCGCCGAAGGCACCGTCGGCAATGAGCTTTCAGGCACGCCGAACGATGTGCTATCGCTCTGGGGTAACTACAAGATCGAGAACGGCGTGCTTGCGGGTCTCGGTCTCGGTTCCGGCATTCGTTACGTCAGCTCCAGCTATGGCGACGACCAGAACAGCTTCAAGAACGATTCCCGCATCATGGTCGATGCCGCCGTTTCCTATGATTTCGGCTACCAGAATCCGAAGCTTGAAGGCGTTCTGTTGCAGGTCAATGCCAAGAACATCTTCGACAATCGCGACCCTGTCTGCACCGCGGGCTATTGCTATCAACAGGAAGGCCGTCAGGTCTTCGGCAGCCTGCGTTACCGCTTCTGATCAACGCTATGGAACGGATTGAAAAAGCACCGTCACCGATCGCCGTGTTTGCGACGATCAGCGGCCTCTACATCGCCCAAAGTGTGATTGGTGGCATGACGTGGACTGGCTTGCCCGCGATCATGCGCGATAATGGCGTATCGCTCGACCAGATCGGCCTTGTTTCACTCATCATTCTGCCCTGGGCGCTCAAATTTCTCTGGGCACCTGCGGTCGAACGTTTCCGCCTGCCTCCGGCGGGCAAAACCCGCACCGCCACCATCATCCTTGGCGGCGGCATCTTGTCTGTCCTATGCCTTCTTGCCATCGGCTTCGTTGATCCGGGGAAGGTCTACCTGCTGCTCACTATTCTTGCTATCGTTGCTTTTGCCACGGCCACCATGGACATTGCCTGTGACGGCTTTGCAGTGCAAAGCCTGTCACCGGAGAACTACGGTTGGGGCAATGCGGCACAGGTGGGCGGCGCCTATCTCGGGTCCGCCATCGGTGCGGGTGCTTTTCTGGTCCTCGTCGACAAAGCGGGCTGGCAGGTCGCCATATGGACCATGGCCGCAGTCCTCGTGCTGCTGGGCCTGCCCTTTGCACTCTTTTCGCGCGGCCGCGACAGCGTCGAAGACCGTCCGCACACCCCTTCCCTGCTTGCAGCATGGCGGCGACCAGAGATCAGACGCGGCCTTGCGGCGACTGCGGTCTATGTGATTGCGCAAAAGGCGGGACTGGCAATGCTCGGCCCTTTTCTTATCGATGCCGGACTTGACCTTACGACAGTCGGAATTTTGAACGGAGCCGGTAGCATGTTCATCGGCCTTGCCGCAGCGCTGGCTGGTGGCTGGCTGGTTCGCGTGTTCGGCGTTCGCGGCATTCTCGTCGCGGCCCTGCTATTGCAGGCTTTGTGCTTCCTGTTCTTTGCACTCCATTCCGCCGACAAGAACGCGGGCCTCGCCCTCATCGCAGTCGCGGTTGCAAGCTCATCCGGCGTCGTGGCGCTGGGTTTCGTCGCGCTTTATGCGCAGTTTATGCACTGGTCAGACCCGAAACAGGCGGGTGTGGACTTCACCCTGTTCCAGTGCATGGACGCTCTGATCAGCATGGCGGGCGGTGTCGCATCGGGCTATCTGGCACAATATTTCGGATATGGCCCTTTCTTCGCGGGCGTCGGCGCCATCGCAATTCTCGCAGTGCCGCTGATGTGGAAACTCTGCCGCGCGCGCTCTTCGCATTAGTTGCATATAGCGATCGATTTCGCCCATGCTTTAACCGAATTCTGACGATTGGCCGCTATCTGAGAGGTAGCAGCCAATCGGGGGAAATCATGGCTTGGAAATTTATGTTTGCAAGTGCAGTTCTTGCTGTCGCTCGAACCATGCCGGGGATCTTCATCGCGCACAAGGGGCCAGCTGTGGTCTCCGACAATGCAATGGAAATGGAATTGAAACCCGCACCGATCAATCCTGACTGGGTGCTGGAAGGCAATCCGCATGCCCGCTCGAGCGAGCAATCGGCAAGCAAGGACAGGGCAGCCTATACCGCTGTTTGGGATTGCACCGCTGGCACCTTCCGCTGGTATTTCGGTTGGGACGAAACCGTCTATATCCTTGAAGGCGAAGTCCACGTCACCGATGCTGACGGCGGCACACGCACCTTGCGGTCGGGTGACGTTGCCTATTTCCGCGGCGGCACATGGGCAATCTGGAAAATCGAAAACTATCTGCGCAAGGTCGCCTTCATGCGGCGCACCTTGCCGGCGCCGGCTTCATTCATCTATCGCGCAAGCGACGCCGCAAAACGCCGTCTGGGCCGCCGTAAAAGCGGCGCTCTCAACTGATTGTCGGTTTGCAATTCGGTGGGCGCTGCCATCCCCCGTCAGATTGACGGGCGGTCCCAATTTTCTGTATAAATCTCCCGATGGCTTTCGCCATACGTGATGGGAATGGGGTTCTCCCGAAACTGCCAGCAATTGGCTGATGACTCCTGCTTGAATTGAAACAGGAGAAGAGTGCGATGCCGCGTGAAGCAAGAACCAGGCTTCCAGATGGCAAAGCCTCTAACCATTATTGAATGGACATAGAACAATGCAAGCAACTCTCATGGTGGCGCTTGGCGGGGCGATCGGAAGCGTCGCGCGATACTGGCTGACCCTCTTGATGTTGCCGATAAGCCGTGAACTTCCCTGGGCTACCATCGTCATAAATATCGTCGGTTCGTTTGCGATCTCGTTTTTCGGCGCGTTGACACTGGAACAAGGCCGCTTTCCTGTACCGGAAATCTGGCGCATCGCCTTCATGGTCGGCGTGTGCGGCGGCTTCACCACTTTCTCGTCATTCAGCCTCCAGACAATGGATCTCCTCCGGGTAGGTCAACCCGGCAAGGCATTATTCAATATTGGCTTTTCAGTTGTGCTATGCCTCATTGCCGTTTGGCTCGGATTACTCGCTGCAGAACGCTTCAATGGCGGTATCGAACAGGTCGCTCAGAATGCGATCGAAGAAGAAGCTTCCTGAAGTTATAAAAACGAAGCCATTGAAAGCCCTCCATTCATTTTGTTCTACGCATTATCCAGAACAAAACTTCTTCGAACCTTTTATCGATCCGCAACAATATTTTTGGCAATGTTGAGATAATCGTTATACCAACAACAGATATATGTATATTACACAATTACTATATACACCATTTCGAATAATTCTCGATCATATCAGCAATTGAATTGACTGTCGATTATTTTGCTAGTATAATATATGATATTATTTATATATATAATATTTTAGGATATAATGAATATGGAAATAGATACATTATCTTTCCTTCAATCACTTGCATTATTTGCAGTCGTCGTAGCGATAATGTTCATGATTTTTATTGGCATTAACACCAATGGGACGTTGTGAATATTTTGAGCTTGCCCCGTCAAGCCCGCAAGCCGAACCTCGCATGTTTGACGGCAACAAACGTATAGCCCCCCGCGGCGATCATAATAGTGCCCTGCCTGAATATAGCTATAACTGGACGGCCTGGTTGCGGACACCTACGAAATACGCCATCAAATCAGGGTTCGGTCGCATGCCTGATGGAAAAATAAGTTTTGCTTCCCGCGCTTCACTTGGCGTGACACCAAAGCGCGCGCGAAACCCTCGCAGAAACTGATTACTGCTAGAAAAGCCGCAGCTGAAGGCGATCTCCGAAATAAAGCGGGACGGACGATCTGTCCTGGTTAATTCCAGAAAAGCTGCATCTAGCCGCATATCTCGCAGAACCTTGGCGACGCCGCCATCAGCCGCAAAAGCGCGATAAAGATGGGAGCGCGATACGTTAAAGCGACGCTGAATGAGTTCCAAAGACATTTCCGGCAGATGGATGTTCTGCGACATGAACTCCAGCACCCGTTGCCGTAACACCAACCCGAGCGGTGAGGAGTAATCATCGGATTGTTCCGATTCTTCTCCCCTTAACGCAGCCGCCAGCAATCCGATGACAGCTTCTTCAACCGCTGCTGCCTGCGCATCGGACAACGAAGGGCTGAGGGCATAGAGCCCACCGAGGCAGGTGACCAGATATTGGGTCATTGGCTGTCCCGCCTTTAGAACGACCCCATGAAGGTTTCTAAATCCAACAGCTTTTTCGAGGGGTTTGCGGCTGATCAGGACGGAATCTCTGTGCCCCGCTTCGGTTTGGCTTCTCAGCGTCTGCGTCAAATCTGTGATCAAGATATCACCGACATCCGCCTTGACATTGACTCCGTTGAAATCGCCTCTCATGCCGCCTGAGGTCGCAATCTGCACGAAATAATAATCCAGACCACCCTGCACGATGCTCCGGCGATCCCGACTGAAACTTTGGTTGTTGAATGTCGTCGATCCCACCACCAGAGAACCGAGTGGGCGCGCTCGAAGTATGCCCTCCAGCGGTGTGTGCCATTCATCCGGGACGGGTGATGGCTCAAAAATCGGCCCCGTCGTGGCCCGCCAGAAATCGGTGCGATCCTTGCTTTCAACCATCGCGGTTGAAATGAATATGTCGTTAGCGGTCATGACAGTCCTGACCGCGCCCAGCCAGATTCTCCGGCAGGGATTTTATGAACATTGAGCATCGACAACAACAATTGCAAACCATGCCCCCGTTTGAACTTCCACCTCGTTTGAGACGTACGGACGACCGAAAAGAGATGAAATGCCGACATATTCTCTGCCATTCTTTCCGGATATATGTATTTTGCCTTTCGTCTTCCATCCATTCAGAAAAGAAATGGCTGGAATACAGGCTAAAAAACGTCTCCTCAGGTTAGGGGTCAATATATTGACCACAATTGGCGCAGCACCATAACATTTGCTGAACCGGATAGCATCACTGTTTTAAGCAGCGGCGAGGACGTGCTTAATAGCTTCACTGGCATCGACTGAAAGCATCAATATTCGTCAACAAGTTTTGCAAAATTAATTCATGATTTTATGGCGGAGGGGGTGTCTGTCATTCGAACTTATGAGTAATTCCGAGTAATTCCGATAGCTCAATAAAATAAATATTTTCGTATCTTTTTCGTGCCGGTTAATTGCGTTTAGTTCCGATGGGTTCCGACATGCATTTGTGGGTAGGTCTGTTGGGTACGATAGTATACTTTGGGTTCTAATCTCATAAACTCAAAAATGTTGTACGTGAAATTCTTTCATTCTCAATAGACTCAAGCATCTCAACAGCTTAATATCGCCACTTCTAATCCCATTTTTTGAGGTCTGAAATGGCCAGCGTCATCAACAGATTAAGCGCCGCAATGGTCGCCAAAGCACTTCCCGCAGGCATGTATAATGATGGTGGTGGGCTGTATTTGCAGGTCGCCAAGGGCGGCACCAAGTCTTGGATTTTCCGCTTCATGCTTGCTGGCCGTGCCCGCGAAATGGGACTTGGCTCCATCCACGATTTTTCACTTCGGGAAGCCCGGGAACGGGCGCGAGAAGCTCGGCAACTCACGGCGGATGGAATAGACCCGATTGAGGCGCGCCGGGAACGCCAAGCCACCACGCGAGCGAAGGCCGCGAACGAAATCTCCTTCGCGGATGCCGCCGAACGCTACATCAAGGCGCACGCGGCAGGCTGGAAAAATGCCAAGCACGCGGACCAGTGGCGCAACACCCTCAAAACCTACGCCTACCCCGTCATCGGCTCCCTATCAGTCGCCAGCATCGACACCGCCCATATCACTAAAATCATCGAGCCGATCTGGGCAGAAAAAACCGAAACCGCGAGCCGTGTGCGCGGACGTATTGAGCTGGTGCTGGATTGGGCTAAGGCCCGTCATTACCGCACCGGAGAAAACCCTGCTCGTTGGCGCGGGCACCTCGACAAGCTGCTCCCGGCCCGGTCCAGGGTTTCCAAAGTTCGCCATCACCCAGCCATGGCATACACCGACCTCCCCTCCTTCATGCCCCGGCTCCGGGAGGTGTCGGGCATAGCCGCCCGTGCCCTTGAGTTCACAATCCTCACGGCTGTCCGCACGTCCGAAGCCATCGGCGCAACCGACGCCGAGTTCGACTTAGTCGAGAAGGTCTGGACGATCCCGGCAGAGCGCATGAAAGCGGATAAGCCGCACCGCGTCCCTCTTTGCGACCGCGCCGTCGAAATCCTGCAATCAACACCGATGGAGGCCCGCAGCCCTTACGTGTTCCCCGGCGCGAAACGAGGCAAGCCGCTGAGCAACATGGCAATGCTAGAAGTTCTTCGAGGAATGGACGGCACTGAGGGACTAACCGTTCATGGCTTTCGCTCCACATTCAGGGATTGGGCGGCGGAGCGTTCCAGCTTCCCTCGCGAGATTGCCGAAGCCGCGCTCGCCCACACCGTCCGCGACAAAACCGAGGCGGCATATCAGCGTGGCGACATGCTGGAAAAGCGACGCAGGCTCATGAGCGCGTGGGCTGACTACGTTTCCACGACTCCTGCATCCGGCAACAATGTATTGGCGATTGGTAAATTATAGCGAGTAAAAAACGACGCAAGAACTGCACTGTCAGAAATTAACGATAGGAGATGAAACAAGCAGCGGTAGCCGCCATTTCCTTGAACGTAACCTGTCGTTGCGATAAAATTGAATGGGTAATGCCTATGGGGGGCACCATGAAACAGGCACAAACACACCTTTATTTCAGTATTCGCCCATCTCTGATTGCGTGGATTTCCGCCGGAATAATCGCCTTACTAGTACTTCTGCACTCCGTGGTGATGGTGTGCTGGTATACAAAAGCTTGTGGCCTTGCCATGGAGCCGATCAATCGCGTCGGCCACATGTTTGACCTTAACCGCGAAATGAACGTTCCGACTTGGTTTTCCGTGCTTCAGCTATTTGCGACTGCGTGCGCTCTCGCATTGGCCGCGTGGGTCCAGCACCTCAAATCACTTCCTTCGACTGCGTGGTGGGGATTGTCAGCGATCTTCTTCTATATGTCGCTCGACGAGGGAACGGACATGCATGGTTTATGGCGAGCGGATAATTACGCCATCCCCGGCACCGCCCATCCATTTTTCTCATGGATCATTCCAGCTGCTTTCGTGGTGATCGTTGTTGGAGTTATTTACGTCCGCTGGTTATTCACACTGCCCCGACGCACAGCAAGCCTGTTCGTCCTTGCAGGAGCGGTTTTTGTGACCGGCGCTCTGGTTTTCGAGGGTATTGGCGCGTTCTTGGCTGACGAAACTTTTTTCAATGCGTCCTACCTCGCCGCTTCAACAATCGAAGAAACGCTGGAAATGTCGGGCGTTCTAATTATGCTTTTCGCAGTGCTCGAATATCTGGAAGGCCAAGGCGTTAGGCTTGCGCTCGCCCCTGAGCCATACGACTGAAAAATTCACACAAGATTTGCGAGGGGCATGGTCAGGCAGACGGGGGGTGCCATCCGGCGAAACCACCCCCTGCGTTCGCACAATGCAAAGGGGGCGGGAGGGCCTCGGCCTACCCAGCTTTTTGGTCGTTGAGCCGATAGCGTCCCTTGGCGACCCGAACGAATAGCGCAACATCGGGCGGCTGCTTGTCGGTGCAATGGTCAGCGAGGAACTCGAAATACCGTGGATAGGTCCAGCCGGGTGCAACCCGTCGCACGTCAAGGGCGCGAAACGGCTCCGCCAGTTCCCCCTTCCGCACGGCCATGCAGACTGCCGAATAAATGTCAGTCCCACCCAGTCCCATAATAGAACACAATAAGCAATGAAACTCGATGAGGCAATGCTGGACCATACCGATCTTCGCCCCGCATCCGCCGCATGGCGCGATATTTCATTCGATGGATAGAACTACCGGCAATCATTGCCGCGCTTGATGGCGGCACCATTCCGTCCCGTTTCCCGATACATTCTATCCATTGTTAGCCATGCCATGCATCGCCCAACCCCATGCGTATGGCTCAACCTCACAGCACCGTATCTCGGCGCAGTATCACTAGGGCAAGCCCTAGTGATTCGTGGAAAAATACCAACTGATGGTATCACACACATTGGAGTTGACTTTTTGATACACCAGTATCACAGTCTTACAGAGTTATGTGAGACTATCGGAGTCCGCCATGTCCACCGCCGCTATCGTTGGCTACGCCCGCACATCAACCACCGACCAGAAAGCTGGACTTGAAGCCCAGCTCCGCGATCTGTCAACCGCAGGTGCTTCGCGCATATTCCAAGAAGAATTATCGTCTGTGGCTACTAAGCGCCCGGAACTGGAGCGGGCGCTGGATTACGTACGCGAGGGCGACACGCTTATCGTCACCAAGCTTGACCGCCTCGCGCGATCCGTCGCAGACCTCGTGGCGATCACAGAGACGCTTCGCACGAAGGGCGTGGGGCTTCGCATACTATCTATGAATCTCGACACCGCCACGCCGACCGGCAAGCTGATGCTGAATTTGCTGGGGTCGATTGCCGAGTTTGAACGGGAATTGATGCTAGAACGGCAGCGCGAAGGGATCGCGAAGGCCAAAGCCGAGGGGAAGTATAAGGGGCGAGCGCCGACTGCGCGGGCGAAAGCGGAGGATGTGCTACGGTTGAAGGCCGGAGGGATGACGGCTGACGCAATCGCGACGAAGCTGGGGATCGGTCGGGCGAGTGTATTCAGGATTCTAAAGGAATGTTCTGCCTCAATGTGAAACATACTGGCAGCTTTACACAGAGCAGTCTCCAATTTTATCTGCTTCCATTGCGCCTCTTAATCGAATCTGCCTCAATAGAGGGACACCTTTAAAACTCGAGCGTTGCGGGGCGCGAAAGTAACCTTGGCCGATGAAGCTTCACCCATTCAAGATCGCGTAATTACCCTTGGACGAGGACTAGCCCCAATTCCAGAAAGGTTGTTGCTAGCACACGCTCGCGGTGAAGTTCTTTTCGTGTGTGGCGCTGGCATTTCCAAGGCCTCAAAGCTTCCCGATTTTAGAGAATTAGTTATTGAAGTCTATGAGCAGCTAGATTCGAAAGTTCATGCAATAATTTCACACCTTCCGATTGGCGCATGCAATCAATGGGAAACCGACCTTTCATCGCTTAATGATCCGCAAAAAGCTGAAGTAAAAAGATTCATTATGCGTGATTATGACGTTGTACTAGGAATGCTAGAAAGGCGTCTCGACCAAAAAACACTAGATAACAGTCGCGTCAGACAGGTCGTAGCACAGTGTCTCAACGGGAAAAAAAGTAAACCGGCTCCACTTCACCGTGCTCTAATGAAATTAGCAGACAGGGGCGGAGCTTCGACAATAGTAACGACTAACTTTGATCTACTTCTAGAGAAGGCCCGCAACAGAACAACTCCAGCACCCCAGTGCTATTCGCTTGGTTCTATACCGAGACCAACGAGACAAACCAATTTCTCCGGAGTACTGCATATTCATGGAGCACTCGACAATAACCCGAAACGATCGGCAGAATTAGTGCTTTCCGATCAGGATTTTGGTGAGTTCTATTTGCGAAGGCGCGTTGTTCCCGATTTCATCTACGATGCTGCAAGGCTCTTCCACATCGTGCTCATTGGATACAGTGCCAATGATCCACCGATGCGCTATCTCCTCAATGCAGTAGCAGCCGACGGTTCGCGCTTCGACGACTTGAAAGAACGATTTACATTTACAAGCCAAAGTGACCCAGTCGATCTTGAAGATTGGAAGGCTCGAGGTATTACCCCAATCCACTATCCTCCGGATAATGGCCATGCTTCGCTTTGCCAAACGCTTGAGCGATGGGCGGAGTTGTCAGCTATCAACGGTAAACGGGAAAAAGTGGAGTCGACGATCCGCAAAATAGTAAAGGCTCCACGAATGTTAGCGCCTGAGCATGAGCGAGATTTGTTTGACCATCTGATACGTCGCGAAGATGCGAGTGCTAGGGATAAATTGATTGCTTTGGTGACTAACGCCAAAGCAGATATTGGTTGGCTCGATGCAACAATCTCAATACTTTCGGAAAAGGAACGGGAGGTCCGCCCATGACGCGGGCTTTCTTTAATTTAAGTGAACATGATCGCTCGTTATTTAGAGCGACTCTCATTTTCCTCGATAGCCGTCTTTGCGAAGAAGAATCCGTGTTTTGGGCGCTAAATCTGGAAGATCGCCAAACGGCCCAGCGACTAGCCATTCTTGAATTATTGGACAGACATGCAAACGATTTAAAAGAACCGTGGCGCACCACATGGCGTTTCATAGAAGAAAGCTGGGCTGGAAAAACCTTAGATGACGACTTTACATCCGTTTATTCGCTTCAAGCACGGTTACGATCTGGAGAACTATCTGGAGCAGTCATATCTGGCATCGTCGATCTTGTTTATCCGCATATAAAGGTCGAGAGAATTGATGAATGGCGCTGGACATACATCAAGAAGCCGCGGAAACCGTCGAGTTACAATCATTTGATATCCGTAAGGCTTTCTAGCGGAAAGTTGGTGCAGCGAGATCTTCTCGCCTTGGATCAGATTACTGATCGTAATTTCCTTGTATCGCTGGCAAACGAACTAAATTCTGCTGTTCTACACGGCTTGAGTATTGGCCGCCGAATTGGATGGAATGGCGAAGGAAGATTCTGGCAACTCGGAGGGCTGGATCGGGTTTATTATGTTGGGCTGAATAATGAAAATGTTCAGCGAGACCCAGATTCCTTTCATCAAGGAATTGCCCCATCGGTCAAGCTTTTATACAGCGTTGTGGAGCGTATTGCGCAACTGGATACAGAATCTGCTTTGGAATTTGCAAAGCGCTGGCGCGTCATTAACAATCCTGTACATCGTCGGTTGTGGGCAGCAGCGGCAAGATTGCCAGCGCTCGCCACGTCCCAAGAACTCAATAACTTCTTCACAGAATTAGATACCACTTCTTTCTGGAATCTGCACGATTTTCCCGAGGTCACAGAGTTGCGGGCCATTAGATTTTCCGATCTAGATGACACCACTCAAAAGAATGTGTTACGCCGCCTTCATAAGGGGCCACCTCGAAACTTCTGGCCCCGGCAAGTCGAGAAGGACAAGGTAGATCAAGCCCGCCGCTATCGCATTACCCAAGAACTCAAGCGTCTTGAATTGGCCGGAAATGAATTGCCTGAACGAGAGCAGTCATTCATACGTGCCAATGAGCAACAGTTTAGCAATATCGTCGATATGACTTTAACGGACGGCTTTAAAGTGGCGTCTGAAGCATCGTGGATATCAACAGGAACGAATAAATTACTCGATACGCTCAGCGGAGCTGCCCGGCTGCAAGAACTGGAGAATGCTTTCCGCAATTCAGAAAATGTATGGGATAACGGACCAGCAGAAAGTGCAAGCAATTGGCTCAATCAAACTGAAAACTGCCTTTCCGTACTGAAAGATTTTGAAAACGTCGCAAATGCGGGAGATGCCTATCCGTCTGTTTGGAACCAGTTCGGATATGCCCACGTCCCACCACCGGAGGTCATCGAGGACGTCCCTCGAGCTTTGGATCAAGAAGTAAGTCGCGTAATTGCCCTTATCAACCGGTTGTCAGGACGAACCATTCGGATTGCGGTTCGGGGTATTACCGCTTGGATTGATCGCTGGACAAAGTATGTTGCGAAAACAGCTAACGGGATCGATGCGTGGAAAAAAATCTGGCCTTACGCAGCCGAAGCCACAAACGCTAAACGCGAGAATAATGTCGAGGAATCTCCTAACATCGTAGAAGACGATCCTGACGATACTCGGGAGGAAATAAGCGCCTCAACCACGCCTGTTGGGAAATTGATTGGGGTTTTCTTCGAAGTTTTACAATACTCCCCCAAGGAACAACAAGCTTTTGCGGAAGGAAGTGTGGCGCGCGAGATGCGAGATTTGCTGATCGCAGAAAATGGTCGGAGCAAATTGATTGTTCTCAGTAGGTTGATTCAGGCATTACCGTTCTTTTATGCGGTGGAGCCAGATTGGACCAAAGACCATCTTATCGAGGCATTGAAACGTAATGACCCTGAATCCCGTATCTTCTGGAGCGCTGCTTCACGAAGAATGCAAAGCGAAGGGGTTTTGAAGTTAATAGGTTCTGCGATGGCGCACAAAGCAGCAGATCAAAGCCTTGGTCGTGATGTCAGAAAGAGGCTTGTTTTCAATCTAATAGTCGAAAGTCTTTTTGCTCAGCTGAAAGGGCGATCACCAGCGGTAAGCAATACTGATATCCAGCAGATGATCCGGGTCTTGGACGACGAAGTAAGGGCCTCTGCAGCAAGTGTAATGACGCAGTTCATCCGCGACCTCACGGAAAACGGGAAAACTAGGAAAGAAAGTCATACCGCTGAGAAGCTTTTCACGATGGCCATTTCACCTTTTTTAACAGCAGTATGGCCACAGGAACTTTCGTTGGTAACCCCTGGCGTGAGTGCAGCTTTGGCTGATCTACCAGCCGCTTCTCGCCAATGCTTTTCGGATGCGGTCGCGGCAATCAAACGATTTCTTGTCCCGTTTCAATGCTGGTCATTGATCGATTATGGCCTTTACGGTGACGACGAAGGCGCACCAAGAGTCGACCTGATCAATGATGAAGAAAAAGCAAGAGCACTCCTCACCTTGTTGGATTTAACCGTTGGTGCGGGCGAAAACTCCGTAGTCCCGCATGATCTTACAAAAGCTCTTGATCGGGTCCGTGCGATTTCGTCCAAATTGGCCAATTCTCCAGAATTCCGACGACTATCAGCTGCGGCAAGAAGGTGATCTCACGGCAATCCTTCTTCGCGTATGCGTTGGTGCTGAATATCGCACATCAAGGTATCGGAAAAGTGGATTGCCATCCTCCCGTCCGAAACCTCTCCACCCGCTCTCGCGCTGCTTCCAGCCTCTGCGCTAGCCGCTTCGCCTTTTCCGTATCTTCGCCTTTCGCCACTCCCGGAACAACCCGGCGCGCCTCCACCTTCCGCAGCAACTTCAACGCCTCCAGCCGCAAATCCGTTGATTGTTCGTCATCCTCGGCCACCCCGATCAAATATCGGTGGGTGAGGTCGTAGACCCCTTGCGGCGCTTCATACTCAATAATCGCTTTCGCGGCCTCAACGCACTTGGCCTCGGCCACCTCGGTCGAGGTCATGATTTGTAACAGCGCGGCGAGCGCCGGGCTTAGGATTTCGCCGTCGGCCATTCTTTTGCCTCCACATAACGGTTATGAAAGGGACAAAGCCCCGGTTTCGGTTATGGATGAAAACCCCATGTTTTCAATGGGATGGAAGAAATCCTAACCGTTCTAACTGATCTAACTGATAAGGGGATTGAAGGGATTTAGTGTCCTAGGAAGTCTATAAACTTCGTGTTATAACCGTTAGGAACAGTTAGGCGGTTAGGTCATTGTTTTTATTGTATTTTTTCATTCATCATCGGTCAGGGCCATACCATCCTGTTTAACATACCCTCTAACCGGCTTATCTCCCGCCCAGATCAGCTTCGGCCCGGTCCACCCCAGCCGCCTCATGCAATCACCCAGCCTCCGGCTATCCCGCTTCGTCACTTCCGACATTTCCATCGCCAACGCCGATGCGAAAATGCTGCTGGTGGCGATACGAAGCTCGCCTTCGGCCCGCTTAGCAAGCTTCGGCAGGAGCGCGGCGAGCGTATCTTCCCACGGATCAGCTTCAACCCGTTCGGCTTGCCGCTCGGCAGCAACCGTCCACAGATGCTCGGGGATCGTCACCGGGTCGGCTTCACCCGGTTCCACCATCGCGGCTTAGGCCCAAAGCTGATCACGTGCCTCACGCAGCGTCGCCAGATTAATCTCTCCCGTCACCACCGGCCAGAACCTCCGGTTCCCGGTTGGGTCTTTCAGGTAATGGTCGTCGTTCGTCGTGCCGATCAGGATGCAGCGACGGGGCACTTCCTCAACCGTCCGGGCGTAGGCCGCGCGCGCTCGGTCGTGGGTTTTTGAGATAAACTGCTTTGCCCGCCGCACGTCCGACTGGCCCAGCCCATCCAGCTCCGGCGCTTCAACGATCCACTTTCCCAGCAGCAGTTCTTGATGCTCCTTATAGTTCTGGCGGAAATCGAGGGCATCGGTGAAATTGTCATCGCCCCCGGCCAACACCTTAAGCGCCGATGACTTTCCGCGCCCCTGCGGCCCTTCCAGCACCAGCATTGCATCAAACTTACAGCCGGGACGCCGTACGCGCCGAACCCCAGCAACCAGCACGGCCCGGCCAATGGCCCGTGTAAGCTCATCATTCGCCGCGCCAAGATACACCGAAAGCCAAGTGTCGAGCCTCGGCGTCCCATCCCACGTCAGCCCATCAAGATAATCCCGCACCGGATCGAACGCGTTCTGCATCGCAAGCAGCCTTGCCGCATCTTCCACGTTTCGCTGGCCGGGATCGAAATCGAAATTCTCAATCACAACATCGCGCAGCTTCAGCACCGTGTCCGCAAAAGCCTCACCAACGGGCTTATCGTAACCCTCGATCTCCATCCGCATGTGAAACTTGTCGAACTTCATACTAATGCCGAGCTTGGTGATCGCCAGTTTTGCGTTCGCCACCGACGGCGCAAAACCGCCCGGATTTGCTTGGCGGCTCAGTTCCGCCTGCGCCTTGCCCTTTCGCGCCTGCTTCCGGTCCAAAAATGAACTAAAGGTCTGCACCTCGTTCGGTTTGGACGAAACCGGCAGCAAGTCTTTCATTGCCAGATCGTCTGCGGTGAGCAACGCAAGGTCCGTGGTGTCTAACTCCCGCACCACCCTTGCCATCACATCCTTCTCCATCTTCAAAATCTCACCCACGGCCCAGCCTCCGTTCTCGATCAAAAACCACCCGCATTCCTTGGCATAGGCGGTCGTAGGCATCTTCGGCCCGCTTTCCCGGCAGGGCTTCGATCAGTTCCAGCGCTTCGCGCAACAAGTACATGCCCCGGAAAAACTCGTCCTGTGCTACCAACTCCGGCTCCACCCGCAACCGATTCCGGGCCTCGTCCAATGAAATCACGTCTGCAGTCATCGCCGTTCACCTCGCTATCTTCCGAAAAATGAGACCGGCGGAATTTGCTTAGATACCTCCGCCGGTCCCCGTCGCGGTGGCCATGCCCGCGCCTCAATTCATCGACCTAGCCACCAGCTTCACGGCCAAGTCCTCCAGCACCTTCACGGCTCGCTCCGCATCCCGCGCCAACACTTCCCGACCCGCCCGCCGATGCCAGTCCCGCAACTCCCGCAGCCCTCGAAGTCCTGCCATGAACTGCTTGACCGGATCGGACGAGGCCCGAACCTCCGCAACGGCCCGGTGCGCCACCCGCATGGCGTCCCGCCAGCCCGCGTCGTCCCCCGCAATGAACGCAGCCTCGGCTTCCTCCAGCAGCGCCCCGAACGGAGTCTGTGCCATCACCGTTCCTCCGGTTTCACCGTGCTGCTAAACAGACGGCTTGCTGCCGATTCAACGCCGCCATAGGTCTCCAGCCCATGCGTCGGCGCTCCTCGTTCGGCCCCTCGGTCGTACGCGCCTGCGGCAGTGGAGTCAGCAAAGGCGTTGATGACGTTCAGGGCGTGGTCGCTCATCGGCAGATTGCTGCGCAGATAGTGCTCCAGCACTTCCCGGTGTCCGACCAGCTTGTGGTCCTGAATGTACCGGGCGACGCGCTCGTGCTCTTCTGGGTAAAGTGCCGCCGACTGCTGATAGCGGTACGCTATGGTATCCAGTTGCTCCGGCGTGAAGAGACGGGCGCTGGCGGCGTGATAAAAGTCTTCGGATTTCATCGGGCCTGCTCCTTATCCGCGAGCGCGGCAAGCCACGCCTCGACCTTGGGATGGTTGTACATAATGGACTGAAGCTCCGCTGGAGCGTCCGGGAATGCGGCGAACACCGTGGCCCGCACCGCTTCACGAGCCTTCAGGCGTTCCATGTCCCGCTTGTGCATCGCCGCACTTTCGCTAATGCCCAACGCCACCGTGTCCGAGCCTTTATCGTACGCTGGCACGGTTTGGCCGTTGAGGTGATCGGTCGCGGAAATGCCGGGTCCGGCCCGAAAACTTCCGAGCTTCGCCTCCAACCGGGCGCTTTCAGTCTTGTCGTCTGAAATGTAGTTCATGGCTTTTCGTCTCCTAAAGTTACGCGCTCGCCGCGCCGCTTCGTTCGATGCAATTCTCCTGCCACGCCGCAATCACATCCTCATCCCAGCCAACGGCGCGAGGGCCGAGCCGGACGGGTTTTGGGAACCAGCCATCCCGCATCCCCTCATAAATGGTGGATGTGGAGAGACCAGTTGCCTTACGGACTTCAGGTAGTCTAATGAAAGTTTTCATTTGATAAGTCCATGTTTTACTTACAGTTTGTTCCGATATGCTTTAGTAAAACACGATAAATTCCGACAGTCTATACATGACAAAATAGGATGATACATATGACCCCCAGCAATTACACAGGTAAACCCGTCGATCACATTTTTGTGATAATTAGTAATTGCTTGTGAGCCATATGAACCTGAAGCGATTGCTTCACGAATATTTCCTACATGTTTAGCAAAAGGGGAAAAAGACTCGGCCCTGTTAGAGATTCAATGTCTGAATTTTTGCAAAAGACTCGACCGGGAAAAGTTGCCTTATGACTCCTTGGTCAAGGCAATGCGCATTCAGGTTTATACGGTCCATCCGCGCGGCGTATTGTATGGTCGAGAGACTCGAACGACAGCTAAAGTTGAAAAGACTCGTCCGATAAGAAATTGGGTTCAGGTTCGTAAGGCTAATGGCACCGTGCCATTGTATGCTTTAAAGACGCGATTAAGCGTCTAAAGACTCCCAGCCGCGTTGGCGCGACTTCCGACTCCCTCACATTTTTCGGGCATCTAGTCGGATTGTGGCTGGGCAAAATCGCGCCAAGCCGCCGCCGCATTAGCAAACATCGGATTGTGGGTAAACTTGCGGGACGATCTTGCATCGTTTTATTTTATACAATGAATTCAATAGCTTAAACTAAACTCTGGCGGAGGGGGTGGGATTCGAACCCACGGTACGATCTCTCGCACGCCGGTTTTCAAGACCGGTGCCTTAAACCGCTCGGCCACCCCTCCATACGATTGCTTCATTACGCTTTCCCAGCTTTAGGGAAAGCAGCAAACGGAACCACGCTACCGATTTGTGACCAATCGCTCAGCGAGTGACTTCTTAGCAGCTTTTCTTTTCACGTCAACGTGCACTGTTTCATTCGCCAGTATTCTAGGCATAAGGAAACGCAACTAGCCGCGGCGACCGCCCGCTCCTTCCCATCTAAGGTATGGGCCTTGTTGCGAACCGAGGCTTCGATCTGGTAGAAATTCATGCCAAAACGCCGCAGAAAACCAGTCGGTCTTGTTCTGCGGCAGAATACGGCATAAACTTGAGTTTAATAATCAAAATAAGAAAAAGGGAAGCTATGAGTCTGGATTCTGTAAAGGCCTTTTTTGCGGCGAAAGCGCCTGAAATCGAAGTGATTGAACTTCCAACAAGCACCGCCACTGTCGTTCTTGCCGCAGAAGCACATGGTGTCGAGCCGGGACAGATCGCCAAAACGCTTTCCTTTTCAGCAAAGGACCAGACCATTCTCATCGTTACCCGTGGCGATGCCCGCATCGATAATCGCAAATTCAAGGATCAGTTTGGAACCAAGCCGCGCATGCTGGATGCCGAGAGCGTTCTTGCGCAAACCAGCCATCCCGTAGGAGGTGTCTGCCCATTTGGCCTGCCTAGCGCCCTGCCCGTTTATTGCGATGTATCGCTGAAGAGTTTCGAGGAAGTCGTGCCAGCAGCCGGGGCGACAAACAGCGCCGTGCGCATCGCTCCTCACAAAATGGCAGAACTGGTCCGCGCCGAGTGGATAGATGTCTGCCAGTAGGATTTGTGGCGGATATGGAAGGGGCCGCAGCTAACAACAATTTTTCCCCTTTAAAGATGAGAAAAGACTTCATATATTTTAAGAATGATTCTAAAGTGGGTTAAGAAACAAATGCCCTTCTTTAGCGTATGATCCGGCAGAGCCTTGAACTTGTCTGGATCGTACATGCGAAGACGACCAGAATTTTGAAGCAGTTCCGAAACAGGGATGAACCGTTTGCGGTTGGAATTGCGAAATCAAGGATCGGATTATCGGTGCCTTCGCATTGAGGCATGCAGTACTCCGAGACGTGTTGAAAGGAACAGTGATGCGTCTTACCCGCCAGACGAATTATGCCGTTCGTATGCTCATGTACTGCGCTGCCAATGACGGCAAGCTCAGCCGTATTCCCGAAATTGCGCGCGCTTACGGCGTTTCTGAACTATTCTTGTTCAAGATTCTACAGCCGCTCGTTGAGCATGGGCTGGTAAACACGGTGCGCGGTCGCAACGGCGGTGTGCGCCTTGGTCGGGCGGCCAAGGACATTTCTCTCTTCGATGTCGTGCGTGTGACCGAAGAAAACTTCGCCATGGCTGAGTGCTTCGAAAATGACGCCACCGAATGCCCGCTGGTCGATAGCTGCGCGCTCAATTCGGCACTCCGCGAGGCACTCAACGCCTTTTTTGGTGTTCTGATGAAGTACAGCATTGCAGACCTCGTCAAGGCGCGCCCGAATGTGCGGCACCTGCTTGGTCTTGATGAAATGGAAGAAGAGCGCGTGGCGGGCTGACGGCTCAATACCGAAGCGCGAACGAATAGGTCCGGCTTGCTACCGGACCTTTTTTCATTCTGCAGCTACGCGATAAGCAGACTGTGGCAATACGAAAGGCACACCCTTTTCAGGCGGAACGCCTACCCGCAATGTGCATTCATAGACGCGTTCGAGCCGCTCATCGGTCAGCGCTTCGCGCGGCGCGCCCATCACGTCAAGCTTGCCCTTGCTCATCACTGCGATACGATCGGCGAACATGGCAGTCAGGTTAAGGTCGTGCAGGATCGCGATCACTCCACCGCCTGCGGCCGCAAAATCTCTCGCAATCTCCATCACGACGATCTGATGCCGTATATCGAGGCTTGAAATCGGCTCATCCAGAAACAGATACCGCGCTTTCCCGTCGATAACCGGCTTCCAGACCTGACACAGAACACGGGCAAGCTGCACGCGCTGTTGCTCTCCACCGGAAAGCTCCTGGTAGAGCCGCCCACCGAAACCAGCAAGATCAACCCTTTGCAAGGCGAGATCGGGCAGCCGCTTTTCTTCATCGCGAGAAACGCCGCTATAGCCGCCCGTAAGCCCGATCTTCACGATCTCTCGTACCGTGAAGGGAAATGATAAGGCGCTCGCCTGCGGCAGCACCGCCCGCCGTGCTGCCATCTGCCAAGGCTTGATTTCCGCGAAGGATTGGCCATCGAGGCAAGCCGTTCCAGTATATGCAACGTCACCGGAAAGCGCACGCAGCAGCGTGGTCTTACCGGAGCCGTTGGGCCCGACGATTGCCGTCACCTCGCCCGGTTTGGCGGAAAAGCCGATGTCGCTGATGATGTTTTTGCCCGACAGGCTTACGCTCAATGAGTTTGTTTCAATCATGACAGCCTCACAGATCGAGCAGGCCGCGCTGGCGCAGCAATATCCAGAGGAAGAACGGCGCACCGAAAAGCGCGGTGATGATGCCGATCGGCAATTCTGCGGGAGCCACGATCGTGCGGCTTACCGCATCTGCGAGCAGCAGAAGCGTCGCACCCAGCAAGGCCGATGCTGGCAGCAGATAGCGATGATCCGGACCGATCCCGAGGCGCAGCATATGCGGCACCACGATACCGATAAAGCCGATCCCGCCTGCGACGGCGACCGTCGCGCCGGTGGCGGCAGCGACCGTGACAATGGCGATGTTTTTGATGCGCTGCACCTGAATGCCCAGATGGCCAGCGGCAGCTTCTCCAAGAGCCAGCGCATTGAGCCCCCGCGCCAGCAAGGGCGATACCACCAGAACAGCAGCAATTATCGGACCTGCGGCGCCAATCTTCGCCCAGGTGGAACCGGCAAGTGAGCCAAGCCCCCAAAAGGTCAGGTCGCGGAGTTGGCGGTCATCGGCAAGATAGATAAGTCCGCCAGTGGCAGCACCTGCTAAGGCCGCCAGCGCGATACCTGCAAGCAGCATGGTTGCCACAGAGGTTCGGCCTCGCCGTGTCGCCACTCGATAGAGTAGAAACGTGCTGCAAAGCCCGCCCAGAAATGCGGCTAGCGGCAGCGCATAGACGCCAAGCATGGCAATGACAGGCGCAAGAACTGTGCCGCCCAAAACAATCATGGATACCGCTCCAAGGCTTGCTCCGGCAGAAACGCCGACGAGGCCCGGATCGGCAAGCGGGTTGCGGAAAAGACCCTGCATGACAGCCCCGGAAACCGCAAGCCCCGCTCCTATCAGCATGCCCATGACGATGCGCGGCAAGCGGATTTCGACGATGATCAGATGATCGCGCCGGAATGCATCCGCGCCCTCGGCTCCGCCGGAGGTCAGGGCGCGCAGAACCGAAAGCACGGACGCATCCGAAGCGCCAGCCGTAAGACTGAAAAGAGCAGCGATGCACAAGGCCATCGCGAGTAATATGATGGTGAGCCGCGCGCGTGCCGCACGATCTCCCGTGTCATTTTCTGAAAGACGCGCTGCAATGCGCTGTTCTCGCACCACGCGACCTTGGATCGTCATTTCGAATAATCCTTGCAATCAGGCTCGCGCTTGAACCGCGCAAGCCCGACCATGTTACTGCCCCGTAGGAGCGCCGTAGAGTTTTGCCGACAGGTCACGAATGGCAGCGCCGGTTCGCGGCCCGAAACCCAACAGATAGTACGCCTCCATCGAAATGATATTCCCGTTACGCCCCGCTGGCGTTGCCGCGATAACCGGGTTTTTCATGAGCGATTCCGGTGTCATCCCATCCGAACCTGTATCCATGATCAGGATCATGTCAGGCGCCTTCTTCTCAATGGCCTCGTCGGTCAGCTGCTTGTATCCGTGATACTCGCTGATCACGTTTTCACCGCCTGCAAGCCTGATCATGCCATCAGCTGCAGTGCCGGTGCCTGATGCCATCATGCGCCCGCCCGGAGCCGACAGTACGAAAAGCACACGTTTGCGAGGGTTGTGACCCGCCGCAGTCTTTTCAGCCGCTTCGATATCACGAGAAACTTCGGCGGCGAGTTCCTTGGCCTTCTCTTCCTGACCGAGAGCCTTGCCCACGATCTCGATTTTCCTGACGACGCTTTCGCCGGTGAAGGCCTCCGGCACGACGATCGTTGGCACGGACGCCTTTTTTAGAACATCGAGCGTATCCTGCGGGCCGCTGCCTTCCAGAAGCAGAATGCCGGTCGGATTGACCGAAAGAACGCCTTCGGGCGCAAGCTGGCGCATATATCCTACATCGAGCAGCTTCTTCGCCGCGTCGGGATAAATGCTCGTCTGATCACGCCCGGCGAGCATTTTTTCCGCGCCGAGAGCGTAGACTATTTCCGTCAGTGATCCGCCAACGGAAACAATGCGCGACGTGTCGGTGAAACGATCGACCGTTTCAGCGCAAGCCGTACCAGCAGCGAGCGACAAGGCGATGGCAACCAAGCCTGCGCCGCGCCTGAAACGCGTGAAGATGAACGACATCGCCGTCACCTTACGCAGCAGACGACTGCGGCAGATGCGGAAGATTTTCCGCAATCATGCGCCAGTCCGCCAGTTCCGCTTCGCCTTCATGACGCTCACCAAAAAACTGAACGATCAGCTCGCCATTGGCATCATAGGCTTCCAGCGATGTGACATGACCGTCCTTCGTTGGCTTGCGCACGACCCATACATCGGCAATGTGATCGGTGCGCAGATGCATGTGGAAAGTTGGGTCCAGCACATTCAGCCACGGCCCCATCATCTTGATCTCGTGGATCAGCCCCGTGTGAATCTGGATGCAGCCGCGACTTCCGACAAAGCACATGATTGGCAGCTTTTCCTGCACCGCATGGTTCATCATGGCTTCAACCGACGAGGTATCGACCCGCCAAGCGAAATCATGACCGGCCAGATGCACCGCTTGATGCCGATCAACGCCGAAATCCTTCAGCAGGCCGACAAACTGGTGCACATCGGTCAGAGCACCCCAACGCTCGCGGAATGCGTCAATATCGAGAAGAGACACATCCGCCTTCGGTCCCTTGGGAGCGAGGATGCTGGTTTCGATAACAGGTGACTGATCGTCCAGCAGTATATCAGCAACGAGCGCCTCATAGGCTGCAATATCAGAAGCTGGACGCAGGTGAATCTTGAAGACTGCCTCGCCCGTGGCGTCGAAGAACTGCAGGCTGCGGCGCGTTGCTTCGCCATCCTGTTTGGCGACAGCAAAACCGTGAACCCAGTGCTTCGGGAAAATGCGAAGGTCGATTTCCTTGCCAAGCGCCAGCGAAGCATGCGGGCCCCAGATCGTTTTTTCAAAAGGTCCGATCTTTTCATGAACAACGCTTTCATTGCGCGTCAGAGCCATGATTTCACCGACAGATGCGATGCGGTTCAACAGCGTTTCGACATCGGCACGAATGCGCCGCGCAGAAATCGGCGCTGTCTCGGGCTGCCCGCAATGTGCTGCAACAAAATCGGCTTCTGATACACTGAGGAACTGCGCAAAATCACGTTCACGCATTTTCGGATTATCAGCCCGTGCCTTGAGAATCGCCTCTGGGGAGGGCTTGGTATGGGTCGTCATCGGATGCTGCCTATTTGTTAAGGATGAGCTTGCCTTGGCGGGTTATCCTGAGGCGATAGAGAGAGCCGCCGTGCTCTATGCCCACTTCCCGGGAGCCGTCGAAAAGTTCGCGGCTGCCATAGGTCTTCAGTTGCGGCTCAAGCACACTCTCACCGAAGCGAGGTTTTATCTGAGCCGGAACAGTTTCGTTCGAATCGCTGCGGAGCTGGCTTTCAGGAATGCAATTTGCTGTCCGCTCGGAAACGGATCCGCGCGGCAACCGCACCTGCATGTCGATATGGATACGCCTGTTCATTCTCTTGCCTCAGCATCGACTTTCCACACGGTGATGACAGCAAATTTGTTTTGTTGACATCAACAGTCATGTTTATTAATCACTGCATTACTGGAATAAACGAGTCAAGTTTAAATCTCGCTTATTCCAGCGCCAGCCAGGGAGAAGTTTTCTTCCCAGCCAGCACGCGGCCTTTTCCCGAGGGGAAGTCATAAACAATTGAATTTTTTGGATTTCTTCGTCGACCATTGGCCGACGAAGCGCGTCTGGTCATGAAGGAAAATTGGAAATGCGGGCGACTGGTGGGGTTTACAAAAGGTCATTTCAGGCAAGCACGGGGCTTGCCGTCATTCTCGTGGCGATGACGTCACAGGCATTCGCGCAAGAGCAGAAAGCGGTTGAAGATGAAGCCGCCGTCGCGCTGAAAACAATCACTATTCGTAGAGCGAACGACGCGCAGGTGCCGACCTCAGTCACGGCGCCCGTGGGCAAGGTGAACCGCGAAGAGATCAATCGCTTCGGTGGCGCGAAACTCGATGATGTGCTGCGCGGAACCGCAGGCGTCTTCACCCTCCAGAGCGGCTCCAACCCGGGTGTCGCCGTCAATATCCGCGGCTTCGAGGGTTCCGGTCGCGTCAACATGATGATTGATGGCGTACCGCAGAGCTATCGCAATACCGCGCATGATGCGCAGGGCTACGCCTATATCGATCCCAACCTGCTCTCCGAAATCGATGTGGCGCGCGGCGCGGTCACGACTGAAGGCGGCACCGCTCTCGCAGGCAGCGTCAACTTCCGCACGCTCGGCGTCGACGATGTAATTCTCGACGGCAAGGACAAGGGCGTTCTCGGCCGTGCCTCCTGGGGCAGCAATGGCACCGGCTTTTCCGAAATGCTGGCGGGAGCAGCCCGCGTCAATTCCATCGGGCTTGTTGCCGCAATCAGCCGTCACGATTCCAACAACTACAAGAACGGCGACGGCGTTACTGTCGAGAAATCCGGCGAGGAACTGACCTCCGGCCTTTTCAAAGCCGAGTTCGGTCTTGGCGAGGATCAGAAGCTGACACTTGGTGGCGTGCTCTACAACAACCATTACGGAACGTATGCGACCGGCTACCGTCCGGGAACCTATACGATCTACGATATGTTCCTCCAGAACCGCACCTTCTTCGCGCAGTATAACTATAACCCGTCCGACAACAATCTCATCGGCCTTGATGTCAACGTGTACCACAACAGCACGCTGCAAAACTGGGTGGGCGGCAATGGCAGCTATGTAGGGCGTCAGATTTCAACGGACACCACAGGGATGACTGCCTCAAACACGTCGCGCTTCACCTTTGGTGATGTAGCTGTTGCGTGGAAGAACGGCTTTGAAATCAACCGCGACAATGCAGGCGGCAACATCACTGGCGTCAACCCCACGGATGCCAACTCCAATCGCGGCGCAGTCTTCTCGGAGGCGACCTGGAATTATCAGGCCCTGCAAGTCGTCACCGGCCTGCGCTACGATTATTTCAAGCTTGAGAGCGAAGACAGCTCCATTTCGAACAGCGATGGCGAACTCAGCCCCAAGGTCACAGTTGCTTATAACCTGACCGACTGGCTGCAGCCCTACATCACCTATGCGCATTCCATGCGCTCGCCAACCTTGCAGGAAACCTTCCTTGGTGGCGTTGCCCATGCAGGTACAACAGGTTTGCGGGGCAATCCAGACCTGCGCCCTGAAAAGCAGCGCGGCTGGGAGTTCGGCGTTAATATCGCACGCGACGGCATCTTTACAGCGGAAGACGGCCTGCGTGTTAAGGCCAACTACTACATGATGCGAGTTGAAGACTATATCACAGCCTCCAGCACGAACAGTCAGTTCATCAACGTGGACGGCACTTCCGATGTGAAAGGTTTCGAACTCGACGCCCGTTATGACGCTGGCTTCGCCTTCGCTGGCATTGCTTATACGCATTCCACCTCAGAACTGCCCAAACAGACGGCAGGGCTTGGAGCGAACCAGTATTTACCGGAAGATGTCGTAACGGTTACGGCGGGTGCGCGCTTCTTCGAGCGCAAGCTCGAAAGCGGCTTGCGGGTTCAGCACGTTTCGAGCGGCAGGAGCATCAGCGGAAGCGATACCGACCCCTACACGCTGGTGGATGTCTTCGCGAAGTACAAGTTCACCGATACGGTCGATCTTTCACTTCAGGTGCTCAACATTGCCGACAAGGAATACACTCCTGCTCTCAGCACCTATGGTTCTGGCCGCGGACGCACATTCCTCGTTTCGACCCAGTTCCAGTTCTAAAACTTCGGGAGGCGTTCTCGCCTCTCTTTCGAGATCGTCACATCTGCTAAGGCCGACCAACCTGACCGCGGCGGCCTTTTGATCCCGAGATGTGACGCGGCGAGTGCAGCCCTACCGCTGCACTCGCCGGAACTGTATAAAATAGCCAATCCCCAACCTGATGGAAAAGGATCAGCAATGTTCATAGCCATGAATCGCTTCAAGGTTCGCATCGGCAGCGAGGCCGACTTCGAGACTGTCTGGAAAAACCGTGACTCCAAATTGTCGGAACTGCCGGGTTTCGAAGGCTTTCACCTCCTGCGCGGCGCGACAAACGAAGAGGAAGGCTACACGCTTTATGCGTCGCATACAGTCTGGCACAATCGCGATGATTTCATCGCCTGGACCAAGTCCGAGCAGTTCCGCGATGCGCATCGCAATGCTGGCGATAACAAGCCGCTCTATATGGGGCCTCCGCAGTTTGAAGGTTTCAGCTCCGTCCTCGGTGCCTGACACCTATCCACAAGCTGCGGCGAAATGGCGCACAACATCATGGCGGCGCGATTCAAACGCCGCCATGAGGGCAATTAAACTCAATTGTCTTTTAAAGATGGGTAGTTAACTCATATTTAGAACGATTCCAAGTTATTGATTTTTAGAACCTTTCAAAAACATAAAAATTGACAGAACAAAGCTTCACCGGCCATAACCTGACTTAATTTGGTGGGTTTTAAAAGTCCCACCCAAGTACTGCCTTTAATGTTCGGGCCTTTAACCCTTGCAATTGGAGGAACCTTTGACCGGTTCAGTTCGGCCTTGCGCCACAAGCAAAATAAAGCTGCCAGTTTTTCTGCGTAGCCAAACAGTTGAAGTACAGTTAGAGCCGGTAAAGTCTCTCCACCCGATGCTTTTCGCGTCTGATTTCTGCTTTGCAGGCATGGGGGACGTCTCCTCATGCTAGTGTGCAGCTGCAACGTTATTACCGATAAAGACATTGAAGCCGTCGTTATCGAGCTTCTCGATCAGGATTGCTGGCAACTTATCGTTCCCGGTACCGTCTATAATGTCATGTCCAAGCGCGGCCGTTGCTGTGGCTGCTTCCCAAACGTCGTGGAAACGATCATAAGGGTGACTGAAGAGTATCATCTTCGTCATAACCAAATGGACGAAAACGTGGTCCAGTTCATGGATCGTGTACGTTCTCTACGCGACAAATTCGGGAGTTCATGGAATGAAAGGCGAACCAAAGGTCATCGAGCGGCTTAACGAGGCTCTGTTCCTCGAGCTTGGCGCTGTAAACCAGTACTGGCTTCACTACCGCCTCCTCAACGACTGGGGCTTCACGCGTCTTGCCAAGAAGGAACGTGAAGAATCGATCGAAGAAATGCATCACGCCGACAAGCTGATTGACCGCATTATCTTCCTGGAAGGCTTTCCAAACCTGCAGACCGTAGCTCCGCTGCGCATCGGCCAGAACGTCAAGGAAGTTCTGGAAGCCGACCTTGCAGGCGAATACGACGCCCGCGCTTCCTACAAGAAGTCCCGCGAAATCTGCGACGAACTCGGCGATTACGTTTCCAAGCAGCTTTTCGATGAGCTGCTGGCTGATGAGGAAGGCCATATCGACTTCCTCGAAACCCAGCTCGATCTTCTCGCCAAGATCGGCGAAGAACGTTACGGCCAGCTCAACGCGGCTCCTGCGGATCAGGCTGAGTAAGCAGATCCCCGTTTTGCGATTGGAAGCCGGAGCCCCGCGCTCCGGCTTTTTTTATCATCTTAACTTTACCGCTGCCCCTTTATCATGATATTGCGCGCGCAATTTTCCGAAATTCGCAAGGTATCACCATGAGCGCACCGCGCGTCAGTTTCGTTTCACTCGGCTGCCCGAAGGCGCTTGTCGATTCCGAACGCATCATCACCAGCCTTCGTTCCGAGGGCTATGAAATCTCCCGCAAGCATGACGGCGCCGATCTGGTGATCGTCAATACCTGTGGCTTTCTCGATTCAGCGCGCGATGAATCGCTGGATGCCATCGGCCTTGCTCTCAACGAAAACGGCAAGGTGATCGTTACCGGCTGCCTTGGCGCGGAGCCCGAGGTTATCCGCCAGCGCCACCCGAACGTGCTCGCGATCACCGGCCCGCAGGCCTATGAAAGCGTGATGAGCGCTGTGCATGAGGCGGCTCCTCCCGCACACGACCCGTTTGTCGATCTGGTGCCGCCGCAGGGCGTAAAGCTGACTCCTCGCCATTACGCTTACTTGAAAATCTCCGAAGGCTGCTCGAACCGCTGCTCCTTCTGCATCATTCCGGCGCTGCGCGGCGATCTCGTGTCGCGCCCGATTGATCAGGTGCTGCGCGAAGCGGAAAAGCTGGTCAAGGCTGGCGTCAAGGAAATCCTCGTCATCTCGCAGGATACGAGCGCCTACGGCCTCGACATCAAGTATCAGGAAGCCATGTGGCAGGACCGCACGGTTCGCACCAAGTTCCTTGATCTATCGCGGGAACTGGGCGAGATGGGCGTGTGGGTGCGTATGCACTATGTCTATCCCTACCCGCATGTCGATGAAGTCATTCCATTGATGGCGGAAGGCAAGATTCTGCCTTATCTGGATATTCCCTTCCAGCACGCCTCGCCTGCGGTGCTGAAGAACATGCGCCGTCCCGCCCATCAGGAAAAGACCTCGCGCCGCATTCAATCCTGGCGCGAAACCTGCCCGGACCTAGCCGTGCGTTCCACGTTCATCGTTGGCTATCCCGGTGAAACGGAAGAAGATTTCCAGCTGCTTCTCGACTGGCTCGATGAAGCCAAGATCGAACGCGCCGGCTGCTTCAAATATGAGCCGGTCAAGGGCGCGAAGGCCAATGACCTCGGCCTTGAGCAGGTTCCGGAGGAAATCAAGGAAGCGCGCTGGCATCGTTTCATGGCCAAGCAGCAGCAGATTTCGACCAACCTCCTCAAGAAGAAGGTCGGCAAGCGCCTGCCTGTTATCATCGATGAAGCAAATGGCACGGTCGGCAAAGGCCGCACGCGTTACGATGCGCCGGAAATCGACGGCAGCGTCCACATCCAGTCGCGCCGCCCGCTTCGCGTTGGCGACATCGTGACGGTGAAGATCGAGGCAAGTGACGCTTACGATCTGCACGGCATCGCGGTCTGATGGCTGCGGACGCAACCATAGCGATCAGAAAAGCCGCCTCGGCTG
Source organism: Ochrobactrum sp. PL_is483 (assembly GCF_055816855.1). Lineage (NCBI taxonomy): Bacteria > Pseudomonadati > Pseudomonadota > Alphaproteobacteria > Hyphomicrobiales > Brucellaceae > Ochrobactrum > Ochrobactrum sp. PL_is483. The sequence continues at coordinate 331,023 of NZ_JBVPGS010000040.1, forward strand.
ACGTGGCTGCGATGGTCGCCATGCTGGCCGATGATGCGCTGGGCGCCAAGCGCGAAGATGCGAGCCTTCCCTTGCGGGATTCCTATCGCAGCGCCTTTGTAGCCATCGACGCCGATCCCAATCAGCTTCTCGCTGTCGTGGAACAGGATGGCGAGATTATTGGCTGCATGCAGATCAGCTTCATACCCGGCCTGTCCCGGTTGGGCATGTGGCGCGGCCAGATCGAAAGCGTTCGGATTGCAAGCCACATTCGCGGCGGCGGAATTGGCCGCCGGATGATAGAGTGGGCAATCGATCAGTGCCGCGAACGCGGCTGTGGGCTGGTGCAACTGACAACGGACAAAGCGCGCTCGGATGCGCTGCGTTTCTATCAGTCGCTTGGCTTCGTCGATAGCCACGAAGGGCTTAAGTTGTCGCTTTAACAGGTAATCCCAATACATTGTAAGAAAACAAAAAGGGCGCAATGAGCGCCCTTCTCTGTTTCAACATGGAAAAGCTTACTGCGGCAGTTTGTCGTCCACACCCGCGACGTAGAAATTGAGGCCCAGCAGGGTCTTGTCATCAGCCTGTTCACCTTCCTTGAGCCAGACGGAACCGTCCTGCTTCTTGATCGGGCCGGTGAAAGGCTTCAATTCGCCCGACTTGATCTTGGCTTCGGTTTCTTCCGCCAGCTTCTTCACGTCGTCCGGCATGTTGGTGTAAGGCGCCATCTTCACGAGACCTTCCTTCATGCCCCACCAGACATTCTGGCTCTTCCAGCTGCCATCGAGAACGGCCTTGGTACGGTCGATATAGTAAGGACCCCATTCGTCTACGACAGCGGTAAGCTGCGTGTCGGGCGCGAACTTGATCATGTCCGAAGCCTGACCAAAGGCCTTGATGCCGCGGTCATGCGCCACCTGAATGGCGGCCGTGGAATCCGTATGCTGGGTAATGATGTCGACGCCCTGATCGATCAGAGCCTTGGCCGCATCGGCTTCCTTGCCCGGATCGAACCAGGAATTGGCCCAGATCACCTTGACCTTGAAGTCGGGATTGACGGACTGCGCGCCGAGCATGAATGCATTGATGCCCTGCACGACTTCCGGCACCGGCACCGAAGCGATATAACCGGCGACACCCTTGGTCGACATCTTGGCGGCAATCACGCCTTGAACATAACGGCCTTCATAGAAGCGCGCATTATAGGCCGACATGTTGTCGGCGGTCTTGTAGCCGGTTGCGTGCTCGAACTTCACATCCGGAAACTTCTTGGCGACCTTGAGGGTCGGGTCCATATAGCCGAAAGACGTCGTAAAGATCAGCTTGTTGCCGGCGCGCGCCAGACGTTCGATGGAACGTTCGGCGTCGGCACCTTCCGGCACGTTTTCCAGAAAGGTGGTTTCGATCTTGTCGCCGAGCGCCTCGACCAGTTCCTTGCGGGCCTGGTCATGCTGATAGGTCCAGCCGAAGTCGCCCGGAGGTCCGATATAGATGAAGCCGATTTTCAGTTTTTCTTCTGCATGCGCCGCGCCGCCGAGCATAAAGCTCGTCGCAGTAGCAATTGCCATAAGCGTCTTTTTCATGTTCCCTGCACTCCTTGTTTTTACCCACGAACCAAAACAAAAATCCTTGGGAGTGATTTTCGTTACCCCTTAACCGCTCGTCTTACCTGTCCGGCACGAACGGCTTGCCAAGCGAAGCCGGCGTATTCATCATCGTCAGGCGCTTGTTGCGCGAAATGATGACCAGCACCACAATCGTCGCAAGATAAGGCAGCGCAGACAGAAACTGTGACGGCAGTCCAAAGCCGAGCGCTTGCGCGTGGAGCTGGCCGATAGTCACCGCGCCGAACAAATATGCACCGATCAACACCCGCCACGGCCGCCACGAAGCGAAAACCACAAGAGCAAGCGCGATCCACCCGCGCCCTGCAGTCATGTTTTCCACCCACTGCGGCACATAGACGAGCGATAATTGCGCACCTGCAAGACCGGCACAGGCCCCGCCGAACAGCACCGCCAAATAACGCGTGCGCACCACATGCACGCCGAGCGCATGTGCCGAGCCATGGCTGTCGCCAATGGCACGCAATGTAAGCCCTGCCCGTGTGCGGAACAGAAACCATGCAACGCCAACAACCAGCAGAATGGACATATAGAAGATGGGGTCCTGACCGAAGATGAACCGCCCGACAAGCGGGATATCGGTCAAATAGGGAATATGAACCGCCTCAAGCCGGACGCCGGGAAGCCCGACAAAGCTCTCGCCGAGCAAGGCCGATGCCCCAACGCCGAGGATTGTAAGCGCCAGCCCGGTCGCCACCTGATTGGTGACAAGGGTGAGCGTGAGAAAGCCGAAGATTGCCGCGAACAGCACGCCGACCAGCACAGCGGAGACCAGACCCAGCCAAGCCGAACCAGTCATCTGCGCGATGGCGAAACCGGACACAGCCCCCATAAGCATCATGCCTTCGACGCCGAGATTGAGCACGCCGGAGCGTTCGACCACCAGCTCGCCGATGGCAGCGATCAGGAGCGGCGTTGCAGCAGTTGCGATCGTAAGGAGAATAGCCTGCGTCAAATCCATGAGATCAGGCCTTTCCCGCTCGGGCTGCGGATATGAACCGAATACGATAGAGGATGAGCGTATCGCAGGCGAGTACGAAGAACAGGATCATGCCCTGAAACACGCGTGCGGATTTTTCCGAGATGCCGATGGACACCTGTGCGGCCTCACCGCCAAGATAGGAAAGCGCCAGCACCAAACCGGCTGCAATCGCCCCCAATGGATTGAGGCGTCCGAGAAACGCAACGATAATCGCCGTGAAACCATAGCCCGGAGAAATGACAGGGCGGAGCTGGCCGATAGCGCCCGAAGTTTCCGCAATCCCCGCAAGGCCGGCAAGAGCACCCGAAACCGCAAAGACGAAGAACACCATCTTGCCCGCACTGAAACCCGCAAAGCGCCCCGCCCGCGGGCTTTGGCCGATTACCTTGATCTCGAAGCCTTTCAGCGTGTGCTTGAGCAGAAACCAGACGACCGCCGCCGCAACGAGCGCAAAGATGAAACCCCAATGAGCACGGCCCGATGCGCTCCAGATTTCCGGCAAAACGGCGCTATCATTGAACTGGCGGGTTTCCGGGAAATTATAGCCTTCGGGGTTGCGCCAAGCGCCGCGCACCAGCCAGTCAAGGAAGAGCTGCGCAACATAGACAAGCATAAGGCTGGTCAGGATTTCGTTCGTGTTGAAGCGTACTTTCAGCAACGCGGGTATGGATGCATATGCCGCCCCGCCTGCCATCCCCATAAGCATCATCACGGGCAGAACCACCCATGACTGCGAATCCGGGAACATGACCGGCAAGACCGACCCCGCTATCGCACCGGCGATAAACTGTCCCTCGGCACCGATATTCCAGTTGTTGGACAGAAAACAGACGCAAAGACCGACCGCAATCAGGATCAGCGGTGCGGCCTTTACCAAAAGCTCATGCCACGACCAGATATCGAACAAAGGCTCGACAAAGAAGACGTAGAGCGCATGCAGCGGTTCCTTGCCCATCATTGCGAAAGCAAGACCACCGAAAACCAGCGTCAGCGACAGCGCAAGCAACGGTGACAGGGCGCTGAAAAGTTTCGACGGCTGCGGGCGTTTGACGAGTTCGATCCGCATCATGCAGCCTCTCCTGAAACGCCGCCCATCAAGAGGCCGATCTTTTCCAGCGTGACTTCGGCAATCGGCACAGGATGGGAAAGCTGGCCGTGATTCATGACTGCGATCCGGTCGCTGATTTCAAGAAGCTCATCAAGGTCTTGGCTAATAACGAGAACTGCTGAACCGGAACGCGCAAGATCGACGAGCGCCTGACGAATATGCGCTGCAGCGCCAGCATCGACGCCCCAGGTTGGCTGGTTCACGACCATGACCGACGGTGAACGGTCAAGCTCGCGCCCGATGATGAATTTCTGCAGATTGCCGCCGGAAAGTGCCGACGCAGGCGGATTTTCAGCACTCTTGCGCACATCCATCCGTTCGATGATGCGTTTTGCAGCCGATCGTAGCGCGCTCTCCGCGATCAATTTCAGTTTGCCACCGCGCAGGAACATTTTTGAGTCGGTTTTGTACCGGGACAGGAACAGATTGTCGGTCAGCGTCATCGTCGGAACGGCGCCATGTCCAAGCCGTTCTTCCGGTACGAAGGCCGCGCCCATCATACGCCTTTCGCTAATACCGGACTTACCTGCATCCCTACCCCGGATACGCACATTCGAGGCGTTGGACTGCAATACTTCACCGGAAACAGCTTCGAAAAATTCGCCCTGCCCGTTACCCGCAACGCCCGCTATGCCAACCACTTCACCAGCAGCAACCGAAAGTGAAATATCTTTCAGGGCGGTCGAGAACGGTCCACGCGGCGGCTGTGACAGGGACCTGATTTCAAAAAGCGCATCTTCACCCGCATTTGCCGCCGCAATGGGGGTGCGCGCCACAACATTGATGTCGTTTCCAACCATCATGCGGGCGAGCGACGCGGCGGTTTCCTTGCGCGGGTCGCAATGCGCGACGACCTTCCCATGCCGCAGCACAGTTGCGCGGTCACAAAGGCGCTTCACTTCCTCCAGACGGTGGCTGATATAGAGGATGGACTTGCCTTCGGCTTTCAGGCGTTCCAGCGTTTCAAACAACTTGTCGGCTTCCTGCGGCGTCAGCACGGAAGTCGGCTCATCGAGGATGATGAGGTCGGGTTCCTGAAGAAGGCAGCGCACGATTTCGATACGCTGGCGTTCGCCAACGGACAGATCACCGACATGAGCCTGCGGATCGACTGGAAGACCGTATGTCTTACCAACCTCATACGCACGTTTTGCAACGTCTGAAAGCGGCAGGGAACGATCAAGCGATAGGGCGATATTTTCAGCGGCGGTAAGCGAGTCGAACAGCGAAAAATGCTGAAAAACCATACCAATGCCGAGTTTTCTTGCAGTGGCAGGTTCCTCTATCGCGACAGGTTGCCCCTTCCAGACGATTTTGCCCTCAAGGGGTTGGAGTGCGCCGAACAGCATTTTCACGAAGGTGGATTTTCCGGCGCCATTTTCGCCCAGAAGCGCGTGAATCTCGCCTTCCCCGATGGTGAGGTCTACACCATCACAGGCCCGCAGCTGACCAAAGACTTTCGTGAGCCGGCGGACATCAAGAAGAGGCCGGTCGGATAAAGGCGCTGTCATCGTTCCCCATTTGTATTTTTGAGCGACCTTAGCCAGCAAGTCTGCTCTTGAAAAGCACAAAAGCAAGCAGCGGTGGACATATGCACACCGCTGCAATCATCAGTCAGCTCAGGGCAACAGAATGGTCGTACCAGTCGTCCTGCGGGCTTCCAGATCCTCATGAGCCTTGCCCGCATCCTTGAGAGCATAGCTCTGGTTGATCTCGATCTTGACCGCTCCGCTTCCCACCACCTCGAAAAGCTCGGCTGCGGTCTTTTCGAGGTCGGATCGCTTGGCAACGTAATTGAACAGGGTCGGCCGCGTGGCGAAGAGCGAGCCCTTCTGCGCAAGAATGCCGAGATCGAAAGGCGGAATGACACCGGACGACTGACCGAAGCAGGCAAACATGCCGAGCGGCTTCAGCACATCCAGCGAGCCCATATAGGTATCGCGGCCAACGGAATCATACACCACATCGACGCCCGCTCCGTCCGTCAACTCCTTCACCTTTTCGGCGAAGTTTTCGGTACGGTAATTGATGACGTGATCGTAGCCGTGTTTTTTGGCCAGCGCGATCTTTTCGTCCGATCCTGCCGTTCCGATAACGGTAGCGCCAAGATGCTTCGCCCATTGCCCGGCAATCAGGCCCACACCGCCGGCAGCAGCATGGAAAAGGATCGTCTGTCCCGGCTCGACCCTGAATGTGCGCCGCAGAAGATATTGCGCGGTCATGCCTTTCAGCATCATCGAGGCAGCGGTTTTCAGGTCGACATTGTCCGGAACCTTCACCAGCCGGTCGACTGGAAGAATGCGTTCATCTGCATAGGAGCCCGGTGTCGCCACATAGGCAACGCGGTCGCCGACGCGAACATCGGCCACGCCCGGACCAACCGCTACGACCATGCCCGCGCCTTCGTTTCCGGGCGTGAAGGGCATCTGCGCCGCTTTGTAAAGGCCAGTACGGAAATAGACGTCAATGAAGTTGAGACCGACGGCTTCGTGGCGCACTTTCGCCTCGCCCGGACCGGGTTCGCCGATCGCGATCTGTTCATACTTCATGACTTCCGGCCCACCAGTCTGATGAACCCGAATGGCGTTGATCATCATGCTTCTCCACTCTTCCTTGCGGCGGCGGCTTTTTCAGCCGCGATGACAGTGGCAGTCCGTCCCAATCCCGGGAAAAACTGCATAACAGCGCCGATGAAATAGATGTAGAGCCCCGTCACGGATATGCCGACGCGGACCCATAGCGGCGCATCCAGAGTATAATAGAGCGCAGCTGCGCCAAAGGCACACCAGAGCAGGAAAACAGTCAGATTAAGCGGCCGCAGACGCACGACACGCACGGGATGCAGGAAGTTGATCGGCAGAAACGACAGGATTGCCGACGCGACAACCGTTGCAAACGCCACCCACTCTCCTGGCCTGACGATGAAAAGCGTAAAGACCACCATATTCCAAACGACCGGGAAGCCCTTGAAGAAATTTTCCTTCGTCTTCATGCCGGTATCGGCATAATAGATCGCGCTCGAAACCACGATGATTGCGCCGGATATGAAGGACAAATAGGTTCCCATGAACCCGCTTTGATAGAGCGCGAAGGCGGGTATCAGAACATAGGTGACGTAATCGATGATGTTGTCGAGAAGCTCGCCCGACCAGTTTGGCAGGACATATTTGACCTCGAGCTTGCGCGCGATGGGACCGTCGATGCCGTCGACGAAAAGCGCCAGCCCCAGCCACCACCACATCGCCGTGTAGCGACCGTCACTGGCCGCCACGATGGAAAGAAATGCCAGAAACGAACCCGATGCCGTCAGAAGATGTACCGAAAACGCCTTGGCTTGCGGCGCGGTGACTTTCTTGGCTTTGAGTTTTCCGGTCAGTTTGGTTTTCACGCCGTCCGCCATTTCAGTTTGTCGCCGCGCTTATCCCGCCCAAGACATTCCCCAAGGCGGCGAGTACATTTCATCAAACGGGGAACGCATACACCAAACAAAACCGGCATCCCCAAACCTCAGGATCATCTAAACACTTTCCCTTGGGAGAGCGGTGATCCTGCAGCAGCTTTCCCTGAATAAGCGCAAAAGAGCAAGTAAGGCATGAGGCAAATCCGCCATAATTCCACGGAAGAATGGCCTTTTGGCTGCAATTCGGTTTAAGTGCGGCTGGAATCATCAGACGGTGCACCAGGTTCGCACCTGTCGGACCAGGGATGAGACACGATGAACGATCTTGTTGCGAACAAGCCACTCACCGACATTATCATCAGCGGCGGCGGGCCTGCCGGAATGATGGCCGCGCTGGCCCTTGGCACGAAAGGCTATCGCACCATCCTGCTCGGACCGGAGACCGACAAGGGAGACCGTCGCACGACAGCGCTCATGATGCCCGCCATCAGGTTGCTGGAAGGATTGGGCGTCTGGCGGGATATCGAGCCGGAAGCGGCTGCTCTTGCTTCCATGCGCATTATCGACGCGACGCGGCGTCTTGTACGAAGCCCGGTCGTAACTTTCCGCGCCGGTGAAATCGATGAGGCCGCATTTGGCTACAACATCCCCAATGCGGTATTGAACGAAAAACTTGCCGAAGCAGTCGCACGCAATCCGAACATCCAGCGCATCAATGCACCCGTCATTGAATATCGCCACAATGGCGACCATGTAACGGTCACACTTTCCGGCGGCGAAACATTGCATGCCCGGCTTGTCGTTGCCGCAGACGGGCGCAAATCCATGGCTCGCGAAGCGGCGGGCATCCGCACACGCCGCTGGAGCTATCCGCAGACAGCTGTCGTTCTTTCTTTCTCGCATGTCGTCGACCACGAGAACATTTCGACGGAGTTTCACACAGAAGAAGGTCCCTTCACGCAGGTCCCATTGAAGGGGAAACGCTCAAGCCTCGTCTGGGTGGTCAATCCCGGTCGCGCCGAAGCGCTGCTTGCGCTTGATGAAACCACGCTCGCTCAACGCATCGAGAATATGATGCAGTCCATGCTGGGCAAGATCACGCTCGATATTGAGCCGCAGGCCTGGCCTCTTTCCGGCCTGGTGCCTCACGTCTTTGCGGCCAGGCGCACGATTCTCATCGGCGAAGCCGCTCACGTCTTTCCGCCAATCGGCGCGCAAGGGCTCAATCTGGGTTCGCGTGATGTCGAAACGCTGGTCAAGGCTATAGAGAGCGACCCGGTCGATCCCGGTTCGGATCGGGTCATTCGCGCCTATGACCGTGCGCGACGCCCGGACATTCTGGCACGCACCGGCTCGGTCGATGCACTCAATCGTTCGCTTCTCTCTGATATGCTCCCGGCGCAGATCGTGCGTGGGGTTGGCCTCGAAATGCTTCGCTCGTTTGCTCCACTGCGCGCGTTTTTCATGCGGGAGGGACTTCGCCCCGGCAGCGGTTTCTTGCATTTGCTTCCGAAGCTGCCGAGCCTCCCGCACCGAAGCGACGGAAAGCGCTCCAGCTAATTCGGTTTTGAGCCAATCCGAAACATCAGACTGACAGAATTGCGGGTTCCCGCCGACTTTAATTTGTCGCGCGGTGAACTACATAATGTTGCATGGGTATGACACAGATAAAGCACGCAAAATTTCAGATCGGCCAGGTCGTCAAGCACCGGCTGTTCCCCTTCCGCGGGGTGATCTTCGACGTGGACCCCGAGTTCGCGAATACAGAAGAATGGTATGCGTCCATTCCCGAGGAAGCACGTCCGCATCGTGATCAACCCTTTTACCATCTGTTGGCTGAAAACGCGGAATCCGAATATGTTGCTTATGTATCGGAACAGAACCTTGTTCCAGATTTAAGCGGCGAGCCTTTGCGTCATCCTCAGATCGACGAAATGTTCGATCGGCTGGACAACGGTTCCTATCGCGTGAAATCGCAGCATTCTAATTAAGATAGAGCTTTCTCTTGAAATCATAGCTTAAAAGAAAAGGGGCGCTCCGGGCGCCCCTTTCTCGTAACAGACTGGATGCAACTTAGTTCGCTGCGCCCTTTGCCTTGTCCTGTTCAGCCTTCATCTTGGCTTCAAAGTCTTTCTGCTTCTTCTGGACGGCGTCCTGAAGTTCCTTCTGGCGTTCTTCCAGTTCCGACTGCTTGAGGGCTGGGCCGGTCAGAGCGCCAGAGAAACCGGTGAGCGCTACCGGAATCGGGTTCGGCTTGTTCTGATAGTTGACCGAAGTCAGGGTCAGCTTGCCGCCCTTCTTGAGCGCATTGATGAGATCGTCGGTCAGCGGAGCTTCGGCGATGCAGCGATCCGGGAAGCAGATGCCGTATTCGAGCTTGACCGGCTTGTTGTTGTCAATCTGAAGGCCGACACCGGCAGGAATCAGACGGCCGATAGGAACGGTCACCTGAAAGATCTTGCGGTTGATCTTGCCCTTAATCTCGATGAGGTTGACGGCAGTCAGGAGCTGGCCGGAATCCGCGGTGACGATGTTCTGCGTGTTGCAGATGTCATTGTCTTCCTGCTTCGAGCAGACCTTGAACCAGCCCTGTGGCGGCTGCTGCGCCGATGCAGGCATCGTCGCGGAGGCAAGCAGGGCGAACGCGCCAGCAATGGCAGATGCGGCAGCGATTGTCTTCGTGCTGGACATGATCAACAGGTTCCTTTCAACGCTCTGATCTATAGTTCCCGTTCTGTATTTAAGTCAGCGATAGACCGTCACTGGTTTGAAAATGCGGCAACAGCGTGACCTTGAGGGTTTTAGCCCCCATTCAGGCCCTATGCAGGCCCAATCCGGAGCCGTGTTACAACGACTAGGGGTATGAATCCAGATGAGTTTCGACATTCCATGCTCGGAATCCGCCAAAATCTTTGTTTTAGCTCCCACTGTCACGCGGCGGACACGCCCTAATTCCGCACTTAATGTACGATCATGCTAGTTTTCGGTTCCGAATCGGCGTCTTCGGATGCGACCTTCAAACTTATTTACAATGGACGATTGAAGTTGAACGGATTGATTGCCTTTCTCCGCAAATTGGTTCTTGCGAGCCTGACCGGAGCCGCCGTCGGTACGATGCCCGCACAGGCGATGGCAGAAGCACAGCCCGACTATGCGCTCTCCATGCACGGAGACGTAGCTCTGCCAGCCGATTTCACCCATTTCCCCTATGCTAACGCCGACGCGCCGAAGGGCGGCGCCCTCACAATGGGCGTTGTCGGCACGTTCGACAGCCTCAATCCATTTGTTCTGAAAAGCATGCGCACGACCGCGCGAGGTCTGTTCGGTGATGTTGATCTCGGCAATCTCGTTTACGAAACCCTCATGCAGCGCTCGCGAGACGAGCCATTCACCCTTTACGGCCTGCTGGCTGAAAGGGTTGCAGTCGATCCGGAACGCAAATGGGTCGAATTCACCCTGAACCCGAGGGCGAAATGGTCTGACGGCCAGCCGGTTACGGTGGACGACGTGCTCTTCACCTACGACATCCTGACGGAAAAAGGGCGCCCCCCCTACAACAACCGGATGAGCCGTGTCGAAAAGATCGAGAAGACGGGCGAACGCTCTGTCCGCTTCACCTTCAATGACAAGTCGGACCGCGAGTTTCCAATGCTCGTTGCGTCGTCGATGCCTGTGCTGCCTAAGCACGCCATTGATCGCGAAACCTTCGGCAACTCGTCACTGAAACCACCTGTCGGTAGCGGCCCGTACCTTATTTCCGGCGTGCAACCCGGCCAACGTATTGTGTACAAGCGCAGCCCTGACTATTGGGGCAAGGACTTGCCCTCACAACGCGGGCTCAATAATTTCGATACGTTGACGATTGAATATTATCGCAATGAGACTTCCCTGTTCGAGTCGTTCAAGAAGGGCCTGCTCGATGTTTTCATCGAAGCAAACCCGACACGCTGGGAAAAGCTCTATGATTTCCCGGCTGTAAAACAGGGACGGGTTATCAAGGACAGCTTTGAAAAAGGCACGCCAGCAAATCTGCTGGGATTCGTATTCAACACGCGCCGCCCGATTTTTGCCGACCGCCGGGTCCGGCAGGCGCTGGGGCTGCTGTTCGACTTTGAATGGGCCAACCGCAATCTCTTTGCCGATCAATATCGGCGCACGCAGAGTTACTGGGAAGGATCGGAGCTTTCTTCCGTCGGCAAGCCGGCAGACGATCGCGAGAAGCGATTGCTTGCGCCTTTTCCCGACGCTGTCCGCGAAGATGTCATGAATGGCACCTGGCACCCGCCAGTAACGGACGGCAGCGGCCATGACCGCACGCCAGCAAAGAAGGCCTTTGATCTGCTGACAGAGGCCGGCTTCCGGTTTGAACACGGTCTTGCGGTCGATCCTTCGGGCAAACCGCTCGCGTTCGAAATCATGACGCGCTCTCCCGACGAGGAAAAGGTCGCGCTCGCATATAAGCGCAATCTCGCGCGGCTAGGCATTACTGCAGAAATCCGCACCGCAGATGATGCCCAGTATCAGCAACGCCTGCAGACATTCGACTATGACATGATACTCGGCGCGCTGACCGGCTCGCTTTCGCCCGGCAATGAACAATGGATGCGCTGGGGTGCGGCCTCGCGGGATGTGCAGGGAAGCTTCAACTATCCCGGCGTTGCCGATCCGGCGGTCGATGCGATGATCGAAGCGCTGCTGACCGCAAGAACCCGCGCAGATTTCGTCAGTGCTGTCCGCGCGCTTGATCGGGTGCTTATCTCGGGCGACTATTACGTTCCGCTTTACTATCTGCCCTATCAATGGGTGGCGCGGTGGGATCGCATCGAACATCCACAGAAGACTTCGCTCTACGGTTTTCAACTGCCGACATGGTGGCGCGCAAAATAATGAGCGGGCTTTAACGCCAGCGTAATTCGCCCTACATGCACCCAATATAATATGGATACTCGACCGGAGGCTAAACCTCCGGTTCCTGCACGGAGATTGAACCATGGCCGCCAGAAAGATAACTATCGATGTCGTGTCGGATGTCGTCTGCCCATGGTGTTTTCTAGGGCGCAAGCGCCTCGAAGCGGCTCTCGCCATGGTGCCGGACGTGGAGGCTGAGGTGCGCTGGCGCCCCTTCCAACTGGACCCTACCCTGCCTCTGCAAGGCAAGGATCGCCAAGCCTATATGCGGGAGAAATTCGGCAGCGGCGGCAAGATCGATGACATTCATAAACAACTGACCGAGCTTGGTGAGGAAAACGGCATCGTGTTCGATTTCGACGCCATCGCCCGCGCGCCGAATACGCTCGACGCACATCGCGTCATCCATTGGGCGGCGCAGGCTGCACCCGATACGCAGGATCGGATGGTTGGCCTGTTGTTTTCGCTCTATTTCGAGCAGGGACAGGATATTGGCGACCATGAAGTGCTGGTTGATGCGGCGGCAAGCGTCGGCATGGACGCAGCAGTTGTCGCCCGGCTCCTCCAAAGCGATGCCGACAAGGCGACAATTCGCGAGGAGATCGACACTGCCAGCCGCATTGGCGTGCGCGGCGTGCCCTGTTTCATCATCGACCAGAAATACGCTGTCATGGGCGCACAGACGGCCGATGTCCTTGCCGACGCCATCCGTCAGACGGCCGAAGGTTTTGAGCCGGGAATTGCCGAGGACCGATAGGCCGAAAATAACGGCGGGGGATTAACCCGCCGCGATTTTCGCCAGTTGCGTCATGATGACGGCGGAACCGTTGAGACGCTTTTCCGGCGTCGGCCAGTCGCGGATGAAGACGATGCTCTGGTCCGGTCTGATCTTGGCCATGGAGCCCTGTTCGCCGATCATCTTCACCAGACCGACCGGATTGTTGAAGGTCGCATTGCGGAACTGGATCACCACGCCCTTCGGACCGGCGTCGAGCTTCTCGACATTCGCACGGCGGCAGAGCGCCTTGATGTAAACGATCTTGAGCAGATGCTGCACTTCGTCCGGCATCGGGCCAAAACGGTCGATAAGTTCCGCGCCGAAGGCATCGATATCCTGCGGCTCTTCCAGATCGGCGAGACGGCGATAAAGGCCGAGGCGCAATTGAAGATCGGGAACATAGGCTTCCGGAATCATCACCGCCGTGCCAATAGCGATCTGCGGCGACCACTGGCTGTCTTCAACCTCGATCGTTCCCTTGAGCGTGGCCACGGCTTCTTCCAGCATTTGCTGATAAAGCTCGAAACCGACTTCCTTGATATGGCCCGATTGTTCCTCGCCGAGCAGATTACCCGCGCCACGAATATCCATGTCGTGGCTGGCAAGCTGGAAGCCCGCCCCCAGCGTGTCGAGCGATTGCAGAACCTTGAGGCGGCGTTCCGCCATCTGCGTCAGCATCTTGCCCGCAGGAAGCGTAAACAACGCGAAGGCGCGCTGCTTGGAGCGCCCGACGCGACCACGCAACTGGTAGAGCTGCGCCAAGCCGAACATATCAGCACGGTGCACGATCATCGTGTTGGCCGTCGGAATATCGAGACCCGATTCCACGATGGTCGTGGACAGAAGCACATCGTACTGGCCGTCATAGAAGGCGTTCATGATGTCATCGAGAACGCCCGGCGCCATCTGGCCATGAGCCACGGCCACTTTCAGTTCAGGCACATGGGTTTTCAGGAATTCCTCGATCTCGCCAAGATCGGAAATACGCGGGCAAACGTAGAAGCTTTGACCACCGCGATAACGCTCACGCAGAAGGGTTTCGCGAATGACGAGCGGATCGAAAGGCGAAACGAAGGTCCGCACCGCCATGCGATCGACGGGAGGCGTAGTAATGAGCGACAGTTCGCGCACACCGGTCAGCGCAAGCTGCAAGGTGCGCGGGATTGGTGTGGCTGACAATGTCAGCACGTGCACGTCCGACTTCAGTTCCTTCAGCCGCTCCTTGTGCTTGACGCCAAAATGCTGTTCTTCATCGATGATGAGCAGCCCGAGATTCTTGAACTTGATCGAATTGCCGAGCAGCGCATGAGTGCCGACGACAATATCGACGGTTCCTTCTTCCAACCCCTTCTTGGCCGCTGCAAGCTCCTTCGTCCCAACGAGGCGCGATGCATGGGCAACATTGATGGGCAGGCCATGGAAACGCTTTGAGAAGGTCTTAAAATGCTGGCGCGACAAAAGCGTCGTCGGCACGACAACCGCGACCTGAACGCCGCTCATCGCCGCAATGAAAGCAGCACGCAGCGCCACTTCCGTCTTGCCAAAGCCGACATCGCCACAGATGAGGCGATCCATCGGCTTACCAGCAGCCAGGTCGTCCGCGACAGACTCGATTGCCGTCAGCTGGTCGTCGGTTTCATCGTAGGGGAAGCGAGCGGCGAACTCGGCATAGAGACCATCCGGTGGCGTCATGACCGGCGCGCCGCGCATCTGGCGTTCGGCAGCGATTTGGATCAGATGCCCGGCAATCTCAAGGAGCCGCTTCTTGAGCTTGGCCTTGCGCATCTGCCATGCGCCGCCACCCAACTTGTCGAGAACCGCATCGGACCCTTCCGAACCATAGCGCGACAGAAGCTCGATATTTTCGACAGGCAGGAACAGCCGGTCGTCGCCTGCATAATGGATTTCAAGGCAATCATGCGGCGCACCCGCCGCCGTGATTGTCTTGAGGCCAATAAAACGACCGATACCGTGATCAACGTGGACGACAATGTCGCCAGTCGTCAGCGAGGCGACTTCCGAGATGAAATCCTGATCGCGCTTGCGGCGCTTGGAACGGCGCACCAGACGGTCGCCGAGAATATCCTGCTCGGCCACGATGACGAGATCGTCAGCGTCGAATCCGCTTTCAACGGCCAGCACAGCCGCCGTCACCTTATCGCGTGAAAGCGCCTTGACCGTGGAAAGCCGGTCAACCGATTCGATCTTTTCCAGCCCATGCTCGTCGAGCACTTGCAAAAGACGGTCCAGCGAACCTTCCGTCCAGGCAGCAACCAGCACCTTTTTGCCCGTAGCACGCAGTTCGGCAATATGCTTCACCACGGCTTCAAACAGGTTCACGTCGGTGGCGGCGCGTTCCTCGGCGAAGCTGCGGCCCTTATGCACATCGGCATGAATAATCGTCCGCCCTGTAACCTCCGGCGCGCCAAACGGCGTCAGGTCAATACGCATCCCACCGGCTTCAGCGTGTTTCTCAACTTCCGCAGGAGTAAGATAAAGCGTTTCCGGCTTAACCGGCTTGTAAGGCACGGCATCGCTGCCCGGTTCCTTGCCTTCCGCCTGCCGCAGCCGCGCCTCGTAATGGTCGACGACCATCGTGTGGCGTTCGGTCAGCGCCTCGTGGACGAGGTGGTCAAAGACCACCGGCATATTGCCCGCATGATCGAATACGGTATCGAGTGTGTCATAGAACAGCGGCAGCCAGTGTTCCATGCCGGCAAAACGGCGACCTTCACTGATCGCCTGATAGAGCGCATCGTCACGCTGTGGTGCGCCGAACATGGCGACATAATTCTTGCGGAACCGGCTAATCATTTCGGCTGAGAGCGTTATTTCGCTCATCGGCTGGAGCACGAATTCCTTGCGCGTTCCGGTCGTGCGCTGCGAAGCAGGATCGAAGGCGCGAATCGTCTCCAGCGTGTCGCCGAAGAAATCGAGCCTGAGCGGTTCTTCCGAGCCCGGCGCATAAAGATCGAGAATGCCGCCGCGCACGGCAAATTCGCCAATATCACGCACCGTCGACACACGTTCGAAACCGTTGCGCTCCAGCCGGGATGCCAGATCGTTCATATCCAGCTGGTTGCCGGGACGTGCAGAAATCACCTGTTCGGCGATTGCCGCCTGAGGCGGCAGCTTTTGCAAGACCGCATTGGCTGTGGTCAGGACGACGGCTGGATGCGGCGTCTTCTTGAGTGCGGCCAATGCACCGAGCGCTGTGAGTCTGCGCGCAGCAGCATCCGCTCCCGGCGACACGCGATCATAAGGCAGACAGTCCCATGCGGGCAGATGCAGAACCGGTATATCCGGGGCCACGAAACCCAGCACCTGTTCAAGATCGGCAATGCGCTGCCCGTCGCGCACGATATACATAATCGGTCCGCGTTCGCCGATCTCTTCCACCAGCCGAGCGAGACAGAACGCCTCGTAACCGTCGGCAACACCGTCGATCACGATATGACGTTTTGCCCCGGGCGCGCTGGAGGACTTGAGACCTAGTTTGCTGAAAACGGGCATGGGAACCTTGAACTCAGAATTCAATACGGTCGCGGAAGGCGACAATATCGCGGAACAGGGGCGTGTCGAAATCGGCCGGGATCGGGCTTTCGCCCGTTACCCATTTGAGAAGATCGCGGTCAAGCACTTCGAGAATATGCTCGAACTCATCAAGCTGCGGGTCAGTGAAGCCGACAATATACTCATCCGCATATTGCCCGAGGATCAGATCCATCTCGCGCATACCGCGGTGCCACGCGCGAAACAGAAGTTTGCGGCGCCGTACATCCAGATTTTCCGTCGCCAATATGCTGCCAGTCATCCTCGGTAAGCTCCAGTCATTCAAATTGCTGCTGGTATATAGCATCTGCGCCGCAAACGGGAACCCGTTTATCCAACAGGAACAAAAAGAGCACAGAAAGATTGCGCCTCGCCCTTGCACGGCGAGACGAAGCAGTTAATGCTCCCGCCATGCGTCCATCTGTTCTTGACCCGTTTTTTGCTTCCGTTCGTTCGCTTTCCGGCATTGGCCCGAAGGTCGCGGCTCTGCTCGGCAAACTGCTCGGCACTGACATACCGGGTGCTGAGCCGAAGGTTGGCCAGCTTCTGTTTCTGGCCCCGCATAGCGTAATAGACCGGCGCAACCGCCCCGGCATCGTCAACGCGTCGGAGGGTGCAATCGTCACGCTGGAAGTCACTGTCGACCAGCACCAGCCGGCGCCGCCCGGACGCGGAAATGTCCCGCATCGCGTCTTCGCGCATGACGAGACAGGCGAAATTGCGCTGACCTTCTTCCACGCGCAATTGCCGTGGCTGCAAAAAATGCTGCCCGAAGGTGAGACCGTCATCGTGTCGGGCAAGGTGGAATGGTTCAATGGCCGCGCCTCCATGGTCCATCCGGACTATATTGCGAGCCTGGAAGATGCGGCCAATCTGCCAATGGTCGAGCCAGTCTATCCGCTAACTGCGGGCCTGTCGTCCAAGACGCTGGCGCGTGCCGTCAAGGAAGCATTGACCCGCGTGCCTCCGCTGCCGGAATGGATCGACCCGCCTCTCCTAGCGCGGGAGCGCTTCACCAGTTTCCAGCAGTCGCTCAATACGCTTCACCTGCCGGAAGACCCTTCCGATATCGCGCTGGAAAGCATTTCGCGACGCAGGCTCGCCTATGACGAATTTCTGGCCGGACAATTGGCGCTGGCTCTCGTGCGCGCCAAGACGCGGCGACTTTCCGGTCGCCCTCTAGAGGGCACAGGACGCATCGTCGCCGAAATCATGCGGCACCTGCCCTATCGCTTGACCAAGGGGCAGGATCAGGCCGTTCGCGAAATCATCACAGACCTCAAATCGCCGGAGCGCATGTTGCGGCTTTTGCAAGGCGATGTCGGCTCCGGCAAGACGGTGGTGGGGTTGCTTTCCATGGCGCACGCTGCCGAATCCGGCGGTCAATCCGCTCTTATGGCTCCGACCGAGGTGCTCGCACGCCAGCATTTTGCGACGATTGCACCGCTTGCCGAAAAGGCAGGACTGAAGGCAGCGCTCCTGACTGGCCGCGAAAAGGGTCGTGACCGGAATGCTGTACTTGAAGGATTGAAAAGCGGTGACATCGACATCGTCATCGGCACGCATGCGCTGTTTCAGGAAAAGGTCGAATATCACGACCTCGTTCTGGTCATCATCGATGAACAACACCGCTTCGGCGTGCATCAACGCTTGATGCTGACAGCCAAAGGTTCGGCACCGGATATGCTGGTCATGACGGCGACGCCCATTCCGCGCACCTTAGTCCTCACCGCCTTTGGCGACATGGATGTGTCGAAACTGACCGAGAAGCCCGCCGGACGCCAGTCCATCACGACTGCCATAGTACCGATGGAGCGCATGGGCGAACTTGTCGAGCGCATCCGTAAGGCCGTCGGAGAAGGACAGAAAATCTACTGGATTTGTCCTTTGGTTGAAGAATCCGAAGTCGTGGAATTGACATCCGCCGAAGAGCGCTTTGAGAGCCTCAAACCCGTCTTTGGAGATCGCATCGGCCTTATCCATGGCCGCATGAACGGAGCGGAAAAAGATGAGGCCATGCGGGCGTTCAAGCAGGGTGAAACCCGGGTTCTGGTCGCCACCACAGTGATCGAAGTCGGCGTGGATGTGCCCGATGCGACGATCATCGTCATCGAACATGCCGAACGCTTCGGCCTGTCGCAATTACACCAGCTGCGCGGGCGTGTAGGCCGCGGCGATAAACCATCAACCTGCCTGCTGCTTTACAAGGGGCCGCTCGGTGAAGTCGCGCAAGCCCGGCTGAAGGTAATGCGCGAGACGGAAGACGGTTTTCGCATCGCCGAGGAAGATCTGAAACTGCGTGGCGAAGGCGAATTGCTCGGCACACGGCAATCAGGAACGCCGGGTTTCCGTCTGGCTTCCATCGAAGCGCATGGCGATCTTCTGGAAATCGCCCGCAAGGACGCACGCTATGTTCTGACGAGCGATCCAGACCTGGAATCCGAACGCGGACAGGCGCTGCGGATATTGCTCTATCTCTTTGGGCGAGACGAAGCGATCAGGCTCTTGCGGGCGGGATAGCAAAATGGCGGCACTCCGCCGCCATTTCTATCAACTTATAAAGTCTTCCCTTTAGTGAATTGAATTTATTCGACGGTGACCGACTTCGCGAGATTGCGCGGCTGGTCAACATCGGTGCCCATCAGAACAGCGGTGTGATAGGCCAGCATCTGGATCGGCAGCGCATAGACAAGCGGCGTGATGAATTCCGGTACATCCGGCAGAACGATGGTTGCCATCGTGTCGATGCTGGCAGCTTCTGCGCCTTTTTTGTCGGTGATGAGAATGATCCGACCGCCGCGCGCAGCAACTTCCTGCATGTTGGAAACGGTCTTTTCATAGAGACGATCAGACGGCGCTATGACGATTACCGGCATCGTTTCATCGATCAGCGCAATCGGGCCGTGCTTCAACTCGCCAGCGGCGTAGCCTTCGGCGTGGATATAGGAAATTTCCTTGAGCTTCAGCGCGCCTTCCATGGCAAGCGGGAAGGATGTGCCGCGACCGAGATAAAGCACATGACTGACTTTGGCGAGTTCATGACAGACTGCCGCAATCTGGTCTTCCAGCTTCAGCACCTGATTGATGAAACGCGGTGCTTCGGAAAGCTGACGCACCAGTTCCTGTTCCCGCTTGTCATCGATTGCGCCGCGCGCCTTGGCTGCGGCAATCGCCAATGAGGCCATGGCCGAGAGCTGACAGGTGAAAGCCTTGGTCGAGGCGACACCGATCTCCGGCCCTGCGAGCGTCGGGAAAATAGCATCGGATTCACGCGCAATGGTCGAGCCCGTCACGTTGACGACGGCAGCTATTTTCAGCCCTTGCGATTTGCAGTAGCGCAGCGATGCCAGCGTATCAGCCGTTTCACCGGACTGCGACACGAACATTGCCAGCGAATCCTTCGACAGCGGCATTTCGCGATAGCGGAATTCGGAAGCGATATCGCTATCCACCGGCAGGCGCGCAATCTGCTCAAACCAGTATTTGCCGACAGATGCCGCATAATAGGCCGTGCCGCAGGCAGAAATCGTCAGGCGGTCGATCTTGCTGAAATCGATGCCGATCGCTTCCTGACGCACTTTGCCCGTGGTGAAGTCGAGATAATTGGCGAGCGTATGAGAAATGACTTCCGGCTGCTCGAACATCTCTTTTTGCATAAAGTGACGGTGATTGCCCTTGGAGACGAGCATATTTGCCGTCTGCGTCTTCTGGATCGGGCGCTCAACTTCGTTGTTGTTCTCGTCGTAAACGGTCACGCCCTTCCGCGTCAGCACAGCCCAATCGCCATCTTCGAGATAGGCGATGGTATCGGTAAAAGGCGACAGCGCAATAGCGTCGGAACCGAGGAACATTTCACCTTCGCCATAACCGACAGCAAGTGGCGGTCCCTGACGCGCTCCGATCAGGAGTTCTTCGTCTCCTTCGAACACGAAGGCGAGCGCGAAAGCGCCGTGCAGCATCGGCAGGCTGTCGCGGACAGCCTCGACCGGGGACTTGCCCTTTGCCAGTTCGCGGGTCACCAGATGGGCGACGGCTTCGGTATCGGTTTCCGTCTGGAACTTGTAGCCTTCCGCCTCAAGCATGGCGCGAAGTTCGGCGAAATTCTCGATGATGCCGTTATGAACGACCGCAAGGCGCTCGGTAATGTGCGGATGCGCATTGCGCTCCACAGGCTTGCCATGCGTCGCCCAGCGTGTGTGGCCGATACCGATGACACCGGGTAGCGGCTCTCCTGCCAGTCGCTTTTCCAGATTGACCAGCTTGCCTTCGGCACGGCGGCGATCGAGCTTGCCGTTCTGCAATGTGGCGATACCGGCAGAATCGTAGCCGCGATATTCAAGCCGCTTCAGTGCATCCACGAGAAGCGGAGCGACTTCGTTATTTCCGATAATGCCGATAATTCCACACATGGGTTGCTCCAGATCCAACGTTTGAGACGTGTGCTTCGCGGTTTAAAGATTCTAACGCAGAACGGCAACCCAATGGATTGACGCTCGTTTAGAGCGGTTCTTGCTATTACGGAATAGTTGGAACCGCTCTATCTGTCTGTTTCTGCCGCATTTCCGAACGCAAAACCGCTTCGCACTTTTGCTGGAAATGCTCCAAGCTATTGGATGATTTATTTCGCCGGGGTTTTAGCCGCTTTGATGGCGGCATACTTCTCCCGCAGGATTTTTCCCCGACCTTCCTTGGTTTCTTGCCGCGCGCGGCCAAAAGCCAGCGCATCGGCAGGAACATTGTCGGTGATCGTGCTGCCTGATGCGATATAGGCATTGTCGCCGATTTCCACCGGGGCCACCAGCGAACTGTTCGACCCGATGAACGCGTTTTCGCCGATCACCGTCTTATACTTGTTGTAGCCATCGTAGTTGCAGGTGATCGTGCCAGCGCCGATGTTGCTCCCTGCGCCGACGGTTGCATCGCCAATATAGGTCAGGTGATTGATCTTCGCGCCCTTGTGCACGGTGGCGTTCTTCACTTCGCAGAAATTGCCTACCTTGGTCTTTTCGCCCAGATTTGCGCCCGGACGTAGGCGTGCAAACGGCCCGATCTCCGCCTTCGGACCAACTTCAGCCCCCTCAAGATGCGAGAAGGAATGGATCAGGGCTCCCGACGCAACATGCACGTGGGGACCGAAGAAGACGTTCGGCTCAACAACAACATCGGCCTCAATCAGCGTGTCGTGGGAGAAAAACACTGTTTCAGGCGCAATAAGCGTCACACCTGCCAGCATCATCTCGCGGCGCTTGCGCTGCTGCCAGATGGTTTCTGCTTCAGCCAGTTCGACGCGGTTGTTGATGCCGATCACATTGTCGACCGGGACTTCGATGGCCGTCACATTCATGCCCCTGCCATGGGCGATGGCAACAATGTCGGTGAGGTAATATTCGCCCTTGGCGTTGTTGTTATCGACAGCATCCAGAAGCGCCAGCGCGTGTTGGCCGCGAACAGCCATCAGCCCGCCATTGCAGAAACCGATCTGCTTCTGCGCTTCGCTTGCTTCTTTTTCCTCAACGATGGCAACCAGTTTGTCGCCTTCTTCAATCAGACGTCCATAGCCGTGCGGATTATCCGGACGGAAACCGATAACGACAACATCGGCGCCTGCGGCCAGCCGCTCCCGAGCCTTTTGCAGAGATTGCGCCTCGATCAGCGGCGTGTCACCAAAAACGATGAGCAGATCGTCATAACCGCGCTCAATTGCTGCACGCGCTGCCAGGACAGCGTGCGCTGTACCGAGACGTTCCTTCTGCTCGAAGGCCGACACCGGCCCGGCATTCTTTTCCACCGCCGCACGCACTTCGTCAGCGCCACGTCCCACGACCAGCGCAACATCGCTTTTGCCAGTGCCCTGAACTGCCTTGACCACATGCGAAACCAGCGGCAATCCCGCCACCTGATGCAACACTTTGGGCAGGCTGGATTTCATGCGTGTGCCTTCTCCAGCAGCAAGCACGATGGAAAGGCAGGTACGGTCTGTCATGGTATCGTCCAAAAAATTGAGATGATCTTCGCTCATAACATCAAAGCGTCTATGAAAACTTACACACCAGTCTTCAGGAAAAGACCTTCGATTTGCCCGAGTGCAGGAAAGGTTTCAAGCATCCAGTACGAGAAGGACTGCATGCCGCCGGTCAGGAACAAAACGCCGGCAACCACCAGAAGCGCGCCCATCGCTTTCTCCACCTTGCCGAGATGCACCCGGAAACGCGAAAGAAAACGCATGAATGCGCCGGAAAAAAGGGCAGCGATCATAAATGGAATACCGAGGCCGAGCGAATAGATCGCCAGCAACAGCGCCCCCTCGCCAACCGTGCTGCTACCGCCTGCAAGCGTCAGAATCGGCCCGAGAACAGGCCCGATGCACGGTGTCCAGCCGAAGGCAAATGCCAGTCCCATAATGTAGGCACCAAGTGGCGATGCCGGAGCGTTACGTGCCTGAAAACGCGCTTCGCGGGACAAGAACGACAGACGCAGAACGCCAAGGAAATTCAATCCCATCAATATGATAACGGCGCCCGCGACGATTGCAATTTCCTGCTGCCAGGCGCGAAGGAAGGCGCCGATTGAAGAAGCACCAGCGCCAAGCGCCACAAAAACAGTCGTGAAGCCGAGAACAAAACAGATGGCGGCAAATGCCAGCGAACGACGCGCCGAAGGTGCTACCGCAACGGTTGCCCCCTTCTCTGCACGGAAATCCTCGACGCTCACACCCGCCATATAGCACAGATAGGGCGGTACCAGCGGAAGGACGCAGGGCGAAAGAAACGACAATGCGCCAGCTCCGACCGCAGTCATGTATGAAATATTGAGCACCAATACCTCTTTCAATTCGTCAAATCACTTGTGGCCCCTCTCAACCGCGGGCCTATATAGACCAATTTCGGCTCTACTTTGAATATTTTCAATGCGGCATCTCGCTCGACCACAAGTTCGCCCTAAATCGAGATCATTGCGCGATTTATATATGTTGCTCCAACCGGACGATGTTCCTATGAGCCTTATTGATGATGACGAAGTGCCTCCCATGCCATCCGAAACGTCAGCAAGACATCATGGCTGGTTCACCCGCTACCAACATTTTTTGTTCCCGATAGCCGGTATCGCCATTGCGTTGCTTGCAATTTATGTGCTGGAAAATCTGCTCCAGCATACGTCTCGCACGGAAACGCTAGCTGCCTTCCACAACATCTCATGGACGACGCTCGGCCTGGCCGTGTTCTTCACAGCTCTAAGCTATGCGGCAGTTGCGCTCTATGATGTCGTGGCCGTGGATACGATCGCGCCCAACCAGATACCGCGCCGAATTGCTGCTGTGGCGGGTGCTGCTGGCTATGCGATATCCAACGCACTCGGCTTTTCGCTGCTGACCGGTGGTGCCCTGCGTTATCGCATCTATGCGGCAGAAGGTGTGAGCCTGGCCGACATCGGCAAGATTGTCGGGACATCTTGGTTTGCGATCTGGTTTGCCCTGATCATCATGGTGGGGGCAGCCTTGTTGATCGACCCAAAGGACGTCCCATGGCTTTCCACCATTGATCCCCGCATCGATATTGTTGCGGGCATCGCCATTCTGGGAGGTGTTGGCTGGCTGATCTTCTGGCTGTCGCATGGACAACGCAGTTTCACGATAGGCTCGTTCAGCCTGCGTCTGCCGAACTCCAAAGGCGCGCTAACCCAGATCTTTGCAGGGCTTGTCGATGTAGGGGCTGCGGCCGCCACGCTCTATGTCCTCATGCCTGCCGACGCCGTGCCAAGCTTTGCGGTTTTCGCACTGGTCTATGTGATCGCCATCGTGCTTGGTATCGCCAGCCATGCTCCAGGTGGCCTGGGTGCATTTGAAGCGACCATCATTGCGGGACTTGGTCTCGGCGGCAAGCCGGATGCCATCGCGGGCCTTCTTGCGTACCGGCTTGTTTATACCGTCATGCCGCTTGTCGTGGCCACAGCAGGCATTCTCATATGGGAGATCATGCGCCGCCGCCATATGCTCGGCAAGCAGGCGCGCTTTGCCAAGCGGCTGGTCGAGCCACTCATCCCAGCCCTGTCTGCCAGTATCATCTTTCTGGGCGGGATCATGCTTCTCGTTTCCGGGGCCACGCCAGACCTCCGTTACCGCGTCGAAGTGCTCTCCGATATCGTTCCGGAATCTTTCATGGAAATGTCGCACCTCGCCGCCAGTCTCGTTGGCGTCGCGCTGCTCATCGTTGCTCGCGGCCTCTCGAAGAGGCTTGCCCGTGCCTGGGTAGCCGCGCAAATACTTCTTCTCAGCGGCGCAGCTTTTTCGCTGACCAAAGGCCTTGATTGGGAAGAAGCTATCACCCTGTGCCTCTTCGCTTTCACGTTGTGGGGGTTCCGGGATTCGTTCTATCGCCGCCCCATTTCGGGACCGTTTGACCTGAGCTGGAACTGGATCGCGACAGTCGGCACGACTGTGCTCGTTTCCACATGGCTCGGCTTCTTCGTCTATCGCCACGTGGAATATTCCAACACTCTATGGTGGGATTTCGCCTGGAATGGCAATGCACCCCGGTTTCTGCGGGCAACGGTCCTTGTCTTCGCCGTGGTTGCCGCAGCCGGCCTTTATTCGATCATCAACAGGAATGGGCACCGCTGGCGGAAGGTGGATTATTCGATACCCGATGCCGTGCCTGCTCTCGTCGCCCAATGCCCACATACCGACGCTGCTCTGGCGCTGCTCGGCGACAAGCAGTTTCTGCTCGCTCCCGACGAGAGTTCCTTCATCATGTATGCGCAGTCTGGCGGTAGCCTGATCGCGCTCGGCGATCCCATCGGCAATGAACAGACTGGCAAGGAGCTTGCGTGGTCATTCCACGGACTCGCCGACAAGCTTGCCTTGCGAACCGTTTTTTATGGCGTCGGCCCGCAAAGCCTGCCTCTGTTCCTGGACATGGGCCTGGTTGCGCTGAAACTGGGCGAAGTCGCGCGTGTCGATCTCGCCAACTTCTCGCTCGATGGTCCACGCCGCCAGCCGTTTCGCTATGCCGACCGCAAGGTCGACAAGGACGGACTGACATTTGAAATCATCCCTGCAGCTGACGTGCCGCCGCTCATTCCTCGCTTGCGGGAGATTTCCGACGCGTGGCTCGACTTCAAATCAGGCAGCGAAAAGGGGTTTTCGCTGGGGTATTTCGATGACGAATATATGAAACGTTTCGACGTCGCGGTGTTGAAAAGCGAAGGCGAAATCGTGGCTTTCGCCAATATATGGCGCGGCGCGGACAAGTATGAAATCACCGTTGACCTCATGCGCTATATGCCCGATGTGCACAAACTTCTGATGGACGCACTGTTCGCAAAACTGATGATGGCTGGCAAGGAACAAGGGTACAAGTGGTTCAACCTTGGCGCCGCCCCCCTTTCCGGCCTGAGCGGCAGTCGGCTGGCCTCCCGCTGGAACCGCTTTGGCTCCTTCATCTACAAGCGCGGCGCCGATCTCTACCACTTCGGCGGACTGAAAGCCTTCAAGGAAAAATTCGACCCTGTCTGGACCCCGCATTATATGGTTTGCCCGGGCGGACTTGAGACGCCACGCGCGCTCCTCGATGCCACAACCCTCATCAATGGCAGCCCCCTGGAGTTCATCCGCAAATGACGAAAAGACGCGTTCTCTCTATTGTGCTCGGGCTGGCTTTGGTGGCAGCGGCGGGTGTATACGGCGCATTGCACACGGGTAAAATCGCCCGGCTCTGGACAAAAATAATCAATTCCGACGAACCGGTTATTCATGCCAGCGCCGAGAGGCTATCCAATATCCCGGTTTACATGCCCGAGAACGACCCAGTGGGTCTCGCTATCCTGCTGAGTGATGAGGGCGGCATAGGCGACCGGGAAAAACAATTCATGGATGCCATGCTTGCCCGAAACATGATCGTTCTGCCGGTCGAGCTAGGCCCATGGCGCGCCGCTCTCGATAAGGAGGACGGCGAATGCAACTATCTGGACTCCGATTTCGAAGCCATCGCCAAGGAAGCCTTGCGCGGGCTGGATCTCGGCGTCTATTTTCACCCCGTCCTGACAGGCGTTGGACAAGGCGCGACTATTGCTTATGCGGCCGCCTCGGATTCGCCGGATGCAACGATTGCAGGCGCTGTTGCGCTTGATCCGGTTCCGGCCAAGACCCGCCTGCCTTCATGCACGGAGAAAGCCGCAGCAACCACGCCCCCCGGTGGAGGCTTCACCTATGGTTTCAATGTTTCAATTCCGGCCCCTGCCCTTGTAGTTGGACCAACCGGATCGCCGGTCAACGATCCCGCTACAGCGCGACAGGAAAATTTCGCCGTGCTTCAATCTGCTCCTGCGTTTCCGGCACGCCTGAAAATGGCCGTCGACAATGTCGTGGCCATGGCGGATCAGGATGCCAAAAACGAAGCCCTCCCTATAGTCGACCTCCCCGCCAAGAACGGAAAAGCCGATATAATTGCGGTCTTCTATTCGGGAGACGGCGGCTGGCGCGACCTCGACAAATCCATCGGCGAGTGGCTGCAGGCGCACGGCGTCCACGTGATCGGTGTGGATTCTCTGCGTTATTTCTGGTCAGAACGCACACCAGAGGAAATCGCCAATGATACGACGGCGATGATCAATAAAGCTGACCCGACGAATAAATTGCCGGTAGCTGTTCTAGGCTATTCATTTGGCGCGGATACATTTCCGTTTGCCTGGAAATATCTGCCTGCCGCCATACAGGACCGGACGAAAATGATCGGCCTACTCGGTGTTGAAACCACAACCACATTTCAGGTTTCCATTGAAGGATGGCTTGGAATGGATGGTGACAAGGAGGTCATTCCGGCCATATCGACGATCCCCCTTGACCGGGTGGTTTGTGTCTATGGCCAGGAAGAAGAGGATACTGCCTGCACTGCTCCCGAACTGAAGGGCATGGAAGTCATGAAACTGGCTGGCGGTCATCATTTCGATGAAAATTATGAGCCAATTGCCGCCAGCCTGCTGGAAAAGATGCGCACCCGTGCCGGATTGCCGCCACGACCGGCCAGTTGATAGACGGTCAAAAAGGACATCACTACGCATGTCTGCAAAAGACGCAAGCTGCTGTAAAAGCAGACTTAAATAAACGGTGCTAAGTTATTGATTTTGGTGAGCGCGCAGGGATTCGAACCCTGGACCTACTGATTAAAAGTCAGTGAATAAAATGTTTATTTTCAATATGTTATAAGTTTCATGTGCCATTTGTGTGCCAATCTATCATGAGGCGAGCGTTTCGGCAATCCTGTCGAATGCTGCCTTATGATCGTCGGATGGGAACAGATGGCCGTATCGATTCATGGTTATTGCGTAACTGGCGTGGCCCGCCAATGTCTGCACGGCCTTGGGGGAAAGTCCGGCTTCGATCCACGTCGAAATCGCATAATGCCTCAACGCGTGCCATCCGATATCCGGGGCGTTCGTCTTTGCGATAAGGGGCCTCCAATCCCGTTTCATAAAATTCGTATGCCTAATGAAGCCGCCCCTGCTGTCGGTGAATACGAAGTCGTCAAATCCGTTATGCTTGGACGACGCTTTCCACGCCTTCAGCTGATCAATCATCGCCTTTCCGATTGGAACGGTTCGGCGGCCCGCCCCCGACTTTGTCGTGTCAAACTCGCCATAGGCATCAACGCGCGTCTCGACACTGACGTGACCATTTTCCAGATCTATGTGCGCCCATCGCAGCGCCCACTGTTCCGAAGCACGCAGGCCGGTGGCAGCGGCAAATCGGATGCGCAGGTCGATAGGCGACTGAGCAAGATTGAGGATTGCCGCTAAAGCCATCTTGGACGGCGGCGTTACTCGCTCCGATCCTTCGTCCCGCTTTCCAATGACGCGGACACCCTTCGCAACGTTTACGCCGACCTTGTTCGTTTCAATACCGTGCTTGAGGGTGCGGCTTAACGTGCCTAGAACGCGGCGCGTGGTGACAATCCCCGCTCCTGCATTGCGCATGTCGTCACGAAACTTGATGACATCAGCTGTCGTTAGTTCTGCCAGCGTTTTCTCGCCAATGCCGTTTTCGAAGCTGATGCTGCTTTCGTCGGTGGGGTTGATCCAATTGTCGAAATGCTGCTTCGTCGTTCGAAGATATGACTGAACGACCTTCTCACCACGTTTGTGGCGCAGATCCATGGCTTTATAGAAATCGTCGCAAACGTCTGCGACAGTAGTTTTCTTCGCATCTTCTTTGTAAGTGGCTGAACCTGTCGTGGCGATGAGTTCAGCCAGCCTTGCTTCTGCTTCGCGCTTCTTTGTGAACTGCTCACGGTGCCGTTTGCCAAGTCGATCCGTAAAATCGAGCTGCCAAGCCTCGTGCTGCCCGCTGGCATTCTTCCATGACCGCTTCTTAATCTTGGCCAAAAATGAACTCCTGATAATTTTGGCACATAATATACAACGGCACATGAGCGGACAAGCTAGCGATGCAGAATCAACACCTCTTGACTGCAATCAAAAATGAGAACAAAATAAGAACATCAAAAAAGCAGGAGAAACCTATGAACGCTCTTGTCCAAAGCTATGACGCCGAGATCGAGGAAGTTCTCGCTTATCACGGCGGAGACGCGCACGCGGCCATTGAAGCGCTTTTGAAAGACCGCGACTTCCTCATTCGCGAAGTAGAGCTATCGCGTCTCGCTGTCACCCATGGTCAGCCGGTCGAGCTCTTTAAAAGGGCAGCGTGATGAAAACTTTCCAGGTCGCCCTTCCAGAATCTTACGCATTGAAGTTCGCGCGTCGCGAGGTGCATCGCGATGCTGATCGGCTCGGCGCTCGCCTGCCTCATCGCATGGCCCGCAAGTCTGGAGTTGGTTTCTGCGTTTTCAGTTTTCCTACTGAAAGGTGCATGAGCGCATTTATGCGTAGGCACGGCGGCAAGCCGTTTGGCGATGGGAAATGGGAAAGGGTTCTGGTTCGATAAACCCAGCGAATGCACACAGAAAATCCACAGGCAATCCCACAAGTTTCCACAGCCGTGAGTCCGCGATTGACTCTCGTTGTAGATGAGAACATTTTAAGAACATCGGGAGGCGGCCCGACAACCTCACAGACATGCTTGGTGGCGTGTGTGTCTGCTTCAATGGAGCAGAACAATGAGTGCGATTGCGCAGGAAAATGAATACAACGATGAAATCGAACTGGTTCTCGCCTACCACAAGGGCGACGTGCGGGCTGCGATCGAGGCGCTTCTGAAAGATCGGGATTTTCTCGTCAAAGAAATCGAATACGCCAGTCTGGCTATGTCGATGGGCTTTGCACGTGGCTGGAAACCGACGGTGTTTGTGAAATGAGCGGCAGATCACGTGGCGAACCGCCAAAAACGCTCATCAATAAGCATTTTCCGTTTCAGGTCGTTTTGTATCTGACAGACGAATTACGCCAACGGCTTTTGGAAGTTATCGCGGATGAGCACCGGCTCGGAGCCTATCACCTGCATGGCTACCAATATTATGAAGGGTATCATTTCTCGATCGTGAAATTCGCGACGCAGGAAGGCCAGCAAGAGTTCATTCGGCTTTATGGCGGATTGCCTTACGACCCGACGGACAAGAAATCCAAGCCGTGGGCAACGTATTTTGATCGATGAGAATGCGGCCTACCTTTCTGCAAGAAATGCCAGCATCGACCCGGATTATGGATCTTCTCCAGTGGTACGAACTATATGGTTATTGCTGTCGCTGCGGACATATCGGATCGGTGGACCGGATGATCCTTCTAAGAAAGTTCGGGACGCATACTTACTTCTTTGATTTGCACAGTCGTATGCGATGCAAGGCATGCACAGCCAAGGGCGATGCGCAGTTTGGAATTACGAAGATGCCGAGGAGATAAATGAGCGGATACAAAAGCGACAACGCCCATGTAGCCAAAGCCGGAAGTCTATTTGTGCACCTTTGTGATTCGAACGGCTGCCAGGAATGGGGTTCGTTCGGCTACAAGACGACATATGGCCAGCTTTGGTTCTGCCGGGCTCATAAGCAGGAAGGCGAGGATGCCCTGTCTGGACGGCGGAAATGAGCGCGCCGCCAACTCGACAACGCATTATTGCGCCATAGGCGCTTCTTGTTCTCCGCTATTCTCAGGGGCGACCCCGTAATAATAAGGCGTTGCAAGAATTAGGCCGAGCACCACGGCCACAGCCAGAATAAAAAGCAATACGGACTTTCGCATTCATTTCTCCTGTTTACGAGAGATGAAACGAACCTCCGGGGGTCAAGTTCCCTCGCTCGACAAACAACCGCGACGCTCTAACTAGCGAGATAAATCAGTGAGGGGATCGCCATGTCCAATCCAGAAGAGACCGAACCGACCGCGGATGGACTAAAGGAAGTTCTCCCGTCGAAATCAGCGGCAATTCACGAGCTGATCCGGCGCGATGGGGACAAAGAAATAAATCGCGAAGCAATGGCGCTGCTTTGGTCGGCCATCGCGGGCGGTATCTCCATGAGCACGTCGATGATCGCCCGCGGTATTCTGGAGACTTATCTTCCGGACGGCGACCTGTTTTTCCTGGTCAGTTCTGCCGGATATACGGTTGGTTTCATCATCGTAATCATCGCCAATCAGCAGCTCTTCACGGAGAATACCATTACTCCGGTTTTGCCGTTCATGGTTGAACCAACGTTGTCTCACTTTCTGAAGATGATCAGGCTCTGGGGAATCGTACTGTTTGGCAATCTCGTTGGGGGTGCGATAGCGGCTTATGTTATGGCCGCGATGCCTATTTTTTCAGACGAGGTGACGAAGACCTTTGTCGATATGGGAAAACACCTCATGGCCAACACCAGTAATGAGTTGTTTAGCAAAGGCATAATGTCCGGCTGGCTTATCGCAACGTTGGTCTGGATGCTCCACAGTACAAAACAAGGTCATATTGCGCTCATATTTCTCATCACCTACCTCATCGCAATCGGCGATTTAACCCATATCGTAGTTGGTTCAATAGAGGTGCTCTTTCTTCTTACAATTGGTGAAGTTTCTCCGTTTGATAGCCTCTTTAATTTTGGGCTTCCGACATTATTGGGAAATGTTGTTGGAGGAACATTTATCTTCGGATTAATCTCGCACGCTCAGGTTCGTGCAGACGAATGAGGAGCTTGCGAGGAGGAGCGCATGTGCAATCTGTACAACATCACAACGACACATGAGGCCATGCGCCGACTGTTTCCTAAGTTCGGAGATATGACGAACCGCGTCGATCCGCAGCTGGATATCTTTCCAGACTATCCCGCGCCTGTTCTGCGAAACATCAAGGGCGATGAGCCAGAATTGGCAATGCTTCGCTGGGGCATGCCGACACCGCCAATGTATGTGAGGGGCGAAGCGGATAGCGGGGTAACGAATATCCGCAATCTGACCTCACCCCACTGGAGGCGCTGGCAAGGTGTTGAAAGCCGGTGCGTCGTTCCTGCAACCTCCTTCTCCGAGTATGGACAGGAACCGGACCCGAAGACCAAGCGCAAGCCGCTGCACTGGTTCGCTCTGAACGAGGAAAAGCCGCTCTTTGCGTTCGCTGGTATCTGGACAAGCTGGAAAGGCGTACGGAAGAAAAAGGAGGGGCCGGTGGAGGTCGATATCTTCGCATTCTTGACCACTGAGCCGAATGCCGTGGTGAAGCCGATCCACCCAAAAGCAATGCCGGTCCTTCTCCGCACCACGGAAGAAATCGACACATGGCTACGCGCTCCATGGAACGAAGCCAAGGATATGCAAAAGCCCTTGCCCGATGCCGATCTGATTGACCTCACACCAAGCAATGACAATCAGGAAGAGCAGGCGAGTTTGTTCTAGGAGCTAAACCCAGATCGTAGTAACATTTGCATGTCAAATTCGTGCCCGATAACTGGCACTCGCCTGCTTATTCAATTCCAGCGGTTTTTTTTGGAACAATCCGGCAGAGGATTGGTATGTAACGCGGCGCCTGTATCGGCGTGGCTCGCTTCGGCAGGCGCCACCTCGTCGGCCATAGATTTGGCCGGCGGGGACTTTGTGATTTGTATTAACGGCTAATTGCGCCCAAGGTTACCTACTAGTTGTGGGGGTTTCTACTAGCGTAAGCTAAAGGGAGACCAAAATGCCTTTTTTTAACGAAGCGAGCCGCATATATAATCCCATCGAAGTGAATTTCATGCGCAGCTGCTTCAGTAACGCAGCAATCATTCTCGAAGAGAGCGACAAAAACTATTCCCCCTCTGAATTAGCGTCGAGAATCATCATGCTATATGAGAGCGGGTTAAGAGACCAATCGTACATTTGCGAGTTGTCCGCCCGTTTAGCACACCAGAGATATCTGGCACGCCGTGGCAAACTTCCAGCTTCAAACGACAATGGAAATATGCCGACCACGTCTTTGGCTCCTGCAGAATATGATCCGCTTGCATGACGCGGAACAAAATCTCACAGGCGCCGTTTCATACGAGGCAATGACACTGCCGAGCGCCATAAATTCGCCTATTAACGAAATTTGGCGCAGCCCTGCCTAGCTCGTCCCTTGGCAGGGTGCCTTTATTTGGGAGGGGAAGATGGCTTGGGGAAAACCAGTCGACGTCGAGCTTTATGGAATCGGGAAGTATCGGGTTGTGCCAGATACATCGACAGCCGCGCGCTGTCTTTTGAATGACTGGCCAGAAGATGCCCACGGCAAGGAATACGAGGAAGCACTGCAGGCTTGTCTCGCTGATTTGGAAGGGCTGCCGAATACCGCCAGAAAATCGTTTGTCAAAGCAGCCAAGGCAGCCGGGCTTACAATCCGACCCTGCCAGTGGCACTAAGATCGTTCAGGCTATCCGAGACGCTCTGAACGACAGCGCGAGGCAAGCACGAGCACTCCGTCTGCCAAGCGCGGCCCGTCAGGTCGGTAGATTTGTCGGGCGTAAATTTGAAGCATTTGCCCCAATAACCATTCGCGTGGAACAAAACCGCCACTTTCCTGTTAAGCCGAAACCCAAAAAGGCCTAGGCTATGACAGAACCCAAAAACCATCGTAATAATGCACGGCGAGCATCTCGCGGAATACCAGGATCTCACCAGTCTGCAGAGGCAATAGCCCAATCTTTAAAAGCGCGCTTGATAAAGGCCTTTTCAACTGAGAACCAGGATCAGTTTTCAGAGCTACTTGCACGGCTAGAGCAGGCTGAGAAGGGCGCCACCCTATTCCCCGCGCGCTCTTCGTCCCGGGACTTTTCTAGATCCGAAACTAAATTCCGCAGTCAAATTGACATCTAATGTTTGAAGGGCAAACCCCTTGATCTAAATTCGAAATCATTATTTCCCTGTAAAAACAACGGAAACATTAAATTGGGTAAGTATTTTTTCATTCAACTTAACCATATCGAATTAATAATTTGACAAAATCACTTAACATCGCTAAAAGACGGCATCGATATTTTCTTGCTGAGCTTTGCTTGCTGCACGATTAGCGCCGTGCGATGAACGAAAAATCCCTTTTAAAAATCGTTTCGTCTCTGCGTTTTTTAAACGCGTCTATCAATATTACTTTGAAAGGGGTTCCAATGAACACTGGCACAGTTAAATGGTTTAATGCAGCAAAAGGCTTTGGTTTCATTCAGCCTGAAAACGGCGGTTTGGATGCGTTTGTTCACATCTCCGCTGTTGAGCGAGCAGGTATGCATACGCTCAGTGAAGGCCAGAAACTGACTTATGATCTTGAACAGGATCGCAAGTCTGGAAAAATGTCCGTTTGTAATTTGCAGGCGGCTTGAATGAAGTTTCTTCTTTCTAGTGACCACGGATGTACTGGCACAATTGGAAGAAGTTGACTTTTGGGGTCGGGCTATTGCCCGACCTTTTTTATTGCTCGGCAAGGGAGCCAACACGAAAGAGAGATTAAAATGAATAACCATGAAGAGAATCTCGGCCTTACCATTCCGAACACTAACTTTAGCGTGGTGAAACATGCTGTTGCTACGCAGCGCGATATTGAAGACGCGCACAAACAGATGTTATCCCCCTCGGAAGATTGGACAAAGCTTTCCAATATACTTAGGCGGTCATGCGGGGGCTCATCGCGAAAACGTTCTTTTCGTAGATAAGCACCCTTAGGATGCGCGTTACTGGCTACTTTTTCTTCTCGTTTCCAACGCTTTAAGCCTCTGCGCGAAGTATATGATCTTGTTAAGGTCATACATTCGACTGGCCGCGTCTTTCTCTCCGAACCGATAGCACGCCTTGAAGATATTGCCGAGCGCGAATGACATGCCTTTGTGCTCGATCAGGTCGTTTAGCTCGGTCGCGTGAGGAGGTAGCTCGTAGTAGCTTGTGCTGCCGCCGTCGGAGGTGACAGGCGCTGCGGCTGCGCGTAGCCCCAAGTCGGTTAAGTGAATCGGTTTTGGCATGGATTGCTTGCTGGAACCCAGTTCGCCTCGAGCAATCTCGCGGTCAATTCGTGCGTCTGGAACCATTAGACTTCCTCCCTCACCTCCCGCTTCGGCTCTTCGAACTTCTCAGTCACCGGCCCGCCCGCAAGCAGACCGCGCAGCGCCGATAGCTTATCGCGAACAAGTGGACGAAACCGACGCGCCGCAAACGGCGGGTTGTCGTAACCGAACTGCGGACAGATGCCGCGATCAACGCCTTTCAGGCGAACGCCGAGGAAGTTGCCCTGCGTGTAGTGTTCGAACGGGCCAATCCAGGCGATTTCGTAAATCTCGCCTTCCTTGATCTCCAGGAACTGCTCGAACCCGACGGAGCTATCGATGCAGACGACCTTCTGGCCTACGTGGAAGTTGGTCATGGCGCCTCCCCGATCATTTCGAGGGCTTTTGTATAGCGCACCCGATGTTCCTC
Organism: Ochrobactrum sp. PL_is483; assembly: GCF_055816855.1. Classification (NCBI taxonomy): domain Bacteria; kingdom Pseudomonadati; phylum Pseudomonadota; class Alphaproteobacteria; order Hyphomicrobiales; family Brucellaceae; genus Ochrobactrum; species Ochrobactrum sp. PL_is483. Next base: position 366,177 of record NZ_JBVPGS010000040.1, read on the forward strand.
ATCGTCGCCATATGTGCGCAGATTATCGCGCAGGTCTGCGATTTTGACCGGCCGCGCGATAGGGTTAGAGCAGGCCCTTTTAACAAACACGAAGTAGTCTTCGTCATCGCGACGGGTGATCGCGTTCAGAGCGAGTACGATGTCGTCGTCAAAGCCAAACGAATAGATATCGTTCAGCGACGTGTTCGTGTGCTCAATCATGTCGTGCATAACAGCGAGGATCTGCGTTTCGCGCGTCTCCTGAGCCATCATGACGCGCAGCGGATGAAGAATGTACGGATCGCCGTTGTCGCTCTTCTGGTCCATATGCGCCGCTGCCGCTACCGCAATTGCTGTTTCAAGGTTACTCATGATTTTTCTCCTGCAAGGATGGCGGCCTTTATAAGGTGTCGATGTTTACGAAAAGCACCCGTTTTACCGTCAGGATAACCAACGATCGAGCCGTAAGTGCCAGCCACATCCGCGCAACGCTGACGCTCTGCGAGGATGGCGCGGGCGATAGCCAAGACGTTAACCTCGAACGATCCGAAGTTCACTTCGCTATCTGCTACTGTTCTGGCGGTCGCCATGATGTCTTCTGGAATCGTCACGCCGCATCCCTCCAAGCCCCTAACCGCCGAAATTCTACCGGCACGCCATGGCTGCACGCTCGCGCCGTTCCTTCCGCCATGCCTCGACTCATACCGAAGTCTTCATAGACAACGCATTTCTCCGCCACGCGATACCATGCAAGGCCGGCCTCGATGCCGAGTTCACGTTCATCTGGCCGCATATCATCCAGCACTTGCGTGTGCAGTAGATGACTCGCAATCGGCGCTTCGCCCCGGCGCAAGCTGTCCTGAAGGCAAGCGCGAGCATAATTGGTGTTGCGCGCAACGTCGCCACTATAAGGGCTTTCGATGATGACGAGAGGCTTGCGTGCCGGTTGTGGGGCAACTGGCACCGGGGGCGGCACAGGAATGTCGCACATGTAAAGCTCACCCGCCCGTAGGACGACTTTCGTGTTTGCGCCTACTGGCCATCCTTCAACAGCCGCTCGTGCGGCGCGGTCTTCTGCTTCTTCAAGCATGTTCTCTCCTCGTGTTTGTGGTGAAAGCGCCGCTTGGTAGGCGGCGCGGGGGTTAGTATCGCGGAAGGCGATTGCGCAAACGGGCGGAAGGATCATGTGGGATTCCGATCCATCCGATTTGGAGCTCAGTGTATCCGCTGAAAATGTCGTTCTTGAACGCAAACCACCACTCACGCCAGTTAGGCCGTCTTCGCCGTTGCGATGTACGCACAGCCACTGTCGCAACGCGATGACTGTTGCGAATGGCGCGATAGAGCTCCTTCACGAACCCGGCGAAAAATACCAGAACAACCAGCCCACCGATAACCGTGAGGGCGGAAACAAGGATAATCAAGCCACCCTCCTCTCGCTCGCCACATTATCATTCGCGGGCTGATACTTCGTCTGCGCGCCATCCATCATTGCGACACGGACGCGGCTAATCTCACCGAACAGCCGGTGATAACTGATTGCCTGCATTGAGCGCCCCGATAGGAAGCCAGAGCCGAAATGCCATGCATCTTGCGGCGTCGGGGTCTGGTGCGATTCTGAAATCACCCCGTTTCCTTCCGTGGCGAACTTGCTCGAATGGTGAATGTGGAAGCCGTGAATATATCGGTGCTTTGTCGCGCCCCAGTCTTCGGCTCGACGATGCGCCATAATGCTGGCCATGTCCTTTAACTTGACCGTATGGCCATGAGTTGCACCGAGAAGGACGGCACCGAAGCGGAACCAGAAGAACAGCGAAGGATCAACATCGACCGTGACGCGATGTTCGTTGCGATACCAGGCCAGCAGGAAATATGCGACGGCCACAGAGGCGTGCTCGTCATGATTGCCGGGCAGGATTCGGACAGTAACGCGCGAATGTCGGCGAAGGTTGGCATCGACCGCTTTCACGATTAGACGGCACGCGGCCATGAGGACTTTCTGATAGCGTCCGTCAACCTGAAGAACGTTGCCAGAGCGGGCCGTCTTATTCTCATTATTATCGCTGTGAAGCAGATCGCCCCCGCCAAGCACGATGGCCTCTCCGCTCGGCGGCGTTCTGGCTACAAGATCCTCGATTGCCTCACCAATGACTTTCTCGCCAATTTCTAGATCCCAGTTAATACCGGTCTCTTTGCCCCAAGAAAAAAGGCCGAGATGCAAATCAGCTAACGGCGTTAGCGTAAGGAGGTCAGTGTTTGCAACGGTCGGCGCGGGCTGCGGCTTTGCTGCTGGCTGCCAGCCTTCGAATGCGGCCTTGAGGGTTTCGGCGATATCCACCGCCAACGGCTCCTCGCGGGTTTTAACCCACTGCTGCATAAGCCGGCCTTGCGCATCGACAAGAGCGGAAACGCCCTTGACCGAATGCCCATCCGGAACATTGAATTGATCGCCAAGGTCAGGACGCTGCTGGATGAAGTCGCCGTTCGGCGTATTGCTAACCTTGGCGATACGAAAGCCCGGCAAGACAGGACTCGTGCCCAACAGCCCAATTTCAGCGGCCCGCTTGATGCTCTCATGGAATGCCGACTTCTTTATGCCTAGCGCAGCGGCAGCCTTAATCAGCGTGCCGTGATCGCGGTAAGCCTCCGCGCGCCGCAGGAGTTCTTCGTGTGAAAGGCGCGCACCCGCGCCCTGTCTGTCATGGGACATACAGTCTCCTCGTGTTTGGTTTGGTAGCCGACTCGCGGCGCGGATTGGTCGTCCGATAGTAGAAAGAGAATGAGTCTCGAGATGAGATGTCAAGCGGGAATAAGAAAGACACCGCGTAACCTTCAGGCAAGGTTCATCTCCCAGCTTCCGTTTTGAGGATATGGAAGAGGGGTAATCAATGAACGAAGACCGGAGGCGTGAGCGCCGTGGGCGCCCGAAGAATCCTGTTGAAAAGCTCAGTATTTCCATTCGGTTGGAAGCGGAATTGGTGCGCCGGATACAAGCAACTGATCCCAACTGGCGTGAGAATATTGCCGATCTGGTCAGGCGGGAATTTCAGTTAGAAGATACGAAATGACCGGCGCCGTCCTGGTAACCGTGGTGAGCGGCGCAGAAGGAAGGATGGAATGTCTCGATAAATGTGGTGTTAATGAGTAGGTTTATTCTTTCGATTACGAGTGAATTGTAAGAAGCGCCCGCGGGAGGGCAGCGATGAGCGGTAACCAATTTTTTGGTTGAGATGCGGTTGCAATTACTAAAAATAACCTTGCACTGGCGGAGGACTAACGTGGGCGAATCGAAGCACAGAAAAGAAAATGATAAATTTTACGGTATACTTCCGAAGAATGGCTTGGGGTTGGTCGTAAGCCCGCCAATAAATATTAGAGGCAGTTCAATGGAGATATCTTCCGGATTGGACCCAGATTTACTGCGATCCCAGTTACTGTTTTGGGATCGTCTCGTTTGGCCCACCAGCAAAGCAATCTTTATTGCAAGTGGGCGCGACGAGCAATTTCTAGAATCATGCCATATATTGCAGCGACCAGAATACTCGGTTTTCGGAACCGGGGGGCGCTTATTGCTTCAAACCAACATCAACGCTTTTAACGATTTAGAATCAAAAGAACCGGGCCAATGGGCGATGTCGCAAGGTCAAGGTTCGCTAAACTTGCTAGATGAACAGTTCACCTATGGCCGAGGAACTCTCGTTAGAATTTTCAATTCGATTCCAGTACCCGACAAGGAGGTTCCTCTTCACGACGTGCTCGAATTTAAATCGAAACGGTTAGACGAACTTCGCAGGCTCAGAATTGAGATTGATGAACTATACCAAAATATCGCGAACGCAAGGGATTCAGACGCGGCCTTGCAATCTGCCCTGCGCTCGGTGGAAAGTGCAAGTTCAGATGCCATTCGCGTGGCTAAGGAAACAAAGTTTCCATTTAGACTTTCCGATTGGGAGATAAACCTCTCCGCCCCAATAGAGAATCTTATTGCCGGAGCCCTAGCTTTTGGTGGTGCACTAGCTGCTGGCCAACCACCGACATCAGCAATAGCTTTAGGTACAACGGTGTCTATTGGAAAGTCGATTGCTCGAAAAGACGTATCGGAACATAATCGTGCTTTCAATTACATTACTTCGATACATAAGGAATTCCTTTAACCCCTCCCCGGCGTCGTCGTCCTCCCCACCGCGAGATATTGCCGACGCCCCGCCCACCAGCTACAAGCGCGTATGATTTCAATTTCTTGGTGGGTTGCCGCCCTCGTCTATATGTCAATCTACTGGCCGATTACCGTGATGATAGCGGCGGCTATAGTCATAACGGCATTCTTGGGTACGAAGAGCGCGGGCTGGCGCGCCTTCTGGAGCGGCCTGGCAATCCTGATCGTGGCGCCGGTGATCTGGTTCTACACGCTTGCATAAATAAGAACTCCGGCTGGCATGCACGCCTCCCTGCCGTCATCCGCATAAATCATTGAAACGCTGCAAGTCCGTATAGTAAGTTAAGCATCTGGGCAGGGCGTGATTCATTTAGGTAGGAGATTCGCCCATGTCGCCGAAGCTTAAAGCCGCCCTCGTCGGCGCAATCATTGCTGTCGTTGTAGGCTTCGCAGCGTCGCAAGGCTTGATCAGTCAGCAGACGGCAGTAGAGATCAAGGCGAAGACCAACGAGGTTCTGGCTGAGGAGCCAGCCACCACCCCTCAGCAGCCAGCGCCCACGGAGGCCTCGCAGCCGCAGCCTACCGCAACTCAAGGGCAATAGTCGGTTACGTCCTATTCCTTGTTTTAGGCTGCATCAGATTATCAATCCGCTCGGTAAGCCCATCGATGCGGTGCGCCACGCTTTCGATGGCCCGCATGATCTGGGACGTCTGTTCCTGCATACCTGCCTTCGTGGCGAACGTCTCTGCCGCGCGCAGCTTGTAGTCGGAAAGCTCCTGCCTCGTGAGTGAGGCAAGAGCCGTTGCAGCTTCGGCTTTCGCCGCATTGCGGGCCTCGGCTTTCGCGATCTGGCTTTCCACGTACTTCCATAGGCCGAACAGAAAGCCCATCAGCATCACGATAAAGCCGACAACGGCCATGATTTCAGCGCCGGTCATCCAATAATCCCCCTTGCTGCCACGCCCAGCCACAGGCAGGCCAGCCACATTCCCGCCCTCACGGCCGCACCCCGCACAGTTTTTCCAGTTTGGTGTTCTCTACGAGGATCTGGCGCTTCGTACCTTCGGTCAGGCTATCCTCAACACTCGGGCGGACAGGCCGCGCCACGTCGCAGTAGCTACCGGCGGTCACGCATCCACCGAGACAGAGCAGCGTCAACATCACCGCCGCCAAGCTTGCTGGTTTCATCTTCGATCTTCCTTGCTTTATTGGTGACTTTCAGCCGGTCGGCGGTTGCGCTTGTGGCGTTGTCCGCCCTACCCTTGAGGTAAGCGCCCGCCAGAATCGCAAGGGCCGCAGCGATTGCCACGGCCCAGCCTGTGAGTTTGGAGCGCAGGAATAAGAGCCAGGTCATGTCGGCACTCCTGTCAAAATAAGCATGCGCTGCTGCCCTGTGAGCGGCAGCAGGTAGCCGTCGCGTGTCTCGGTAGCATCGCAGACTGTGAGTTTGGCGTTGTCCCACTGCTGCGAGCCGTTATCGATCCGCACTGTGGCCGTTCCCGCGTCGGTGTCATATTCAATGGCAATCCTTGTGAGGCTCACGCCACCATCCTCTTCAGTTCCAGCCTGCCGCTCTTCCAGAGCCAGAAGCCCGCTTCTGCTGCGACCAGTAGAAGCGCGACTGTCGCGAACGCCCATGGGTTCGACACCGCGCCGATAAGGCCGGTAACAAGCGTGCCGCCCGTGCCGGCAACGATCGTCTGCACGGTCTTGTCCTGCAGCAACGGCACGTCGTCAGGCTTGGCGTCTTCCGCCTTGGCAGGTTTCATTTCTCGAGCTGCCACGAGGCTGTCGAGGAAGTTGCGGTAATACCCCGCAATCAGGCCGGCCTTATCGCTGCCGTTGACGATAGCGCGGGCGCCTTCTGGGTCTTCCTTGCCGCCGCCGAAAAAGTCAGCCAGCCTCTTGCCAGTGAACTTTCCGTTGATCATCCCGTCGAACAGGATGCGGATAGCCGTGGCCATCTCCAGCGCGGCGTCGGGGTGATCGCCAAGGCCGTACTTCTTATAGTTGTCTTTGCCGGTGATCTGGGCCAAGGCGCGACCGCGGTATAACCAGCCGTCGTTCGGTCGGGTGTTGCCCATGCGACCGCCATAGACCTTGTTCGCCAGAGCTTGCGGGTTGCGGACATAAGGCTGGGCGCTCTGCACAGTGGAAAAGCGCGACGGCCATGTCTTCTTTATTTGCGCATCTGTCGTGTAATTAAGGTTTTCTTCGATCGGCTGCATCTTGCCGCCGGTCTCGTGGAATGCCGTTGCGAGCACATAAGCCGTCTGCTCGTCTGGCAGGCCTCGACGTTCAGCTTCAGCCAGAATTGCCGACGTGCCGTCGACTTGCGCCTGGCTCAAACGCCCGCCAAAAGGCGCGCGCCTCGCATACGCGAAGAACGTTGTTTTGTTCATGTGGATATCCTGTAATGGAGTTGGCAGCTCGATCAGTGCTATGCGCGCACGGTTCGTTCTGAGGCGTAATGCCAATTGATCGAACGGAAGCGCCGCCCGTTCGTTATTGCGGTGCCGTTAATCTGACCGTCGGAGGAATGGCTATGATTAGAAATGGTTTCGACATGCGCCGGGAGAGCGACATGACGTGGTGCGTCTATGACGTATTCAACGGCGAGGTTGTCTCTATCGAGGGCCACAAACAGTCCGGTCTCAGCGAGAGTGATGCCAAGGAGGCTGTCGATTTGCTGAACCGGAAGTATATCGAGCGCCACCAGGAATGCGGGTCTGGTCGACTGCCTTGAAGACATCACGGGATCATGCGCTTTGTTAGCGTAATTGAGCCACAAGCCAATGTTCACTGGCGACGAGGCGCTGTACAAAGCCGCCGGAAATTGGCGGGCGATATGAACCACTGAATGTTGGATGGACAATGTACAAACCTGCAGCTTTCGCAGCACTGATAACCGTATTGGCTTCCGCTCTTCCTGCTCATGCACAGAGCATAGAAATCGGCCCGAACGGCATTCGCTTACTAGAACCCGAAAGCGATCGCCCGCGATATCGCGAAGGTATCAGCGAACGACGTGCAGCACGCATCGCTCAGAGAGAAGGTATGGACGAAATCGACAGCGTATCACGTCGACGCAATGTCTACATCGTCCGCGGAGTTGACCGTTACGATGATGAAATGCGGGTAGTCATCGACCGGTATTCCGGCGATGTACTGCAAGTTCGCTGACAGATAGCCCCGGCTTGTTCCGGGGTTTTTCTTGAGGATTTTGTCATCGGTGGGTTGCCGTGTGAGCAAGCAAGGGCCATTACCGCCCAATCTTCTCCAAGACAAAGGTAATCCACCAAATGCTAGTAAGATGGTCCGGCTTCGGAATGGTATCGGTTTTTGTGCTGATTGCAGGGATGCTTGGAGCGACTTTCCTTCTGCGCCCATTTTTCATGCAAACCATGGCGCTTCATCCAGCCGCTTACGTCGCCAACGGTATCGGCCTAATCATCGGCGCTGCTGGAAACCTTTTGCTGGTTGCAGTTTTCAGAAAATTTTCCGCCGAAACGTATCACAGCTTCATGGGAATTAGCATGATTGGTTGGTCTGTCATCGGCGCCGTTGGTGGGGCTGCGCTCGCGGTTTACGGCTGGACACTGTAATGCGCCGCGCCTGCTGGCACGGATTTATCCATGGTCTTTCCTTTCGGATTGTTAGAAAAGCGCGCTTGTCAGAATTTTGCGCAAATATGCGCGCTTAACCGTGGGTAGAATTGCAAACCTCGGCCGCGCCGCTATACGGGTATCCTAGGCAGCCCAAGCAACTGCCTGAAGTGCGGAAGGTGTGAGAGGGGCGCGCACCTTCCGATCCCTCCAGTAAAGCCGTCCCGCTTTACGAATGCTTGGAACTTTTAGTGCTTGTCTGTACCCACATCCCAAGCATCAGAAGTTCCAGCATAACCCCGGCCTCTGTGTAGCCCCCGCTATTAGTCGGAGGTCGGGGCACCCATTCGGCAAAGAAAAGCCATCTCGGCGCTATTCTTGACAAAACAAGTGCTAAGCTCGAATGGTATTCTCATTGTGGTGCTTCCACCGTTCACATACTGAAAAGGCGCGTGTCGTTTTGAATGAACTTCTGCTTTCTGTTGCCGGTACAGCGTTAACAGCGATAGTCATCTGCGGCGCTATTTGCTGGAAATGCCAAGCCAAAAACGACCAGCCTGATGATAGACTTGACGATGTTTGATGGATGGCTTTTAAACCTGCTTGGCATAGCTGCCCCTGCGCTCCTTGGCGCGCGACGGGATAACCCGCCACGCCAATCGGCAGAGAAATAGTTGCATCAGTGGGCGGCATCGTTCAGCCATTGCATGCCCATGGGGAGAAAATGGGACGGGAAATATCGCTAGACTTTGCTAGGGCAGTAGCCATTCTTTCAGTGGTACTGATGCACAGCGTCGACAATGCTTATGCCTTAATGCCTGGCTTCGAAGTTGGATCAGCTCCCTGGTATGCGTTACAATTGGCACGAGCGCTGGGAAGGCTTGGGGTACCTCTGTTTTTTATGATATCGGGCGCGTTGCTTTTACACCGATCAGGCGACACGATAAGCTTTTATCGAAAACGAATACCGCAATTTGTAGCAATTTTATCCCTTACCCCAATAATCTATTATTTTATCGTCAAAAAAATAATAAGATCGGATCAGCAATCTCATTTGACCAATGCGTTCCATGACTATACTGGAGACGCATACCAATTGTGGTATTTATATGCCATAATTGGCATTTACATTATTACACCAGCTACTAGGACAATTATCCAATCAAAAAGAAATGATATAATCGCAACTATATGCACCATTCCGATCGTTTTCAATTTTATCCCAACGACGTTGAAACTGCTTGGATCAGAAATATATATTCCTTACATTGCGCTTGAGTTTACAGGCGCTTATTTCTTCTTTTTCATAGCCGGTTACGTTTTGTATCACAACAAGCTACTACATAAAGTTTCAGTACATATATTATCGGCGGCTCTCTTAATATCAATATTGATATGGGTACTCGCGAAATATTATACTGAAAATTATGTTCGCGACATGGGCGAAGATGTCATGTGGTATACGAACATATTCTGCATAATCCCATCTATTGCAACATTTGAACTTTGCAGAAGGTCTTCAATTCAGAAGAAGTTTATTGACGCGCTGAGCTTATCCAGCTTTTCTATATTCTTATGGCACCTAATTCCAATATATGCGATCAACGCGTTAATTCAGGGACGTGTGATCAAGCTGGAAGGCTTTACCTATTTCACGATTTACTTCGTTTCCATGATGGCCGGAGGACTAATTTTCGGACTAGCGGTTTATTATGCGTTTCGAAACATACCTATCGGTCGAAAGCTGGTGGCTTAGATGTTGAGCTAAGTGGGCCATTCCAACACCGGCAATTCGGCTATGAAATCTTCAACGCTCGGCTGCTCGCGTTCTCCGCTCTGCACCTTGTCGAGTTCGGCAATTGCGTAAAGCCATACGCTATCGCGCCACGCGACAAATGACTGCGCGTCAGTAGCCCATCCCGGCACGGTCGAATTGACGTAGCTCGCGAGCGTTGCCCCGCTGTCGTACTGCTTCTCCTGCGCCTTGCTATCAATGTGAGCCTGAATTTCAATGCGGTAAACATCAATCGAGCTTAGGCCGGGATGACCGGTTTGCGGCTCACCGTTCTCAACCGGGACGGTCTTCATCGGCGGGGCAATACCCAGCGCCGTAAAATGTCGAGGATGCCCCTTTTTCCCGATTTTTGCGGTATCGACAATTTGTTGCGTGGCTGACATTACACATCTTCCTTTTCACGTTCTGGGATGAGTAATCCGGTCATTGGATCGCAGAATTCATGCGTTTTGATGAATGGATCAGCGCGTTCCGCCTTCACGTGCCACGATACTTCGTCGTTGCAGGCGGGATTATTCACGGCGAAGATTGAGACTTTTCCGTCCACTACCCTGCCAGCGCGAACCTCGGTTTCTCCATCGAGATTGTTTGGCTTCAGCGGAATTGCGTTCTGTGTCAGCGCTACGAACGTACCGGGCGACAAATTGCTTGCGCTATCAATGTCCACTTCCGCTACGCCATCAACCAGACGAACGGTTCCCCAGAACTCAACACCCGCTTTCGGTGCCTCGGTGGACATGAAAACAAGGTCTTTGTTGTACGGGTCGTTTGGATGATCGAGGAGGAACGACTTGCTGCCCGCCGTGAACGCACCCGGGACATTAGCGTTACCAATGTGAGTAAAACTGAATGATGCCCCAGTTGAGCCAGAGACAACATCGATAACCGCCTGCATATTAACGCCGACAGCTTCCATCCCCTTGAATGAAGCAAATAGCTGCCCAGTGCCCACCCGACTGAGAAGCACAGGTGCATGGTTGAATGTTCCTGCTGCGGTGTTCTGACGGGGGTTGGAGGCATTTACGGCCATCCATTCGGAAGACGGTACGGATATTGTAACAACACCAGAAAACATCGGATATGACGAATTGGCCTTCGCGTTCAATGCCGTCTGTGTGGCGGTACTGATCGGCTTACTGACGTCCGATGTGTTATCGACATTACCCAGCCCGACAGCGGCTTTATTCAGCGTTTGCAGTGTCCCGTCAGCCCGCACATACTGCGAACTGTTGCCAGCCGCGAGCGCCAGCAGTGCACGGCCAAGGGTGCCAAGGTCAGACTGTTGAGCGTTACCGCTGCCGTCAGTGGTGATAGCCTTGTTAGCCTCCAGCGTCAGCGCCGCCAGTTTGCCAAGGCTGCCGTTCGGGTCTTGAACCAAATTGGCCAACTCGTATTCACCAGTTGGCCCGCCTACAGGTACCTTGCCTTCCTCGACGCCCAATTCTGCAATATTCGACAGAACACCATTGCCGAGCAGTTCAATGAGCGTCGTCGTCTGGGCGGTCACACGTGCGCCATCCGGCAAATAGCGCGCCCGGTATGGCGCGTTTGTCAGGCTCGTGCCGGTCCACGGTTCGGTCAGGGTCAGCGAAGTGTTGCTATCGACGCTGGCAATGATTGCCGTCAGGTTCTGGATTTGCAGCGTATCGCCGGGACGGAAATCCGCTGTCGCGAACATGGTCCCGGTGCCGGTAACAGTCGTTGAACCAGCCGCAAGCGTTATCGTCCCGGTCACATAATCGGGCAAAACAGCCATGAGTTTACCTCCCCGCGCTGTCAACGCGGTTTCTTTCGGTTAGATTTTGATGATGGTCAGCGCTTCCAAACGAGCGCCCGGATTGTCCCGGAGAACGCGCTTACGATGGGAATACCGGTGCCCGCATAGCGGAGTTCGTAATTATTGTTCCCGCTGACCGCGCTCGTGTCGATCATGGTGATGTAGTCTGAGAATGTCGCGCCATTGGACGAAGGCGATTGCGCCGAGGCCACCGTTACCCCAGTAGTGACATTGATCAGACTGATGGTGACAGACGAGTTTGACGAGCTTGTCCACGTGATCGACCAGCCGAAAGTGATCAGACAGGTATTCCCCTGCGGATTGATCGTCAGAAGACTGCAGGCCGGGGTGTTCTGATTGCCGGGGTTGGGTGATGATCCAGAAGCATTGAAGACTTGTGTCACAGACCCAAAGTCCAGATTGCTGGTTTTCACCTGCAAGTTGCCAATCTTCGCGGAAGTGATTGCAGCATCCCCGATTTGGGCAGTGCCGATCTGGACATTGACGATCTTCGCCCAATCCATGACGAAGCCTTCGCCGTACATAACGTTGTTCTGGATAACGAATGGCTTGAAGAACTCGGTGCCGTTCGAGAACACGATCTGTTCGGCTATCAGGGCAATACGCGCCTGGGTGCTTGTCACATCAAGGAAGAGGCCGGCGCTCTTGTAGCTATCGGTTGTTCCACCGCGCACTTCCATGCCAATGCGGGAGTTCCAGCCGCTCGGTGCCGCATAAGTCCCCATACGGAAAGTCGCGTTCGCAGACACTTCACCGATATTGGACGATAGCTGGGTGATGAGGTTGGCTTGCGCCGTAACATCCTCCTCGACGCCATCAACGCGGACTTGCAGCAACTGAATAATGCTTGCCCCGGTATTGTCCCAGAGCTGGGCATTAATCCGTGTCAGCTGCTGGCCAATGGCACTATTCGGACCCGTGGCAACGATGATATCCTCCTGCCACATCGCCTGCGCATTGCCAAAGGTGCTCGATAGCTGGCGGGTCAGACGCTGGATATCCGAATAGTTGCTGTTGTGATTGTCCGCTGTCAGGGTAGCAAGTTCTTCGGCCTGCCGGATCAATTCGCGAACCTGCGGCCCGATCCAGCCGAGATAACCCTTCAGGTCATCTGCCAGTCCTTCGTAGTCGATAGGGTTCTGGTCGCCTTGGGCGTTCAGGGTGCGGAACGGTTTTGCCGCCGACCAAGCAACAGACCGGCCATTATCGACGCGCAAACGCGTGCGCACAAACCAGTCTGTGAGCGAAGTCAGACCTTCGACCAGAAGGACATTCACAACGTCCCAGGTGACGAACCTCTTGAACACCTGGCTCGGATCGTTTGCGGGCCAGTATTCGATATCAACACCGACCACCGAGATATCATCAATCGTATCCCAGAGCAGCCGCGCACCCGGCAACTCTCCAGCGCCGTCTGCCTTGACGATTGTCGGGATAACATCGAAGTTCTGCACCTCGGCCAGATACTGCGGTGGCGGCACCACGATAATCACAGGCGGATCAGTTTCGTAAGCCGTCGGGTCAAAAACGCCATTGCTGATTTGTTGCAACGCAATCGAGATGTCGCGAGCACCCTCCGTATTGATCCCGCCAAGCTGCCGCGTCAGAACCTGATATGTCCGGTCGCCATACTTCGCACTATTCCAGCGAACCCACCGGCCTTCCTTGATCGTATCTAGGAATTTCGGATGAACGACGATTTCCGCCGATGCCTGATAACGAGCGCCACGAATGGCAATATCAGCCAACCTGTCCACCTGCCGCACATCGGTGACGGCAGCGTAAGGAATGGCGCTGGCAAGCGTTTCCCGATCTTCGGCCAGAGCCCCTTCATCGATACGGGTAGCCGCGTCCTTGGTCTCGTAGAAATCTTCCGGCGAGACATAAGAGGCAGCAACTGTATTGATGAGTTCCGTACGCTTGCGCTTGGCACTGAAACGAAGCGGTGCGCCGCGCTTGATGTCAGCATCTGTTATCGTCGCGACGATGGCCTGCGGAGCGCCAGCAATCGGAAATTCGCCGTCAACACGCTCAACCCACGACCCGCACATGGCTTCAAGGATCGGCGTTAGGTTGGCGTCGTGATTTGCGCCGGGGCCATCCTTGGCAATTGCGTGTGCACGATAGCGCTTCGAACCGTCCGACATGATTTCGTCGCAGATGTTCGCAGCCTGGGTATATTCCGCCAATGGCAACCGGCTTGCACGAACGGCCTTGCCGACCATGCGCTGAGTGCCGTTGAAAAAACCGCGTTCCAGATTGTAAATCTGCACGGGCGGATTATCGGAATATTCCCAAGTGCTCTGGTCATTCCAGCGATGCGCGCCTGATCCGCCCATCGTGCTGTCTTTGCGCCAGTCATAGAGCGGCGCACCGACGACTTCGAACAGCAGTTTTGCCGGCGAGGTCAGGCCATCGCCGTTCTTGCGAAGCTCGGAAAACACGACGGCATAGGCAACGCCTGCACCACGATGGTTCGCAGTCCAGCGGCCAGCCGGGCGGGCATTGTTGATCAGCGTGGGCTCTGCCTGCTGATCCATCGTGCCGTAGAAGAACTTGACGCGGACGTTATCATGATCATCGCCGCTCGTTCCTTCGTTCGGTACAAGCCAGTAGCCATTGGCGTCCTGCTGGCTCAAAATGCGCCATTGGCCGTTATAGCGGACACGTGGAACAGCCGTGATGCGGAAGCTCGACAGGACGAACACGTCCTGTATCAGACGCCCGCCGCTGCCGTAGCTGTTGCGGTAAATGTGATGGCCTTCAGTCGCGCAGGTACCGAGAATGACCGAGCGCGGGATATTGGCGCCGTACTGGGTTTCCAGTTCCGATGCGCGGCTCTGGGTCTTCGGAGGGAAAAGCGCATTGACCGCATATTTGAGTGCGATGCCGAAGGCTGTCTGCGCGATACCGGCGAGGATCGGGCTTGCAGCAGCCCATGCGGCCACGCTCGACACAAGACCGCCAATCGCGGTGAAGATAGGCGCTAAAAATGGCATGCGACAGCCTCAATCGGGCGCAACAAAAAAGGCCCGCTGCTGACGGACCTTCAAAGGCGCAAATTGTCGAAGTGGTTACAGGCCGACCTTGTAGGCCTGCTCGATATCGGTCACGGACAAGAACGTAAGCCCATGCGGCTGTTTCACCGCGAAGCCGGAGCCGCAAATGAACCCGGCCACATATTCGTCATTGATGATCATCACGCCGACATCTCCCCGGCGGGCAGAAAGCCGGTTGACCGGCTCAAGCTGGAGATAGGTTTCCAATACGTCCTTGACGTTCTCGCAGCCATTGGCGCGCATCTTCCGGGCTGCCCCGGCTTCTGTCTTGTACTTACCCCGAAACTCCGCAAGCGGGTCTTCGCCGGTTACGGCCTTGATGGCATCTGCGGCCGTCATGAGGCAGTCCGAAACGCCCCATTCCGGCGCGATCGAGACATGAGCCGTTGCGAGGTCTTCCAACGCCCGATCCCAACCGGGAACCCTAACCGAATTTGATTTTGAAGAACTCATTCTTTATCCTCGCGGCGTATTCGAAAAGCATGTCACCGGGCGACACAAGCTGCTGGTCCTCATGCGAGGCGTAGCGGTAGCCCTCGCGGAAGTTGTCGACCGCGCCCGTTTCAATGTGGCCTTCTAACCAGACCTCATCGCTTTCTTCGCGGTGGTCGATGTAATCGACATAGCCGCACCAGGTCGGTTCGGCATGAAGGAAAGCGTTGTTGTCTGGGTCGAAATAGAAGTCGTAGAACGTGACAGGTCGATTTTTATAATCTTCTTGCTCGATCAATCCGAGTTTATCCGGCGTCAGGCCGAAGTCGGCGGCAGCGGGCAAGCGCATGGTTACTGGTTGGGCCGCTGTGCCAAGCGCGTACATTGGTTCGTCAATGTCGATGATGGTGTTACCGTGATAGGTCAGGCCACCATAATCGACGCTTCCCTTGCCTGAGAAAAAACCATAGGTGCCGGTGCCGAACTCGAACTTTACGGCAGATGCGATCTTGCCCCTGCCCTCGTTGAGCAGTTGCTGTAGACGTGCAGGAAAGGCCATGAGTTACCGCCAAGCCATTGAAAGGGTGGATTCAACCGCGCCCAGCTGATATCTGGCCGGCATGATTAGAAGCGTTTGCATGTTGATTGTCGGTTTTGGCGCCTTGATCCAAGGCGTTCTTCGCCTGGGAAATCCTGCCCAGGCAGTAGAAAAAACGGGCTGGCTGTATCAGCAGTTCGGTGACCAAGGCGTGGCTATCGGCATGATCGCCATGGGTGCCGTCGCATTGGTCATAGGGGCCATTATGTTCAACAACACCTGGATTCGTGCTATTCGCGCTCGGCGACAGCGGTAGGGCGTCTCGACTTCCGATTGCGACTCGGCTTTGATGTTCGCGTTAACAACGGGAGGCGTGATAATGGATGAGCCAAAAAATATCGTAGAATTTAAGCAAATGTCGGGTCGGATTCTCGGCTCACTATATGCAGTCCATCCGCGAGCGATTTTTATAGACCCCGAGTCTTTTTTCGATGGCGACATTTCGGATGACGAAGACACCCTATTCTATGACACCGTATCCTATCTCTCGGAAAACGGATATTTGACCAAAACAGATAAAAATTCGCACATCAGACTTAATGATCGATCTTACGCTATTTTAGAGAAACCAGACCCGTTGGCGCCTAAAGAGCCGATTGGCAAGACGCTGTCGGTGTGGGCTAAAGAAGCAACATCGGAAACCGCTAAGGCAGGTTTAACACAGGCTGCCGGTGCCGCCCTCACTATGCTCTATACTCTCTTGAAAAGCGGCGGCTGACTTCATTTTCATTCCGGCTCTACTAAGCGATATGCGGTTGAGAGAAATATAAACGCCGTCGAATCTCGAATGGACAACGCCGAGATATTTACCCCCGGTCCATGCCGTTAAGATATCGGAGTGGACCCGTATTTCTATTTCGGCATATTCTGGCTTAGGCATCCACTTTCCTTTTACTTCGGCACCTCAATGAGCTGAAAAGACGCATCGGGAAACTTGCCTTCGCCAATTTCCCATGTCCGCGGCATGAGCCGCATATTCATCACAGGATTCTTGAACCTGACAGTGGCGCCAACTGTGATGTAAGACGGCAGAAATGGCTCAACTTTCACCTGCACGCTCGTGCTAGCCGCTGTAGCGTCGGCAACAATGCGGGCGATAAAGTTGTAGTCGCCAATCGTGAAGCCCACCAAGTCGCCGTTCGTCAGCTTCAGCCCCACTGCGACCGCGTTTAATGTAAGTGTATTGCCGTTGATCGCGCCCAAGGTTGCCGTACCGCCAATCGCCGGATTGTTCGCGTCGCCCCAATAGGCTTGAGGAATGCAAACATGCTTGGGCGTATAGTGCACCGTCACCTGACCGCCGCGGCACCGATCGATGAACGCCTCGAGCCTCTGGCGGTGCGCGTTCGTCATCGCTTTTATTTTCGCCGTCCACGTCCAGAACGGATCGCCGTTCTCAATGGCAGAAATCGCCCGATCCCCGTACTGAGACATTGAGACCGGGCGGTTCAGGACCGGGAAAGTCGGCTGATATCGAAGGCCAGTCGGAAGTAGTTCAGCCATTACTTTGCCAGCCCTCTTGAGTTTACCTGCCGCAGATCACGCGCGGTCCGGACGGCACCCGACTTATCGTAGGAAGCCAGCCCCTGCTTGACGTTGCGCTGCGAGATGCGTTCGACCTCGGCCTGCCAGTTGCCGTCGCGATCCACAAAGACACGAACATCGGCAATGCCGGCTTGGGCCTGCTGCGACGCAGCAGATGAGCGCAGGATAGGCATGGATGGCGCGCGCAAAGGTGAGCCGCCGTCCTTCAGCCCGATAACATGGCCGCTATTGATGGCTTCCAGCAAAGCACGGTTGCGCTTTGTGGCGGCGGCGTTAACGACGAATTCCTCGTCGCTCAGCATCGCCGGGATTTTATCACCACGCGGCCCGCCAGGACCGCGAACAATTCCACCGCCTGCGCGCTTTACCGGTCCACCGTTCTTGCGAAAGATGCCCCCCAGAGCGCCAAATAGGTCGAAGCCGCCCTTGTCGGTATCGAAGATGTTCGCAAGGCCGATATCGATTAGCTTTTGTGCAATGCGGCCAAGAGCGTTCGCGAAAATCTCAGCTGACTTTGCACCGTTTAAGAAATCATCAGCAATCCCACCGACGAGGTCTTTTTGGAAAGCCGCCATATCCTCGGCGGTCTCCTCGATACGGTTTTGCGCTTCGGCAAGTTTATTTGCCTCGGCACTTGCAAGCGCCCACTGGTCTGCGGTCTGGGCAATCTGCGCCCGCAGTTCTGGCGTTAGCGCCACACCCGCCTTTTGCGCCGCATTGAGCAATTCCTGCTCTGTGCGCGCCTTCTCCATGGCATAGCCATAGTCGTTGATCAGCGGGTTGATCTGGCGCTGTGCTTCGGTCTCTGCGACAAGGGCGGCTGTGCGGTCGGCGATACGTTGAATGTCGCTGTCGAAACGCTCGGCGGGAGTTTTCTTCGTTCGACCCTTCTTCTTATCGTCTGGTGTGGTGGCGATACCGCCGCCGTAGCCCGATGGGGTCGAGGCGAGGATTTGCTGAGCCTTTTTCTGCTGGTCCTCTAACTTGCCAACAGCCAACCCGAGGGCGTCTGCGTTTGCCAGTGCCTGAT
Organism: Ochrobactrum sp. PL_is483; assembly: GCF_055816855.1. Lineage (NCBI taxonomy): Bacteria > Pseudomonadati > Pseudomonadota > Alphaproteobacteria > Hyphomicrobiales > Brucellaceae > Ochrobactrum > Ochrobactrum sp. PL_is483. Next base: position 384,175 of record NZ_JBVPGS010000040.1, read on the forward strand.
CGGCGGCATATTCCAGCGGTTCAAACTTGAGCCCGGTTAGCTTCCGAAACCCCTGAGCCCGCGCATTAGCCGCCGAGAAGTCCGCATCAGCTTGTGCGTAAGCCGCTTTGGCGGCCTCGAGCTGCAGACTGATCTGCTTGACCAGTTCAGTCTGATACTGACGAGAAGCAGAAGCAGCGCTCTCTAGCGCAACCTTGTTTCCATCGACGGCTTCGCTAAATGATTTGGCAGCATGGTCGCCCGACGACATATTGTTGTATAGCAGGTAAACCGCCCCAGCAGCTGCGCCTGCAAGAAGGCCAATCGGACCCAGAGAAGCACTAAATGCAGCAACAACACTGGTTCCGGTGCGCAGTGCGGTCAGAAAAGAACCCAGTGCGACGACAGCCTGACCAATCCCGACAACGACGCCAGCAATCGCCCGTCCAGTGAAGGCGGTAATCAGTACAGTTGCAAACGCTGCGACGACGTCGGCAATTTCCTTGAAATTGTCGGCCACGTACTGCAGCGCCTGAACCAACTGCGCACTAGCGCCGGCCGACTTGTCAGCGTTTCCGATGTAGGCCGTGAATTCATTGTTCAGCTGTGTGAATGCGTCAGCAATCGTTGCGTTAGTCGCTTTGAATTGCGCTTCAATGGGTTTCTGAGCATTCAGGATAGCCTTGAAAACACGATCGGACGTCAGCTTCCCATCGGCGCCAAGCTGCTTCAAACCTGCGATCGTCGTCTTAAACTCGTCCGCAATCGCCTTCGCGATCACTGGCGCGTTTTCACGTAGGGATCGCAGTTCGTCACCTTGCAGCACGCCCGATCCAAGCGCCTGACCAAGCTGGAGGATGCCAGCAGCTTGTTCCTGTGCCGATGCCCCGCCTGCCTTAAAGGCTTTCGAGACAAGCGACGTCGCCAAAGCAATCTCGTCTTCAGACTTGGCTACTGCGGAGGCCGATCTGATCAGCCGAGCATACAGGTCAGTATAGGCTTCAAGACTTGTTCGGGCTTCGTTAGCCCCGTCCTTCAATTCATTCAACGAGCGAGCGCCGACGCCCGCGGCGGTCGCTGACGATCGAATGAGGTTACCGGCCTGTGTCCAAGCATCCGCATACTGCATCAGCTCGCGCGTACCTAACGCGGCAGTAATGCCGGTCAAAGGGGCCGCGAGGTCTCGCATCGTGCCTTTGCCAAGGTTTCCAAGTGCCGCATTGATGCGCTGTACGCTGACATCTGCAGACTTCTCCATCTGGCGCATCTGCCGCGTGAACTGCCCACGCTGCCGATTGATGGCGTTTTCCAATCGCTTGAAATCGGCTGAAAATTGAACGACAAGAGATTCAAGGTTGGTTGCCATGGCAGGGAGGCTCCATGAGAGTATGTTTTTTGGTGATTGCTGCCGCAGTTATGGCAAATCCCGCGCAGGCTAATGAGCAGAACGATGCGTTCGCGCGGGCCGCTCTGGAGTGCTGGAACCCGCCTGCTTCTTTGAAATTGGCAAGCAAGATTGTTCTCTCTGTCGAACTGGATAAAGATGGGGATTTGTCGGATGTGACTGCCAAAGAGTTCCCGAAAGACGGGATTGGAAAGGCTGGCGTGGAATCGCTCAGCCGGGCCTTACAACGATGTGCGCCTTACAAGTTTCCGGGCGGCACATATACTTTGACCATCGATCCGAAGGCCAAAGGCGCAAAGTCGCTGAATCCGTTTAAGTAGATTTGCGGCGTCACTTTACCAATCATGCCGACACGAGCCATACTCCTTTGCGAGGAGGAAGATCTATGAAAGCGATAACTACAGTTTGCGTAGCAATGTTGGCTTTGTCCGGTTGCGCCAGCAATCAGGCATCGGACACGGCGAACAAAGAACTAAGATGCCAACAACTGCTTAGCCGGGCCAACTATGCTGGAATACTGGAAGCTGAACGCGCTCAGGCGCAGGCTGAAGCGACACAGTTGGGTTGCTACTAGAAAGCAACCCTACCCCTCGCTCACCCACTCCCAAAGCTCGTCTTTTTCCGCCTGGCTCAGACCACCATCGTCAGTTGAGTTAGCTTTGACGTAACCATCAACGGCAGCCATAAACTGCCACATGGACATTCGTCTTACTTCTTGCGGCGTGAAGCCGAGCGCCGCACCGTTGCCGTAGACCGCGGCAAATCTGACTTTTCCGTTTGGGAGGCTGTCGAGTTGCTCTCCGTCTGATTTGCCGCCGCCCGCTCCCCCACCGGCTCCTCCGGAACGCCTTGAATGCCAGCCTGCAGGATGATGGTCGCGAAGACGATATTCTCGGCAGGCGGGCGCTTTTCGACATAAGTTCGCACGAGTTTCGTGGCCGCCGTCGGTTCCAATCCTCCACCAATCAGTCCCTGCCGGATAACATGAGCAATATCGCCGACGCGGCACTGTTTGGTGAATAGCCGCTCCAAAATGACCCAAGGACCAGCGTCGCAAGCTTCCTGCAACGCTTCCAATTCGCCCCAACCGAGGCGGAAGGTATAAGTACCATCTGCCCAGTCGAGTTCTACCTTAGCGTCTCTGCTCATTATGGAGCCGTCGGAGCCGAGGTTCGGACCATCTCGCCGTCGGATTGCAGCGAAACGTTGTTCGTCGCGCGCTCGCCATTGTTGGCGCCAATTTCAAGGCTTTCGACGTGCATCTTGCCGGTATACGTGTAGGTCTTGGCCGGGAAAACAATCTCAACCTGCACCGGGACAGAATCGATGCTCTCCCAAGCATCCAGCCACGTTTCTACGGATTCGGAAGCCAAGACACCCTCACCGCTGATGCTCATTGAGAGCGATGCGGCGTCACGACCGATCCAGTCGACCTTGTCGGGATCTTCACAATCGGGAATTGAAACTTCATTGAGGTTTTTCGAAAGTGTGATCGACTTCTGCGTGAAGCCGCACGGCGCAGTGTAAACAATCGGCGATGCGTCATTGCCGATCTTGACGCGGACCTTGCCGCCTTTAATCGTGGTCGCAGCTGTCATGGAGTGCTCCAATACGAAAAGGGCCGCTCAGGGCGGCCGGTAACGGTTTTTGGGAAGTCGGCGTGGAGGGCCTATGGCTGCTCGATGATCGCCGTGTAGCGGATCGACGCGTGGTTGATTGCGCCATCCTGGATGTAGTCAGTTCGCCAATATTCGAATGTCACGAGGGCGTTGATGGTCAAAACAGGCTCCCACCCTCGCGTTGCGAGACGCACTGCGTTTGCGATGTCGCGCATCTGCTTTTTGGCTGGCTCAATCGACCAGACATCCAGTTGGAAAATGATATCGTCAGCGAAAATGCAGTCGGCGTTTGCCTGTTGAGCGCTCGACGCGCCGATGCTGACATACGGAAAGATCGAGGGTGAGACCTGACCTTGGTCATTCGTCGGCGGGTTATCGTAGCTGCGCTGACCAATCAGCGAGACAAGCGCGGGAAAGCTGCGCAATCGCTGAATAATTGCGCCCTGTAGTTCTAAAACCGGGTCCATTAGCGGTCCGCCGCGATCTGTTTGGCTGCCTTGGTGATTGCGCGCGACACTCGGGCCCGCGCGCTGCGCCGCTTAGCTCGCCATGAGACGTAAAAGAAGGGTTGCGCCTTTGACCCAGGGTTGAATGTTCCGGGGAACATGCCGCCGTTCACGTGTGGCGCACTGCCGAATTCGACCAGATGTGCGTAACGCACCTTGGAATTGCCGGCGTAAATCGTGATTGTCAGCTTGCTGTCATTCGACTTAACGCTGCCAATGCGCTGACTGTACTTGGGCGCTTGGCCCCACGTCCACCCGATGCTTTCCATCAGTTCACCGTCATCGACGGGAACCAAGTTTTGCATCATGTTGACGATGTCCTGCGCGCCTTGCTCCATAGCGGCTTTGACAAGTGTTTCAGTAACTTCCGGGAATTTCTTGAGCTTTATCTGCAGGCGGTCTAGACCTTTTATCTTAACCGCCATCAAGATTCCTCGCCTTCAACAACGAGCATTTCCAAATAGGCATTTCGCTCGTCCGGATTGACGACGGTCTTGATCCCAAACACGCGGTTTGGCCTTCGTACGCCTTGGGTGTCAACTGTAACGCCCGCCCGAGCGTCGTAAGCCCGCCACGATGCCGTTACCTGCCTTGCCGCGGTGCTGCCGCGAATGGTCAGATTGTACGGCTGCATGGACTGCATTCGTGCGGCCATAAGGCTTTCGGAATTGCTGCCGTAACGTGGTTCCAGCCTTCCCGGGACGGTGAACTGGTCAACCCACTCGCCGCGTGAACCGCCAAAGCCGTCGTCCACTTCCTGCCTGACCTGAAACGTCAAACGGCAGTTCAGGCTGCCGGCACCTGCGCGCTTCGCCATGCTTCGGCCTCGTCTTTCGTAGGGGTTGGAAGTCGCTCGGCTTTGCCAGCGGCAACAGCGCGATTAGCGCAAGGTGTGGTAACTAGCCCGACGTAGCCCGCCGGGTAGCGGATCGTTACCGCAGGCTTGGGAATGAAGTCGTAGTTGGCAGTAAATCGGAGCCAGGGCATTTGATCACTCCGTAAGAAAAGGGCGCCGTAGCGCCCTAAAATCAGTACCCTCTTCTGAGGTAATACCCACCGCGATAGTGGTGACGATGGTGATTACGCCAGCCGTTATGTCTGTAATAGCGGTGTGAATGCCACCGTGGCCCACGGTAATGGCGGTGGTGCGAGCGCCAATGATGGCGCTTATAGTAATGCCGCTTCTTCCAGTGTTTCCGCGAATGATGTCCACGATGATCCCGGACCTGCTCAACATTGGAGCTAATGTCCGGCTTTGCAACGTTGATTGTTGGTGCAGCTTGCGCAGCACCTGCCCCGATCAGCAGCCCGACGCCCAGAACCCCAGCAATAAGTCCCTTAACAAGCTTCATTCTGCATACTCCTTTCAAGACACATCCTGAAAGATTATGCATGAACTTGGGATGAACGGCACTACACCCTCAACAGCCTATACGGATCAAGCAGCCAGCGCGCCGACCGGTTTTCGAACAACTCCGCAGTCGATTGTCGCTCGCGGTTTTCGTAAAGATCGCCAGCAATAAGCAGCACGGCCGCATCCACTTCGGCTTCAGCCCCTGTCGGCACGGCGTCGCGGTTCATATAGCGCAACGCAGACCCTTGAGCGGCGGCTAAATAGCCTTCAAGCTCCGCACCCTCATCATCGAATTCAATTCGAAGATGTCGCTTTAGCCGATCAAGATCCACCGCCACGGTCGAAGCCCTTCTTCTTGGCTGGCTCGCTCTTGGCAGGCTCATCTGCGACGCAGCCAAGCGTTCTCGCCACCTCAGCCATGCGACCAGTCACAGTGTCGCCAACATCGAAATGGCGGGGATAAACCTCGCCTTCAGGCACCGCCTTGAATGCCTTCGCAACCCGCACTTCCATCAGCGCCTCCTGTAAGAAGGGCGCCCGAAGGCGCCCTTGTATTGTTAAGCAGCTGCGATCTTGTGGTAACGCAGGGCCGTCGGATCGGTCACGCCGCCGCCAACGCGCTTCGTGGTGTAGAACTGCACGAAAGGCTTGTTGGTGTACGGATCGCGAAGGATGCGAATACCCGTGCGGTCAACCACGAGATAACCGCGCTGGAAGTCACCGAAGACAACCGGGATGGCGTCAGCGGCGATGTCCGGCATTGCAGCAAGCTCGCTGACCGGGAAGCCAAGGACCGTTGCTGGCTGGCCCAGAACCAGACCCGGCTGCCAGATGTAATTGCCCTGACCGTCCTTCAGCTTACGGATAGCGCCCTGCGTCTTGCGGTTCATTGCAAAACGCGCATTCGGGGTGCGCTCGCTAGGCAGGTCATAGACCAGATCAATAAGGCCATCGGTCGTGAGACCAGCTGCGTCACCGCTATTCACCGTCGGGATTGCGCCCCACGGGTGCGAATTCGCCGCCGTATAGGTCAGCAGACCCTTGGGCTTGTCGGTGCCATTTCCGGAAACGAACGCAATGCCTTCCTGATAGGCGAACTCGGTCTCGACTTCACCGGCAAGCCAGTTTTCGAGATTGATTTCGGAATCGTCCAGCAGGCGCTGCGTTGCCGCAGGATTCGCGTAGATTTCGCCGGTGTTGAACTTCACCTCGGCGAACTTTGCAGCCGGGGTTTCAGGACGCTCAGCGGCTTCACCTACCCAGCCCGAAGCCGTAGCGCGGTCGTTGTAGAGCTTAGAGAAGCCATTACCAGAAATCTGAATGACCGAAGCGATACCGCGCATCGGAGAAACGATCTTCAGCTTGTCGGTGATGGTGCGGTCCCATTCGGTCGGCGCCGTATAGCCGCCATCTTCTGGAACGGCGACGCTCATCGCGGCCTGTGGGTTGGCCTGAATGAATGCGTCGATGCTTGCCTCATCGCCTTTGCGGAAGAAGCGGTCAAACGCCTTGGTGTATTCGGCGTTCTTGATGTCGCGAGCTGGGTGCGACGCACCTGCCGTCTGCAAAGCAGCGAGCTTCTGGGCCTGCTCGTCGAGAGCCGCCTGAAGATCGCTGACAGTGGCATTGATGCGATCAACCTTTTCGGTTCGAACGACATCTTCCGTGCCCTTCTTTACGTCATTGAGCGCAGCGCTGTGTTCTGCCTTGAACGCTTCAAATGCGCGGCCCTGCTCTTCGATAAGAGCTTTAATTTCGGTAGCGTCCATTCGGACTACCTCCTGAGAATTGATAAATTGCTGGAAAGTGCCGCACGAATGGCGGCTTCGCTTGTCGTGTCCTCGCCAGCATCGCGCTTGGCGTTCTCGGCGGCACCACGCTCGCCTCGAATTTCATGGAGAAGTTGAGTACGCGAGCGCCGCGTCTCACCTGCTGCAGCTAGCGCCCGGTCAATCCGGCGCATTGCTGCGATATGTGCGGGAAGTTCAGCTTTTGCGTCGGGCTTGCCGATTCCAGCGCCCTTCTCGTCCGCAAATCCCTTTTCAATGGCCTCGTCGGCAGATAGCCAAGTGCCGTCCGACGCCTTTGACGGGCCATCCAATAGAGAAAGTACGACGTCTTGCGCCAGTCCGGTTCGGGCGGCGTAAATATCCGCCATTGAACTATCGAAGGACTGAAACAGTGTCGCAGCGTCGGTAAAATCGTGCGTATTGCCGACAGCAAGGCCCCAGGCTCGGTGGATCATCATCATCGAACCGGTAGACATGATCACCCTGTCGCCAGCCATCGCGATGATTGATGCCGCAGACGCCGCATAACCCATCACATTGACAGTGACCTCGCCGGGATGGCTTGCGAGGAGATTGTAAATCGCCAATCCCTCGAACATGTCGCCGCCCGGCGAATTCACGTTCACGGTGACCGGGTTTTTACCGATAGATCGAAGCGCTGCGGCGGCTCGCTTGGCCGTAAACCCGCCTCCGCTCCAATAATCCTCGCCGATCACGTCAAAGATCGAAATTGTGTTCGGATCGTCAGCTTCTGCCGCTTGGGGGGCGCTCTCCCACCGCTCCAAGGCGGAGAGAGGCACATCCCACTGATACGACTTCGGTCGCGCAACGGCTGCAACCGGCGTTCTGTTAAGGCTCATTACGCGTTCCTGAAGGAGGGCGGCCAGTTTCTGGCTGCGTCATTGGATTTTTAAGGCTGTCCGCGTCTGGATCGTCGCTCTGGCTCAAGCCCACATAATCGCGGGCTTCATTCTGTGACATCCACGGTCTAGATCCACCGGAACCCAAGGCTTTCGCGAGGAATTCGGCCTGATCTTTAATCGAACCGCGCAGCAATTCGCGCTCATCGAAGTCAGCCTGATACGATCGACGCTCTTCTCGGGTCAGCAGGCACCGAGAAACCGCCTGTTCCCAAGCGGTGAACCACGGCGCCAGTCCATAACGAACGAAAAGCTGGCCAAGGGTTTCGATACCGCTGCCCCAGGACGTGTCGTCCATCATCAACAGAGGTCGCGGCACACCAAAAGCACGTGCAACTTCCTCAATTTGATGATTTCTTGTCTCGATCTGCTGGCTATCTCTTGCCGTCTGAGAGAACGGCTCGGCCTTCATGCCTTCTTCCAAGATCAGCCATTTGTGCGCGTTCTCCGCGCCAGAGAACTTTTCTTTGAGACTGGTGTCGAGGTTTTCGAACTCCGGGTCACCGAGTTTACCTGGGTGCGTGAGCGCGCCGCCGACCATCGTACCGTTCTTAAATAGGCGAGCCGCGGCTTTTTCGGTCTGCATGGCTAGGCCGATGGCCTCTTTTGCCTGTTGGACGCGAGAAAGTCCGACAACGCCATCGTCCGTCATATCGCGGAGATGGAAAACCTCCGACTGGGGCAGCTCGACATATCGACCACCCTTCAAGACGACTTTGTAGATGACGGTCAGGTCGTCTTTCTGCTCGACGGTGACATTGGTTGGGTGCAGGGGCTGCAAAGCCACCACACGTTTGCCGTTTCGAACAATACGAGCGAAAGCATTGCCGTAGGTCAGTGCATGTGACTGCAGCTGCCGACGGAATTCATACGCCGTCTGCCAGTTATTCGGTTGCGTAAGAAGTACATCAAACAGAGAATGATCATCGGCTGGGTGAAGTCGCCCCTTCCCGTCCTTGTGCATTAGGTAGAAAGGCAGCATCCCGATACTGCCCGAGATGAGGTCGACACAGCGAAAAACTGTTGTGTTGAACAGAGCAGCCTTGGGCGTCACCGCCATGCCGCTCGCGGTTTCTGCACCGCCACCAAGAAAGGCGGCTAGCCTTGGATCATCCAAGCCGTCGAAATATTGCCAGTCAGCTCGCGGCGCTCGTTTCGGCGCGACCGAAGGCGCTGCCTCCGGTTTGGACCGGAACAGGTCTAAAATACCCATATCTTTCCTTGTTCCGATTAGCCGGCCATTCGGATGCCGCGTTTCTTGTAGACGGACTCTTTCGGCATAACCGCGCCGTCCATCGCCACGCCAACTGCCATTGCCAGTGCTACTGCCGCGTCGATGCGCACTGACGCCTTCGTCTTGACGAACCACCGATTGTCTTGCGGGTCATGATCGAAGGTGGCGCCCATCAGGGCGGTCATGAGCACCGGACTGCGGCGCATGCGAATGCGACCGTCGATGATCATGTCTTCGAGCGCCAGAACCGAGCCCGGCATCCACAAGCCTTGCGGCGGCGGTAAGCCAGCGGCTTTTGCAGCCTCTACCTTCGCAGGCTCAGGCCGAGCCCGAACCTTGCCGCCCTGTGGGTGCGCGACATGTTCAATGCCCAACCCGAGCGCTTCGACTTCCTCGCGGAACTTGTCGTAGGCATAGCGGTCATAGGCGATGGCCTTGATATCGAACGCCTGATCGAGTTGCTGGACCCGCGATGCCACGAAATCATATCTAATTCGCTTGCCGGGCGGAGCATTCAACCACCCCTGTTTTACCCAAAGCGCATATGGCGCCTTGTCAGCCTGTTCTCGCGCTTCCAGCGTATCAGCTGGCGTCCAAGCCTCCACCCACGCATCAAACGTCGGCAGATTGACGGTAGATCCGTCTTCCCGCTCCATTTCCTTGAAGCCAGTAGGAACAACGCACGCGAGCACAGTCATATCCTTGCTACCGGACAGGTCGACGCCCATGAAAACGGGTTTGTCAGCGTGTTCGACTTCAGGATCGAAATCGTCCATTACGCTTTCAACGGTTTCGCGTGGCATCCATGCCTTGTCGGCATCGGTCCAGCAGCAGAAGTGCAGCCGAAGAATGCCGTTCAGCTTGCCCGGCATCTGCTTTGCCTGCGCGACAACACCGGCCAGATATTCCTGCGTCAAGATAACGCCCAGTAGCGGGTTAGCCTTCTTCCAGCAGGTTTCGTCCTTGAGCGGATCGTCGCCCTTGTCCAGCGCGCAAACATAGGAAAATGTCGTGTCGTCGATCACCTCGCCGACATAGGTAAAATCCTCATCCGGCGTCTGTGTCCCTGCTGCAACCTTGACGGCATGCTCGTGCTCTTCCCAGCAAATGCTGTTTCGGTCGCTGCCTGAGTTGGTAATCATCAGCAGCAGCGGCTGACGACGAAACTTGAAGCCGCGCTCAAGCATTTCCATCGTCGAGCGGTCAGGATGCTCGTGCACCTCGTCACAAAGCGCAAAATGCGGACGCGGACCAGAGCCAGACTTGCCGGAATCCTTCGAGATCGGACGAAAAAACGATTGCGACTTGTGATGCGCGATATTGAACTCGCGCCCGATACCGCCGCTGAACTTCAGTCGTTCGACCAGCGCCGGGGCAGCGCGAACCATCTTCACGGCATCCTGAAAAAGAATTCCAGCCTGTTCTTTCTTGGCAGCTGCAGCATAAATCTGGGCGCCCGCCTCTTTGTCAGCGATCAGCCCGTACAGACCGACTCCACCAGCAAACGGTGACTTACCGTTGCCCTTGCCTTCCTCGATGTAAGCGCGGCGAAAGCGGCGCGAACCGTCGGCACGTTTCCAGCCGAACAGCGACCCAAGCTTGAATGCCTGCGAGGCATGCAGCTTGAAAGGCTTGCCTTCGAACTGGCCCTCTGAAAGCTTTAGCCGCCCTTCAAAGAACCGAAACACGCGATCGGCGGCGTCGTCATCCCAATACAGCCCGCGCTCGTGCCCATGTTCGAGATCGTCGAAATGGCGGCGGCAGGCATTGCGAACGTGAGGGCCGGCGACTTCTCTGCCATCAATGACAGCTTGCGCATAAGCGCTCACACGCTCAAGCGCAGGCATATCAGTCAAGCAGATCATCCTTCTCTTCGCCCGCGTCAGGTGTCGCGACCTTGGACGCGTCAGCAGGCGTCGCACCCATCTGGCCAAGCATCTGGCGCAGCAGGTTCATCGCCTGCACACCAACTTCCTGACCGGCCATGATGCGGCCCTGAATAGTCGAGGCCATACCGACGAGCGTGCGATGCGATTCATTCAACCACGGCAGCTCTTTCGCGAAAAGCTTCCAGGCTGACTTCGCCTTGATCTCAGCGCTGTCTTTCAACCATACGGGAGGAGCCCCAAGTGGGCCGTTTGCGGCCGGTTCGGCGCGGTTTTTGTACCGCCCGGCATTGATTTTGTCGCGACCCTCGACCTTCGCTTTGCCGAGGGGATTTCTCGGCTTTGCCATGGAATGAAATCCTTATGGGGTCATGTTTTGAATTGCAGATGCGTGCGCTGTCGGACCCCGCCGGTCCGGGGTTTGTTGGCTTTTGGACTTTTCGATGCCCCCAGGTGGTCAGCTGACCGGCCATCCGTCAGGCCCGAACCGAACAACATCCTGGCCTAGCTCTTCACGCTGTTTGATGCGGTCATGGCATGGTGCGCAGAGGCTTTGGAGGTTGTGTGGGTCAAAGAACAGCGCCTCATCGCCTTTATGTGGCCTGACATGGTCACACACCGTTGCTGGCGTGACGTCCTCCTGCTGCAAGCAATAGGCGCACAAAGGATGCGCGGTCAGTTGTCGCTCACGTAAGCGTTGCCACCGGGATGTCTTGTAGAGCTTGCGGTAAGCACTGGCTTCTGTGCTGCGGCGGTCAGGACGCGAGCGTGTCAACGACTTTGGCGGCATTGCTTCCAATGCGCCGCACCTTGGTCAGCGTGTAAGGCTCAGTCCGGTCATTGACCAGACCGCCAAGGGTGACAACATCCGCAACGACAGCGACCGGCGCAGTCACAACATCGGTAGCGATCCGAAAGAGACGATCAAACATGATTTTTTACCTCGCTTAGGCAACTTTTCTGGTGCCGCGCTGTTCGTTCCCGAAAGGAGCCAGTCATGCACGCTCAAACAATTTGGGATTTGGAAAGAGGATTTTGGCTGGAAGGCGTGTCTTTTTATGTGCAGCACTTACACCAGCAAGCATTGATGGTCCTACCATCCGTAGGCACCCTCAGTCGCAAATCCATTCTGGAGAGTTTGAAAGATGTGCCGAGGTGGGAAAATGTTCTCATGCACGACATGACGCTGGCCGAAGATAGTCATTGCATTGCTATTACATACGTAGCTGAGGCGCGACGCGCAGGCGAACCTTTATATCACGCGAATTGTAGCTCTGCGTATGTTGGTTCATCTGACTTTTGGCAATTGATACTGCATCATCAAACGCAGAGCCTCTAGCGAGCACACCAGCGCTCTTGCCCGCTGAAATTGAATGGAACAATTAATCGATGACGCCCGTTCTCTCCTCGTAATCGAAAAGGAGAATGAAATGGCACAGACCACCGAAGGCATGGTTTCCGAACAAATCGACGCACTGCGCAAGGAAATCAGCAGCCTATCGTCCCGATTGTCAGATCATCTCGGGAATCTATCTGGCGCAACCGACGACGCCCTCGCGTCCACGAAGGACGCGGTGAATGTGCTCGCCGAAGGGGCACGTGAACATGGCCAGCGTGCTGTGCAATACGCACGACAAAATCCCGGAACCGCATCGGCGTGGGCATCCGTCGGTCTGGTGGCCTTGGTTGCATGCATGCTCATGAAGGGCCGCGGCAGTCGTTACCGGTAAATCGCAATCGGCGGGGAGGCACTGGCTTTATAGCTGCCGACCTCAACCCGCCGAACCAGCAGCCGGAGGAGAAACGGCGCTGGAATAGTTACCCCACCGGCAACGCCGGCAGGGGCGGCTCTTGTAACCGCACTGAAATGAAAAAGGCCGCGCGTGGCGGCCTTGATGTAGTCTTCCCCTCATTGGGGAGTTGAAGGGGATCGGGGTGCACTATGCAGGTTGCGCGATATTCCAAACGTTTCTATACGCCAGTGGATGAAGATCCAGATCGTCCATAGCGCCCCGCGCCGCAGCTAACCCGCGAAAAACAAGTGACCTTCCCGCTGCGGTTGCCTGCTTGTGCTTGAAGCCATCCTTCTCGCCTATTTCAGCCAGCGTCCGCCCACCTAGCACCGCATCCTCAAACGGTTCAAGAAGTGGCCCGAGCCTTGACCGCAGATAGACAAGTATCGGTCTTGTATCAATTTTCTCCAGCAGGAGATCGTCGGTGAATTTCAAACTCAGGCTCGGCGTCTTACCAGTCTTGGGTATTGGAACCGTACCATCGTCGTTCTCGAAGTAGGCATCAACTTTGACATTCACTTTGCGCATGGCAGGAAGGGCATAAGCTCCCTTGCTTCTGCGAAGCTTGCCGGAATATTCGATTTCTCCACCTTTCACTCCGCCTTCCCAGTTTCGCGCCGCGGCAGCCTCAACATCTTCAGTGCCTTTCAAGCGTTTGCTTTCTTGAGCAGCGTGCAGGCCAGCATCATACCCATAGTCCTGACCTTTAAGGGGCTCCGCTTCGGCGATCGCGACCAGCCGACGATATTGCATAACCAGTTCGATATAGCCGTGCAGCTTGTCTCGGCGCAAAACCGCCAGCAGTGGGAAATCCTCGTTATCATTCGCAGGAACGGCAGGGTCTCCGATAGACTGGCGCTGTTTGATTCGTCGCAATTGCGTGGCCATTGCCTTGGCTTCCTGTTTGGCCCGTGTGGCACGGTCGAGATAGATCACATTTCCCATCAAGCTGCCTCCTCATTCAGAAGATCCGACAGGTACACACCGTCGACTGCATAGAACTCGAATTCTTCCCGGCGTTTAATTGCCGCCGTCTGCCAGCCTCTTAGTTCCAAGTCTCGTGCATATGGAGATGATGAACGCTGGTCTTCATCGATCGGGCAGTTGTCATTCGCGGCGAAATATTTGTCTTTCAGCTTCTGCTTCATGCTGCTTTCCCCTTCTCTTCTGCAAGCCACCCCAGAACCGCCGTAACAGCCCGCTCAGCGGCTTCTGTCGTTGTGGTGGCCCGAATGACCAGAACTGTGTAGCCAAGCCGTTGTAGGGCTGCGTGGCGGTCTTTCTGGGCTGGTGACAGTCTTCCCTCCCCAACCTTGTTCTCGATCAGCAGCAGGCGACCGTATTCGCCGTAGATACGGAGGTCAGGTTCGCCGCTGGTCATTCCCGTTGCGATTGCCTGCGCCTGGGCTCTTGGCCCGCGCTTGCTGGCGTTCATGTCACCCGCCAGCAGGAACTGGCGTTGGTACTGTGGCAGTCGGCGCAGGCTGGCTACTTGTGCCGCCTGTAATTCCCATTCGAGCGGCGGGGCTGGCTTGGTCGTCACCTTCCCGGCCTTGGTGGTGATCTTGACGCGAGCGCCGTTGATGCAGACGGTTTGTGTTTTGGTGGCGGTCGTGGTCGTAGGCGAAGACGCGCGTGTGCGTTTGCGAGCCATGTGAACTCCTCGTGTTGATTCCGGTATGCCGTTGGTAGCGGCAAGAGGAGTGTGGAGTGCCTCAATAAATGTCGTGTTAATGGACAGGCAAAAAGCGAGACGTTACCCTGCCGTGGGGCAAGGCGCTTTGCGGCCCTCCAGTTACGCCATTCACCGGGGGCGTCTTGTCGCCAACCTCAGTTCAGGTTGTATTCTGGAATTGGCAAGAATCAGGAAAAGTGCGCACTTCTCAAAACTCGAGAACTGCGCGCCGCGCGCTTTGTGCGTAAGTTTCTATATAAGAACACTTACGCACCAAAAGCAGCGTGCATTTGCGAACTTCTTTTAGGGTTTTTCGAGAAGTGCGCACAAAGAAGTGCGCAGTATCAGAAGTTGTATTTTTATTGTGACAGCGGGTTGTATTGAGAGGTTGGTGCTGTTGTGAATCCAGCCCCCCTTTATCGCAAAAGAGGGCTGTAATTGTCACTTTAGTTTTTTAATAAATTCTCGAATTTTATCTTCATCGCGTCCATATGGGATTTCAGGAAGTTTCGCATTAGCTCAAAGATCAGATCTTTCGCCTCGCCGAAAAGCATTGGTTCGTTAGGGGGCTCGTGACCCTGATCCCCGTGTCTACAAAAGGGACCTATCGCGGCAAAATTGTTTGCCGTATATTTAAAGCGTCTTAATTCTCCGTGTTCCACATTGTATTTCGCCGCCAGTTCGCGCTCGCCGTTAGGCAGGTTGTTATTCCTTAAATATTGGTTGATAAAATCTAATAGCGCATACAATGAAATCCACGACGGGCCATTAACGCCAAGGAACAGCAACATGTGCCGCGACGTCTCTTCATACCGCGACAGAAAAAGAGAATAAGAAATCCAATCTCTAAAAGGGTCGTCCCCCATAGTGTACTTCCATTTATCCATTTTATCGGAGAATGGCGGCAACTTGTACGAAAATTCATCACTTGAATCGGTTAGAAAATGATGACCGACAGGTGAAGTAACTTCCAAATCGCTGCTACTGACGCGGCAGCCTGTTAACTTCTGTGCCCCATTTACAAGCGCGATCAAGTAGGAAACTTTTTCCATTAGCTCACGCTGATCGCTGATTCCCTGCAAATGCGGAGAATGCCAGCGATAGTCGCTACCGGCCTGTTCATCGTTACTGGCGTCATAGAATGAGAAATCGGTGCCGGAATTGCTTTGTTCTAAACTACTAATACTACCCATATTTGCGTTAAAACTAAATTCGTAGTCTCTTGGATATGTTGAATTCATTTTCTGCCCCACGATTCGGATGAGGCATAGATTAACGAAAATCGCAGTCGTGACTATATTGATGTCACTAGAGTGCGGCGTCACCCCCAGCCATGGAATGCCGCGGCGGGCCAAACAAAAAAGCGGAGCCGAAGCCCCGCTTTATAGTTCGTCTAGATACTTTTCGGCACGCCTTTCGCACGCCCAAAAACTTTAGATATCGTATTGTTTTCTCGCGATATCTCCCAATCCAGCGGCATCCAGATTCTTCAGTGGGGCCAAGAAGGTGACCTGAATAACACCAGGATCGCGCCCGATCTCAATTGCGCCATTTACTGTTGCACGATTGCGAACCTCTCCGACGGACATGCCGAGCAATTTTGCTGCTCGTTCGAGGCCATTGACGATGGCGGCATTCATGCTGGGTGCCGTTCCGATTACTGAAATCGGCGCCACTTCTTCTGTTTGCTCGACTCCCCACTGCTCGGCCAACTTTGCTGCTTTCAGTTTTTCATCAGCAGTAAACGGTCGCGCCAGAGGCGGGAGGTCTTCCAGTAGAGGGAATAATACAGGCCCATCATTGTTGTATTTTTTGAGAATTTCCACTTGAAGCGTCACGCTTCCAGCAACGTCCATAGTATGGCCAGCAATTTCACCGTCCCCCTGAGACGCGTGCATGTCTCCCATGTAAACGCCAGCACCCTTAACCTTCACGGGGCAGACGAGAACAGCTCCAGCGCGTACCGCATCGATGTCCATATGACCATCTGTTTTGTGTTCCAGCAATTGTTCTGAGGTCAGAGAATAGATGTGAGGAGCGCCGACGAGAAAGGCGCCGAAATCGCCAGCATTGTGTGAATCGGGCATTGCGATCGAAGGCGTCGTGCCGAGTTGCCCCAAGAACGGCCGCATACGAACAATGGCACCGACGAGATCGGCCGGCGCATAGTTCAGGATGGAATGCTGCACAGAGTTATCCGGTAGCGATGCGTAATGGTCGGCGTTCTCCGCAATCTTGTGTGCCGCGGCTTGCGGCAGCGTGAGGCCAACTGACTGCGTGTCGTCAAAAACGACCGTATATCCATGCTCCACAGTAAAGGGCTTGATAGCTCCTCCACATTTGTTGCATTTGACGGAATCTTGGCCAACGCCTTCGATGTGTGTCTCTGGCCAAATTTCATCGCAAGTGGGGCAACGCGCTGCCACGAATGGATCTCCGAGACAAAATTGGTTCGACACGGTGTCATGACCAGACGCCGTCGCAAGAGACGTCACAGAGATATCTCGAATACGAATGACTACGCCGTCGCCGACTTCTGCTCCATCAATGAAAACGGGCTTAGTGACTTCGTGACCACCGCGTAACCTAGGCGTTATCATTGGACCCCAGCAGCCAGGCGCGGTATTCGCAATGATGGTGCCGCCATTCTGCAGCGGCCCAAGCATTGGCTCGTTTGGGTCGAGAACGCTGTTCGTAAAGCCATCAACCACGATGCTGCGCTTTGCGCCTGAAAAATTACCGTCAGCCATAATAGCCCTCCAATTTGATCTTCGTGAGACTGTAGCCGCGAGACGCGTTTTTGCTAACTCATTTTTTGCGTCTTTAGGACGCAACCGCCCTCACAAACGACGTCGTTTTCCGCTGTATCGGATCGCGCTCCTCGACTTTTGCGAGAAACCCTTCCTTGAACAGTGCCTTGGTAATGAGGCCGGCACGCTTCTTATGTACCTCATCGTCTATATCCAGCCCCATCGCATAAGCCACGGCGTGCCCAACCCAGTCCTTGGCCTGCGGCGCCTGCTTGTACATGCCGCCGTTTACAGCACCGCGGATTGCGTCTTTCTGCTCGTCCGTCAGCCATTCAGCCACCTCCTCGCTGGACGGCCAATGCCATTCGGTCACGACCGGCGCGTGGTCCTGCGGCTGTGTCAGTCCTCGCCCGTTGCCCAACGCCACGCTTTCGATATGGCGCCAGTCGAGCCGATGCGACAGCGGCGTAAGGTTCGACTTGCCGTACGTGATCGAGAAGTAACCGAACCGATCCATGCCGGGAATGCCCGCCTCATTGGCCTGCGCTTCTGACATGCGATTAAGCACGCGCACCGAACGCGCTGCGCCAATCAGCGCCACGGCACCGCGCGCATCTTCGACGGTTGCCTCACGATCACTCACCTTTCGCAGGTGGTGCACGATGTCGATGGAGCAGTTGGTATAGTCCGCGATCTGCGCCCAGAGCTTCGCGACCTTGTCGATTGCGCCGTTGTCGTTTTCATTGACCTGGTGCGTCGACACAAATGGATCGACGATCATCACGTCAATGCCATTGGCAAGGATGGTTTCGGCAACGGCCTCGACGATTGGCTCCTGGATTTTGACGCCTTTCTTGTCATCGATCGCCACGACAAGCTCCTGCTCGCGGCCGCTGTCGAGGAACAGATGACCATCGATGTCTTCCGGCTTAAGATTGAAGTGAATGCACGCAGCCATGATGCGCCGTTCGAGCTCGTCGCGCGGATCTTCGACGTTGAACAGCCAGACCTTAAGTCGACGCGGCGGCTTTACGCCATTCAAGGCCTTGCCAGACGCCATCGCGAGCGCTTCCACGATGCTGTTTGCAGTCTTGCCAAGCCCGCCGGGCGCGACCGTAACCGATACGTACTTGCGGATGAAGTGGCGACCAAAGGCAAATTCGCGCCGCGGCAGAGTTGACGGATCTTTCCACTGGAAGGGTGTGGCTGCGAGGATGGGCTGGTCGGCGGGCTCTTCTTCAACGGCCGGGACGTCTGGCTGGACGTTGTGCGCTTCGGGTTCCCGTTGCTCATCAACCTTCGCCCGCGCGTTATCGAGCATGCGCGTGATATCCACGAGCTTGGTATTGTCATTGACGGCTTCCGGAGCCTGACGCGGATGCATCTTGCCAGCCTTCAGGCCGTTATCGATCGTCTTGCAGCAACGGGGGAAGTCCCTGCCCCAGCCGCGCGCCACGTCTTGTAGCAAGGCCCGCGCCTCGGATTCCGCCAAGGCCCCAGCGCCAACGAAGGTCCCCAGTCGGAACGCAGCGTCGTTCAGGCGGTTGTTGCGGTTGCCCATCGGTTCCATGGCGAGGTCGTCGAGCTCGGACTGTACCGCGCGCTCGACGTACCGGTCGTTGATCGTGCCCGAGACAGACGGGGCCTGGTACATGGTCGTGCTGTCGTATGAACGCGGCAGGACAAGCTCTAGCAGCCAGTCCGGGGCGTCAACCGGTTCCATATCGACCAGCCAGCGGTAAGGCTGGCCGACTGCCGGTACGCTGCCAGCCGCAATGACATAGCCACCGTCGCCGCGAACATCGATGCCAGCGCCCAATGCCCCACGATTGCGGACGCCTTCCTTGTGCTTGAAGAAGTAATGTCGGCCGCCGCTCGTGGTTTCGGCCGTAAGCGTGGCAGGCAGAGCGCCATGCTCGGCTTCCAAAGACGAGAGCGTATCCGGCCCGCCGTGCTTCGGATCAATATCCAGCACCCACGCGCCGATAGGCGCACCGGTCGGTACGCCGATCATTGCGCCGGGATTGCGACGCCATAGTTCACGCACAATGCGCTCATTCAGTGTCGCACCGCGGAACCCGTTTGAGGTCAGCGGAGTTTTAGTCGCGAGGATTTCGATAAGGCCGTCCTCGTCGACGAATTCCTCATCGGCGGCACGGCATGGAAATACAGGCCAGTTGCGCGCCGTGTAGGACAGCGCAACGTCAAGCAGGGGGTCGGTATCCGGTAATACAGATTGCTGCATGATTACCTCGGGAGGGAAAGAGATGTGTAAAGACTACGATATGCTTCAGAACGGGGATGGCACGTGGTCCATTGTGGCTAAGTCCACGCGGCGGCCGATAACATTCAAAGGCCGACTACAAATTGCGCTGACAGAAGACGTTGCCCAGCAAGCTTTTGCGATACTCGATCGCGTCGAACATGAGCGCGAACAACAGTTGCGAGACGGCCGACTGATGTAGGGATGACCGCCTAAGCTCCTGCGAATTAAACTGGAAAACCGCAGGTTGTTTTTGTAGTGCTTAACCCTGGCTTTCAACGCGGGGGTAAGCATGACTTGGGGCTTTGTCGTAGGCAGATATTATAACAGGCGGAAAGACATACACGGTCAGTTTGCTGGCCAGCAACAGGGTGGCATCGTTACTCCGTCCAACCATAACGTTGTAATTATCATCACCGGCAAGGCTGGCAGTCATTACGGCTATGAAGACCAACACCTGCCCGATGGACGTTTTGACTATTATGGTGAAGGTCAAGTCGGCGACATGGAAATGGTCCGCGGCAATAAAGCAATTCGTGACCATGCTATGTTGGGCAAGGATCTACTCCTTTTTGAAAGCCTCGGGAAAGGCAAAGATCTTATCTTCCTAGGCAGCTTTATCTGCGAGAGTTGGCGATGGGGGCAGTCGCCTGATCGCAACGATGATATGCGCAAAGCCATTATCTTCGAACTTAGAAACCTCGAGAACATTGTAGAAGCCGTCGACGATGAACAGCCCGTTCCCGCTGTCGATTTAGCAGCTATGCGAGATCTTGCTCGACAAGCAGCGGGAAGCCGCGAGGGCAAAGCGTCAACTCGTACCATCTATGAGCGAAGCCGACACGTTAGAGATTACGTGCTTGCTCGGGCTAACGGTTATTGCGAGGGTTGCGGCTGCCAAGCGCCTTTTCTGCGAGTCAACGGGCAACCTTACCTGGAACCTCATCACATCCGTCGAGTGAGCGACGGCGGCCCTGATGATCCCGCATTCGTGATTGCGTTGTGCCCTACTTGCCATCGCAAAGTTCATCACGGCCAAGGTGGCTCCACATACAACGATACGTTACTCAAGAAGATGCCATCTATCGAACCGCCGAACGGAACTTAAAACGGCGCCTCCTTCAACGCTTCCCGCATCCCTCGCCCGCAACCTTCCCATGCGGCTTTAACCAGTTGCCTGGCCTCGAATTCGTCCATGTCCTTTAGGTCGGTCTTTTGGATGGACTGCAAGTATTCGCCGACCGCCTCGACGCCTGTGTCAAGCGCGCGAAGTTCGTAAGGATCAAGCCTTTTGCGCTGCCGAATATACTCGGCAATGTCGGCGCACTCCTTGCACAGCCAGCGGATCGGCTCGCGGTCTTCTTGCACGCCGAGGCCTACGGCGTGTCTCTGGCAAACAGCACACACATCGTCAGGCTGCATTTGCAATCTCCGCGTTGTTGTTGGCGGCAAATAGCGTAGGTGCTTCGCTGTGAGCCGCAGCTTCGGTTAGATTTTTCACCGCCTGCCGGAAGTAATTCGGGTTGAGCTCTGTGCCAACAAAGCGCCGGCCCTCCTGAAGCGAAACGTACCCTTCCGAGCCAATCCCCATAAAAGGTGAAAACACCCTGTCGCCGCGATTGGACCACATGCGCAACGCGCGCTTAGTGATATTTAATGGCATAGGGCAAAGATGTTTTTCGTCCTTATCCGACCGCGCAACCTTGACATTAAGAACGTCCGTTTCTGGTAAGTCCTGCTTACTGAAATTCCAAACTGGCGAAGCATGATCCTGCCATTCTTCGACTGGAAAGCTCTCCTTGGTGTGCGTTACCGGTACGACTTCCTCACCTGGTTTAGCCCACTTTCTGAAAACCAGCAGATATTCCGGCAGACCCATGCGGCTGAAAGTGCTGTCGGCGCGCAACGTCTTCCAAAGCAGGCCATGTGCCTTGGTCTTTTGCATCTCGCGCACCGGATCGCGCCAAATCGTAATGCGCGAATGGAAATCCCACCCTTCCTCAATGTGCAGCCGGGTGCAGTCGTCCGAGAAAGGGCGTAGTCCGGCCGTGCCACGTTCACTGCTGTTTTGGTAGTAAACTAGGTCTTTGACGTGGATGGCGGTAAGTCGCCCAGGTCGAGTGACACGCAGCTTTTCGCGCACTAGGTAGCGATATTGCTCGAAAAATTCGTCATCGGATGCGCAGTTGCCCATGTCGGCGACGCTCTCGGAATAGATATACAGCGACGAAAACGGCGGAGAATATACGCTGAAATCAATCGAGCTATCAGGAAGGCCGGCTGCAAAAGGCACACAATCAGCGTTATAGGCCGCCCAGTTTTCACCGGATGATTGGTCGAGAACAAAAGTCATGCTGATACTCCTGCAAGCCATGACGGCAATGAGATTGGCTGTGTTGGCTGGTAATCGATTTTGACTTGTCGCTTTTCGTGCGCTCGCCGCATTGCGGCGTACATTTCACGCTTCATCTGCTCGTGATCGCCGCTCTTGCGGTTGATTGTGTCCCAGATCGCGCGCTCGGTATCTGCAAGTGCAATATGGACATGCACGGGACGCTTCTGGCCAAAACGATAACAGCGGCGGACGGCCTGATAATAAGCCTCGTAGCTGAAGGACAGCCCGACGAACGCCATCCGCGCGCAATGCTGCCAGTTAAGGCCGAAGCCCGCTATTGACGGTTTACTGACGAGTACCCTGATATTTCCTTCACTGAACCCAACGAGCCTTTCTTCTTTGATGGCATCGGACATAGAACCGCGGACTTCGACGGCCTCAGGAATACGGCTGGTTAAGGCGTCAGCTTCATAATCGGTATCGCACCAAACAATCCATGGTTCCCCATTTTCGGAATTTACTTGCTCTGCAATGACTTCGGCTCGCGCATCGGCAGTCAGCCGTTTTTCTTTGTGAATGGCGGTTGCGCTCGTATCAGGAATTCTGAAAAGCAAATCGCCGGCATCGATGGATACGTCAGCGCGGACTTCGTGTTTGAACGTTTCCAATGGCGGCAGTGCAAAACCATCGTCCGAATAGCCAAGGTCAGACGGCTGTGATATGCACCGGGCCCAGCTTGCTACCCAATTCCAGAACGGCTTAACAGCGTGACCTTTCAAGCGGTAGCGACCCATATTGGTCTGGTCGGCAATAAACCAGCGGGTCAGCATTTCATTCGACTGCATCACGCCTAGGAACTGCGAGTGCTGGCCCAGTTCCATATGATCGTTCGGCGCTGGCGTAGCAGTACAGGCGAGCCGATATGGTGTGGTTGACCACATAGCCATCATCTTACGCGTTGTCTGCCCGGTGAAGTTCTTGATGATACTGGATTCATCCAAGACCACCCCGCCGAACGCTTCAGCGTCAAAATGGTCGATCTTGGCATAGTTGGTGACATTAACCCCCGGACCGACCTCATCGTGAGAGCGCACGACCTGCGCGGCGTCATATCCGAACTTCTTGGCCTCTCTAACGTGTTGAGGCGCGACGGCAAGGGGCGCAAGCATCAGGACAGGCTTGCCTGTATGCTCCGCAACTACTCGCGCCCATTCGAGAGCAACGAAACTTTTCCCCAGTCCAGTATCAAGAAAAGCGGCGCCTCCGCCCACACCAAGAAGGAATTCAGTCACGTCGCGCTGATAAGCGAACATGCCGTCGTGCAACTTGGGTATGTTTGAAAGTCCGCGCAAAGGCGCATCAGCGCTTTTACGCGCCAATAGATCTTCGTAGGACATATTTGCTCCTCGTGTTACGTGGTAGTACCCCGCCAGTTGGTGGCTGGCGGGGTGTTGGTTATAGGCTGGATGCACCGCCGTGGCCGTTGGCGCAGCATATACCGGACGGGGTCATGAACTGC
Source organism: Ochrobactrum sp. PL_is483 (assembly GCF_055816855.1). Classification (NCBI taxonomy): domain Bacteria; kingdom Pseudomonadati; phylum Pseudomonadota; class Alphaproteobacteria; order Hyphomicrobiales; family Brucellaceae; genus Ochrobactrum; species Ochrobactrum sp. PL_is483. Next base: position 407,203 of record NZ_JBVPGS010000040.1, read on the forward strand.
GGCTCTCCGCATTCGGCATAGTTTTTCTGGCCGCCGCCTTGCTGCACGGCAGCAATCGGGCGGGATTGGTCAGGAAACCAGTCGTCATAGGTGGCAATGTCGATCATTGCATCCGCCAGCGATACCGTTTCTTGCCAATAGGCGTGGTAGTCTGGCTCGTCGTCAGGGCCAATCATAGCCATCCACGGTGCGTAGCTCACGCAGCCCTCACCGTAAGCGTTGGCTGGCCTTCGCGCAGTACGGCTCCCTTGACGGTCTTCCCAGCGTCCAGCGCCTCTTTGATAAGCGTCTTGTCAGGCGATTTCACAACCTTCAAAAAACGCGCAGGCACAGCGGATTCGTCCACTATCTCAACGCCGGCGCGCCCTTTGCTGACCGACACAGTTGCTTCCGGTAAGCTCACCTTGTTCAAGTCAGCAGCCTTCAACAGACGCAGCAACAATGCCCGCATGGCGTCCTTGCGTCTGGTGTATCGGTCCTTTCGCGCGGCCAATTCCTTGGCGCGCTCCCCAATCGCCAGCGCCATGCTGTTTGCGTCGCGCTCGATTGCTACGATCTTGCCGAGCACGCGGTAGGCGTCTGTCTCGCCTTCGATTGTATCGGCGCGCAGTTCGTCGTCTTCTGCCAGTTCGGGATATGCCGCAACCAAGTCGGCGAATTCCCGTTCCAGCACGGTAACATCATAGGCCAGATAGTTCTGTGCTTTCGTGTTGTCGGCTTTGTTATGCATTGTTGCTCCTCGTGTTTCGGTGCTTGGTTTTGGTAAGTTAACATGCCTCGCTGCGCATCCCGTTAATGGATTGGTTTATTTTGATTAAACCTAATCCTACTGTTTTAGTGCGATTAATACTTGTTTTTAACTGTTGCGCGCTTTGATTGTTTATGTATATTCGCGCCACTCTTGGGAGGGAGTTAAACCGCCCAGGCGCGCGCCGTCCGCTGCCGGGCGGTTTTTATTTTTTCCTGCATATCTGCTATGCGAATTCGCCCCTTGCAACGCGTGAGTGGGCCGCCTATTTACGCCTCGTCCGGTTTTACTCCTCCTCCCAAAAACCGGACCCTAAGCGCGGTACTCCTCCTCCCAACCGCGCTTTTCAGATCGGCCCGCTTCGCTCCTCCTCCCAATCGCGAAGCGGGCTTTTCTATTTCATGCAGTTGCGGTGCCCAATGTTGGCAACCGTTACATTCTGTTATTTCACCATTCGCTAATATGCCCATATTCTGGTGCCGCAAACCTTCTCTGGAATGCATCCGCATCGCATGAACCAGAGCCCCCGCCCCAACATGCGATGCGGAACTCCCTAGAACGGAATATCGTCATCCAATACGTCAGCCAACCCGGCAGACACACGCGCGTAGGTGGGCGTCGGCACATTGTCGTTGCTCGCCTCTGGCACGTTGTCATTTGCAGCTCCCGCAATGGCATCGACCACTTCCCAGTATTTGCCGTTCGGCTTCACAACGATTTCCGCGGTTGCCAGCAATTCATTCTGGCGTTCCATGAATTCCAGCACGGTTTTCGGGAATGGCGCTTGTCCGCCATGCTTTCGCCACCACCTGTCAGACTTCGACTTAAAGAAGCCGGTATGGGCTGGGCCGAGCCATTCGTTGATTGGCGACATGCCAACCCAGTAAGACACCTTCACGCTGTCCTGCTTGTCGCCCTTGCCTTCGTGGTATGCGAAGGTGCGGCGTGTAACTTCCCGCGTCTCCGGAACAGCAACGCTCACAATCGGCGCGTCAGTTGCGTGGCTTTGCAGCTTCGGCGTTTCATCGAATTCAAACTCGTGGCCGCAACACCAGCAAATGCGCAATGAAGCATGCAGTTGCTCGTTGCAGGTCGGGCAGACCTTGATTGGGGCTTCACCGTCGCCTTTTGTCGGCTTGCGCGGCTCGATCATATCTACCGGCCCGTGCTCTGCGACATTGCCCGCAAAATCCATGTAACGGCAGTTTGGCTTTAGATAACCCGCAATAGCCGCTCGGCGTTCTTCCGGTCCCACCGCTTCGGGATCAAATCGCGGCGGGTATAGCACGCGAGTTCCACGTCCGACGCGCTGCACATATCGGCTCGCAGATTTTGTGCGCGCCATATCAACGATGAGGTCAATGCGCGGCACGTTTGTTCCCGTAGACATGACATTGTCATTGCTGATTGACCAGATTTCACCTGCCTTACATGCCTCAATAATCTTTCGACGCTCATTTTTTGGGGTGGAGCCATGCAAAACTTCGCAGGACTTCCCCATTGAGCGAACCATGTCGCGCACGTTCGTGGCGTGCTTAACGCCGGCGCAGAAGAATAGTGCAGTCCTGCGCTGCCCTTCTGTGTCGAAAACCTCTTCAAGAATCCGGCCGTTCAAATCGTCGCGATCAACAGCATCCTGCAATGCACCCTTGGCAAGATCATTCCCTCGCATCGGGACATTTGAAGTGTCTTGCTTGGTTTCAGTTGGCTTTGACGTGACCGGCGAAAGATATCCGTCGTCAATGCCCTGCCGTATGCCGTATGTATAGACGACCTTATCGAACAGTCGGTCGTCGCCCTCATCCAGGCGCCCGCTATCGAGGCGATAAGGCGTGGCGGACAAACCCACGATCTTCATATCTGGATTGATCGCCAGCAACGCGTCGATAAATTGCCGGTACATCGTGTTGGCGTCATTCGGCACCAAATGAACCTCATCAATCGCCAATACGTCTACATGGCCGATCTGAGCCGCCTTGTTAAAAACCGTCTGTAATTGCGCAAACAGAATTTGCGCCCGCGCTTCACGGCGGCCAAGGGCAGATGCATAAATGCCAGTCGGAGCGAACGGCGCGATACCGATCAGCTCGAGAAAGTTACCCTCGACCAGTTCCACGACATGAGTGCAGCAGCACAGTCGCATGTCAGGCCAGCCGGTAATCAACTCGTGGAATAGCGTGGCGAGAGTCATCGACTTGCCCGTACCGGTCGCCATGTCGAGCAGAGGATGTCCCGCCTCAGCTTTCCAATATTCGAAAACGGCGTCCACCGCCTCGCGCTGATAGTACCGCAATGCCATCATGTTACCTGTTTGTTGTTCGGCTTGTTGTCGTTGGCGCCATCCACCCAAATCTCACCCGTCGCCAGTCTGTACGTAACTGTCTCCGCGATCTCGTCCGCATCGATCTGCTCGCCATGTATCAACCCCGGCAGATAGAGGTGCGCAGGGCAGCCGTCGCTCTGCTCGTCGATAGACAATGGTTTGTTCCAACGCGCGCATGACATATGGCAATCGCCGCCATGCTCGGGCTGGACATGAAGGCAGGTGCGGCAGTTCACTCGCGGCTGAACGCCTTCGTGGCAGACGCCTCGGTGCTTGCAGAACATGCAGCCGAAGAACTCTGGATCTTCGCTGATGCGGCTGGGCGGCTCGTCTGAAAACACGATGCGTTCGCAGCGCGCTAACAGTCGAAGGCAGAACTCGACATCGTATTCGATGCGCTCGGCATAAAGCGTGTCGGTGTTCTTGCACGACGCCAGATACAGGCAGCGCGTCAGGCCGAAGGCCTGCATCCCGAGCTGGCACTGGGCGTAGTGAAGTGGCTTAGCTTTCTGGCAGCCGTGCTTCTGAAGTTCCTTGATGCCCTTCTCGTTGCTCGACTTGAATTCCAGCAGGTGTTCGGTCTTCGGCGCTTCTGGAACACCCATTGCCTTGCCGTCGCACTTGCCGCGCACGAACCCCGAGACCAGCCTGATTCTGTCTTGCTGACCGTAGACGTCGACGCCAATGCGCTCGAGGTCGGCGACCAAGCGGTCTTCCTCGATATTGCCGGTGGCAAACAGTCGAAGCTGGCGACCCGAATGAACCTCGTGCGCCGAGACCCAGCGGAAGCCGTACCAAAGGGCTCTGTCACATTCTGTGCCAGCCTCGCCCACGCTGATGCCCCACGAGTCCCAGGACTTAGCCTGGGCCTCGTAAGCTTGATAAATGGCGCGGACGGTGCTGGATTCGGCTTTTGGGAGCGGGGCCATCCCCTACACCCTCATCGGCATCAGCACGCCAGTCCACTCGCCCTCGCCATTGACGACGGCAGGCATGCCCGCATCACTGAAAGCAAAGCGCACACTCGGTTCATCCAAAGCGCCAAGAATATCGTTGACGTACCGGGCGTTAAACCCGATTTCCAAAGGCTCGCCCTCGAACTCAATCGAAACTTCATCGCTGGCCTTGTCAGCCAGCATCAGGCGCAGCACATCACCGACGGCGAATTTCACAGCTCGCGATTTGTCGTCGGCAACAGCTGCGACACGCTCGACCGCCTTCATGAGCGCCTGGCGGTCAACGGTAAGCACGTTGCTATTGCCGGTAGGAATGACGCGCACATAGTCGGGAAACGTGCCGTCGATCAGCTTGGAAGTGATAACCGTTGAGCCAGACGAGACGCGCACCTTGTTCTGCGACAGTTCAACCGTAACAGCGCCTTTCGGCAGTAGACCGACCAGCTTTCGCGGCAGGATCACGCCGTAATCCAAAGTGCCTTCAGGGCCCATATTTCGCATAAGTCGGTGCCCGTCAGTTGCGACAGCAACCAAGCGGCCGTCAACGGCATGCAGATAAACGCCAGCCAGATAATAACGGGTCTCGTCTGTCGAAATACAGTGCACGCAAGGCGCAACAAGCGCAGCCAAATCAAGCTCGATCGTCGTGTCAAACTTACCTGCACTGAAGGACGGAAAGTCTTCTGCAGGCAAAACGTCGAGCTTGTAACGGCTGCGACCGGACGCGACGGTAAGGCGGCCTCCAACGCTAGCTGTATCCAGCTCAAGAGTAATGTCGCCAGCCGCGCGCTTTGCGATATCCGCAAGCATCTTGCCAGGAACGGTTACGCTGCCAGGCTGGCAGTCGAGCACCGGCAGGCTGGTCGTTATCTCGACATCCAGATCGGTGCCTGTCAGGCGCAGCTTGCCGTCCTCGACTGCCAAGAGCACGTTGGCAAGAATAGGAATCGTGTTGCGGCTTTCGATGGCACGGTTGACAGTTGCCAAGGCGTGCGCGAGCTCTGAGCGGTCAATGCTGACTCTCATCAAAGTCTCCTCGTGTTCGGTGGTAGAAGGCGCGGCTGGCAACCGCGCCTGTTGTTTAGCTTAGCCCCAAGGTCGCTTCTTGCCTGCCGCAGCAGCCGCTGGCGCTGGCTTATTGCTGTTTGCCGCAGCCGGTCGGTTGTCATTGGCCGGGCGGGTCTGCGCTACGGGCTGGTTGGCGTCGATCGAAGGCTGGGGGACGTTGCCCTCATCGGGAAAGTAGTACTTCTTGATCTCGGCGCGCGCCGGGTATTGGCCGTCCTTGGAAGGCTTTCCGAGACCAATCTTTGCCGTAAACGCCTTGAAGTGCAGTTCTTCGGAATCCTCGACTTCCGAGACGCCGATCGCTCGGCAAAGGCTCGCGAACTGACGCTGTCCGATTTCTTGCGCCTGCGCGTTCTTGTGTTCCAGATTGTAGAAATTGAAGACCTTGCGGCCCTTGTATTCCTCAGGGCGAAGAACCGTCATCGTTGTCTTGAGGCCGGTACCGTTTGCGCCTTCCTTGACCTCCGACGCCTCGATTTCCAGTTCATAGTCGCCGTTCGGCAGCTCTTCGTAGTCCCGCTGCTCCGTATCGTGAGCAGTCGCATCAAATCTGCTGGCTAGTTTTGCCATTTGTCATTTCCTCGTGTTGTTGGTGGTGTGGTGGCGGCGAGACTTAAGCCTTCGCCCGATGAATAGCCGGGCGGAAGAACCCACCGATGAAACCAAGCGAAGCGCCGATCTGCCACATCGCAAGGCCCGACGCGTTGATGCCAACGGCGGCAAGGAACGCATGAATTGTTTCTGCGAAAAACAGGTCCACGACCCAGCCGACGAAGGCACCGCCGAGAACGCCGACGAGCGGTGCGAAGAAGAGGATGGCCGCGATTGCTACAAGGCCAGCTAGAGCTTTTTCCATTAGGCGGCCTCCCTCTGCTCATTGTCGTTGGCAACCGGCCAGAACTTGGCAATGTCGGCAAAGCCCTGCCCTTTGCGGTAAACGACGCTGTCGGGCATCGAGTAGCGGTTCTTGGCGTTGAAGCCAGCCGCCTCATTGAAGTGCACCTGGCGCTCCTTCCCGCCCTCGGCGTGGCTAACCTTCGTCTGGCGCGCCACTTCCTTTTCCTTGATGGAGATGCGGTAATTCATGAACGCAACAACATCGGACTTCTCACGCACCAGGGCATTGGCCCGCTTGTGCAGCTTGGGCTGGTATCGACTGTATGGATCTGTCGTCGGGCTGTCGAAGCGCACGATCTCGGGGTGGGCCAGCATGACGACGTACATGCCCGCTCGGGATAACGCCGACACGGCGGCCATCAGTTCGCTCCATTCGGTATCAGCTTCCACGTAGCCTTTGCCGAACCCAGCATCCTCGATGCCATTGATGCCAAGGCGGGCAGCGGTCGCACGCCAAACAAGCGGTTCCAGCCCATCGAGGCTGTCGATAATCACGGTGCGCCGGTCGTGCTCTTCGGTCAGCAGTTCGCCGATGACGTTCAGCAGATCGTCGAAGGATTCAATTGTGCCTGGCGTTGCCATTTCGATGTCGGACGGCGGGCGCTCACCTTCGGTTGCGAGATAGATCGGATCTGGAAATTCTGCCGCGAGCGACGTCTTGCCGATGCCGTCGACGCCGTAGAGAAGGATCACGGGCGGATCGTTTCTCTTCGTCGACTTGAGGCTTGAAAGAGATAGAGCCATAGGTCTCCTCGTGTTCAGTAGGTGTGGTGGGTAACGGTGATTGCGGCGATGACGGCCGCAAGTATGAGCCAGCCTACGAGCCATGCCGGCGGGCTTGTGAGCAGCCATGCGCGTGGGGCGGTCATGCCGCCCCCCACAGATAAAGCAGCCCGTAGAACGGCAGCAGCAGGTTCCAGAACAGGAACGCTGCAATTGTCGTGGCGATTGCCAGCGCGAACGCTGCAAGCGCCAAGGATTGCCCGATGCGGCCGACACCGGGCTTTCGCCCGGGATCGATGAACGGCATGTCAGCCGCGGCTTTTGTGGCAAAAGAGATCATGCCAGCACCCATCCGTAGAAGCCGACCGTCAAGGCGAGCACAGCAACGACTGCCAAGCCCCAGAGAAAGCGGTCACCAAGGCCGAGCGTGGTTTCCCGCTCATAGAGGGTGTCGCCATCCGCGTAGTCTTTGGGCGCATAGTTGCGCGTGTGGCTGTACGTGGTGGAGGTCATCACGCGGCTCCCCTCGTCTTGGTGTTTTTCGTAAGCTTCACTTTCTTGGTGAAATCGACCGGGATGACGTTGTCATCTTCAGGCTTGTCGGCCTCGACTCCGCCGTCATCCTCTTCAAAATCGGGCTCGACTTCGAAGCGCGAGACTTCAAGTTGCACAAGGCCGGTGCCGGGGATCATGAAGCGCACGGTCAGCCAGCGAAAGCTGTCGCGCTCCTCAATGATGATGCCCTTCCATTTCCACAGTTTGTGGACGACTATCTCGCCGGGCAAATCCCAGCATTCACCGCATTCGCAGGTCATGCGGCACCTCTTTTCGATGCGCGGTGGTAAGTGACTGGCGCGTTGGAAACGTGCGTCCCATTCCGAAGCACGGCGTTCGCGCGCGCCTTTGCTTTTTGCGCAGCCGTCCGGTAAGGCTTGCGGTTTGTCATGTCCCGCTCGCCCGTTCGTGTATATTTCGTTTTCAAGATGGCCTCCTCGTCGGGAGGTTAGTCGTCGGCCCCGTCATCCTCGCGGTCGGCCTGCCTCAAAAGGCTAGTGGACTGTGCCTGTAAATGGACCGTCCAGAATGGTTATGCGGGGCAGCGAGACATAAATGTCCATGCATCCTCCCGAATAACCGCCGTTATATGTTGTGCGCCGCACAACGGTCTTCTCAGTTGGATTAGGCGGCGTTAGCGTGGGCGATCTTTCCGAAAGCAGCGACCAGGCGTGGCCTCTTGTGATCCCCATCAATTCCGCGATCTGCCCAAATGACGCACCCTTCTTACGGTGCGCGGCGGCAGCTGCCTGCAGTTCGTCCCTTGATGAATGCTGCATGTCTCCTCGTGTGTGGTTGGTGACTGTTGACAAGTGCCGTGTCTACCGGCATCTGTCTGGTCGCGCGGGGTGGTACCTGCGAAGGAAATCGCGGCGTAGAAGCGGCTTCGGCCCTCCTCGTGTTAACCGCGACGTACGGGCAGGCTGGGGTAACGGGTGGTGCCGACCCATAACAGCCTGCTTTTAAAGCACGCCGAAAGCGCCAGCCGCGTTACAGCGGCCAGCGTCCCTGATGATTTCTATGGCGGCACTTCAATGAGAGCCGGTTCGCTTCTGTCGGCAACTTTCGTCATTCGCTCTCTCCTCTATTTCAATTGCGCCTGAGCGCGGCTGCTATCTATTGAGTGCCGATATCCTTGGGAGGATGTTTTCTGGCATCATGAGGTAGGCCCTCCTTCGAACTGTCCGGCGTCTTCTGCGTCGGTTGATGACGTATAGATATGACAGATTCGCATCTATGTCAACACACGATGACATATTCGCACGTTACATTTTCACAACAATATGCGAAAAGCCCATCATGGATAAGGATTTCGCCTTTCGCCTTAAGAATGCGCGCGTCGCACGTGACATGAGCCAAGCCCAGCTTGCCGACCTTGTTGGTCGCGACAAGTCTGCAATAAGCTTGCTCGAAAGCGGCAAGCGCGGAGCTAGCGTCGACTTCGTCGCTCGCCTGGCAAAAGCCTTGAATGTTCGCGAGGATTGGCTTGCCTTTGAAAAAGGCGACATGATTGGCCAAGAAGAGCGGGCGGAACTTGAACGCCCTGCCGATATCTTCACACCGAAACTAATTCCCGGCAACGAGCTGGTAGGCGATCAGCGCGACCTTCCCGTATATGCGGCAGCCAAGGGCGGTGACGGGCACGTAATTATTACGTTCGATCCAATCAGCTATATGAAGATGCCCGCTGTTCTGCAGGGTGTTAAGGGCGGCTACGGCTTGCTTCTCTCTGGAGAATCCATGGTCCCGGCCTATCGCCCCGGCGAAACGGCGCTCGTGAACCCCAATCTGCCGCCGATGCGCGACGAAGATGTGATCCTTTATCACACCAGCGAAATGGACGAGAACGAAGCAATCATCAAACGACTCGTTGGCTTCAATGATCGCGAATGGATGCTTGAGCAATACAATCCGCACAAAGAATTCAAAGAGTTTCGCGCAGACTGGCCCGTATGCCATCGCGTTGTAGGGAAATACAACACGCGCTGACTAGCCGTTTGCGGCCTCAAGGACGGTCTCTGGCACGCGTCCGAACATTGCAATCACTTCAGCTTGATTATTCCAGCGATAGACCGCAATAACTGCGGGCTTTATTGGCGCGAGTCTCTCCGCCAACCTCACAGCCTGATCTTCGTTTTCAACTTCGATCGGATTGTCAGGAATGATTCCCCACCGGCACTCGGTGAAGGATTGAACGACAAATAACGCAGCCATCCGCCTCTCCTCAGTACGAGACTAAGGATTCCACTTGCTGCGGAACATTTCAAGAACAATTTACAGTTAATAAACCATATCGCTTTTCATGATGGGTTTTTGTCATCATCTGGCGTTGACATTTGTTGACTATTTCGCATATAACGATGACACCACAGCACGAAGACAGCCTCACCAGCTTGATCTGCTGACCCACCCATCAAAACACGAGGAGAAACCCACATGGCCGCAACAGCACCGAGAAGAAGAAGCTCGAAGCCTCGCCTGAATGAAATCATCGGCGGCGGATTCTTTGTATTCCGCCGCGGCAAGAAGACTGGCCGCGTTGGCGTCTTCACTACCATGCCGTACGAACACGGCTCCTTTGAGCAGGCCTTGGCCGAGGCGACCCGTCTCGCTGCCCTGTGCCCAGGCGAGACGTTCGAAGTTTTCCAGACGAGCGGGGCCGTGGCTTGCTGTGCTCCAGTTGAACTGGCGGAGGCTGCGTAAGATGGAGCGCAACCCCACCATCGAGCTTGAGGACGCGCCGCTTACACGTGGACAGAAAAACATCGTCGACGCGCTGGCAGCGATTTATCCGCGCCGCATTTACATCAACGACCTCGTCGACAACGTCTATGCTTTCGATCCGAACGGCGGGCCAGACAACGCGCACAATACGGTGCGAGTTCAAATCAGCCAACTTCGTAAGCGCCTGCCTTCCTATGGCTGGACGATCCCGATGAACCATCGGGGCGCCGGAAACCACGGATATTACCGCCTTGAGCCCATCGCAAACGACAACGTACTGGCGGCGGAGCGGGCCGCAACAAACCGGAGGGCTGCAGCATGAACCGCGCACTCCTGGAAATGCTCGCCGACGATGAGTTCGAAACGGAAACCGACGCACCCAAGGCCGGCAATGTCGAGCCTATGCGCCGCCCTGACTACAAGGCTAGGAAACATGGCCGCCCACAGCCGTGGCTACGTTATGCCGCCCGTGAAGCGGTCGAGATGACCGTCGTCATTGGATTTGTTGTGGCCGTATGCGGCGTTGGATTGGGGTTATCCGCATGAGGCACGAAAGATAGCGACGGGGCGCTTAAGCCCCCGAACCTCCAAGAATGACGGCATTTGCGCAACTGGCGCCACCGCTTTTTGCACCCACCCATCAAACACGAGGAGACCCCATGTCCAGATCCATCACGCACGCCGTTATGGCGCCCATCCTGACCGCCGCTGAATTTCAGCAACAGGGCACGACCGCCGCGCAGGTCTTATCGATTTCGAAGGCCGTGCGCGCTCTTGGTTATCACACTGAAGCTGAGACGCTGCGCGACACTGCTTTCGAATTGGCGCGCATTACTGGCGTTCGGTTCCGCTACGGCGCTCCACGCCAGCGCCGCAATCCAGCCAATGACAATCGCCGTCGGACGCGGAGGGCGGTGTGATGCGTGCCAAGCGAATGCGAACAACCCGGCAACAGCTAATAGAAGAGCCAGCTACATTAGCGGATCGGACAGCGAACGGAGCGGGAGCAGACACTGAACCCGCGCGTTCGCTGGCGTTGGAGGCCCTGAAAACAGCGTATGCATCTATGGAAGGTTCGTGCTCTGCAAATCACCGCATAGCCTTGAACACCGTAGATGCCGCCATCCGCGCCCTATCCTCCCCGGACCATGCCGAGGCCGGTAAATTGGATGCTGTCGCCATATGCAAGAAATTGGCTCCATATCTTGGAGCGACCGAGACTAACGACTGGACAGGCCTCAAGGATGATGACGCCATCTCAATGACCGTCAAAATGCGGGTCGGTGATTTGCGCACTCTGAAGGCTGTGGCCACCGACCATGCCGACGCCGGTAAGGTCGAGGGGGATGGATTACCGCAAGACGTTATCAATCTGGTGATCGCCGCCCGTGAAGTGTGGGAAGAAGCCGACACTCTTTCATACTATCATACCGACGAAGACTTTTCGCAACGTGTGGAAGCGCTCGACAAAGCTCTTGAGCCGTTTGGTGAACGCGTTCCCTTTGAGAATGAGCCAGATGCGCTCCCCTCTGCACCAGCTTCGGAGGGAGCGGAATGAGCAAGCTATCCTTCGACGCCCGCGTAATCGCTCAATCCGTGTTTGGATTTGGAGACAAATCCACTCTTCGTATCGGCGGGATAGGTGCAAAACATATCCTAACCGAGCGATCTGAAGCCGCAATCAATGAGTTGGTCGAAGCGGGTTACTTAGAAGCACGCGCCTACAATGATTATGGGCGCATGGAATATCAGGGAACGGAACGTCTGTCAGAAATCCCGAAGCTAAGCTTTGAGGAAATGGAAGAACATGGCCGTTTTTCGCTGACCCACCCATCAGGAGGCGACCGTCATGGCGAGTGAAACCTTCGCAGATGAACTCCGCGCCGCCGTAGCTGGTGATAAATTCACCCTCTACACAGAGTTGATGCTTCAGGCCGCAGAATTGCTCGACCACAAAGACGAGCAGATTAACACCCGCCCCGCGCCTGCCGCTACAGATACGGGACTGGTGACGGTCATGCGGCGATATCGTGGCACCGATTGGCCCGATCATTACCCTTGGGCTTTTTTGAACGAAAGCGAATGTCAAGGCGAACCCGGCCCGCGCTGGACTATCGAAAAACTCTGCCTTCAATCGCAGGCTGAGGAGCTGTTGGCGGACCTCCATGCGGCTATCGCGGTGAAGGACCACGGCCTCAAACTTCTCGAAGCCGACAACGCGGCGAAGGATGCGCGGATTAAGGCAGAGACGGAACTACGTAAGGATCATCAGCAACGTAACAAGGAACTCGAAGCCAAGCTCGCAGCTGCTGAAAATGCGCTGGCGCGCATCTCGAAAATTTTGCGCGGTGATACGGAAACAGACACCGTTATGACCGCAACGAATAGGTTAAATGCGGCAATAGACATATCCCGCGCAGCGCTGGATGGGGAATATGATACGAAGTCAGCTTTAAAGACTGATGTCGAAGCTGCATTTCGTAGTGGATGGGAAAAAGGAATAAATGAAGCCGCACTGAATTGCGAGCGTGAAGCCGGTGAAGTGTCAGGGCTTATTGATGATGTTGCTTATCATTTAAAGAGCCGCGCCAAGTCCATCCGTGGCACTCCGTTCAAGACGGAGGCGCATAAATGAGTTTTTGGGAAACACTCGGCGCTTCTGATGAGTGGTACACGCCTAAGTACATTTTTGATGCGTTAGATTGCGTGTTCGATCTGGATGTAGCCTCACCATTCCAGCGTAAAGACGTTCCATGTAAGGTATGGTTGGATCAGGAGGATGACGGCCTGAAACTTGCGCCGTTCTGGACTGGTTTTGTCTGGATGAACCCTCCATTCGGAGGGCGAAACGGACTTGAACCGTGGCTGGATGCGTTCTTCCGACACGGTAATGGCGTAGCGCTAACTCCAGATAGATCTAGTGCACCATGGTGGCAGAAGGCTGCAAGAAGCGCAGATGCCATTTTGTTCGTATCAGGAAAAATAAAATTCATTCGCCCAGACGGCAGTATCGGCGGTTCTCCATCCACCGGAACAACCCTTTTTGCGTCCGGCGATCAAGGCGTTCAGGCGCTCATTTCGGCAGCTAAGAACGGCCTTGGCCTATTAACCCTTCCTATATTGGGGGAAGCAGCATGACCGACCTCATTACCCGCCTCTCCAAGCTAGACGCGCCTGACAGGAAAGTGGATGAACGCGAAGGATATATTCGCGAGCTTTCCAAAGGCACACCGTACGGACACGAACATGATGCGTCTGCCATTGCACATCACACGGCTCGCATCGCCCTCTTGCGCGCAAAGGAGGCCAGCAAATGCTGATTGAAATCCGCTGGCAAATATTCAAAGCCCTGTCGTGGGTAGGCTGGAAGGTTTGCCCTGAACCACACCGGACGCGCCTGCAAAAAGGCATGCCGACATGGAAAGAATACGAATAGTATGAGGCCAGCAATGCCGCGTAAGGAACTCATCGCTCTAGCTGCGAATGCAATGGAAGAACGGCGCAAAGAGCTTATTGCGCAGCCGCTGTCGCGCATCTATCGGCAATTGGCCGAAGCTGCTGCCGGGGCCGTCCTCGCCGCTCTACAGGAGCCGAACGCGAACCAAGAGCAATCTGGTATGCGGGAGATTATGGGCGGCACAGGCTATGTGAACCACGAAATTTACATTGATCCGGAAACACCGTGGCACACATGGCGCGCCATGCTCGCCGCCTCCGCACTTGGGGAGCAGAGCGAATGAAGCTGAACGAGCCAATTTTACCAGACGATTATCCAGTCTATGCGGGATACCTGTACGTTGCAGACGGTCATGTTGTGGTGAGTGACTGGCACGATACCGATGTGCGGCACCTCAAGCACCACCTGCAAGCAACAGAAATCCGTCGCTGCGATATTCACGGTCGCCAAGCCCTGAAAGGCGGGGACCATGGCTAAGCTGACATGGGGCGATATTCTCGTTGCGAGCTTTTCAGCATGTCTTGCGTGTGGCCCTGACGAGCCGGTCGACAAAAGAACGCTATCCACCGACCTCGAAAAAATACTGCTCGTCTCAGGTCGAGCGCGAGAAGGCCGCGCCGCACTGCGGGGAAGGGAGTGAGGATGAACAAATCAAAAAATGAGGGAATCAATATGCACCACGAAAACGACAACGAAGCAGACCTGTTAATGGGCGTCGAGCCAATCGCAAAGTATCTGGGCGTTACCAGGCGCCAAGCTTATCGGCTGGTCTACGATAAAATTATGCCGAGCTTCAAACTTGGCGGCACAGTCGCTGCTCGCAGGTCCAGTCTCAAAAAATGGATGGAAGACTTGGAGGCAGGGAACGCAGCGTAAACCGTGTGCCATGTGTCAAATCATGTGCCGTCGATTCCCCGCGCAATCCTGAAATTGCCTGATTTTCTTGGAAATTCCTGAACATCTACGGCACATGGTCAATCAAGCCGCATCAGTCATAAACATTTGATATTGTTGTAGGTTTTTGGTGAGCGCGCAGGGACTCGAACCCTGGACCTACTGATTAAAAGTCAGTTGCTCTACCGGCTGAGCTACGCGCTCCCTTATGGAGCAAATCGCCCCGGAAGTGCGGCGGAACATAAGGGCGGCTTGCGGATTGGTCAACACCATAAAATCAGGTTTCTCCAACATAAATTCAAAAAATCACAGATAAGAGATACTCCATCTCACGCTCCGGCTTCCAGATGCGGGTGAATGTGCACTTTCCGGACCCGTCGGGCTACTGGTCCCTCAGTGAAAAGTCGATTCTCAATGCCGAATCTTGACGTAAACCGGTTTCCACTTTTGCCGGTAATGTTTTAGTTTCATCGGAATGATCTCATAGCACGGTGTTTCATGTCTCTGGCCACCAAGGCATTTTTCCATTTCCGATGCTCGTTGTCCGGTGTGGGTATAGCTGTAGGCACCTTGTTTTTCGCTGCTTCGCTTACGCCGAGCCTCATTCCGCGCACGTATGTCATGCAGGGAATCCTTGGAGGTGTCGCTTTCGGAGCCGGTTACGGCATCGGCGTGCTGTGGCGCTGGCTTTGGCATTACCTGGAATTGCCGGAACCCAAAGACCGACTGCGCAGCCAAGCCAATCTTGCGGTCGGCATTATCTGTTTCGCAGCGGCTGTCGTAGCGCTCTATTTTGCTGCAGGCTGGCAGAATTCGGTTCGAGCTGTCATGGACATGGAGCCGGTGCCCAGCGCCTATCCGATGAGCGTGTCGGCTTTGACTATCGTGACATTCCTCATTCTGTTGGTCCTCGTTCGCCTTCTCGTCCAGTTTGGGCGGTTCGTTTCCGCGAAGGTGCAACTCGTGATGCCTCGCCGGGTGGCCAATGTGCTCGGCGTTGCGATTACGGTCGTGCTTGTCTGGACGATTGCAAATGGGCTGCTCATCCAGTCCGCTTTCAAGGTTCTGGACCGTTCCTTTCGTGAATATGACGCTTTGATCGAGCCGGATCGCCCACAACCGACAGCCCCTAACAAAACCGGCAGCGCTGCGTCGCTTTTGCATTGGAACGAGCTTGGGCGGGCTGGACGTGAATTTGTTGCCTCCGGCCCTGCAGCTGCAGACATCGCAGCTGTGACCGGAGAAAATGCGATCGACCCCATACGGGTCTATGCTGGCCTGCAAGTCGCCGACACGCCGGAACAACGAGCTGAACTTGCATTGGAGGAACTGAAGCGGCAACGCGGCTTTGATCGGTCGATACTGGTCGTCATCACGCCTACCGGCACCGGGTGGGTTGACCCTACTGCAATGGACGGTCTGGAGTTTCTGCATCATGGGGACGTGGCCAGCATCGCCGTGCAGTATTCTTATCTTTCCAGTCCCTTATCGTTGCTTTTTCAACCTGAATATGGAGCGGAAGCGTCGCGGGCACTGTTCATTGCCGTCTACAACTCTTGGAGAAATCTGCCGCGTGAGAGGCGTCCGCGACTATATCTCTATGGTTTGAGTCTCGGCGCAATGAACTCGGAAGTCTCGTCCGAGCTTTTCGAAATGCTCGACGATCCGATCAACGGGGCACTATGGAGCGGCCCTCCTTTCCCTAGCCGCGACTGGAAAGCCATGACCAGACGAAGGAATCCGGGAACGCCGGAATGGTTGCCGGTTTTCAGGGACGGCTCCTTTGCGCGTTTCATGAATCAGAATGGCGAAGCCCCCGGAAATGGAACACGCTGGGGGCCAATGCGCGTGGTCTATCTGCAATATGCCAGCGATCCGGTGACTTTCTTCGACACGCTGTCCTTCTACCGTCAGCCCGACTGGATGCACGCACCGCGCGGGCCCGATGTGTCACCGGAACTGCGGTGGTATCCAGTTGTGACCATGCTCCAGCTCGCCCTTGATATGGCTTTTGGAACAACAACACCGATGGGGCACGGGCATGTGTATGCGCCGGAACACTATCTCGATGCGTGGTTGGAAATTACCGACGTGACCGGATGGGATACAGACAAGATCGTCAAGCTCAAACAATATTTGCGCCAGAAAATGGATGACGCAAATGAAGGCCATGAACAGCGCGGCGGATAGAATGTTTCTAACCGGCCAAAGCCGCGCTGCTGCTAGTTCGGCCGATCAATAATCGGGCGATTTCTGCGGCGTCTGGGAACTGTTCAAATTCAACATCGGAATCGCTCCGTTCGGCAGCATCGTGGTTGGCAGTTGCCCATCCCATTTCTCGGCCTGCGTCAACGCAACAAGACCCGGATTGTCGCGAAGTGCATCGCCGCGCGCCTTGATGGCGGTTGCTTCCGCCTCGCCCTTCAGCCTTATAGCATCAGCCTCGGCCTCCGCCTGAAGACGAACGGCATCCGCCTGGGCCTCTGCTTCGGCGCGGCGAGCATCTGCCTGCGCTTTTGCCTGCGTCACCGTGATTTCAGCCTGCACCTTTTCGCGCTCCGCATTCTGACGAAGACGCTGCACTTCAACTTCGGCCAACATGCGCTGTTCGATGGACTGCTCATAGGAGTCCGAAAAATCGATATTCTCGATCTGCACCGTATCGATGATGACCGGACCGCGCACACTGTTCTGAATCGCCTGCGCAATTTCCTGATTGAGACGGCTACGCTCCTGAATAGCCTCGACGGCGTTGAATTTGCCGAAAACAGTCTTGCTTTCCTCAAAAACGCGTCGCTCCACAAGGCGGGACAATAGGCCGTCTTCACCGCCATAGGTGGCGTAGACTTCTTCCACACGGTCTGGCGGAATGCGATAATTGACCGAGAGGTTCATCGTGGCTGGCTGCTGATCGCGGCTGTAAGCTTCCATGCTGTTGTAAATCGCGGCCTTAGATTGCACCGATATTCGCACAATCGAATCAATCACCGGAATTTTAAAGCCGAGCCCTGGCTGCGCGACGCCAGAAACTGCACCATAGCGCAAGACAACCCCGCGCTCACCTTCGTCAATTGTGTACCAGGAACCGAGTACAACGCTCAATATACCGAGTATAATTACACCGGCCAGTGCTTTGGGTAAAATCTGGGGCATCAAGTCTCCTTCGACGCTCGCTGCAAAAGGGCGAGAGTGATTCAACAAGTGCATCCCGAATACCCGCCCCGGATCGCCTTTTAAGATGCACCGGCACGAATGACAACCACTCAAGGATGCACCAAGCAGCATCAGTAAACGAAACAAAGCCGCCCATAGAGAGCGGCTTTGTCGAGTTTAACGAGTTTTCCTCGTTAGTAGGGTGAGTAACACTGCTGACGGGGGCCGTTATACGGCTGGAACGTATTGTCAGAGGCCCGGTAGGACCGGTAACGGTTATAGCACCACTGGACGTGCGCATTGCTGTAACTATAAGCAGGCGCGCGGTAGACTGGTGGCGGCGGCGGAGCGGCGATCGCACCACCAATGATTGCGCCAGCGCCGAATGCAGCGAGCGGATACCACCATCCGTCGTTATGACGACGATAGCCATGGCGATAATAGCGATAACCCCTGTGGCCGTTCCAGTAACCCGGTCCCGGACGGTAAGGACGGCCATGCCAACCCGGACGTGGTCCGGGCCGGTATCCGCCCCAGTGACCATGTCTAGGCCCGCGACGCCAGTCGTCACGGACCTGCTGAATATTTTCGTTACTTGCCGCAGGCGCAGTGGGCATGACGGGTGCAGCCGAGACTGGAACCATCGCCCCAATCAGAAAGCTGGCACCCACAAGGCCGACCATCATCTTTTTGAAGGTGTTCATCCTATGTTTCTCCATTTCTATGATGCCATCATTGCTGTCCGTTTATGAATACCCGCTGAACACTACGCCAAATTCTGCAAACTCATTTGATGGCAAGCAATAGGCAGCTATTTCATCCGTATTCTAACGGAGGAGACCGGAATTCGTTCTCGCTATTCCATTATTTTGGTTAGCAAATTACGCGACAATCGGATAACTTGCGTGAAGTAGGGCAGCAAGGGTAGTTGCGGATAGAATGGGGTTGAGGAATCGCTCTATCTCTTTGTTTTTGCGCATTTTCCAACGCAAAACCGCTTCGCACTTTTGCTGGAAATGCTGTAGTAATCGTTTCAACGAGTGGGGTTTGCATTGGCAACAAAGGTACAGCCGTCCGTAGAAGCAATGGGAACATCTTTCTCCCGGGAAGCTGATCCTTTCACGGCAGCAGTTGAACTGACGCCTATGCCGATGCTCATTACAAATCCACGACTGCCCGACAACCCGATTGTCTTTGCAAACAGGGCCTTTCAGCGTCTGACCGGCTATCAGGCCGATGAAATCATAGGAAAGAATTGCCGCTTTCTTCAAGGCCAGGGCACAGACCCTGAACATGTCGAAATGATCCGGACAGCCCTTGAAGCCGTACAGTCAATCGATATCGATATTCTCAATTACAAGAAGTCAGGCGAAGCATTCTGGAACCGGCTTCATATCTCTCCAGTCAGAACGGAAGCCGGTGAACTCCATCACTTCGTTTCATCGCAGCTCGATGTGACGCTGGAACTCGGAAAACTGGTCGAACTCGAAAAAGAACGCGAAACTCTTTCCCTTGAAAAACAGCGCAGTAATGATCAACTGCAATATATTATTGAAGTGGCGAATGTTGGCTTCTGGACGCGAGATTACCATACCGGTGAAATCAGCTGTTCGCCGGAATATCGGCGTATTTTCGGGCTGACACCGCAAGAGCCAGTCACCTACGATAAGATCATCGATATGGTGGCGCTGGAAGACCGGATTACGCTGGTCCAGCGTTCGCAGGAATCTTTTGCGACCGGCAAGTCTTTCCGGATGGAATATCGCATCACGAACAGGCTGGGTCAGGTGCTCTGGGTCGAAACCCGCGCCAAAGCGCTGCCAGGCAAATCGCCGACACTTCTGGGCATCGTCATCGACGTCACTGAGCGCAAGAAAGCCGAAGCGGACAAAGCTTTGGTAACCCGGGAAATTTCGCATCGTTTCAAGAACTCAATGGCGATGGTGCAATCCATCGCCAATCAAACCTTGCGAAATGCCACCGATCCGCAAACGGCAAACGAATTGTTCAGCGAGCGGCTGCGGGCACTTAGCCAGGCCCACGACATGCTGCTGAGGGAAGACTGGACGGGTACCACTATCAGTCAGATCTGCGAAACCGCCCTCGCCCCTTTCAACAGCACGTTCGGCCATAGAATTCGTACCCGTGGTCCGGCGCTCGTGGTGAGCGATCGTGTAACGGTTTCTCTTTCACTGGGCCTGTATGAACTCGCAACCAATGCCGTGAAATATGGCGCGCTCTCCAACGAAAACGGCACGGTCCAATTCGACTGGAATGTCGTTCAAACACAGGGCGAGCAGAAACTTCATATGCGCTGGATCGAAAGCGGCGGACCTGCGGTCGAGCGCCCTGCCCGCCGTGGCTTTGGCCAGCGGCTGCTCTATTCCGTTCTCGCAGGCGAATTGAAGGCGAAATGCGACATCGACTTCGCACCAGACGGACTGATAATTGACGTCCTGGCCCCCATGACGGCAGATGTGTTCCCGCACCTCGACGGCATGTCACGTTCACAAGCCGAGTCAGCCTGATGAAAAAGAGCAGCGGAATAGCTGCTCCTTTCGTTCTTTAGTTGTGCGGGCCGCGACGGCGTGGCTCGATGTATACGCGATCACGATGGCGATAACGATCATGGCGCCAGCGATCACGGTGGCGTTCGCGATAATAACGGGGTGAATGACGATCCCACCCGCGACGATCATCGCGCCAGCGGCGATCCCATACACAGCGGCCGCTTCGCGTGCGAAGCGCGCCACGAGGGCAGCGATAATCAACCTGAACGGCAGAACCAGCGCCATTGGCAGCGACAGCCGATATTGGCGCCGGAGCAACAGGCGTGGCCGCTTCAGCAACAGCAGTTAGCGCGAAAAGCGCGAGAGCTGCAGAAACCAATTTAAACTTCATTCTGTTTTCCTTTTCAGAGCTGACCAGAATTGGAATATCTTGCCCGCAAATAGGTAGGCCCAACAGACGATTGGTAAAGTCACTTAATCTTACGACAATCTATCAATCTCGACCCGGCATCGCAAAACAAGCCACCACGAACGACCCGCAATTTTGCAGGGGCATTTTTAAGAGAATCCGGATATCAGGAACTTATTGAATTCGCACGCAGTCCCTTGAAACAAGGGAAAAAGCTGCAGAATCTCCAATCCGCAAAGCCGATCCGGCGCCGGTTCACCTCCGGTAGCGAGCGGAGCTTTGCGGCTGTCGCAAGGAACGGGAAGATGGATCATTCGGCCTCTAAAATTGACGCTACATGGGAGGAAAACACCGGTCTGGGTACCACGCGGATCGAGTGGATCGAACTGGTCGGCGGCTTGCCGGAAGAACATTCGCTCCTCCTTCGCGATCTGATCGGCCGTCACCGCGAACAGTTCGTTGACGTGTTCTATGACCGCCTAATGAGCAATCGCGATGCGGCAACTTTCCTGTCCCAGAAAATGGTCCAGGAGCGCCTGCACAATTCGCTGAGCGACTGGCTTCTGAAAATGTTCGAGAGAACCGCCGACAATGTCGATGCATTCATTCGTGAACAGCGCAAGGTCGGCGAAGTCCATGCCCGAATTGACGTGCCGATCCATGTTGTCATGCAGGGCGCGCGCCTGCTCAAGAACGAGATCGTTCGTCAGTTGAAGCTGGAAGTTGCCCCACGCGAGGTTCTGGCGCGTCTGATCGTGCATGTCAGCAATGCAATCGACATTGCGATTGAAATAATGAGCCAGTCCTTCGTGAAAGACGCGCGCGAAAGCGCCCAGACAGACGAAGCCTATCGGGCTTTTACGCTGAGCCATGATTTTCCGCTTGAGCGCGAATCGCAGCGTGCCGCACTCATGGAATGGAGCCAGTCGCTCCTCTTCAATCTCTACGGCAATGCCGACACGCCGCTTCACCCGCTCGCAAGCTCTGACTTCGGGTTGTGGTTGCAACATAAAGCCGATCTCATGTTTTCCAATTCCTCGACCCTGGAGAACATCCGCCGAAATGCAGAACATATCGACCATGTGCTCCTCCCGGCCATCAACAGTGCCCGCAAGGATAACCCGACCGAACTCGCATCCTCTCTGTCACTGTTCCAGACCAAGATCGGAGAAGTGAAGTTCCTGCTGTCCGAATTGTTTCAGGCGGCAGCGGCCATGGAAACGGGTCGCGATCCGCTGACACGCGCACTCAATCGTCGTTTCATGCCCTCAATCCTGACCCGCGAGGTACGCATGGCATCCCAAAAGGCAATGGATTTAAGCCTTCTGATGATCGATATTGATCACTTCAAGAACATCAATGACACATACGGCCACAGCAGTGGCGATGCCGTTCTTCAGCAGGTGGCCGAAACAATCCTTTCGCTCTGCCGCCCGAGCGATTTTGTGTTCCGCTATGGCGGTGAAGAATTTCTGGTCGCGCTTGTCGAAGCAGACGCAGACAAGGCGTTTGCAATCGGCGAGGAACTGCGCAGACAAATAGCCCAACAGCCGATGAAACTGCCCGATGGCGCACATCAGTCTGTAACCTTGTCCATCGGTATCGCGGCGTTCAACGGCCATCCGGACTACAGCCACCTTGTGAACGCCGCTGACCGGGCGCTCTATCGGGCCAAGCAGGGAGGCCGTAATCGCTGCGAAAAGGAAGTGCCGCTCGCGATTCATTGATCGGAGAGGCATTTTGACATCTGGCGGTTAAGCTACAAAACCGCCATATGCTGCCATCATGATGAATAGTTCCGCATCTCCTGTTTCCGAAAACACCCCACAAAAGCCGCGCGAACGCGACGCGCTGGAAACGCATTTCCTGCCGCAACAGGCAGATGCTCCGCCTGTAGACTGGGTCATTGCAGACGGGCTGACGGACTATGAGGAAGCCCTGGCTTTTATGGAAGCGCGTGTGCAGGCCATTCGGGAAGGCACTGCAAACGAACTCGTATGGCTGGTCGAACATCCCTCGCTTTACACGGCAGGAACAAGCGCCAATGCAAGCGATCTGTTGACACCAGACAGCCTGCCCGTCTTCAACACGGGGCGCGGCGGTGAGTATACCTATCACGGGCCGGGCCAGCGCGTGGCTTATGTGATGCTCGACCTCAAACGCCGCCGCGAGGATGTGCGTGCCTTCGTGACGGCGCTCGAACAATGGATCATCGAGAGCCTTGCCGAGTTCAACGTCAAAGGCGAACGGCGTGAGGATCGCGTTGGCGTATGGGTAACGCGGCCTGAAAAGCCTCGACTCGTCAGTGGCGGCATGTGCGAAGACAAGATCGCGGCTATCGGCATCCGCCTCAGGCGCTGGGTAAGCTTTCATGGCATTGCCATCAATGTCGAGCCCGATCTCGGCCATTATTCTGGCATCGTACCATGCGGAATCTCGGAACATGGCGTCACCAGCCTGGTCGATCTCGGCTTGCCAGTGACGATGGGCGACATGGATGTCGCGCTTGGAAAGGCTTTTGAGACGGTCTTCGGCCCGCGTCAGCCCAAATAACTCTGCCTTAAGCCACCGGCTGGGCTTTCACGCGACGCTCGCGCATGAAAACATAGAAGCCTGATCCGACGATGATTACGATACCGAGCCATTTCGATGGCGTCGGAAAATCGCCGAATACGATCAGGCCAACCAGAACCGCATTGACGATTTCAAGATACTGGAACGGGGCCAGCATGGATGCCGGTGCCAGTTTGAACGCTTGCACGACCATCAGGTGGCTAACGGTTCCGATCGTCCCAAGAAGGAAGAGAAGCAGCCAAGGTTGAATGCCGTTCGGCAGGCCAAAACTCAGGTCACCAAGCCCCGCCGCAGTTCCATAAATCATGGCGAGACCTGCAAACATCCAGCCGCCCACACCTGCATAAAACTGCATTACAAGCGGGCTTTCCTTCGCACCATATTTGCGGTTCAAAATCAGATAGATAGCAAATGTTACGGCGGTTGCCAGGGGCAGAAGCGAGACGGCGCCGAAAATCTCGAAACTCGGCTGGATCACGATCATCGTACCGATGAGGCCGATGCCAACGGCACTGAATCTTCTCCAGCCTACTTTTTCCTTCAGGAAAACTGCCGAAAACAGCGTCAGAATAAGCGGTTCGGCAAAGAAGACGGCCATCGCATCTGCCAGAGGCATATACTTGACTGCTGTAAAAAAGCAGAGCCCACCAAACCCCATCAATGCGCCGCGAATGAGATTGCCTGCCAGATGCTGTGTTCGCAACGCAGCAACACCGCCGACGATCAGCAAGATGAAGAACATCAGCCAGCATTGAACGAAAAAGCGCATGAAGGTGACGGTGGCCGGAGGCATATGGTCTGCCATGGCGAGCCACTTGCCGATGGCATCCATCAAAGGCAGCAGAAGCACCGAAAGCACCATAATCGCCATGCCTTTTACGTGCGCTTCCATGCCGCCTGTTGCGCTGCTCTGCATTTCAAACTCTCGGTATATGGATGTTCCCCGCTATGCCTCTATGCGAACTGGTTCGGCGTTTCCATCCAATTTGCTTGGAAATGTCCTCCTCGTTTGACTTTCGACCGCTTTCTGGTGCAAATCAGCTTCGTTCTGAACAAAACCCTTTGAAAAAGCCGTGTGCAAATGGAACGTAAGGCGAACTTTAGTCGCCTTTCGCGCGCGCGCGTGGCATCATTCAAGTGATTCGCGAACAGTATTTTCCGGTCTTTGGCGAGCAGGCTCGACAGCGGCCTCCTGAAATTCAGATAGAGAGCTTTTCGGAACAGATGGACGATAGCAACGATCTCTTCTCGAGAGTAGTTAACAATGCCCGAGAACGGGAACAGGGACGGCAAGGTGAAAAACCTGCGTCGCCGCAACCTGTTGCGCAGCCGGTGGCAGCGTCGTCGCTTTCTGTTCCAAAGCCGGTAACGGCCAAGGCGCCGCCTGCTTCATCGGCAGGCGACGACTATAACGCATCGTCCATCCGCGTTCTGGAGGGGCTGGAACCAGTGCGCCTGCGTCCCGGTATGTATATTGGAGGCACGGACGAAAAGGCCCTGCATCACCTCTTTGCGGAAGTCATCGACAACTCGATGGACGAAGCAGTGGCGGGACATGCCAATTTCATCGAAGTCAGTTTCGATGCCGACGGATTTGTCACGGTTTCGGACAACGGACGCGGCATTCCAGTGGATGAACATCCGCAGGTACCTGGAAAATCCACCCTCGAAGTCATCATGACAAAGCTCCATGCCGGCGGCAAATTCGATGGCAAGGCTTATGAAACGTCAGGCGGTCTCCATGGCGTCGGCGTTTCGGTGGTAAACGCCCTTTCTGACGTGCTGGAAGTTGAAGTCGCTCGCAATCGTCGTCTTTACCGCCAGCGTTTCTCGCGCGGCATTCCGCAGGGCGGGCTGGAAGATGTCGGCGAAGTACATAACCGTCGCGGCACCCGGGTCCGTTTTCACCCGGACCCTGATATTTTTGGCAAGACGGCACAATTTGATCCCCACCGTCTTTATCGCATGGCGCGGTCGAAAGCCTATCTTTTCGGCGGGGTTGAAATCCGCTGGAACTGCGATCCTTCCCTGCTAGACCCGAAGAAGGAAACGCCTGAAAAGGCCGTTTTCCACTTCCCCGGCGGCCTGAAAGACTATCTCGAAGCATCGCTCGGCAAGGAGCATCAGGTTACACGCGAGGTTTTCGCAGGCAAGACCGAGAAGCAGGGCGGTCATGGCGCTGTCGAATGGGCAGTTTCGTGGTTTGGGGGCGATGGTTTCGTCCACTCCTATTGTAACACCATCCCGACCGGCGATGGCGGCACCCATGAGGCGGGCCTGCGCATTGCGCTGACGCGCGGCCTGAAAGCCTATGCGGAACTCACTAACAATAAGCGTGCCTCGATCATCACCACTGACGACGTGATGGTATCGGCAGCGGGGATGCTGTCGGTTTTCATCCGCGAGCCGGAATTTGTCGGCCAGACCAAGGACAAGCTGGCGACTGTCGAAGCGCAGCGCATCGTGGAAAATGCAATTCGCGATCCGTTCGATCACTGGCTGACGGCTTCGCCGCAAGAAGCGTCCCGCCTACTGGAATGGGTGATCGACCGCGCAGACGAGCGTTTACGCCGCCGCCAGGAAAAAGAGACAGTCCGCAAGAGCGCAACGCGCAAGCTGCGCCTGCCGGGAAAGCTTGCCGATTGTACGCAAAACGCAGCCGCCGGTGCAGAACTGTTTATTGTCGAAGGTGACTCGGCAGGTGGTTCGGCCAAGCAAGCACGCAATCGCGCCAATCAAGCCATTTTGCCGTTGCGCGGCAAGATTCTGAACGTTGCCAGCGCAGGACGCGAGAAGCTGACGGCGAACCAGCAGATCGCCGATCTCATTCAGGCTCTCGGCTGCGGCACCCGCAAGAACTATCGGGAAGACGATCTGCGCTACGATCGCGTCATCGTCATGACCGATGCTGACGTCGACGGTGCGCATATTGCGTCCCTGCTCATCACATTCTTCTATCAGGAGATGCCGGACCTGATCCGCAATGGCCATCTCTATCTGGCAGTGCCTCCGCTTTTCCGACTGAGCCAAGGCGGCAAGGTCGCCTATGCGCGCGATGAAGCCCATAAGGATGAGCTTTTGCGCACCATGTTCACCGGGCGTGGCAAGGTGGAAATAGGCCGTTTCAAAGGCCTTGGCGAAATGCGCGCCGAACAGCTCAAGGAAACGACCATGGACCCGAAGAAGCGCACGCTTCTGCGTGTCCAGGTAGACGAAGAATATGTCGATGAAACCCGCAACACGGTCGATGAACTGATGGGCACCAAGCCGGAAGCCCGTTTCCGCTTCATTCAGGACCGTGCGGCTTTTGTCGAAGAACTGGATATTTAGCGCACGTTTCCAATCACACTAGAACCTGAACCGCTTGTTCCTATGAACGGCAATTCGCAAACGCGATGCCGTTCATTTTCTTTTTCAAGAAGACTACTTAAGCCATTGTTAAAATAAATTTTTAAGCTTTCACATCAATACCAAGCTTGGCTTGAATTTCCTCAATCGATTCCTTGACGAAGAATGTTTGTTCCGTGCTCAGCGTCACAATGCGCGTGCCCGTTCCATAAGTATTGTAGCAGAGAACATGATTGAAATTCACGGCGAGCTTCTCGCCGTTCACTTCCGTCAGCATGATCCACATCGCTTGCCCTCCTCCTGATGTATCCACTCTCAAGAAGGATAGGCGCGACAGAACGTTCGGCAATGGTTGCGCAAGCTGGCTTCAGAGCTTTGTGCGCATTCTCACCTTCCCAACCGTTTTGCTGAAGCTTTCGGACCACTCCTCTCCCTGCCATTCGATCTGGAAACCAGCCTTTTTATAAAGATTGATCGCAGGGAGATTATCCGTATGCGTGCCGATTACCGCTTCATCAAAGCCGTTGAGGAGGATTTGCGCCACCAGCGCGTCCAGCAGCTGCGTACCGATCCTCTGCCCGTGATGAGGCGGATCGACCCATAGATCGGAAATGTAATTGCTTTGGGGAACTCTCGCGCCCCAGCCAGCGATGATCCCGCCGCGTTCAGCGACAAGAACGCTATCCGCATTCTCTTGCAGATCGCGCAGGAACTTCACCTCCAGAGCTTCTTGCCTCTTCGCGGTCAGTTCAACATCGCGAGCCGCAATCCGCCAAGCCCTGACCGCCAATGCGGCCATAGAAACAAATTCGCCGGGGAAGCCCCGGCGAATAAGAAGTTCGGATTTTACCACCACTTTTCCGGGGTAAAGCGCCCGGCAGCCTGTTCGATAGCATGAGCAGCCTGAAACAAAGTCTCTTCCTCAAACGGACGCCCGATCAGCTGAAGGCCGAGCGGCAGGCCCTTGTCATTGATACCGGCAGGCACGGCAATACCCGGCAAACCGGCCATATTGACCGTTACCGTGAAGATGTCATTGAGGTACATCTTCACTGGATCATTTGCGAGATCCTCATCGGCAAGGCCAAAGGCAGCCGAAGGCGTCGCCGGTGTCAGGATCGCATGGACTCCCTTGGCGAATACGTCTTCAAAATCCTTCTTGATCAATGTCCGCACCTTCTGCGCACGCAGATAATAGGCGTCGTAATAGCCTGCGGACAGAACATAGGTGCCGATCATGATGCGGCGCTTGACTTCCTTGCCGAAGCCAGCCGCACGGGTCTGTTCGTACATATCGGCAATGTCCTTGCCAGGCACGCGCAGGCCATAACGCACACCGTCATAACGGGCGAGATTCGAAGATGCTTCCGCAGGCGCAACGATATAGTAGGCGGCGAGCGCATATTTCGTGTGCGGCAGCGAAATATCGACAATTTCGGCACCGGCATCTTTCAAATACTGAACGCCCTTCTGCCAAAGTTCCTCGATCTCATCCGGCATGCCGTCGACCCGATATTCCTTCGGAATGCCGATCTTCATGCCCTTGAGCGACTTGCCGAGAGCTGCTTCGTAATCCGGAACAGGCAGATCGACGGACGTGGTGTCCTTGAGATCAAGCGAAGCCATAGATTTCAGCAGAATGGCGGCATCGCGCACGTCGCGGGCAATGGGGCCAGCCTGATCGAGCGAGGATGCGAAGGCCACCGTTCCCCAACGCGACACGCGGCCATAGGTTGGCTTGATTCCGACCGTGCCGGTGAACGCTGCTGGCTGACGAATCGAGCCGCCCGTATCGGTTGCGGTAGCGCCAGCGCAAAGTTGCGCAGCAACAGCAGCAGCCGAACCGCCCGACGAACCGCCCGGCACCAGATCGGCGTTGGAACCCTTGGCGCGCCACGGGTTCTTGACCGCACCGTAATAAGAGGTTTCGTTGGACGAGCCCATGGCGAATTCGTCCATATTGAGCTTGCCGAGCATAACCGCACCATCGGCCCACAGATTGGCCGTGACGGTCGATTCATATTCCGGCTTGAAACCGTCGAGAATGTGCGAGCAGGCCTGCGTATGCACGCCCTTGGTCGCGAAAAGATCCTTCACGCCGAGCGGAATACCTTCCAGCGCGCCCGCCTCGCCTTTGGCAATGCGTTCATCTGAAGCCTTGGCCATCGAACGCGCCTGATCGTGAGTTACTTTCACGTAAGCATTGATCGCTTCATTCGCGGAATCGATAGCGGAAAGATAGGCATCGGTGAGTTCGGTCGCGGTGATGGCCTTGGCCTTCAGCTTGTCGCGCGCCTCGGCAATGGTCAGTGCGGTCAGTTCGCTCATTGTCAAATCCTGTCAGTGCGCCGAAACGGCGCTTTCGTGCATTGCGGAAAGGTTTATTCAACAACCTTCGGCACGACGAAGAAGTTCTCTTCCGTTACCGGTGCATTGGCCACCACTGCGGCAGCAATACCGCCATCCGTTACCTTGTCCTCGCGCATGCGCATGTCCATCGGTGTAACGGACGTCATTGGCTCGATACCATCGACATTGACTTCATTCAGTTGTTCGACAAAGCCAAGAATGGCATTAAGTTCGCCAGTCATGCGTTCGGCATCGTCATCGCTGACGGCGATACGCGCCAGATGCGCGACGCGCTTGACGGTAGAAATATCGACGGACATCCTGTTCTCCGCAAATGCTTGTAGGGGCAGCTATACACCGCCCCTGAAAATTCCTTTACCGGCTATAACGGCGCGCTTCTTCAAGCGCAACAATTTAAGCTTCGAAGCTGTGAACCGTTCCTGCCGGATCGGTCAGCACTTTCGTTTCCAGATGATCGGCCATTCCGGCGACAAACTTTTCAGCCGTCTGATCGATAATAGGAAACGAGCCGTAATGGCAGGGCAGTACGGTTGTGAAGTTGAAATAGCGCTGGCAGGCAAGAGCGGCGACCGCACCGCCCATGGTAAACCGATCGCCAATGGGAACAATGCCGATTTCTGGCTGATGCAGCTCATTGATCAGCCCCATGTCCGAGAAAATATCCGTGTCGCCCATATGGTAGAGTGTCGGCGCGTCCTCAAAATGGAACACCAGACCATTAGGGTTGCCAAGTGCTTGCGACACACCGTTTTCCGTAAGCATTGCCGAGGAATGAAGTGCATTGACGAATGTGACGGTAAAGCCGCTATGCGCCAGAGTGCCGCCCGTATTGCCGGGATCGAGCTTTTCCACGCCCTGACTGCCAAGCCAGCTTGCAAGATCGGCATTGGCGACAACCGTCGCGCCGTGTTCCTTGGCAATTGCTACCGTATCGCCCACATGATCACCGTGGCCATGCGTCAGCGCGATATGGGTTACACCCTTGGTTGCTTCCTTAAAATCTATGCCTTTTGCACCGGGGTTTCCGTTCAGGAATGGATCGATGAGAATAACGGCTTTTGCAGTTTCAACGCGGAAGGCGGCGTGGCCAAGCCATGTAAGTTTCATAAACTCTCTCCTCAATCTCTGTTTCCGGCTCGATTTAGTGTTTGCGAACAGATATGACGCCAATAAAGTTGAAGGCAATAGAAACCACTTCAAAATCCGATGAGGACCGATGGCTGTCGTTGAAATCGAGGAAATTCCGTCGCTGCTTCAGCCCGGAAACACCATTGCCGGACTGGATTTGGGAACCAAGACCATCGGTCTCGCAGTGTCGGATCTCGGTCTTTCCTTCGCGCATCCCCGCCCTGTCATCAAACGGGTGAAATTTTCCATCGACGCACAGGTGCTTCTGAAAGCGCTAGACGCAGACAAGGTCGGCGTTATCGTGATCGGGTTGCCGATGAATATGGACGGAACATCCGGTCCCCGCGTTCAGGCCACACGGGCATTTGTGCGCACCATGCAGCCTCTGACCGACTTGCCCTTTGTGTTCTGGGATGAACGTCTGTCGACCGTCGCCGCCGAACGGGCGCTGATTGGCATGGATGTCTCTCGGGGCAAGCGGGCCGAACGGATTGATTCGGCCGCTGCTTCCTTCATTCTCCAAGGCGCGCTTGACCGCCTGCATAGCATCAGGCAGTCGGCATCCGACGATTACGACGCCGGATAAAGCTGATCGAGAATCCGTTCCGCATTATGGCGTGCATCCAACATGCCATAGGTCGACCGCCACTGGCCACCAAGACGGGTCTCAATAAACGCATCGGCCACATCGTCAGCGCCAAGCTGGCGCAATTCCGCAGCCGCGGCGGCATAGGCCAGTTGCTCGGTCAGAAGGCGTGCGACACCCGGATCGGTTTCAGTCAATTGCAATGCGGCACGCAAAACATCGAGCGTCCCCTGCCCACGCGGACCGAGTTGCCCGCCGATCCACTCCAGAACCTCATCGAAAAGGCCAGGTGCACGCGATAGCACACGCGCCACATCCAGCGCCATGACATTGCCGGAACCCTCCCAGATCGCATTAACCGGAGCTTCGCGATAGGCGCGCGCCAAATTGCCTTCCTCGATATAGCCGTTGCCTCCGAGGCACTCCATTGCTTCATAGAGTAAGGCAGGAGCGATCTTGCACACCCAATATTTCACCACCGGCGTCATGCAGCGGGCAAAAGCCGCCTCGGCGCGATCGCTAGCCGCCATATCGAAGGCGCGCGCCAGCCGCATGGAAAGCGCCGTCGCGCCAGCAACATCGAGCGCCATGTCGGCGAGAACGCGCTGCATCAATGGCTGTTCGATAAGAGCCTTGCTGAATACCTGCCTATGACGACTGTGATGCACAGCCTCAGCGAGACCGGAACGCATAAGTCCAGCCGATGCCACAGCGCAATCAAGCCGCGTCAGCGTGACCATATCCATGATGGTCTTGACGCCCTCGCCCGGATTACCGATCAGATGCCCGACCGCGCCGTCAAATTCCACCTCCGATGAGGCGTTGGACTTGTTGCCGAGCTTGTCTTTAAGTCGCTGAAAGAAGAATCCGTTGCCGCTTCCCTCCGCGGTAAGACGCGGAAGTAGGAAACAGGAAAGGCCGTCATCCGTCTGCGCAAGCGTCAAAAAAGCATCCGACATTGGCGCGGACATGAACCACTTGTGGCCGGCAATGGTGTAGGTGCCATCGTCATTGCGGGTTGCGCGCGTCGTGTTGGCGCGCACATCGGTTCCGCCCTGCTTTTCAGTCATCCCCATGCCGAGCGTAATGCCTTGCTTGGCAAATGCGGCTTTCTGCGAAAAATCGTATTTCCGTGACAGGATAACCGGCGACCATTCCTTGTAGATTTCCGGCGAGGCCATGAGTGCGGCAAGCGATGCGCTGGTCATGGTCAGCGGGCAAAGATGCCCTGCCTCAAGTTGAGCTGTCAGGAAAAAGCGCGATGCGCGTGCCTGATGGCGGCGACCGCTTTCGAGCGGATTGCCCTCCCAAATGGAGCAATGCAGGCCAGCCGCAATCGAACGGCGCATCAGCGCATGATAGGCTGGATGATACTCGACGAGGTCGATACGATTACCCTGCCGGTCGTGCGTGCGCAATTTCGGAAGCTCGGTGTTGGCCAGACGCGCAAGGTCCTGTGCTTCAGCCGACATGACGAAACGGCCCGTCTGCTCCAGATCCGTGTGCAGTTCCTTCGGGAAACGTGCCGCAATCTGCATCAGAAGCGGATCGCCCAGATAGGCATTGTTGCCCGTCATGGGCGGTGTCTGGTTGGTCACGTCGTGCGTTTTCAAAAGCTCGTTCCGTATTGTACGATTCAGTTCTATTTAAGCTTCTTGCATCGCATTTGCTAAAATTTTGCCATCCCGAACGCAATTTGTCGTCAGAACAACACAGGTTTTTCTTGGTGAATCGCCCGAAGCCATTATAAGGACGGTTGCGGGACCTGCCTCATGGTCCTATACGGGTGACTTGCCATGACAAATCAAACGGTCCCTCCGCTTTTCCCTCACCGCCACCTGCTGGGCATCAAGGGGCTTTCGCCCCTGGACATTCTTTGCCTTCTTGATCTTGCCGATCAGGAAATCGCTGTTTCCAGACAGCCCGAGAAGAAAAAGTCCGTGCTGCGCGGTCGCACGCAAATCAATCTCTTCTTCGAAGCGTCGACACGAACGCAATCGTCGTTCGAACTGGCCGGAAAACGGCTCGGCGCTGACGTCATGAATATGTCGGTTGGCAATTCATCGGTCAAGAAAGGCGAAACGCTCATCGATACAGCGATGACGCTGAACGCCATGCAGCCGGATATATTGGTTATCCGCCACGCTTCGGCAGGTGCCGCCGCCCTGCTCGCGCAGAAAGTTGGCTGTTCGGTGGTCAATGCCGGTGACGGTGCGCACGAGCACCCCACCCAGGCGCTTCTCGATGCGCTGACCATCCGCCGCGCCAAGGGCCAGATCGAAAACCTGATCGTCGCCATTTGCGGCGATGTGCTGCATTCTCGCGTGGCACGTTCCAATATTCTTCTTCTCAATGCGCTTGGTGCACGGGTGCGCGTCGTTGCGCCATCCACGCTCCTGCCTTCCGGCATGGCGGACATGAGCGTCGAAGTCTTCAACTCCATGGAGGAAGGCCTGAAAGACGCGGATGTGGTCATGATGCTGCGGCTCCAGCGTGAGCGCATGGCTGGTTCTTTCGTGCCTTCGGTACGCGAATATTTCCGTTTCTATGGTCTCGACAAGGAAAAGCTGAAACACGCCAAGCCTGACGCCCTCGTCATGCATCCCGGCCCGATGAATCGAGGCGTCGAGATTGCATCCGACGTTGCCGACGGGCCGCAGAGCGTGATCCAGCAACAGGTCGAGATGGGCGTTGCCGTGCGCATGGCCGTGATGGAAGCCCTGCTTGATCCGCGCCGTAACCCCAGCAACGGAGACGCAGCATGAGCGCGATCCTGTTTGAAAATGCGCGCATCGTCGATCCGTCGCGCGGCCTTGATGAATCCGGCAGCGTTCTGATCCAGAATGGAAAGATCGTCGCCGCAGGAGCCGACGCGCGGAATCAAGGTGCACCGGAAGGTGCGCAAATCGTTGATCTGAACGGTAAGGCAGTGTTGCCCGGTCTCGTAGATGCGCGGGTCTTTGTCGGCGAACCAGGCGCTGAACATCGCGAAACCATAGCCTCGGCAAGTCGTGCGGCAGCGGCTGGCGGAGTAACATCCATCATCATGATGCCCGACACTGAGCCGGTGATTGATGACGTGGCGCTGGTGGAATTCGTCAAGCGTACGGCGCGCGACACGGCTGTCGTCAATGTGCACCCGGCAGCAGCCATCACCAAAGGTCTGCGCGGCGAGGAAATGACTGAACTCGGCCTGCTGCGCGACGCCGGTGCGGTCGCCTTTACCGAAGGCAGGCAGACCATCGCCAATACGCAGCTCATGCGACGCGCGCTGACCTACGCCCGCGATTTCGATGCCGTGATTGCCTGTGAGACACGCGACCCTTACCTTGGCGCCAATGGCGTAATGAACGAAGGCTTGTTCGCGAGCTGGCTTGGACTTTCCGGCAGCCCGCGTGAAGCGGAGGTGATTCCTCTGGAACGCGATCTGCGACTGGCGGCGCTCACCAACAGCAACTACCACGCCGCCCAGCTTTCCTGCGAAATGTCGGCGGAAGCCGTTCGCCGGGCCAAGGATCTCGGCGCCAAGGTAACTGCAGGGGTGTCGATCAATCATTTGTCGCTCAATGAAAACGACATTGGCGAATTTCGCACCTTCTTCCGTCTGTCACCGCCTTTGCGCAGCGAACAGGATCGCCTTGCCATGGTCGAAGCTGTGAAGAACGGTACCATCGATATTGTCGCTTCGGCTCACGATCCACAGGATGTCGACACCAAGCGCCTGCCCTTCTCGGATGCTGAAGCAGGTGCCATCGGCCTCGAAACATTGCTGGGCGCGGCGCTTCGCCTTTATCACAATGACAGCGTTCCGCTCTTGCGGCTGGTCGAAGTGTTGTCGACCGCTCCGGCACGTATTTTCGGTCTTGATGCCGGTACGCTCAAACCGGGCGCAAAGGCAGATATTGCCATTGTCGATCTGGAAGAGCCGTGGATCGTGCGCGAAGAAGAGCTGCACTCGCTTTCGAAGAACAGCTGCTTTGAAAGTGCTCGTTTCCAAGGTCGCGTCGTCCACACCTTAGTGGCCGGCAAGACAGTTTATTCGGCTTGAAAAACACCGCATAACCCGGAACAATCGTTCGAAAATTCCGGGTAGGCGGAATCAAGAAACAAGGGGACGTTCATGGCCGAACCGGGATTCCTTAGCTTGACGCTCATTGGAGCGCTCGTCTTCGGCTATTTTCTTGGCTCCATACCATTTGGTTTGATCCTGACGCGGCTCGCCGGATTGGGCGATGTCCGATCCATAGGGTCGGGCAATATCGGCGCGACGAACGTGCTGCGCACTGGCAACAAGAAGCTCGCTGCGGCGACGCTCATTTTTGACATGCTCAAAGGCACTGTGGCCGTTCTCATCGCTTCTCGTTACGGGCCGAACGCGGCCATCGCGGCGGGCTTGGGTGCCTTCATCGGGCATCTCTTTCCGGTATGGATCGGCTTCAAGGGCGGCAAGGGCGTCGCCACCTATCTGGGCGTACTGATCGGTCTGGCATGGCCCGGCGCACTGGTCTTTGCTGCGGCCTGGATCGTAACCGCACTCCTGACGCGCTATTCCTCCCTTGCAGCACTTATCGCCAGCATCATTGTTCCAATCGCGCTTTATTTCCAGGGCAGTCCTGCAATCGCAATCCTGTTTGCGATCATGACGGTCATTGTTTTCTTTAAACACAAGACCAATATTACACGCCTCCTGAACGGCACCGAAAGCAAGATCGGAGCCAAGGGATGAAGGAAAGTGCGAATTCGAAAACTGGAATTCGCCTCTCCGACCGCCAGCGTCTCAACTGGCTGCGTCTCATCCGAACCGACAATATCGGCCCTGTCACGTTTCGCGATCTGATTCTGTTTTGCGGCTCGGCTTCGAGCGCGATAGAAATGCTGCCCGATCTCAACATCAGAGGCGGCAGCGCGCGTCCTATCCGCGTCACGTCCATGGATGACGCAGAGCGCGAACTTGAAGCCATCGAACGAGCCGGTGCTCGTCTGGTTGGAATGGGAGAGCCGGACTACCCCCATCAGCTCAAAAACTGTGAAGCCCCGCCTCCGCTGGTTACGATCAAGGGAAATGCCGCCGTTTTCAATAAGCCCCCGGTTGGCATCGTCGGTTCGCGCAACGCTTCGGTGATCGGCGCTCGTTTCACAGAACGTCTGGCCCATGATCTTGGGGAAGCCGGATTTGCTGTTATCTCCGGACTTGCCCGCGGCATCGATGCTGCGGCGCACCGTGCGAGTTTGAAGACGGGAACCGTGGCAGTGTTGGCAGGTGGACTTGACCGTCCCTACCCACCCGAAAACCTTCCGCTTTATCGCGGCATACCTGATGAGGGCGGCGCGCTTATAAGCGAGATGCCAATGGGAGCGGAACCTCGCGCGCGCGATTTCCCGCGCCGCAATCGCATTATTGCGGGCTTGTCGTTGGGATTGATCGTGGTTGAAGCTGCCGAGCGCTCCGGCTCGCTTATCAGCGCGCGTATGGCCGGCGATATGGGACGTACCGTGTTTGCTGTTCCAGGCTCACCGCTCGATCCGCGCGCGCGCGGCACGAACCTGCTTCTGAAACAAGGGGCGACATTGGTTACGGAAGCAAACGACGTTGTCGAGGCACTGCGACCGCTCACCGGTACAAGCGCCTATCAGGCGGATGTACCGGCACAGTCCGATCTCTGGTCTCCGGCAATGGAAGAATCGGAATCGTTCCAGCCGATTGCAACAGAGGAACAACGGGATATTGTCATTGATGCGCTGGGGCCGGTGCCAACCGACATCGACACGCTCGTACGTCATACAGGTATGGATACGGGAGCCGTTCAGCTCATTCTGCTGGAACTGGACCTGGCCGGCCGGCTGCACCGATATGCCGGCAATCAGGTCGCTTTGGTTCCTCTCGAATAGCCTTATGTCTTGGCTTCGTTATGAAGCGCCTCCCGGGCCTCCACGAGAGCCATCTCAAGCATATAGGCTAGAAGCAGGTAATTCGTATTTTTCGCCATTACACAGAGTTGTTCAAGCATCTGTTCAATGAAGGTTACTGTCTCGAAATGAGTCGCAGCTTCCAACTCCTCGTCGTCTTCCATGTCTGGAAAACTTACCGTATCGTCCATACCTATCTCCCCGCGAGATAAATCGATTTTGCTTTATCCCATGCTACTATTGGTTTCGCACAACTTAACAGCAATCTTAAGTTGTATTTCGTTATTTTTGTCGTCCCGCTCTTGACCAAACGCTGCCTGCTGTTCATGTGAAGGCAACGAATTTCTCGCGGGAAGGAGATATTTTGTCTCCATGGAACGCGAATCTGGGCTGCTTTAAATGAACGTCGTTGTTGTCGAATCGCCTGCCAAGGCTAAAACCATCAATAAATATCTCGGCTCGAACTATAAGGTTCTGGCCTCGTTCGGTCACGTGCGAGACTTGCCAGCTAAAGACGGTTCAGTTCGCCCCGATGAAGATTTTGCAATGTCGTGGGAGGTGGATAGCAATTCCTCCAAACGTCTTGCAGATATTGTCAAAGCGTTGAAAGACAGCGACGGCATCATACTCGCAACCGACCCGGATCGCGAAGGTGAAGCCATTTCCTGGCATGTGCTTGAGGTGCTTAACCAGAAAAAGGCGCTCAAGGGCAAAACCGTCAAGCGTGTAGCGTTCAACGCCATCACCAAGAAGGCGGTTCTCGATGCCATCGCCAATCCGCGTGACATTGATGAACCATTGGTCGATGCTTATCTCGCCCGCCGCGCGCTGGATTATCTCGTAGGCTTCACGCTTTCGCCTGTCTTGTGGCGCAAACTGCCGGGGGCGCGCTCGGCAGGCCGTGTGCAGTCGGTAGCACTGCGTCTCGTTGCGGATCGCGAATCCGAGATCGAGCGCTTTATTCGCGAAGAATACTGGAATATCGCAGCGTTGCTTAAGACGCCGCGCAATGACAGTTTCACTGCCCGCCTGACCACTGTTGATGGCAAGAAGCTTGGAAAGCTTGATATCAAGAACGGTGAACAGGCAACCGCCATTCGCACAATGCTGGAAGGCGCAAGCTTCAAGGCACTGTCCGTTGAGGCAAAGCCGACCAAGCGTAATCCGGGACCGCCATTCACCACGTCAACCTTGCAGCAGGCGGCTTCCGGCCAGCTCGGTTTCTCCGCATCGCGCACCATGCAGGTGGCGCAGCGTCTTTACGAAGGTGTCGATATCGGCGGTGAGACTGCCGGTCTGATCACCTATATGCGTACCGACGGCGTGCAAATGGCGCCCGAAGCCATCAACGCGGCCCGTGACGCCATTGGCAAAAGTTTCGGCGCAAAATATGTGCCGGAAAAGCCGCGCTATTATTCC
This sequence comes from Ochrobactrum sp. PL_is483, assembly GCF_055816855.1. Lineage (NCBI taxonomy): Bacteria > Pseudomonadati > Pseudomonadota > Alphaproteobacteria > Hyphomicrobiales > Brucellaceae > Ochrobactrum > Ochrobactrum sp. PL_is483. Next base: position 444,952 of record NZ_JBVPGS010000040.1, read on the forward strand.
AGCAAAGCCAAGAATGCGCAGGAAGCGCACGAGGCCATTCGCCCGACGGATTTCTCGCGGCACCCGAAGGATGTGCGCCGTTATCTCGATGACGACCAGGCTCGACTCTATGAGCTGATCTGGAAGCGCGCCATTGCCAGCCAGATGCAGGCTGCCGATATTGAACGCACAACCGTCGATATTGAAGCCATTAACGGTCCGCGTTCGGCCATGCTGCGCGCCAACGGATCGGTCACAAAGTTCGACGGCTTCCTCGCCGCCTATATGGACCATCGCGAGGAAGAGGACGACGACGAGGATAGCGCAAAGCTGCCGGAAATTCGCTCCGGCGAAGCCTTGGCACGCGAGAAGATCGATGCGACCCAGCATTCGACCGAACCGCCGCCGCGCTATTCGGAAGCGTCTCTCATCAAGAAGATGGAAGAGCTTGGCATCGGTCGTCCCTCGACCTATGCGGCAACGCTCGCCACGCTTCGCGACCGCGAATATATCACCATCGACAAGCGCAAGCTTATTCCAGAGCCGAAGGGACGTCTGGTTACCGCCTTCCTCGAAAGCTTCTTCGAGCGTTATGTGGAATATGATTTCACGGCTGACCTTGAGGAAAAGCTCGATCTTATTTCGGACGGCAAGCTTTCATGGAAAGACGTGCTGCGCGATTTCTGGCGTGATTTCTCCGGTTCAGTCGATGATATCAAGGAATTGCGCGTCACCAATGTCCTCGATGCGCTGAATGAAGAATTGGCGCCACTGGTGTTCCCGGCCCGCGAAGATGGCAGCGATCCGCGCTCATGCCCGACTTGCGGCACCGGCACGCTCTCGCTGAAGCTTGGCAAATACGGCGCATTCGTCGGCTGCTCCAACTATCCAGAGTGCAAATATACGCGCCAGCTCGGCGGCGATGCCAACGGTGAAGCCGCAGCGGCAGACGAACCCAAATCCCTTGGCAAGGACCCGTTCACCGGTGAGGAAATCACCGCACGGACCGGTCGTTTTGGCCCCTATGTCCAGCGCGGTGAAGGCAAGGAAGCCAAGCGCGCCAGCCTTCCAAAAGGCTGGACCGTGGATGCGCTGGACCATGAGAAGGCCGTTGCGCTTCTGTCCCTTCCGCGTGACATCGGCCAGCATCCGGAAACTGGCAAGATGATTTCTGCCGGTATCGGCCGCTATGGGCCTTATGTCAGCCATGACGGCACATTCGCCAATCTGGAGAATGCCGAGGAAGTCTTCTCTGTCGGTCTCAATCGCGCGGTATCGGTTCTTGCCGACAAGCAATCAAAGGGCGGTCGCGGCCGTTCCACACCAGCGGCGCTGGCGACGCTGGGCGACCATCCAGATGGCGGCGCGATCACGGTCCGTGACGGTCGCTATGGGCCCTATGTCAACTGGGGCAAGGTCAATGCTACGTTGCCGAAGGGTAAAGACCCGGCGAGTGTCACACTGGAAGAAGCGCTGGCGCTGATTACGGAAAAGGCTGGTTCTTCCAAGAGCAAGAAAGCGCCTGCTCGCAAGGCTTCGGCCAGCACGGAAAAGAAGGCCTCCGCAAAGAAGCCTGCTACCAAGAAGGCACCAGCAAAAGCCAAATCGAAAGCCAAATCCAAGGCCGAGGCGGTAGAGGAGTAGCAATTGGCACGCCGTTTTTCCAAACCCGATACCGGTCGGTCCGCGCGGACCGAACGGCGTGCAGCCAAAGCAAAATCTGCCGATGGCAGTAGCGACCCCAATGCGTTTTTGCCCACGCGTGAAGAGGTTCTCAAATATATCGAGGAAAACCCTGATCGTGCAGGCAAGCGTGAACTGGCAAAAGCTTTCAACATCAAGGGCGATGCGCGGGTCTATCTGAAAGACCTTCTGCGTGAGCTTTCTGACGAAGGCCTTGTTGAAAAACGTGCGCGCAGATTGTCCCGCCCCGGCGCGCTGCCTGCCGTGACCGTGCTTGATATTACCGGACGGGACGAAGATGGCGGCCTGCTCGGGCGACCGTCGGAATGGGATGAAGCCAATTATGGCAAACCGCCTGTCGTCCTGATCCGCCGCACTCGGCTGAACAAGTCCTCCGAAGGCGGTCCGGCGGTCGGCGTCGGCGATCGTGTTCTGGCAAAAATATTCCGCAATGAAGATCGCGACGGACCGGATTACACCGCCCGCGTCATGAAGCGTCTCGAACACCGCACGAACGCGGTGTTGGGCATTGTACGCAAGCTTGGCAATGGTGAATGGCGGCTTGATCCGGTAAACCGAAAGCAGCCGGAAGTACAGCTCGACCCCGGACATCTGGAAAATGCCGAAGCCGGAGACCTCGTGGAAGTGGACCTGATTTCCTCGCGTCGTCAGGGCTTGCCGCGTGGCAAGGTACGACAGGTGGTGGGTTCGATCGACAGCGAGAAAGCCCTGTCGATGATTGCCATTCACGAGCATGAAATTCCGCATGTCTTTCCGGCTGAAGCACTGAGCGAAGCAGAAGCCGCCAAAGCAGCGACGATGGAGGGCCGCGAAGACTGGCGCGAGGTTCCCTTGCTGACCATCGATCCGGCTGATGCCAAGGATCATGACGACGCGGTTTACGCGGAGCCGGACAAAGACCCCGCAAATCCGGGCGGCCACATCGTCATCGTTGCGATTGCTGACGTTGCCGCCTATGTCCGCCCTGATTCCGCACTGGATAGAGAAGCCCAGAAACGGGGGAACTCGGTCTATTTCCCGGATCGCGTCGTGCCGATGCTGCCCGAGCGGATTTCCAATAATCTCTGTTCCCTGCGTGAATTGGAAGATCGCCCTGCCCTTGCTGTGCGCATGGTTTTTGCGGCTGACGGACGCAAGAAATCGCACAAATTCCATCGCATCATGATGAAATCGGCGGCGAAGCTTGCCTATTCGCAGGCACAGGCCGCGATCGACGGTGCGCCGGATAACAAGACCGCGCCCATTCTCGACAGCATATTGAAGCCGCTATGGAACGCCTATGCCGTGTTGAAGCGGGGGCGTGACGCGCGTGAGCCATTGGAACTCGACCTGCCGGAAAAGAAAATCCTGCTTACGCCAGACGGCAAGGTAGACAAGGTAATCGTTCCGGAACGGCTTGATGCGCACAAGCTCATCGAAGAATTCATGATCCAGGCGAACGTCGCTGCCGCGGAAACACTGGAAGCGCGCCGACAGCCCTTGATTTTCCGTATTCATGATGCGCCGGCGCTTGCCAAGCAGGAAACCCTGCGGGAATTCCTGCGCACGCTCGATCTTAGCCTCGCCAAGGGCGCCAAACTCCAGCCAGCACAGTTCAACCGAATCCTTGAAGCCGTGGAAGGCTCTGACCATCAGGAACTGGTCAATCAGGTCGTGCTGCGCACGCAAAGCCAGGCGGAATACAGCCCAGACAATATCGGGCATTTCGGCTTGCATCTGCATCGCTATGCACATTTCACATCGCCCATCCGCCGTTATGCCGATCTCATCGTCCATCGCGCTTTGATAAAGGCACTGGGCCTTGGAAGCGATGGACTGACTACGGATGAGGAAGCGCAGCTTGAGGAAATCTCTGCACTCATCTCCTCGACCGAGCGCCGCGCCATGCTGGCCGAACGTGAAACAGTAGACCGTCTGATTGCCCATTTTCTGGCGGCCCATCTTGGCGACGAATATGAGGGACGTGTCACAGGGGTAACGCGGGCGGGTCTTTTCGTGAACCTTGCGACATATGGCGCGGATGGGCTGGTACCCATTTCAACTTTGGGTCATGAATACTATTTATATGACGAAGCGAACCACGCGATAGCCGGTGAACGGAGCGGTAAAGGCTTCCGGCTCGGTGATACAGTGACGGTTCGGCTCGTGGAAGCGCTCCCCGTTGCGGGCGCGCTTCGTTTTGAGATGGTTTCGGAACCGCATCCTCTGCCAATGTCGACCCGTTCGCATCATAAGGCAAGTCGAACGATGCGTGGGCGAAGACGCAAACCCGCGGGCATTCCGCGTCAGAAGAGAAGAGGTCGCTGATGAGCACGCTAGAGGCCAATTCCGCACAAAATGTACAGGTTTTCGGCGGTGACAATTCCAAGGTTTCCCATCCGAAGCGCCCTTTGGGGGAAGCCATGTGGCGCGGTTTTCGCGGACGCTGCCCACATTGCGGCGAAGGAAAGTTGTTCCGAGCGTTTGTGAAGCCGGTAGCAGAATGTTCAGTCTGTGGTGAAGACTACACAGAGCAGCGCGCCGACGACCTTCCTGCCTATCTCACTATTCTGATCGTAGGCCACGTGGTTGTAGGCGCTTTCATGGGCGTCGAAGCAACAACCAATCTTCCTCTGTGGGCACATATGGCTATCTGGGGGCCCTTGACCGTCATCATGTCTCTGCTCCTTTTGCAACCGATCAAGGGCGCGACGATCGGCCTGCAATGGGCGCTTTACATGCACGGGTTCGGAGGCAAGGGCGAAGGTGAATATGGCGACGTGACCTGAATGTCGGCGTGATTGTCATGTTTCAGCCTCCACTCCCGCCAACCAAAGCTGCGCGAGCTTTGCGACCGCGTGACGCCGCTTCGCTGCTACTTGTTGACAGGTCCGGCAGCAGTCCGCGGATTCTCATGGGCAGGCGCCATGCCAGTCTTGCTTTCATGCCGGGAAAATATGTTTTTCCTGGCGGGCGGGCCGATCCCGTGGACGGCGTCATCGCTGCTTCGACTGAACTGAACGATACCGATATTGTCAAACTGCTTGCAGGCATGGGTTCTCGAGCATCACCGCGCCGCGCCCGTGCGCTCGGTCTTTGCGCTATCCGTGAAACCTTCGAAGAAACGGGGCTTCGCATCGGGCAATCAGCTTTAACACCGATTGCTTCGCCCGCGCACCATGACTGGTCTGCATTCCTCGACACTGGCCTGGCACCAGCACTGCATAGCCTGCGTTATTTTGCACGTGCCGTAACACCACCGGACAATGTTCGCCGTTTCGATACCCGCTTTTTTATCGCCTTTCGCGATCATATACCGGAACTGGACCAGCAGCCACTCGTTCCCAGTGGTGAGCTGGAAGATCTGGACTGGGTTTCCATCGATCAGATCGATAGACTGGATGTTGCCCGTATTACTCAGGCTATCTTGAAAGAAGCCCGCGTGCTTCTGATGGATACCGAAGCTGAACTGCCCGCCACCTTGCCGGTGGTTCAATATTGCAAGCGGCATGGCCGCTTTGTGCGCGAAGTGATCTGAACCCGATGAATAAAGAAATCCAACCCGCCGATCTTGTCCCGCAAGAACCAGATGGCGGGCCGGCAGAGGGCCAGATGCATTGGCGCTCGCTCGCCGCCGCCATAGCCACAATCAGTGCGGTCGGCGCAGCGATTGGCCTGGGCATCCCCCTGTTGAGCGTTCTTCTTGAAAGCCGCGGCCACTCCGCAAGCCTGATCGGCGCGAATACGGCTGTTGCAGGACTCGCTTCCATCGTTGCAGCTCCTCTTGCGGCGCCAATCGCTGCACGGCTGGGGGTAGTTAAAGCGATCTTCCTAATGCTCCTGATTGGAAGTGCCGCCTTTCTCGGATTCCACTTCTTTCAGCCGCTGTGGACATGGTTTGCGCTCCGCATCGTCCTGCATTTCGCGCTGACCGTGCTTTTCGTGCTGTCAGAATACTGGATCAATGCCTCTGCCCCGCCGGAAAAGCGTGGACTGGTGCTTGGAATCTATTCCACATCCCTTTCTCTTGGTTTTGCGCTCGGGCCGTGGCTGTTCTCGAAAATCGGAAGTACCGGCGGGCTGCCTTTTTATGTCGGCTTCGTCATCATCATGATCGCCCTCATACCGGTTGCATTTGCATGGCGGGATAGCCCTGACTTTGAGGAAGGCGAACACGTCCCTTTCCTTCCTTTTATTTTCGCTGTGCCAACCGCAACGATGGCGGTCTTCGTTTTTGGTGCAGTGGAAACCGGCGGCTTTGCCCTTTTTCCGGTCTTCGGTGCGCGTATCGGTTATCCCGAAGCCGACGCAGCCCTGCTGCTTACGATGATCGGCCTTGGCAATGTCCTGATGCAGATCCCATTAGGCATTGTCAGTGATCGTATTTCGGACCGCCGCAAGCTTCTGCTATTCTGTGCCACGACCGGCCTGATCGGGATGATCGCTTTGCCCTACCTCATGCAGCACTGGTATCTCATGGCTGGCATCCTGTTTCTTTGGGGCGGCGTGGTCGCAGGGCTCTATACGATCGGCCTTGCACATCTTGGTTCGGAACTGACCGGGCGTGAGCTTGCGTCCGCCAATGCCGCCTTTGTGTTCTGCTACGCCATCGGCATGCTTGCCGGGCCGCAGGCCGTCGGCGTCGGCATGGATATGCTCGGACCGAAAGGATTCCCAGCTACTCTCGGTGTGTTTTTTGCAGCATATGCGCTCTTTGCAGCAGGAAGGCTGCTTTTGCGGAAGAAGCGGGCTTGACTTTTCGCCGCCAATACGTAGTGTCGCGCCAAATTTCCGCTGCCGGATGAGATTACCGGAATCGCTGGAGGTTTCCATCCATTGAGCATGATCCCGAAGATTGGGAACCGGTTTTCGGCAAGATCATGCTCCGGCAAAGATACAGAGCAGGTAATTCGATATGGCCAAGGCTACGACGATCAAGATCAAGCTTTTGTCGACCGCTGACACCGGCTTCTTCTACGTAACGAAGAAGAACAGCCGCACGATGACGGAAAAGATGACAAAGACCAAGTACGACCCGATTGCGCGCAAGCACGTCGAGTTCAAGGAAACGAAGATCAAGTAATTCGTTTCCAGTCGTCATCGACAAGACGATTGAAATCAAAAGCCGTCTCCTTCGAGACGGCTTTTTGTTTTCTTCGCCGTTCACCGCTCAGGCGGCTGAGGAGACGATGCGGTTACGGCCATCTTTCTTTGCCTGATAAAGCGCGGCATCCGTCCGGGAAAAAAGAGCCTCGGCGCTGTCCCCCATCAGCCTCAGCCCTGCAATACCCATGCTGATTGTCAGATTAACCTTGTGCTTGCCATTGGTAACAGCAAAGGGTGTTTTCGACACGGCAGTTCGTATTCGCTCTGCGACAGCCCTTGCGGCCTCCACATCGCTGTCTGGAAGCACCAGAACGAACTCCTCCCCGCCATAGCGGCACATAAGATCCATAGCGCGAATATTCTTTCGCAGCCGTGCGGCAAACTCGCGAAGAACATCATCACCCGCATCATGCCCATATTGATCGTTGACGCATTTGAAGTGATCGAAATCGAGCATAATAACTGACAACGGCCGCTCGCGCCCCATGGCACGTGTCACCAGGACGGGCATATGCATATCGAGGTAACGCCGGTTATGCAGCCCCGTCAGACTGTCCGTTACCGCCATGGTGATGGTGCGATTGAGGCTTTGCCGCAAAAGATCATTATAGCACTTCCGCTTGATCTGGGTCCGCAAGCGCGCAAACAACTCCAGCTTTTCCAGCGGACGCATGAGATAGTCGTTTATACCCAATTCCAGCGCACGCACCACAAGCGCCCCTTCGTCCTCCCGAACGACGAGAATGATCGGCACCAGCCGTGTGCGCTCTATGGTTCGTAACTGCGAGCACAGACGCAACGGATCATAATAAGTGAAATTGGCTGAAACGACGATGCTATCGTAATCGGTATCGATCGCACGTATCAGAGCCGTATTGGCGTCACTGGCTACGTCGACGCGATAAACCTCACCCAGAATGAGGCGAAGGCGCGCCGCGGCGAGTTCATCCTCATCAACGACGAGAATGCGGGCTACTTCATCCTTATCGGCATAATTCCCGCCCATCTTGCTCGCCAGGAGCGTTTCCACTTCTGCATCCGCGATTGTACCTGTTCGTTGAAAAAGCTCGTCAGAGACCAATTTCAGGCGAGCCAGGCTCTTTACACGCGATATAAGCTGAAGATCACTGACAGGCTTGGAAAGAAAGTCGTCGGCGCCAGCTTCGAGACCCCGAATCTTGTCCTCGGCGCTATTGAGCGACGTTACCATGACGACAGGAATATTCGCTGTACGAGGATCGTCCTTTAAGCGGCGACATACTTCAAAACCGTCCATATCCGGCATCAATATGTCGAGCAGGACAACGTCGATCTGGCCGCCCAGACAAATTTCTATGGCTTCAGGTCCACTATAGGCCGTTACGACCTCATAATATTCGGAGAGGAGCCTCGCCTCGAGGAGCTTTACATTGGAATCCACATCGTCAACGACGAGAATTCGTGCAGTCATGATGCCCCTCGCCCCAATCTTCGCTAAGCGTCGCCCAAATAGGATTTTATTGTTTCTATAAAGCGGGGCACGGATATTGGCTTGGATATATAGGCCTCACAGCCGCCCTGCCGAATACGTTCCTCGTCGCCCTTCATGGCAAATGCCGTTACGGCGATAACCGGAATATGCCGAAGCTCATCATCATCCTTCAGCCATTTCGTGACTTCCAGCCCTGACACTTCGGGAAGCTGAATGTCCATGAGAATCAGATCGGGGCGATGCTCACGCGCAAGGTCTAGCGCCTCAAGTCCGTTTCTTGTCCGAATGGTCTCGTATCCGCTGGATTCGATAAGATCGCGAAACAACTTCATATTGAGTTCGTTGTCTTCGACAATCATCACGCTTTTCGGCATCGACTATTCCTTGGTCTTATTCCCTACAGCAGCCTGGCATTGCTCGATCTCTTTATCGACTAATGGACTGAGATACACCCCCAGAAAGCCCCCACCTTTCAGACTGCAAATAGTTTAACCTCATTTCATTGATGAAAGGCAAATAATTCCGTTGTTCCTCGGCAGAGCGACCGTTACACATTCGGCGAAGCAACCGAAAAAGCGGAGAAACCACATGAAAACGCTGATGAGCCAGGCGGATGCGGAAGCGATCGCCATTGAAGCGTTGGCGTGGCTGGCGCAAGACAAGGATCTGCTGCCTCGCTTTCTCGCTCTGACAGGCATAGAGGCTACGTCGATCCGGCAGGCAGCTCGCGAACCCGGCTTTCTCGCCGGCGTCCTGCAATTTTTCCTGGCCCATGAACCGACATTGCTGCGCTATTGCGAGGATGCGGGCCGTGATCCGTCCACAATCGAGAAAGCCCTTTCCTGCCTGCCGGGCGGGCAGAACCAGCATCTTTAGAAGCAGGGTCAAAACCCCACGACAAAGCCCGGCCAAGCCGGGCTTTCTTGTTGGTTATTCAGCAGCGGGAGTTGCCGTAGCAACTTCAACTTCGTTCGAAACCGATATAACGTTCAATTCGTGCTGCTTGCCATCGCGCGCCGTCCAGGAAATCGACTGGCCCGGGGCGAGACCGATCAGCGCAGTACCGATGGGCGTGAGAATCGAAATCTTGCCCTGCGCAATATCCGCTTCGCCTGGATATACGAGCGTTACCCGGCGATCCTGCCCGTCTTTGGAGCGAAACTCCACAGTGGAGCCCATGTGAATCACATCCTGCGGCAAACGCTTCGCAGGCACGACTTTTGCACGGTCAAGCTCGGCCATCAGTTCCTCGGCGATCTCTTCCTGACGCTCCGAAACATTGTTGGCCAACCCCATCAGGCGTTCATAGTCGACTTCGCTGACGACAATATTGGGCTTCTTGCGATTCTTTCCGCTCATGGCGAGTGCTCACTGCTGTTGAAAGGTAATAAAACTCCGCGCCGTTCCGGCACGAAACTGTTCAGATTGATTTTTGGTGAAAGCGCTTATCTGAAATCCGCTTTTTTTAAAAAGCGGCGAACCATCCCCCCGGAGTTCCCCTGCGCTAGGCAGAACTCGAGGGTAGCTATCCCGTGATCGGATGAACCCGATGGAGTATGGATGCAAAATGGCTGTTCATGCTGCTAAACTTGGTGATATTCCCGGCAATGTCAAGTGTAAGACCCCGCAGGTCATATATCCCCATGGCACTTCGGGCTTTCGATGCTATAAAAGGATGTTCCTTTTATGTTCATCAGACGGTTCGTCCTCATGGCTGACACCATCGCACCTAACAGTCCGGAAAAAGGTGTATGCCGCGATTGCCTCGCGCCGCAGAAATCCGACACCGTCAGGCGCTGCCATGCATGCGGCAGCCCGCGGCTTCTTCGCCATAGGGAGCTTTATAAACTCTCCCTCGCTCATATTGATTGCGACGCATTTTACGCCTCGGTTGAAAAGCGTGATAATCCGGAACTCCGGGACAAGCCGCTCATCATCGGCGGTGGAAAGCGTGGTGTCGTGTCCACCGCATGCTATCTCGCCCGTATTCACGGCGTGCGATCTGCAATGCCCATGTTCAAGGCGCTTGAACTCTGTCCGAATGCGGTCGTCATCAAGCCGAACATGGAAAAATATGTTCGCGTTGGTCGTCAGGTGCGGCAGATGATGCGTGACCTGACGCCGCTCGTCGAACCTCTGTCCATCGATGAAGCTTTTCTGGATCTCAGCGGCACTGAGCGTTTGCATAAAGCGCCGCCTGCCATTGTTCTCGCCCGCTTCACCAAGCGGGTGGAAGACGAAATCGGCATCTCTGCCTCGATAGGGCTATCCTACTGCAAATTTCTGGCCAAGGTTGCATCAGATATCGAAAAGCCCCGCGGCTTCTCGGTTATTGGCGAAGCGGAGGCATTGGCTTTCTTGCGGGATCGATCCGTCAGCACGATATGGGGGGTCGGCAAAGCCTTTGCAGCCAAGCTGGAAAGCGACGGCATCCGGTCTATTGGCCAATTGCAGACGATGGAAGAAACTGCGCTTATGAAGGCCTATGGCACCATGGGACAGCGTCTCTACCGCCTGTCCCGTGGACAGGACAGCCGCAAGGTTGAGCCGGATCACGATATGAAAAGCGTCTCCGCAGAGACAACCTTCAATAAAGACCTCTCGGAAGCTCGCGATCTCGTGCCGATTCTTCGCGCACTCTCCGAAAAAGTCTCGCGACGACTGAAAGCAAGTGAAATAGCCGGACGCACTGTCGTTCTGAAGCTGAAAACACATGACTTCAAGTCGCGTACGCGCAATCGCCAGCTTTCCGACCCAACCCAGCTCGCAGACAGAATCTTTCGACATGGATTGCAACTCCTTGAAAAGGAATTGGATGGAACGCGATTTCGTCTGCTTGGAATCGGGGTTAGCGAACTTTCTTCAAGCGATCGCGCTGATCCTCCCGATCTCGTAGACGCTCAAGCCACCAAACGCGCCGTCGCCGAAAATGCCGTTGACCGACTGAGAAACAAATTTGGACTTAGCGTTGTAGAAACTGGCTATACCTTCTCAAAAGGCAATCTCGCACGCCCCCAGATGCCGCCAGATCGGGACGATCAGCAATGAATTTACAAAGCGTGAGGAAACCTTTGCAGAAATTTTCTACATTTGCCGCTAACGGCTTGACGAGAACAGTCTGTATCAATATTGGAACGAGCCAAGGCGCTGCCAAGTGATTTGGCAGTAGCTTTACGGAAGGCCTCGTGGCGGAGTGGTTACGCAGAGGACTGCAAATCCTTGCACCCCGGTTCGATTCCGGGCGAGGCCTCCAATATTTCCATCAATAAAATCAATTGGCTGTAAAAATTCGCGTTGTTACTCTCGCGGCTAGCCTTGTAACATTTTGCTGCAAGCCAATTCCCATAAATTACAACGTACAAAAAAGTCAGACGAATCCATGTGACATGGAACGCAATATGTTTGATGCGAACAGGATAAGAATCTCGGAAGGCAGTCCGATAACATCACACACGTGCTTGGCGGCATGTGTATGCCCGCCTCAACGAAGCAATGAATGCGGCTGCATACGTGTTCCCAAGATATGATGACGGGATCGGGCTAGAGAGCGCAGCGAACCCACTTCTCAGGGGGCAGACCACCGCATAAACACGAGCGCTATTTACGACCGCGCTGCTGTTCAATGCACTTCCTTGCGTCCTGTCCCGGAGCACATGCATCCTTTTTGGATTTTTGAACCCAGTTCTGTTTCTGCGATTCCGAGGGCTTAGGAACATGAACGCTGTTAGTTTCAGACGACTGCTGCCCCGGTGCCGGCGGGGGATTGCCCGGCACTTCGGGTTCCTGTGTGCCTGACTGTGTCGGCATTCCCGATACCTGCGCGAAAGCCAAACTCGAACAGCTTAACAATAACGCCACAAGGACTGAACGTTTCATTTCCTCACTCCGACAGTTGGACCAATAGTGGTTTCAACGGTATTCGGAGTGAAAATGTTCCTTACCCTGAAGCGGTTGGAACGCATATTGAACCATTATATCTAGAAAGTCATGGGAACTCCGAGTTCCTTTTCACATTTGGTCAAATCCTCGGAGAACGTCAGCAACAAGGGATCATAGTCAGGTTCATCAGTGCTGTCGCTTTTAACGTACTCGGATATCGTCTGCGAAACCTTCATGAGGGAACCGGCAGCGACGGCACAACTTTCGTATGCCCGATACTCAGCGGAGCTTTCATGCGCGTCTGCGGCTTGTCGCCAGTCAGACTGAGCACGCGCAACAGGATTCGTCACCTTTTCCTCCATGGCGATGCCCAGCTCCCTGGAACGCCCATCTGAATTCTCGCCCAGTTCGATATAAGTCATCATCCCAGAAACGACGGCCTTATGAAGCGCCAGAGCATCTTCTTTCGCACCAGCAAAAGCCGGAGATGCGGCAACCAAAGTTAGATTCATAGCAATAAAACTGGACACCAAACGCATAAATTACTCCTGAACAATAAAAGGTCCGTCCTTATACCGATGAGTGGAACTCAGCGCAAATCCAGCATTTGCTCAGACGCTTTTTAGTGGAAGGCGTTGAACCGCGCTAAGTTTACCGGAGGCCCTACCTTGTGAAAAAGCCTCGGCGTATTTTGCCATGAGGAACTCGACTACCCACTGAAGCGGTGATTACCTTCATCGACGAATACCCTTCGCTGCTCGGGATCGAGGCGATCTGCAGACGGCTACTGATTGCTCCATCCCCTATTATGAGGTTAGCCGGTTTCATTCCGACGAGATACTAAGCCGCTAGATTATCTGCCGTGCTAACTCGCAGGAAGCCATTGTTGTCCGGAATCGCGAGGGCCATACCCTGCCAATGAGGAACAAAACCCATTTTTGCGCAAACGGGCCCTAAGACCCTGCCAGATTGCCAGATTAGAAAGCTCTTTCTTGAATACTTCTGTGGCGCCCATCGCTTTCAGCAAAGCGTCTTTCCGGACCCCTCAAATTGGCCATGGGTTTTGGCCTAATACATCACTGCCTGTTTCTGCATATAACCCAGAAACTCAGTCGGTCCCCTTTTGCCGATATTGGCTTTCAGACTATCAGGAACCTACCGCCCATATCGAAACGCCCCGATAGGAGTTCTGTGCGCAGTGAAAGAACCATGTACATCTTCCCATGCAAGAGAAGAAAACCTTAGGTATTGAAGACATTGAAATTGTAAGCACCTTCCGAATGAAAGTGGCTCCCCGGGCCGGTGACCTGACACAAAATCAAACCACCTTTAAAACCCAATATTTTCTCTTTAATTCAATGCCTTATAGGAATCACTTCCGCTATGCGCTCCTAGCTGTGTGTACTGCTAGAGGTGCCTTTTGTGTACTGCGAATGGGCCTTAATGTAAAGCTTTAAGAAAGCCAAATAGCAATTCCACGTGAGCGCAAACCCACGGGGAACTTTTTGCTTAGCCTATCGTGCTTCCTTCGGCCCTTACTTCGGTAGTTCGCTAAAAATCGCATTCGCAAAGACGACAGCCGGTATCGCTTTCGCGAATGGCAGGACATGCAAGATTGCCGTTATCGTTTCTCTGGACAATTTGCCCCGCCAAATCTGATTATTGTGAACCCGCCGATGCAAATGTAAGGAGAATGTAGGCGAAACATGGGGCGCAATACGGCACATGCCGTTGCGATTGGATGAAGTGATTAATGGTAGTTTGATCGGGCTCGCGGGGCTAATCGGAGAGGTTACATTACAAAACGTTGTTACCGATCAGGTACAGCGCGGGATGATAGGCATTTCAGATAAACCGGACGACCTCGTTAGTGAAGCGATGAAAGAACGGCTTCGTGGTTGGATCGTGAAAATCGGCTCTTCCGTTGCCGATGAATATGAGATGCCAAGAGTCGAGGCCAGAATAAAAAGATTTTCTGAAAAGATTGAGAAAACTGATTTCGACAACAGGCAACTGCACCATGAGATTCAAGCACTTCACGAAGCCCTTCAAGACGATGTGAAGTGGCAAGCTATCTATCGTTATTCTAATGAGCAAAAGAAAGTGCTGTTTGCGTGGCGTGGCGACTGGAAAGCAGTCTTGCAGACGTTTCCTGAAGTGCAGGCGGATATAATTGCTGCCGTAGATTTGTGGGCGCTTTCCCATCCGACTGCCAGTGTGTTTCATTTGATGCGTGTGCTGGAGCACGGGCTATCTGCCTTGGCTAACGATCTCGGTGTGCAAGCAGATGGCAAGGTTTGGGGCGTCATTCTAAACGAGATAGAGAAGGCTATTAAAGTAGAAATGGATATGCCTGGACGGGCGAAGCGTACGGGACGGCTCCAGTATCTATCCGAAGCCGCCAAAGAATTCTCCTACTTCAAAGATGGGTGGCGAAATTACGTGTCTCACAACAAAGCGGTCTACGATGTGCATCAGGCGCGAAACGTCATGGAGCATGTGCGGAATTTCATGACCACGCTGGCGAAAAATCTTGCCTCAGCTAAGCAATCGGGAACCCGTAGTTAGTTGCCCGGTCTGCCTGAATGCCTGTTCCGCCACAGATGGGAGGTTTTCTAGAAGAAACGCAGAAGGCGCCGGGAGTTACCCCGGGGTTGTCTTAAGTTTATCGATTGTTGAGCCGTTCGTCGTCTTCAGCGGCCTTGAGATACTCTTTGCGTTTCTCCTCTTGCCGTTTTTTCGTTGCCGCTTCCCTTTCTTCTAGGACGCGAATACCGTCCGGTTTCGCTATCTCCGATGCGGTCTTATCGTCCAGCTTCCGCTCGAAGACTTGGCCGAAGTCCGTGAACTGACGAGTGAAGAAGTCGGATGCCGCCCTGACGTTACGCTTAGCTCGATCTGGCATGTGAACCACAGGTAAGCCGGACTCATACTGAAGGACGGCTTGATGGTCTGCGCGTTTTCCGGTCTTCTTCCAGACAGGGGGCTTCCCCTCATCGGCGGTGTTCACCCAGATTTCACGGCTCTTGTTGATCCAGACCAAATCTCCGTCCTTGTCCTTCACCTGATACAAGCCCTTGGACATGACGCTTTGATTGAACTGGTTATATGTAGCATTCGCCTTGGTTGCGGCTTCCCGGTTCGCATTATCCCACGCCCTGAGATTGCTTAAGGTGAACAGATGCATGTTCCCTTGGTCGTCGGTGAGAGGACTCATCGTGGACTTATCGACAAGGAAGAATCGCCCATCTTTGTCGCCAGTCTGATAAATCGTGATGTCTGACTTGTTGTAAGCCTTCCCCTTGCTGTCTTCGAGAAACGCCTCGACTTGCGCATTGACCGCACCTTGGAAATCGCTTGGCATGTCAGCACGTGTTCCCATGGCTCCTACGTCGATAAGCGTTCCGTTGTAGTGAATGGCTGAGTTCTGGATTGCCGCCTTGGCAGCGCTAACCGCTTCCTTCCCACTGAGACCAGCCGAAGCGTATTTCTCAGCAAGGTCCACGAGGTGATCCTCAACCATGCCTGAGTTTTCCATCGACACCGATCCAAGGCTAAACCATTTGCTTTCCCGAAGTGCACTAACTTCGTTAATGATGGCTTGTCGTTCCTTGTACACCCTATCCGGTTTCATCTTCGATAGGATACTGGGCAATTAGATGGTCTGCCGTAACATCCCTGCGGAAACCTTCATCTTGCGGGTCGTCGGGGTCAGAGCCTCCCTGCCAATGAGGATCGAAACCCATTTCACGTAGGCGCGTCCTCAGTCCCTGCCAGATTTCAAACTCGGAAAGCTCTTTCTTGGGTACGTTTGTAGCACCTACTGATTTCAGCAAGGCGTCTTTCAGTATCTTCTCAAATTTGCCGTGGGTTTTGGCGTAACGTGTCGCTGCCTGCTTCTGCGTATCCCCCAGAAACTCAGTCAGTTCTCTCTTGCCGATAACGGCTTTCAGATCATCAGGAACCCGCCGACGATATCGAAACGTCCCGGCAGGAGTCTTCTGTACGTACTTCAAGGTAAGACCCATGTGTACCTTCCCGTGTACTGCATTGTGTACTGGAAAGAAACCCTAGGCATTGAAAACATTGAGAAATAAGCACTTTCTGAATGAAAGTGGCTCCCCGGGCCGGATTCGAACCAGCGACCAACCGGTTAACAGCCGGTTGCTCTACCGCTGAGCTACCGGGGAACAGGTGCTCGTTGCGTCAGCGAGGTGGCGTATAGCAAAAGGATTTCACGTTTGCAAAGGGCTAAATCCATTTTTTTTCATCTTTTTGCATTATGCCCTGGAAACCCTATATGCTCCGGGGTGTTTTCCATCTGTGAATAGCAACTTATCAGCCTTAGAGATGCCTCCGTGACTGAGCGATATGCCGAAATGCCCCCTAAAAAAGCCATTGTGATTCTTGGCCGACGAATCCCAATGCCCCAATCGGTCCTGATGCGTCGTATGCTTGGCGGCACGCTCGTTGTCGGTGGATCATTGGGTTTTCTTCCGATTCTCGGTTTCTGGATGCTCCCACTCGGACTCATCGTCCTGTCTCACGATTCTCATCGCGTGCGTCGCTGGCGCCGTAAAAGTGAAATTCATATCTGGCGCAAATGGCTGAAGCGCAAGCCAATCAACAACCCTGAGTGATCGGTTTGCCCAAGCCCGGATATTGCGGACGCTCAAATGACAGGACTCATGAACAGCACGCCAAGACGAGGCAAACGCTAGACAGATAACCGCGAGGCGTCATTTAAAGTCTATTACGCAATTCACCTGGAGTCAGCTGTCGGTATTTTCGCAAAGCAGTCGTCAAATGACTCTGACTGGAAAAATTCAAATGGCTCGCAATTTCTCTTATCGACATCGATGTCTTTCTAAGCAGTCGCTCTGCCTCATCAAGTCGTAGCCCGAGCAGATACTGATGCGGCGTCTGTCCGATACTATTTCGGAAACACGTCGAAAAGTGGCCCGCTGAAATTCCTACCACCGCAGCCATGTCAGGGACCGAAAGAGACTTATGAAAGTTTTGAGTGAGGTATGTTTCTATCTGACGGCACGCTGATTTGCTAAGCCCGATTTTAGTGTCAGCAACAACGCGATCATCTAGCGCATTGCGAGCTATCGTATGCATGAGGACCAACCCAAGAGCCCTGAGATAAGGTTCGTCTTGCTCTGCCTGCAAGCAGATTTCGTCCCAGATCATGCTTGATATGGGCAAACACTCTTTGCATACGAATTTAACAACGCTTTCAGTGGCATTGATTTCACGAATTAATGGATTCTGGAGATGCATATCCCGAAGCCCCCCTCCATTAAACTGCCCGATTAGTATTTCTGTTGGTTCGGGCCAGTCGATGGCTAACTCCATAGAATCCGGGATAATGAAAACGGTTCCGACCGGGCAACTGGAATTTTCGTGTGCCTGCACAGGAAAATTCCACCTTAGATTGCGAACCTGTTCTCTCAGGATAAGGAATGTCGTCCGGTTTGCGCGATAGGTGATTGACCCGGCCTGGATAGAGGCGCAAGTCAAGCCGCATTTAGTCCTGCTCAGATGGAGCTCCTCGCCCCCCCTCCCCACAGCGGCGGTCTCTTCCGGAATAATCAACGATAAATCAATTAATAAGCTCATCGTCCGCTCGTTCACCCAATCTGAGAACAGAGAATAAAACTCCCCGGCTCGTACGGAGACCGCAAGGCTATCCTGCCATCCACCCGTTACGAAGGCGCAACCCAATAATGCAGTCGGCTATGCTGGCGCAATCTATACGTGTATAAGCATTTTGCAACCGGAATCTTAAACCCTAGCGAGAAACCCGCTAATGCAAATAGCTTGCATTAGCGCTTGCCATCGGACATCTAACCAGTTATGCAATTGCAACTTATTAGCAACAAGGATTAGGTATGTTGAACTGTATTTCTCGAACCACGACATTGGGCCTCTTGAGTTTGGCACTTCTCTGGGCGGGTAGCGACGGCGCATTCGCTGAGAAATTCAAGGTCGTCACGACATTCACCGTTATTGCCGATATTGCGCAGAATGTTGCAGGCGATGCCGCAATCGTGGAATCGATTACGAAACCAGGGGCAGAGATTCATAATTACCAACCCACGCCCGGCGACCTGCTGAAAGCGCAGGATGCGAAACTGGTTCTCTGGAATGGTCTTGGTCTGGAACTTTGGTTCGAAAAATTCTTTTCGCGTCTCCAGAATGTGCCGAGTGCTGTAGTTTCCGACGGCGTCGAACCAATCGACATTTCCGAGGGGCCGTATAGCGGTAAGCCCAATCCCCACGCCTGGATGTCACCCAATGCCGCATTGATCTATGTCGATAATATTCGAGACGCTCTTGTCAAAAACGATCCTGGAAACACTCGCTTCTACAAGGCAAACGCCGAGGCCTACAAGGCCAAGATTAAAGCCACAATCGAGCCCATCCGGGCTGAGCTGATGGCAATACCCGACGACAAACGCTGGCTGGTTTCGAGCGAAGGTGCGTTCTCATATCTCGCGCGAGATTTTGGCCTCAAGGAACTGTATCTCTGGCCAATCAATGCCGACCAACAGGGCACACCCCAACAGGTTCGCAGAGTAATTGATGCAGTGCGCCAGCACGGCATTATGGCCGTTTTCTCTGAAAGCACAGTCTCCTCTGCTCCAGCCGAACAGGTTGCCCGTGAAACCAGCGCAAAATACGCCGGGGTTCTTTATGTTGATTCGCTTTCTGGGCCGGATGGCCCCGTGCCAACATATATCGACCTCTTGAAAGTGACCTCCGGCACGATCGCTGAAGGACTCAGACAATGAAAGCTCTCATAGGCCTTCATGGAAATGCCTCCGCCGCGATGGATACAGGCGCGGTCGATGGTATTAATGTGCAGAAGGCAACCGTTACATACCGCAATGGTCATACGGCTCTGCACAATGCAAGTTTCGCAATTCCAACCGGAACGATTACCGCACTCGTGGGCGTCAATGGCTCCGGAAAATCAACGCTGTTCAAGGCGATCATGGGTTTCGTGAAACTCGCCAAGGGTGAAATATCCATTCTCGGAATGCCGGTTGGAACTGCGCTCAAAAAGAACCTCGTGGCTTATGTCCCGCAAAGTGAGGATGTTGACTGGAACTTCCCTGTTCTCGTCGAAGATGTTGTCATGATGGGCCGCTATGGCCACATGGGGATGATGCGCATGCCTCGTCCGGCCGACAGGGACGCCGTGGCCAAAGCGCTTGCCCGCGTCAATATGCTCGAGTTTCGCCACCGTCAGATCGGTGAACTTTCAGGAGGGCAAAAGAAACGGGTGTTTCTCGCGCGAGCACTCGCTCACGATGGCAAGGTCATTCTTCTTGATGAGCCCTTTACCGGCGTAGATGTCAAAACGGAGGAGGCAATCATAACCCTCCTTCAAAGCTTGCGCGATGAAGGGCGTGTTATGCTGGTTTCCACGCATAATCTCGGTAGTGTTCCAGAGTTTTGCGACCGGACGGTACTGTTGAAGCGAACGGTACTGGGATACGGGCTGACTGCCGACGTTTTCACCCAGGCAAATCTCGAAAAGACTTTCGATGGCGTGCTTCGTCATCTCGTGCTGGGGGCGTCCAAGGACGCAGGACGAGCTGTGGTCAGTGTCATAACGGATGATGAACGACCGTTTGTTGTCTATGAGGACGAAACCTCTGCGAGCAAGAGGAGCCAAAAACAATGACAATGCTGCTCGAGCCGTTCAGCTATAATTATATGCTGAATGCGATGTGGGTTTCGGCATTGGTCGGCGGTGTCTGCGCCTTCCTGTCGGCGTATCTCATGCTGAAAGGCTGGTCTCTTATCGGCGATGCACTTTCTCACTCCATCGTACCGGGCGTGGCGGGTGCTTATATGCTTGGCCTGCCCTTCTCCATCGGTGCTTTCTTCTCAGGGGGCTTAGCTGCCGCAGCGATGCTTTTTCTCAACCAGCGAACAAAATTGAAGGAAGATGCGATCATCGGACTGATCTTCTCGTCGTTCTTCGGCCTTGGTCTGTTTATGATCTCGCTCAAGCCCACGGCTGTAAGCATTCAAACCATTGTTCTGGGCAATATTCTCGCCATCACGCCGGAAGATACACTACAACTGGCGATCATCAGCGTCGTATCCCTCTCATTACTTCTATTGAAGTGGAAAGACCTGATGGTCGTGTTTTTCGACGAAAACCATGCGCGCTCTATCGGTCTCAAACCCAACCTGTTGAAGGTCATGTTCTTCACACTGTTGTCGGCATCGACTGTCGCCGCCATGCAAACCGTTGGCGCATTTCTGGTCATCTGCATGGTAGTAACACCCGGCGCAACCGCATATCTGCTAACCGACCGCTTTGCGCGACTGCTCTGGATTGCGGTTACCATCGGATCTGTCACAAGTTTCGCCGGCGCCTATATAAGCTATTTCCTTGATGGTGCGACGGGAGGCATCATCGTCGTTCTCCAGACGCTGGTTTTCCTAAGTGTGTTTTTGCTTGCTCCAAAGCACGGGCTGCTGGCCGCACGCCGCAAAGCGGCGATCGCACTCAAGGGGACTTGGCAATGACTCTTCTCGACATGCTGGCTTCGCCTTTCCAGTTCGAATTCATGCAATATGCGCTGGCGATTTCAGTGCTTATCGCGGTTCCGGCAGCATTGCTGTCGTGCTTTCTGGTGCTTAAAGGCTGGTCTCTGATGGGCGATGCGATCAGCCATGCCGTTCTTCCCGGGGTCGTTGTCGCTTATATCATAGGGATCCCTTTCGGCGTCGGAGCCTTTGTCGCGGGCATGGCCTGCGCGCTTGCGACCGGCTATATCGCCGAAAACAGCCGTATCAAACAGGATACGGTGATGGGCATTGTTTTCTCCGGCATGTTCGGCCTCGGCCTCGTTCTCTATGTGGCGATCCGCTCCACAGTGCATCTCGATCATATCCTATTTGGAGACATGCTTGGCATAACTTTATCTGACCTGGTTGAAACCGCCAGTATCGCCACGCTGGTCGCCAGCATTCTGATCGTCAGGTGGCGCGACTTCATGCTACACGCGTTTGATCCCGCACAAGCCCGAGTGGTCGGCCTGCCGGTTCGTCTGCTGCACTATGGTTTGCTTTGCCTGATATCGTTGACGATAGTCGGCGTTCTAAAAGCAGTGGGCATCATTCTGGCCATAGCCATGCTGATTGCGCCGGGTGCGATTGCGTTTCTACTAACGCGCAAGTTCAGCACGATGATGTTGCTTGCAGTGGCAATCGCCGTGACGGCGTCCTTCCTGGGCGTCTACCTATCATTCTTCATCGATAGTGCTCCAGCGCCAACCATCGTTCTGCTGATGACCGTGATGTTCCTCCTCGCCTTTGTTCGCTCCTCCCGGCGCAATGCAAAATTCGAAGGGCGTGTCGAGGTCTGAACCAACCCCAATGACAAATCGGGCCCATACTCTCCGTTGGGGTCCACTTGTTTGCGGCGTGGGCAGCCTTGCAAAGCTGTCCACGCCGTCGGTTGCGCGTCATACAGCTGTTATAAAACCTCGCTAAACAGCCAATAAATGACGTTTCAGAGTGGAACTGAGGTTGTTTTCTCCGCCCAATTTAACTTTTGCGGCTTGTCGAGGTAGCTTAAAGATGCTTCAATCCAAATTGCACGGCTGTGCAGAAAAAACACAACCAGCCGGCGATCCTGGGGAGGAGATGCCTATGCCTGCGTTTCTGGAGGTGGCGGATGCGCGCGTTCGTTATGGCAACAATGAAGTTCTCAAAGGCGTGAACCTGTCCGTCAGGAAGGGTGAGTTCGTTGCGCTTCTAGGCTCGTCCGGTTGCGGCAAGACAACCCTGTTGCGCGCGATTGCCGGCTTCAACGTGCCATCTGGCGGAGCAATCCGGGTTGACGGCAAAGACGTCACCAAACTGCCTCCGGACAAACGCGGCATGGCCCTTGTCTTCCAGTCTTATGCACTCTGGCCGCACATGACAGTGGCGCAGAATATGGGATACGGCCTGCGTATTCGTGGCGCAGCAAAGGAAACCATACGACAGAAGGTCGAGGAAATTGCCCGCCTGCTCGGGCTGGATGCCTTGCTGGAGCGCAAACCTGCCGCCCTTTCCGGCGGGCAGCGCCAGCGTGTTGCTCTCGGACGGGCTCTCGCCATCCAGCCCGACATTCTGCTGCTGGATGAACCGCTTTCCAATCTCGATGCACGCATCAGACTATCGGTTCGCCATGAAATCAGCGCTTTGCAGCGCCGTCTCGGCATCACCGCAGTCCATGTAACTCACGACCGGGAAGAAGCCATGGTGATGGCCGACCGCATCGTCATCCTCAACAATGGCGAAATCGCACAGGCAGGCGCACCGGAAGAAGTTTATAACCACCCGGCGTCGGATTTCGTCGCAGCCTTCATGGGCGCGGAGAATCTGATCGAAGTGCCGGTTCAGATAAAGGCCGATCGCATCGAGATCGCAGCAGGCGCGAATAACAAAGCAAGCACCATTTCAGCAGGGCGTCGCAATTTGTCTGACGGCATGGCGTCGGCACGCTTCCGCAGTGAGGCGGCCCGCCTCACTACGCCGGGGACGAAACGCAATTCGCCGCGATCTGAACTAACGCTCAGCGGAACGGTCGAGCAGACCAGTTATCCCGGCGGCCTGTGGCGGCATATGATCCGTGTCGGCGACCGCCATATCATGGTCGATGCCCAGGAAAGCCATCAGCCCGGCGCGAATGTCGAAATTCACATAGCCGAGCGCGCCCTGTTTTTATTCGACAAATAAATCAGCCGGCCACTCTCTTTTCGCGAATACCCGGCCATGCACCATGGAGTTGAGGGAGACCAATGATCGCTGAAACAGGAAATCAGGCGCAATTTCCAAAATGCACAGCCGTGCAAGCCGTTCGATAGCTCTGCCACATATCAATATGGGAAAAATCCCATCTCGACGTCATTTCCATGGGCGGCTTCGCCCAGGATGCCACCGTTCCCGATAAGCACCACCGGATGCATTGCATCTGTATTCAATCACAAGTCCGGAAAATTCCGGTTTCAGACAGGAGTCCTTTTCATGAGAACGATCCTGAATGCGGCAATGGCAATCGGCCTTACCGTTGCACCGGCTGCCGCCGACGAACTTACCGTCATCACAGCGGGCGACCAGAACATGGTCGATTACATCAATCAGTATCTTGGACCGTTGTTCGAGAAGGAAAATCCCGGAACCACAGTTCGTGTGGTCGGAACAGGTCCCGGCGATGCAGGCTCGCAGAAGGTTCTTGAACGTTTCGAAGCCCAGTCCAAGGCTGGCGTGGAAAAGTGGGATACAGACGTCGCTGTCGTCCACGAGAAATTTGTCGGACCGATGGTAACGGCAAAGTTCCTCGAAAATTATCGGAGCAAGATCGATAGCGGCAAGCTGGTGACGCGCGAAAATGCGAAGATGGCGCTCGGCACTGATGTCGACGGTTACGTCATGCCGATGTTCAACAGCCAGACCGCACTTGCCTACAACCCTGCTCTCGTTGCCAATCCGCCGAAGAGTTACGACGAACTCGTTGCCTGGGCCAAGGAAAATCCCAAGCAATTCGGTTATAACGGCATCAAGGGTGGCGCGTCGGGCGTAAGCTTCGTCATGGGCTGGATCTATGCTTATGGCGGCGACGCAGAGAAGCTGATGAAAGGCCCATTCGAAGAAGGCGCGGCGAAAAACTGGGACAAGGCGTTTGCCTCGCTCAAGGATTTTACAAAGAATGCCACCCTCACCCCAGGCAACGCCGGTACACTGGACATGTTGAGCCGCGGCGAGATCGCGATGGGACCAGTCTGGGTCGACATGTTCTATTCGTGGAAGGCAAATGGACAACTTCCGCCAGAAATGAAACTTGTTTTGCCCGCCCCCGGCATGCCCGGACAGCCGATGCACTATGTGATCCCGGAAAAAAGCGCACATAAGGAACTTGCCGAAAAGTTTGTTGCGTTGGCGACAAGCCCGAAGGTGCAGGCCGAAGGCATCGTCAAGCGCTTCAACTGGTATCCGGGCATCGATGCCGACCACGTCAAGGCAGAGCTGGACAGCGACACCTGGAACAAGCTTTTCACCGATATTTCGCCGGACGACCTCGCGAAATACGGAAAGCCTTTCCCGATCGCACCCTATAACACCGCTATTCTGGAAGCGTATGAGCGTCAGGTAGGCAACTAAACCCTACCCTTGATTGGAGTGCTCAGCTGAACAAGATTTTCAGTCTGAGCGCTCCCGCACTCACTTTCATGAGGTTTCGAATGCCGCATCGACTGACGGGAATTCTGCTTGTCGCGCCCGCGCTGGCGATCGTCCTGCTCCTGTTCATTATACCGCTTTTCGGGGCGATCACCGGAGCTTTCCATGTTTCCGGTGAATGGGGAACCGGCAACTTCACCAAGGCATTCGAGCTTTATTCCAGCGACATAATCTTCACTTTTGTCATTGTCACACTGTCATCTCTGCTGATTGCGTTGTTCTCTATTGCGATCGGCGGCTATTTGACACTGGGCTCCAATGCGCGTGCTGTCACCGTTCTGCGCTGGCTTTATCGCTGGCCGCTTTTTATCCCCTTCATTGTCGTTGGCCAGATACTTCGCACTTTCCTTGCCAAGAACGGTTTGATGAACAGCCTGCTCATCGAAACCGGACTTCTCACGCCGCTGCAGGCAATGAGTTTTCTCGACTGGCGCGGCATCGTCATCGCATTCGTCTGGAAACAAACGCCATTTGTCACACTGCTGCTGGCGGGCGCCATGGCATCCATTGACCGCAGCACAATCGAATCCGCTCGCAATCTTGGCGCCGGACGGCTGCGAATTCTCATCGAAATTGTCCTCCCCCAAGTTCGCCAGACGCTGCTCGTCGGGCTTATCCTGAGCTTTGTCACCATGATGTCCGTCTTGTCCGTACCCTTGATGATCAACGCGCAATCACCAACGATGATTACGGCGAACATGGCATTCCGCATCAATGCTTACGGGGATTACGGCGTCGCGAATGCGCTGGGCACGATCTCACTTCTCATGACCAGTCTTGTCGCCTGGATTTACCTCCGTCAGACCATGAAAGAGCACGGCCAATGAGCAACACCTTCGACTGGCGCTGGATACCCCGCGGTATATTGCTTGGCCTGCTCGCTTTCGCGATTTTCGGGCCGCTCGCCAACCTGCTTCTGTGGGCTGTAGCTGAGCGCTGGTATTTCCCGCACACATTGCCACTTCAATATGGATTTTCATTCTGGGCGAATGTGTTTTCGCCCCGCGGCAATGCGCTATCGTCGCTTGGCACAAGTGTTGTGATTGCAGGGCTGACCGTGATTGTCTCACTCGGTCTCGCCGTCCCTGCAGGGTATGCTCTCGCCAGGCTGAAACTGCCGTTTCGCGGCTTGATCCTTTTGACGCTGCTCATCCCGCAAGCTTTCCCAAACCTGCCCGTTTACGTGAACATTGCCCAAATGTTCTATTCATTCGGCCTGAATGGAACGATCACAGGTGTCGTTCTGGTGCATGTCACCCATGGCCTGGTCTATGCAGTCTGGATTGCCACGGCAGCGTTTTCCGCGATAGACCGTGAGCTTGAAGAAGCTGCGCGGTCAATGGGCGCTTCCGCCCTCAAGACGTTCTTCGACATCACCCTGCCGATAGCCGCGCCCGGTCTTCTTGCAAGCGCGATCTTTGTCTTTCTTGAATCGCTCGATGAATTCACGGGCACTTACTTCGTAGGCGCTCCTGATATTTCCACCCTGCCCTTGCTGCTTTATACAGCAAGTTCCGGAGGCAACTATCAAATCGCATCGATTAGTGCATTGATATTGCTGGTGCCATCGATTGCCTTCATGTTCGTGGTCGAGCGTTTCCTCCGGGCCGATGTCCTTTCAAAAGTAGGGCGATAAAATGCCAGATAAAGAACTGCCTCGAGAGCAGGACATCGTGGACAACCAGCCACGCTTCATCAGTGCACATGAAGTCGCGGTTGAAGCAGGTGTGTCCCGTTCCGCGGTGTCCCGGACCTTTACGCCCGGCGCCAGCGTTTCGCCAGCAACACGCGAAAAGGTGCTGAAAGCGGCTGAAAAACTTGGCTATCAAGTCAATGACCTGGCGCGAGGTCTCCTTGCCAATCGCAGCCGTATCGTTGGCATGATTGCCGCAGACCCGGACAGCCCTTTCCGCTCCCGCCAGATCGCAGCGCTTTCCCGGCGGCTTGCAGCGCGCGGCAGCGTGCCGGTATTGATCCCGACCGGCCAGCACGGAGAAAATCTCTCTGCCGCTCACGAAACGCTGCTTCGTTATCGGGCCGAAGCAACGGTGGTTCTTTCCGGCATGCCCTCCTCATCATTTGTCGAGCTCGCCCAACGAAACGGCCAGACCCTCATTTTGGTCGGGCGAACCGAAGAAGGAGCCGATCACATTCACATTAACAATCGGCTTGCCGCTGAAACGGCGGTCGATATTTTTGCCGCACGTGGCATGAAAAGGCTCGGCCTCATAACGTCGAATGTCGGTAGTCTCAACCTCGTCGAACGAGAGAACGCTTTCATTGAAAAATGTCGAAGCCTTGGATTGAGCGTCAGCGTGCAGCGTGGCGAACTGACAGATTATGACGGCGGTTATGGCGCGGCATCTCTCCTGTTGGGCGAAAAAGAGCGGGTCGAAGGCATTTTCTGCATCAACGATCTTATGGCTTTCGGCATGATGGACTGCGCGCGCGATGTCTTCAATCTCTCCATTCCCGACGATATTTCGGTCATCGGCTTCGACAACGTTACGGAAGCACGCTGGGGCGCCTATCGCCTGACAACATTCGATCAAAATGCAGAACGCCTTTCAGCCGAAATCGTTCGGTTGCTGGACGAACGACATGCGGCACCAAACGCACCGCCCCAAACTGTCATGCTTGAACTGCCGCTCATTCTCCGCAGCAGCGTCAGGCCCATTAAAAACGAACGCGGCACTCGGGGGATGCAGGATCAATGAATTTCCATTCTATATGGTTGCGTCCCGCACGTGACGATCTCCGATTTCTCGAATCTATCGTGACGGAGCTAGCTGGCCGCTTCGCTTCGCCCATATTCGAGCCGCATGCGACGCTCGTGCCCGACATGAGACGTTCGGCAGATGAACTGCTGCCATTGGCGCTCAGCCTTGCAGTTGGCCGCAAACCGCTGGACGTTCTGGTTGAGGGCGTGGTAGGAACGGAAGCTCATTTCCGCTCCTTTTATGCCGCTTTGCAGAAAACGCCTGCACTGATGGCCTTGAAACAGGACTCGCTCGACATTTCGGGAGAGAAAGACGTTTCTGCCTTTCTTCCGCATGTCTCGCTTGCCTACGGCGTCGCCGACCATCCCTCGCGCGAAAGAGAGATGACTCGCATGGCAGGCTTGCTGTTTGGTCGCAGCATTCGCTTCGACCGAATGGTGATCGTCAGTTCTTCCAGCGAAACACCGATTGATCAATGGATCGTCAAACACGAAATCTATCTTGCCGGATAGAAAAAGCCCGCTGATTGGCGGGCTTTTGGACTTTTTAGGCTCAAAGCGGACGCGGATACTGTCTGTGGACTTTCTCGATATCCTCCAGAACGTCATCTGAGAGTTTGATCTGATGCGCCGCGATATCGACTTTCAGTTGCTCGACAGACGTCGCGCCGATGATAGCCGACGTCATGAACGACCGCGTCAACGTAAAGGCGATAGCCATCTGGGCAATATCGAGGCCATGTTTCTTGGCAACATCGATATAGGCGCGAACAGCTGGCTCCGAATGAATGTTGCTGCGCCAGAGGCCGCCTTCGGAAATGGCTGCGCGTGAACCGGCTGGCAGTTTGCCACCCAGATATTTTCCGGTCAGCACACCGGCCGCCAGTGTCGAATAGGCAAGCAATCCCACATTTTCGCAGAGCGACAACTCTGCCAAATCGAAATCGAACTGGCGCTGCAAAAGGCTATATTCATTTTGGATCGAGGCGACGCGCGGCAGGCCGTGCTGTTCGGCCAAACGAAGCCACTGCATTGTTCCCCAGGCTGTCTCATTGGAAAGACCTATATGCCGGATCTTTCCGTCCCGAACCATGTCTCCCAGTCCAAGCAGAACGTCATGCATCTGTTGGGTTTCTGCCGCCCCATCCGTAGTGGAAGGATCGAAGGTCCAGCTTTGGCCAAAATGATAGTGCGCCCGCATTGGCCAATGGACCTGATAAAGGTCGATATAGTCCGTCTGGAGACGCCGCAGGCTATTTTCTACTGCTTCGCGAACACTGGTACGGCTCGGCTTGGCACCATCTCGAATCCAGTTCTGCCTGCCGCCGCCGGCAATCTTGCTTGCCAGCACGACCTTGTCGCGCTTTCCGGATTTCTTGAACCAGCTGCCAATATAAGCCTCTGTCTTGCCATAGCTTTCCGGGCTCATGGGAATGGCATAACCTTCGGCGGTATCGATAAAGTTGATACCGGCATCAAGAGCAATGTCCAGCTGTTCATGAGCATCGAGCTCGGTATTCTGCACGCCCCAGGTCATGGTGCCGAGGCAAATTTCAGTGACAGTAAGGCCAGTACGGCCCAAAGGCTTCATTTTCACGAGAATTTTCCGGATCGATTGTTCGCGACTGCGCGATATGAGAAGGGGACCAATTGATAGCCCCGCTCCCCCGCGACTGACAAGTCTGTCACGAAATTTTTAGGTCAAACTACAAAAACCGCTCTGCCGAATAGGGCCTCGGGTCGATGAAGGTTTCCTCCCCGACAAGCATCTCGGCGAGCAGGCGTCCCGTCGCAGGTCCAAGCGTCAAACCGTGGTGGGCATGACCAAAATTGAACCACAGTCCCTTGTGCCGTGGCGCAGCACCAATGACCGGGCGCATGTCAGGCAGGCAGGGGCGCAGCCCAAGCCATGGCGTTTTTTCGATGGCTTCTCCCAATTGTGGTACCAGCTGGCGTGCGATTTTCTCATCCTTCGTGAGCTGAATACGATTGGCGGGTGCATCTGGCGAAGCGAACTCGATTCCTGTCGATAGACGCACACCCTGAACCATGGGTGCGAGAACATAGCCTGCTTCTTCATCGACGACTGTGTGACCGAGCCGCGAGCCGTCCTTCATGGTGTAATGAAGATGATGACCGCGCTTGATGCCAAGCGGGATCGGATAGCCGAATTTCCTGAAGATGAGATTTGATTGTGGTCCCAACGCCACTACAACGTCACGGGCATGGACAGCGCCCTCTTCCGTTACCACCTGCCAGCCGCTCCCGCCCGGTGCCAGGGTCGTAGCATCGCCATGAACGAAGCTACCGCCATTCCTGATAAACAATTCAGCATAGGCTTTGACCAGTCCACCTGGATTCACAACGGTCTTGGGATCGAGCCAGTGGATGCCGCCCGCCACATCACCGAGCGATGTTTCGCGCTGGCGCAAGGCCGGCGCATCCAGAATGTCATAGGACAAATTGAAACGCTGCAGATCGGGAAGACGCCGAACTGCGGCGTCGAATGCCGAAGATGTCCTGAACACTTCGATCCACCCTTGCGACCGGATCAATTTTTCACTGCCGGACCGCGCTACCAGAACATCGTGTTCGCGGACGCTCGCTTCAATCAATGGCAACATCGCATTCGTGGCAGTTTTCAATCGTTCTGGCGATGACTCTCGCCAATATCGAAACAGCCAGCGAGCCATTTTAGGGATATAGAATGGACTGTAGCGAACGTCTGAGCGACGATTCATGCCATAGCGCACAAGCGTCCAGAAACCTTGCGGAAAGGAATAGGGAATAACGCTTGATCGCTCGATCAGACCCGCATTCCCGAAACTTGTTCCGCTGCCCGGCTCACTCTTATCTATAAGACAGACAGAACGGCCTCGCGCTTGTAGATGCAGTGCCGTTGATACCCCTACAATACCCGCACCCAGAACGATGACATCTTGTTGCTGAATCGGCATTTTCGGCATCCACAAAAGCAGAGAAATAAACGCGCCGATTTGCAGTCGGCGCGCTATTGCTTACAGCAAAGAGCTGTGTCTTTTACAAGTAATCAATAGATATCGAAGTCGAAATATTTCTTCATGATCGCGGCATAAGTCCCATCGTCGCGAATTTTCTTGATCGCCGCATTGAACTGTTCCCGCAGATCGTCATCGCCCTGACGCAGCGCAATGCCGGTATCGGTCCGCGTGCCGGGAATATCGCCAATGAGCTTGCAGCAATCCGCACCGTCGCCCTTGATCCAGTCCGTGATCGGGAATTTGTCGGAAACGACAGCATCGAGACGCCCGTTTTTCAGGTCCGCATTGGCTTCATCGGCAGTGGGATAAAGCTTAACATCAGCGCCTGCCTTGCCGTACACGTCCTCTGCATAATTCCCCTGCGTCGTCGATCCCTGGGCACCAACCGACTTTCCCTTGAAAGCCTCGGCATCCAGAGATGTGATCGTGCTATCTTTCGGCACGACGACAGAAAGCGGAGTGGAATAATACTTGTCGGTGAACGCAACTTCCCTTTTGCGCTCTTCCGTAATGCTCATGGACGAAATGACTGCGTCGAACTTGTTCGATTTGAGGCCTGGAATCATTCCGTCCCAGTCGTTGGCAACAAGCGTGCACTTGGCATCCATGGCCTTGCACAGAGCATTGGCTATGTCGATATCGAGGCCTTGCAGCGAACCATCGGCAGCCACAAAATTAAATGGCGGGTACGCACCTTCGTTTGCAATGCGGATTTCCTTCCATTCCTTGGCCTGCGCTGGCAAAGCAGCGATTATGGACGCGACGCCTGCAAACAGGATGGCTTTCAGCATACTTGTTCCCCTTATTCCTTTGTTATAATTATATTATTGGAGCAATACCCTTTCAGGGCAATGCTCCGTCTCTTTGTGTGTCTTTCAACTGAAACACCGGACGCTCCCGACATCAAGAGAGCGCCCGATGAAATTTTGGCATCAATAGATGTCGAAATCGAAATACTTCTTGCGGATTGTTTCGTAGGTGCCGTTGTCGCGAATTTTCTTGATAGCGGCATTGAACTGTTCACGCAGATCGTCGTCACCCTTGCGAAGAGCAATCGAAATTTTCGTTTCGGAACCTGGAATATCGCCGAGGAACTTGCAGCAGTTCGCACCCGGTTTCTTCAGCCAGTCAGCGGCGAGAAACTTGTCGGCAGCGATTGCATCCAGACGCCCACTCTCAAGGTCGGCATTTGCTTCGTCGGCAGTCGGATAGAGCTTAACCTCTGCTCCTGCCTTGCCGTAGACATCATCAGCATAATTGCCCTGTGTGGTGCCGGCCTGAGCGCCAACCGTCTTTCCGTCGAATGCTGACGGATCAAGCGAGGTCATATCCGTGTCCTTCGGCACGACAACCGCAAGCGGGGTTGTGTAATAGCGATCCGTGAAGGCAACCTGCTTTTCGCGCTCCTCCGTGATGGCCATCGAAGCAATGACCGCATCGAACTTGTTCGCCTGCAAGCCAGGAATCATACCGTCCCAGTCATTGGCCACAATGGTGCACTTGGCTTCCATCGCTTCGCAAAGCGCATTCGCTATATCGAGATCGAAACCTTCAAGTTTGCCGTCTGGAGACATGTAGTTGAACGGAGGATATGCGCCTTCGCTCGCGATACGGATTTCTTTCCATTCCTTCGCCTGAACCGGCAAAGCGAGAAAGACTGAGGCCAGACCGGCCAGCACAACTGATTTCAACATGGCTTTCCTACTTCTTCTGAGCGCACCCCGAACATACTGGATCGGAGTACACAGATAGATACAATAACGCGGACAAACATACTCCATCCGCCAGTTTGGATCGGGCAATGCGCTCAAATCCGATCCTATTCAATTGCGACTTTGGTAGGGCAGAAACGACCGCCGCCAAAAACGCAAACGGGGCCTGCTGCGCACGAGCGCAACAGACCCCGCATTCTTGCGGCAGGAGCTATCAGGCAACCATGCGTGCGCAATGGTCGTCCTGTGCGTAGGCCTTGCCAAAGCGGTTCGCGAGGAATGCTTCGAGCGTGATGTCTTCCTGGCGGATGAAGCCCTGCTGCGGAAGATCGCCCTTGGCGAGCATGTCGAGCACGGCGCAGATTGCCGAAGCCGTCGTGATCTGGATGCCCGAACGAATGATTTTGCCAACCGGAGCGGCGTAAACCTTGTTCGCGTAGGTTTCCTGAACCAGACGACCGTTCTTGGTGCCCGAAACGGTCACGAAAATCACCACAACGTCCTGAAGGGTCGTCGGCAGGGCATTTTCGAAAATGTCCTTGAGCACTTCACGGCGATGGCGCAGGCCGAGATCGTTGAGAAGCGCCTTCATCAGCGCGACGTGACCCGGATAGCGGATGGTGCGGTAGTTGAGCGTGCGCACCTTGCCTTCCAGCGTTTCGCAGAGCGTGCCGAGACCACCGGAGGTGTTGAAGGCTTCGTAGGTAACGCCGTCAAGCGAGAACTCTTCGCGTTCTTCAAGGGCAGGAACTTCAGTCAGCTCGCCATTCACGATGGCTTCGCACGGCTCGATATATTCGTTGATGACGCCGTCGGTGCTCCAGGTCAGGTTGTAGTTCAGAGCATTGGATGGGTACTGCGGCAGAGCGCCAACGCGCATACGAACGCTGTCGAGCTTGTCGAAACGCTTGGCAAGATCATAGGCAGCGATGGAGATGAAGCCAGGAGCGAGGCCGCACTGCGGAATGAAAGCCGTCTTGGCCGTCTTGGCCAGTTCCTTGACGCGGCGCGTGCTGGCAACGTCTTCAGTCAGGTCGAGATAATGGACGCCTGCCTTGGCCGCAGCTTCTGCGATACGGGTGGTAAGATGGAAGGGCGCTGCGCTAAGCACGGCGAACTTGCCGGTAAGAGCCGCTTCGAGAGCCTTGGCATCTTCGATATCAAGAGCCTGCGTCTTGACTTCCACACCGGATTCCAGTGCATCGAGCTGCGCCTGAGAGCGGTCGACAACAGTAACGGCATACTCGCCCGTGGAAGCGAGAAGATCGGCAATGGTGGCGCCAATTTTGCCTGCACCGACAACAACGATCTCTTTCATAAAATTTCCCCTTGGAATGCAATTCGGATATGCAAGAATCGCATAGTTCCATGCAAAAAGAAGCATGCAAACTGACGATATGACGTTGTTTGTTTGCGCATATTGCCGTATTTAACATGCATTATGACGACAGAAGCCGATCTAACCCTCATCGCCCTCCTCCGTGAAAATGCACGGGCCTCCACAGCCGACCTTGCAAGGCGTCTCGGAGTATCCCGAACTACCGTCCAAAGTCGTATTGAGAAGCTGGAAAAGCGGGGAGTTATTGAGGGATACACCGTGCGAATCGCGCCGGAGTTCGAACGGGATCTGGTTCGCGCCCATGTACTGGTGACAGCACTGCCCAAGCTCGCCCCAAAAGTGGAAACTGCACTGCGCGGCATGATGGCCGTCCGTTCGCTTCATTCCGTCAGCGGACATTTCGACATGATCGTTGTTGTGGAAGCCCCCTCCATACAGGAACTCGACGCCATTCTTGACCGCATAGGTGCGTTGGAAGGTGTCGAGCGCACGATGTCGTCCATCATTCTTTCAACACGGATCGATCGCTAAAGCGCAAAATTAGTACTGCGGCAAATGACGCCCTGCGCACCCGTCATATGGCGACCGCATTACTTGCACGCCTTCGGCGGAAGAGCATCGCCGCAAGGCCCAAAAGTACGGTGCCAGCGATGAACAAAAATGCGGCGGCAGCGATAGCCGGACTGATATTTTCCCGAATAGTTGAAAACATCTGGCGCGCCAGAGTGCGCTGATTTGGACCAGCCACGAACAGGGTCAGCACAACTTCGTCCAACGAAGTAGCAAATGCCAGCACCGCACCAGATGCGATGCCCGGCATGGCCAGCGGAAGTGTGATTTTACGAAAAACGGTCAGAGGCGCTGCGCCAAGACTTTCGGCTGCCAGTTCGACACGCCGGTCGATTCCTGCCAGGGCGCCGGTAACGCTCACCAGAACAAAGGGAATCGAAATCACTGTATGGGCAACGATCACGCCGAAATAGGAATTCGCTATCCCGAGCCGGACGAACAATAGCTGCATACCAACGCCCATAACCACAGCAGGAACGACCATGGGCAAGAGGAACAACGTTTTAATCGGGCCGGAAAGAAACAATATCCTGCTACGCAAGCCTAGTGCAGCCGTCGTTCCAAGCCCAGTTGCGAGAATCATCGTGCCCGATCCGATAATCAGGCTGTTGGCTATTGCCCGCCGCCAGACGTCTGCCGTAGCGAGTTCCTCAAACCAGCGCGCGGACCAGCCTGGTACAGGATAGGTCAGGAATACGCTGGACGTAAAAGCAAGCGGAAGAATTGCAAACAGCGGTGCAATCAAAAAGACGACTGCCGCCACACCGAACAGGATTTTAGCGAAGCGCCCCATGGTCACGCTCTCCCCTGCTCATCGGCGGTGAGCCGTCCGTAAACGGCGTAGAGTATCAGGCAGGCCACGAGCAGAACCAGCCCGAGTGCACCAGCCATGCCCCAGTTGGCCGAACCGGTTGCATAATAGGCGATGATCGAGCTTATCATCTGGTCGCTCGGCCCGCCAATCAGTGCTGGTGTGATGTAGTAGCCAATCGCGCTCATGAACACGAGCAGCATCCCGGACAGGATTCCGCGCAGGCTCAATGGCAGCAGGACGCGCAGAAAAGCCCTCCACGGCGGCGCACCAAGGGATGCGGCCGCTGGCATCAGATTGCCCGGGATCGATACGAGCACGCTGTAAATCGGAAGAACCATAAACGGCAAAAGCACATGGGTCATGGCTATCACCACACCCGCCCTGTTGAAGATCAACGGGAATGGCCCATCTGTAATGCCGAGCCAGATCAACGCATCGTTTATTAGTCCCTTATCCTGGAGAAGAATGAACCAGGCAGCGGTTCGCACCAGCAAGGAGGTCCATAAAGGCAGCAGAACGGCAGCAAACAACGCGCTTCTGATCCAGCCCGAAGACGCCGCAAGCAACACAGCATAGGGATAACCGATTGCCGCGCAGGCCAGTGTCACCAGAGCTGCAATCCAAAATGTGCGCAGCATGATCGCACGGTTCGCCGATGCGCCGGGTGCCATAGAGACGATCTCGCCGGATGCGTCGCGCTCCATATCCACGGCCGCTAGCAGGTTGCGATCAGTTGTGGGAGAAAGCGCATTTGCAATCGCCTGCCAGAATTCCGGCCTGCTCCATCGCTTGTCAATCGCTTCAAGATCAGGAACAGGATCGCCCTTCTCGATGGCTGAAAGCGTTTTGCTCATCAAGGTGCGAAAGCCGGATTGGGCACTGTTCAAGCGGCGAACCATATCGCCTATCGCCTGTTGGTCTGTTGAGGCCTTCAGGTCTGCCACCAAAGCCTGTTTCATATCCGGCGATGGCCCGGATTGCCCATCCCACCGGCTTACGGTCTCAGCTGTTTGAGGCAGAACACGCAAAACCGCGGTATCGGACACAGCCTGTTTCATCATGACCCCGAGAGGCCATAGGAAAAACAATGTTATAAAAACAAGCAAAGGCGCAATCAGCAGCACCGCTCGGACAGTTTTGCCGGATAGCGCCCTCATGTGGCTATAGTCCAGCAATCAGTCGCCTTAAATCCCGCTACTACGTCCGTTCCGGGGGCCCATTCACGTGCTTTCCGGTCAAGGCGCACAATAAAATCATAAGCGTCACCATCAAGCTGGATGCGCAGATGATCTCCCTGATAAACGCTGTCTGTCACCCGGGTTCTGAGATTATTATCCGACCCGTCTTCATTGCCCAGTTCGATCCGCTCGGGACGAACAGACAAAAGAACTCTCTGTCCCGTTGGCAGCCCCCTGTTTGATGAGGCTCTTAGCATGCCGCCATTGTTCAGACGAATAAAGGCACTGGTGCCTTCCACCCGTTCAATGGTTCCCTCTGCGAGATTGGTTTCACCTATGAATTCCGCGACGAACCGCGTTTGCGGCTCATCATAGATCGCACGCGGTGTACCGATCTGTTCGATTTTTCCTTTATTGAAAACAGCGATCCTGTCCGACATGGTCAAGGCTTCGCTTTGATCGTGGGTAACAAAAACAATCGTCAATCCCAGCCGGCCATGCAGCGCACGAATGTCGAGTTGCATTTGTTCGCGCAACTGCTTGTCGAGTGCGCCAAGCGGTTCATCCATCAAAACCACACTCGGCTCAAAAACCAGAGCACGGGCAAGCGCCACGCGCTGCTGCTGGCCACCAGAAAGTTGCGAGGGCTTGCGTTCGCGCATAGTGGAAAGCTGCACCATATCGAGCACCTTTTCCACCCTCTCACCGATCTCGCTTTTCCCTCGACCACGCATTTGGAGCGGAAAGGCAATGTTCTCACCGACAGTCATATGAGGGAAAAGCGCATAGTTCTGAAAAACTACCCCCATATTACGCTTGTAAGACGGAACGGTATTGATTGCCTTGCCGTCGACATAGATTGTCCCGCTGCTCGGACTTTCAAATCCCGCCAGCATCATCAGAAGCGTCGTCTTGCCCGACCCTGAAGGGCCGAGCAGGCTCACGAATTCACCTCGATCAATATCGAGGTTCAAACCATCTATAACTTTGAAATCACCGTAGGATTTACTGATATTCTCGAAGCGGATGCGGCAGTCCGTCAATGAATTACTCCATTTTCCGGAAAACAGGGAAACCCCGCCGGTGTTGCGCCGACGGGGCCATAATTGCGAATTATTGTGCGAGCCAGGCGTTGAAGCGCTTCGTCAGCTCTTCTGAATTATCGATCCAGAAATCGACATTCAGCGGGAGAGCGTCTTTCAGATTGGCTTCCGCAGTCGGAAGATCGGAAGCAAACTCTGCGGGAACCTTGCTTGCGGCCTCCTTGTTTGGCAGACCATAAGCGACGTATTTGGGGAGTTTCACCTGATTATCGGGCTGGCTGGTGAATGCGATGAAATCCAGCCCCGCATCCTTGTTTTCAGCATCCTTCAGGATCACCCAGCTGTCGACGGCATAGATGCTACCCGGCCAGACCACCTTGAAGTTCTTGCCTTCGCTTCTGTTTATACCGGTGATGCGCCCATTATAGGCCGATGCCATGACAACTTCGTCCGAGGCCAGCAATTGCAGCGGCTGTGCCCCGGCTTCCCACCAGACAATGTTGGGCTTCAATTCATCGAGCTTCTTGAATGCCCGATCCACACCTTCCGGGGTAGAGAGCACATCATAAACTTCATCCTTGCTGACACCATCGGCCAGAAGCGCGAATTCAAGTGTATATTTTGCACCTTTGCGCAAGGAACGTTTGCCTGGAAATTTCTTTACATCCCAAAAATCGGCCCAGGATTGCGGACCATCTTTCAGCTTGTCCGCGTTAAAGGCGATTGCGGTCGACCACACGATCGCTCCCACGCCGCAATCATTGACCGCGCTGTCGAGGAATTTGTCCTTGCCTCCCAACTTGTCCCAGTCGATTTTTTCGTAAAGGCCGTCCGCACAACCCAGGGCTAGTTCTTCCGCCTCCACCTGAACGACGTCCCAATTGGGCTTACCTGCTTTCACCTTCGCTTGAACGACGCCATAACCACCGTCCCAGGATTCATCCAGCAGAGGCTTGCCAGTCTTTTCTGAAAAAGGCTTGAAATAAATTTCACGCTGGGCGTCCTGGTAGTTACCACCCCAAGAAACGACCGTCAGGTCGCGGGCCATGGCAGAGCCGGTATAAAGCGCAGTTGCGAGCAGTCCGCCCATCAGGGCAAGGCGAGCAATTTTCATCGACATATTCCCCATTGTGGTTCGACAGGTTGGTCCCGCCGTTGTTGTAATGAGGGCATGCTAACTTGATCGGTAGTCGCGGGCAATATTGTAGTCGCCCAACAATGCAAAAGTAGTATCAGTCCAGGCAGACCATGGTAGATTCCTGCGAAAGCATTTCCGATCTTGCGCGCCGGGGTAGCCAGTCCGTCATTCAGGAACGCAGGCACATTGCAAGGACAGATAGATCAGTGGCCCGCACTGATCAGTTGCCAACAAACTCGAACTTGTCGACATCGACGAGACCTCTGTCAGTGATCTTGAGATGCGGGATCACCGGCAAGGCAATAAACGCAAGCTGAAGGAAGGGTTCTTCCAGAACAGAGCCCAGCTCTTCGGCGGCATGGCGCAGCTTGCGCAATTCGTCGCGCACGGTTTCGTAAGGCTCCGTACTCATCAACCCGGCAATGGGAAGCGACAGCTCGGCCAGAACCTTGCCGTCACGCACCACGACAAAACCGCCCTCTATTTCGCCAAGCCGGTTGGCGGCGGCCGCGATATCTTCGTCCGAAGTGCCAACGACGCAGATATTGTGGCTATCATGGCTGACCGTGGAGGCAATCGCGCCCGCTTTCAGGCCAAAACCATGCACGAATCCGGTGGCGATATTACCGTTCTTGCCGTGGCGCTCAATGACAGCAACCTTCACCACGTCACGCTCAAGGTCAGGCTCTACGCCGTTTGGTCCCACTTTCAGATCGAATTCGAGGTTTTGGGTAATGATCTTGCCGGGAACGATGCCGATAGCACGCGTCCTGCCGCTATTGGACTGCGAGCGGAAATTAGAGGCGCTGACGCGCGGGGCCCTGACGCTATTGCGCCCCACTTCGGCGACTGGCTTTCGCTTCGCGAACAGATCGTCCGACACTATCCGCCCCGCAGAAAGCACGGTTTCGGCATGGCAGCCTTCAAGGCTGTCCACCACGACGAGATCGGCACGCTGGCCAGGTGCCACCAGCCCGCGGTCAAAAAGGCCGAAAGCGCGCGCAGCGGAAACGCTCGCCGCGCGATAAATGGCGAGAGGTTCGACACCGCCCGCAATTGCTGTGCGGATCAGATAATCGAGATGCCCCTGATCCGCGATATCAAGCGGATTGCGGTCATCGGTGCAGAGTGACAGAAACTGCGCGTGGCGCTCGGTAATGATCGGCATCAACGCCTTCAGGTCCTTGGAAACGGACCCTTCACGCACCAGCACATGCATGCCCTTGCGCATCTTTTCGAGCGCTTCTTCCGCACTTGTCGCCTCATGCTCGGTGCGTATGCCTGCGGAAATATAGCCGTTCAAATCAAAGCCGCGCAAAAGCGGCGCGTGGCCATCAATATGCCGTCCCTGAAAAGCTTTCAGCTTCGCCATGCATTCGGCGTCTTTCGCCAGGACACCGGGAAAATTCATGAATTCAGCGAGACCGATCACCTTGGGATGATCTGCAAAGGGAAGAAGATCATCGATCAGGAGCTCGGCGCCGGATGTTTCCATATGCGTGGCCGGCACACAACTCGAAAGCTGCACACGGATGTCCATGATGGTTTCCAAAGCGCTATCGAGAAAGAACTTGATGCCTTCCACACCGAGCACATTTGCAATCTCATGCGGATCACAAATGACCGTGGTGACGCCCTGCGGCAATACGCAGCGGTCGAATTCATGCGGCGTGACATGCGAGGATTCGATATGAAGATGCGTGTCAATGAAACCCGGCACAACGATGCGGCCCGTAACATCGATTTCGCGTTTTCCACGATAGTTGCCGAAAGTGCCGACGATCCGGTCCCCGCAGATCGCAATATCACTCTCCACCAGTTCGCCGGTCACGAGATCGAAGAAGCGACCGCCCTTGAGCACAAGGTCGGCAGGCTCGCGGCCCGCGCCCTGATCGATCATCTGTTCCAGCATCGTGTCACCTCACATTCGGAATCAATTGTCGAAAGTTATCACAATGCAAGACGCGGCGGTAAGGTCACCCTTCCGCCGCGTATATAACCCCAGATATTAGTACGCTCTAACGGATGTATTCAATCATCCTGCTGCGGCTTAGAACCAGTTCAACACGATTATCATCAATCTGATGCAGACAGACACGCTTGGTCCACGGACCGTCATGTAGAGTGAAGAGCGCTCGTCCGTGACCGAGATCGTCCAGCGGCATGACATGGCGCGTGGGGCCTATGCCCATGATGAGATGACCGTCCTCGATATCGAAACTGGCCCCATAAGACGGCGCCCGCCAATGGCCGTCGAGTGCCTTGCCCAACGGTTTGGGTGCCACTGGCTTCAATCGACGCGGCACATAGCCGATTTCGCCTTCCAGCTCCGTGCCTGTCCAGCGCAGTTTCACCGGAGAAGTAGGCGACAGGGACGAGAACCAGCCATCACCGATATCGTAAAGCGTATCCTCGGAATCGAGCCAGTTGGCTATACCATTGCGCATTTCCAGCCAGAATGGCCCGCTGTCCGTCACATAAAGCCCGTCCGGGATTGTGCAGTTGGTCTCTGGCAACGGCAGACCGTTGAGAGCGGCCATGCAATCTCGCGCCATTTTATAGGTATTGGTGTCTTCACGGTTTGAGACAACGATCATGCCGGTCTTCGCGGACGGATCGAGCAGGAAATAACTCTTGTAACCGGGATGCGAGCCACCGTGTCCGACAAAGTTCTTGCCGCCCACTTCGTTCCACCGCAGCCCGAGCCCGTAACCGGTCACGCGTCCATCAACAAGATGGCGATCCGCTGACAGCTTATCGAGCAGGCCTTTGAAGGCACCCTCACCATTGACGAGCGCCTGCGCCCATTTGGTCAATGCCATGCCGCTACCGGCGAGACTGCCGGATGCCGAAATATGCAAGCCGGCGGAACTGAGCTGCCACTTCTCGCCAGACTTCCAGTAACCGGGAGCAAGCCCCGCAACCGGATCATTCCAGACGTCGGGCGCTTCCATGGAAATATCGAGCGGTTGCGCAATGTCCGACTTCACAAAATCATTGAAGCGAAACCCCTTCCTCTCAAGTGCGGCCTCCACCAGCCGATAACCGGTGTTGGAATAGGAAATTTCTGAACCCGCATCGAA
The DNA here is from genome assembly GCF_055816855.1 of Ochrobactrum sp. PL_is483. Lineage (NCBI taxonomy): Bacteria > Pseudomonadati > Pseudomonadota > Alphaproteobacteria > Hyphomicrobiales > Brucellaceae > Ochrobactrum > Ochrobactrum sp. PL_is483. Next base: position 485,944 of record NZ_JBVPGS010000040.1, read on the forward strand.
ATTGAGACGATTGAGAGAGGCAAGATAGTCCAGAAGCTGCTCGGCTTGCGTGTCCGTATAGACGGAAAGGCCAAGAAGCGTGAGGCATTCCCGCGTATCCGGCAAACCACCAGTCATGTCGAGTGCACGACCGACGGTGACGTCGGCTAGCGGGCTTTGCAATTCCGGCAGATGATCGCCTAGCCGGTCGTCCAAGCCGATAATATCGCCATGCTTGAGAACCATCGCACAGAATGCATGTTTCGTGACCGACGCATAGCGGACAACCGTATTCGCTGTGAAAGGCACTCCGGTAGACAGGCTTTCAAGCCCACCCGCATATGCGAACTTCACACCGTCAGGATCAAAACCGATAATAACGCCGCCCGGTTCGTTTTTATCCCAGGTTCTCGAGAAGACCTTGGCGGCGAGCGATGCCGCGTTCCAGTCAGCATGGGTGGACATGAAAACTCCGTCAGGCAGGTTCTTCCAGATTGACGCTCAGGGCGCGCAATTCTGTGGTATGCGGATGTGAGGTTCGCCCGGCACGCAAATCCTCGGCGCTGAGCTGCTCCACCATCTCCCCGTGCTGCATCACCCCAACTTGTGGGCATAGATGCGCAATCACTGCGAGATTGTGGCTCACCAATACGTAGGTTAGGTTCTTTTCCGCGCGCAAATCCGCAAGAAGATTGAGAATTTCAGCCTGCACCGAAACGTCGAGTGCCGATGTCGGTTCATCGAGCAGCAGCACTTCCGGTTCTGCAATCAAGGCGCGAGCAATTGCCACGCGTTGGCGCTGACCGCCGGAAAGCTGGTGCGGAAAACGAAACCGTGCAGCTTTGGGCAGCGCGACTTCCTCAAGCACCTTTTCAATCCGTTTATCGATATCGCCGATACCGTGAACCAGCAGAAGCTCGCTCAGGATGCGATCAATAGTCTGACGCGGATGCAGCGATCCAAATGGGTCCTGAAACACCATCTGCACCTGACGGAAGAAGGCAGGCGCACGCTTCGGGGCCGCATTTTTGCCGTCGAAAGCAATACGGCCGCTCCATTGTTCGTTGAGGCCAGCCATAGCACGCAGAATGGTGGATTTACCAGAACCGCTTTCACCAACGATCCCAAAGCTGCCGCCCTTCGCCACATTGAAGGAAACACCCTTGACGACTTCACGCTCGTTGAAGCTGATGCGGAGTTTATCAATATCTATCATGAGTTCAGCCAGCTTTCTTCCCGATTGAGAACCGGCAAACGATCACGGGGATGCGTGAGCGACGGAATGCAATTGAGAAGCCCCTTGGTGTATGGATGTTCGGCATGCACCAGTTCGGAAGCCTTCAACTCTTCCATGACACGGCCCATATACATGACCATGACCCGGTCGCAGAAATGAGACACGAGCGGGAGGTCATGGCTGATCAGGAGAAGCCCCATTCCGCGCTTGGAAACCAGATCGTCGATCAGGCGCAGAATTTCCGCCTGCACCGTGGCATCCAGTGCTGATGTCGGTTCATCGGCAATGAGCAGTTCCGGATCGGGTGCCAGCATCATGGCGATCATGACGCGCTGGCCCATGCCGCCCGAAACCTCATGCGGATAAAGCTTCGCAACGTCGCGGGGATTGCGGATCATCACCTGATCGAGAAGATCGACCGCAGCATCCATCGCCTGACGTTTGCTGCCGCCCTTATGGGTACGCCATGCTTCAGCCACTTGCACGCCTATGGTCTTGACCGGATTCAGCGAATATTTGGGGTCCTGAAGAATGAAGCCTGCCCGCTTGCCGCGTATCTGACGCATGCCGCGTTCTGTCGCTGACAGAATATCGATACCGTCGAACGAAAGCTTGTCCGCCTTCACTTCGGCGATTGGCGGCAGCAGTTTCATGAGGGCGCGCGCGGTCAAGGACTTGCCCGAACCGCTTTCGCCGACAATGCCCAGTTTTTCGCGACCGAGCTGAAGCGAGATTCCGCGCACAGCATCGAAACGGCTGGTGCGCGTTTCAAAGCTGATTTGCAGATTTTTGATATCAACCAGCATCTGTTCTCTCAATTCTGCTTCGGATCGAGCACGTCACGAAGACCGTCGCCAAGGAAATTGAACGCAAGCGAGACGAGGAAGATTGCAACGCCGGGGATGGTGGCAACCCACCATTGTTCGAAGATGAAGCGCTTGGCGGTGGCGATCATCGCGCCCCATTCCGGTGACGGCGGCTGCGCACCCATTCCGAGGAAGCCGAGACTTGCAGCCGTGATGATGATCGAGCTCATATCGAGTGTGATGCGCACAATGACACTTGGCACGCAAAGCGGCATGATGTGGCGAAGAATGATGCGGAAGGGCATTGCGCCGGTCAGCTTGGCGGCTGCAATGAAATCGCTTTTGCGCAAGGTCATGGTTTCCGCACGTGCCAGACGCGCATAGGGTGGCCATGCTGTCAATGCAATTGCGAGCACCGCACTTTCCACGCCCGGCTTCAACGCAGCCACGAAGGCAAGCGCAAGAATCAAACGCGGGAACGCAAGAAAGACATCCGTGACGCGCATCAGCGCGGTATCGACGATCCCGCCGAAATAACCGGCGATACACCCGATAAAGAGACCGATTGGTGCAACGAGAATGACGACGGCGATAACCATTCCGAGGGTAACGCGCCCGCCGTAAAGAATGCGCGAAAGAATATCGCGGCCCAGTTCATCAGTCCCAAACCAGTGCGATGCGGTGGGAGCAGAAAGCCGATTGCCGAGATCCTGCACACTTGGATCATAGGGCGCCAGCAAGGGTGCGGCCAATGACAGGACGACGAACGCAACGATGATAAAAAGACCAATCATCGCGAGCGGATTGGCCTTGAGGTTCACCCAGATGCGATAGCGCCTGCCCCAATTGGCCTGTGAACGGGACGAAGGCGATTCATCCAGCGCCCAGTTATGAAAATTTCCAAACATCATCGGACACGCGGATCCAGAACTTTATAGAGGATATCGGCGAGCAGATTGAGCCCGACATAGATAACGCCGATGAGCAACGTGGCACCCACGACCGGGTTCATATCAGCATTCATCAGCGACACGGTCAGATATTGGCCCAATCCTGGCCAGCTAAAGACGGTTTCCGTCACAACGGCGCCTTCGAGCAGGCCTGCATAAGTCAGCGCAAGAACCGTCACGAGCTGCACAGCCACGGTCGGGAAAGCATGCTTCCAGATGACGGAGGTCAGCGACAGGCCTTTCGCGCGCGCCGTAATTACGAATTCGCCCTTCAGCGCATCCAGCATGAAGGCCCGGGTCATTCGAGTGATATAGGCCATGCTGAAATAGGCGAGGATCAGAACTGGCTGAATCATGTGATAGACGGCATCCCAGAACGCGTCCCAATCACCTTCAATGAGACTGTCGATCGTGAGCAGGCCCGTTACATGCGGTATCATGCCCTCATAAATGATGTCCTGACGCCCCGGTCCCGGCGCGATATCGAGGGTCGCATAAAAGACCAGAAGCGAAATCAGGGCCAGCATGAAAACCGGAACCGAGTGACCAGCAAGACAGATCACACGGATCGTCTGGTCGACGACGGAACCCTGCCGGACGGCGGCCCAAACACCCAACGGAATACCGATAAGCGCAGCCACAAGGAGCGCAGCCGTCGCCAGCTCCAGTGTCGCCGGAAAATAACGGGCGATATCTTGCGTCACCGGATTACGGGTTAAAATGGAATTGCCGAAATCACCGTGCAGCACCTGCCCAATATAATGGACGAACTGCACTACAAGCGGCTGATCGAGCCCCATTTCTGCTCGGACACGCTGGATAACCGCCTCTGGCGCGTTGTCGCCCACAGCAGCAATAACAGGATCGACCGGCATCACGCGGCCGATCATGAAGGTAATGACCATAAGCCCAAACAGCGTGATCAACACGCTGCTCAGGATACCGGTCAGATTCTTGAGGCTTTTCTTCACGCCTTGGCGATCCCTGCATAGGAGTGAGAGTCGGAGAGAACGCCGAGGCGCATTCCAGTAACATCCTTGCGGCAGGCAGCCGTCTCGAATTTCTGCATCATGATGATGAACGGGCTGTTGTTCATGAACTCACGCTGCAGATCTTCGTACATCTTTACCCGCTTTGCAGGATCCTGTTCGTCGCGCGCGGCGAGAGACTTTTTGGCAAAATCCTCATTCTGGAAATGCGAGCGCCAAGCAAAAGGCTTGGTCTTCGCATCGTCGGAATTGTCTGGATTGTTGCAGAATACGTCAACATTGGTATTCGGGTCGAAATAGTCGGATCCCCATACGGTCAACGCCATCTGATGTTCACGAGCGCGCATCTTCGTCAGAACCTGACGATTTTCAGCAGCCAGCAACTCCACCTTGATACCGATTTCGGCAAGGCTTGCCTGAATTGCCTGCGCGATATCCGGGCTGGGCTGCGCCGAATAATGGTCCATCTTGACCGTAAAACCGTCAGGGACACCGGCTTCCGCGAGCAAAGCCTTCGCCTTTGCAATATCCTTCTTGAAAGGATTCTCATTCAGCGCGGCAGGGAAACCCTCCGGAACCAGCGCCTGATGAACCTTGTAGTTCAGCGGAACGATGTTTTTCTGAATACCGTCATAGTCCACGGCCCATTTGATCGCTTCCCAAACCTTCGGCTTGGCAAGAACTTCCACACTCTGGTTGAGCGACATCAGCATCAGGCCGCCAACGCCCTTACGCACCAGATTGTAGTTCTCATCGCCGTCCAGCACGCGAAGCTGCTCTGTGGTGAGATTACGGGCAATATCGACATCGCCTTTCTGGAGCATCAAAAGCTGCGAGGACGGATCAGCCACATGACGCAAAAGAATGCGCTTCACATTACCCTTGTAAGCGCCATGCGGATTGACGTTCAGAATGATGCTTTCGCTCGGCTTCCACGAAGCCAGAACCCACTCGCCCGAGCCGGCGCTGTTCTTCTGAAGCCAGCCGTTGCCGAGATCATCACCGGCTGCATTTTCAAGAACGATCTTCTTCTCAACGATGCTGGCAACGCTTGCGGACAGGCAATATAGCAAGAACGGCAGCGATGTAGACTGTTCCAGCTTCAAGGTAAGCGTCGACGCATCGGTGGCGACGATGCTCGTTTCAGCATTCTCAGGCGTGAAACCGAACTGGCCGATAATGAAAGCTGGGCCCTTGTTCATCTTGATCGCGCGTTGCAGCGAGAAAGCGACGTCTTCCGCAGTGATCTGCGCACCGCTGGCAAACTTGGCATCTGGATTGATCTTGAAGGTGAAGACCTTGCCGTCGGCATCCGCTTCCCAGGAAACGGCAACGCCGCCTTCCACCTGATCGGGATTGGAAAGGCTTGGATGCACCAGACGCTGATACATATTGTTGCAGATTTCGCTGCCAACAGCTTCGAAGCTCTCATGGGGATCAAGGCTGGTCATATTGTCCAGCTGCTGGGCCACAACGAGAATGTCCTGACGTCCGGCTCCAATGGCAGGCAAAATGCTTGCATAGGAAAGGAAAGGAACAGCAGCAGCGCCTGCCAGAAAACCGCGTCTTGAAATCATTGAGAGCTCCTCTTGCAACGCTTTCGGGCTGCCTCCCGGAAACTGGGAGCCATATCGACAGCGTTTTATCTCTGAATATAATTTTCTAGCTTCCCGCTATCACGTCACCCAGCGCAGGGGCCAATGCAGAATTGCGCATCCCCTATGCAGAGTTTGCATGACTCACAACTAAAAGAGAATTTTTGCATATAAGAATCGCTCTTCATGCAGCGCAGTCATATCGAGTGACCAAAATCGCATTTGCAATTCTTCCCGCTTGGGTCCATCACCCCCACTCAAATATCAGGCTTGATTTGAAAAGGCTTCCCCATGGCGACAGAGCAAAAGATATCCGTTTTCGATGGTCACAACGATGTGCTGTTGCGTCTGTGGTCATCGGATGCACCCGCGCCGGAAAAGCGTTTTCTTGAAGGTGAGAATGTCGGACATATAGACCTTCCGCGCGCTCAAAAAGGTGGGCTGGGCGGCGGACTTTGCGCGGTATATGTGCCCTCGCCTTCACGGGAACTCGACGTTAACGGCAATCTTGCAACGCCGAGCCAGGCAGAGGCGATGAAGGCAACGCTTGCCATGTCGGCGATTCTTCTCAAGATCGAGCGGGCATCGGAAGGCAAGGTTCGCGTTTGCCGCACGGCAGCAGATATTCGCGACGCATTCGCCAACGGAATTTTTGCTGCGGTCTATCATATCGAAGGTGTTGAGGCTTTTGCCGAGGACCTGGATGCCCTTTATGTATTGCATGAAGCCGGATTGCGAACCCTTGGGCCGGTCTGGAGCCGCCCGAATATTTTTGCCCACGGAATTCCGTTCCGGTTTCCCGCATCGCCTGATATCGGCCCGGGCCTGACCGATCATGGTAAGGCACTCATTCGCGCCTGCAACGAACTCAAGGTCATGATCGACCTCTCCCACATGAACGAGAAAGGTTTCTGGGACATTGCGGCCATTTCCGATGCACCGCTTGTCGCCTCGCATTCCAATGCTCACGCTCTTTGCCAGCAGAGCCGCAATCTGACCGACAAGCAGCTGGATGCCATTCGTGACACCGGTGGGCTGGTCGGATTGAATTTCGGCGTTTCATTCCTGCGTGAAGATGGAAAACGCGATCCAAACACCGATTTGACCGAGCTTGTGCGCCATGCGGACTATATCGTCAATCGCATCGGGATCGATCATCTGGCTCTGGGGTCCGATTTTGATGGCACCACGATTTCTTCGACACTTCGGGACGTTGGTGATCTGCAGCTCGTTATAGAAGCCTTCCGCAAGCATGGTTATGACGACGCTTCCATCGTCAAGCTGGCTCATGGAAACTGGATCAATGTCCTTGAGCGGACATGGGGCGCTTAACGGCGAACAGAAATGATCTCACCCTTCAAGGGTGAGATCAAACACGTGATGATGTATATGACCGTCGAACATTTCCAGGAGGCCCTTTGTGGCCTCCCGACTTGCATAACGGACAGGTGAAGCAAGCGCTTCCGCCAAAGCCTCCCTACTGTCATACTTGGTCCAAAGAACCATCGGGTACGCAGGCGCGCCTTCGTCGCGCTCGACCGCATAAAGGACGCGCACTTCCCTGATCCCCGGAAAATCAAGCCACATCGGCATGAGGGTTTCAGCCACATAAGCTTTGAACGCAACCTCGCGCCCAGCATGAATTGTGCCTTCAAAAAAGGCCTGTCTGACAATCATGGGAAGAACTCAGTTTACCTTGGTTGGCGGAACTTCGCCGGAAAAATGCGCTGCAAGATTGGCGAGTACCAGTTCGCCCATTCCGATACGCGTTTCTACTGTTGCGCTGCCCTGATGCGGCATCAGCACTGTATTTGGCGCAGTAAAAAAATCTTCTCGTATGGTTGGTTCATTGACGAAGACGTCAAGACCGGCACCTGCAATAGTCCGGTTATCCAAAGCAGCGAGAAGTGCATCTTCGTCAACGACACTGCCTCGGGCGACATTGACCAGATACCCCTTGCTCCCCAGAGCGGCGAGTACCTCAGCGTTCACAATGTTGGCGGTCGACGAAGTAGCCGCGACACAAACCGCGAGCACGTCGCTTTCCCGGGCGAGTTCTGTCGGTGTTGCATGTGCAATCCAGTTCGTGCCCGCAACGGGGGAGCGATTCCAGTAATGCACTTCCATGCCAAATGCTTCCGCTCGCCGTGCAAATGACTTTCCGATCTGGCCAAGCCCAAGAACACCAACCCGCTTGCCCTTTGGGCTAACCCCAAGAGGGAACCCTTCCCGGCGAGCCCATTTTCCTTCCCGTACAAAATGATCACCTGCTGCAACATGGCGCATTACTGCCAGCATCAGCGCGATCCCGGTGTCAGCGACATCATCGGTCAAGACACCGGGTGTGGTGCTGACATGCACGTTGCGGTTCCGCGCAAAGGCAAGATCGACCTTATCTGTTCCGACACCGTTGATGGCGATCAAACCAAGCGACGGCAGACGCTCCATCCATTCGTTGGAAAGGCCAGTTCCACCGCCACTAACAACGGCACGGATCGTGCCGAGGGCTGCGTCGATCGCCGCTTTGTCTTCTGGTTTGTACAGTCGTAGAACCCTGTAGGCCGCATCCAATCGATCTTCGATCAACGGCATCATCGGCTCAATGAGCAGAACTTCATTCTTCACTTCAGGCTCCATTATCAATCTATTGGAAACTATCAGGAAATCTGGCCAATAAACGCCCTCGTGCGCTCATGTTTCGGATTGCCGAAGAATTCTTCCGGTTCTGCCATTTCCAGAATTTGCCCTTGATCCATGAAGATCACGCGATCAGCTACCTGCCGCGCAAAACCCATTTCGTGGGTAACGCAAAGCATGGTCATGCCTTCCTTGGCGAGATCGATCATAGTGTCCAGAACTTCCTTGACCATTTCAGGATCGAGCGCAGAGGTGGGCTCATCGAAAAGCATGATCTTGGGGTTCATGCAAAGCGCACGGGCAATGGCCACACGCTGTTGCTGCCCCCCGGAAAGCTGGGCCGGATATTTATCCGCCTGTTCGGGAATACGGACGCGTTCAAGGTACTTGCGTGCGGTCTTTTCAGCTTCAGCTTTCGAAACGCCTCGCACCTTCATCGGTGCCAAAGTGCAGTTTTCAAGAACCGTCATATGCGGAAAGAGATTGAACTGCTGGAAGACCATGCCGGTTTCCTGCCGTACAATATCCACGTTCTTACCGCCTGCAGTCAGGTCGTGGCCATCAACGATTATGCGGCCCTTCTGAATAGTCTCCAGCTGGTTGATACAGCGAATGAGGGTGGACTTCCCCGAACCAGATGGGCCGCAAATAACAATGCGTTCGCCGCGGGATACAGTCAGATTGATATTCCGGAGCGCATGGTACGTGCCATACCACTTGTTCACCCCGTGCATAAGCACTGCAGAACCAGAAGCATCGTGCTGCATCTGGTTCGACGTTCCCTGAGCCATCTGGTTCATGTCGAGAAACTCACTTTCGTGGAATGGATCGCCACGCCCGCCGAATAAGCGGGCATGGCGGAGTTCGAGAACTCTTACTTGGCCTGGGAAACAAAATCCGGCAGCGGCGCGCCAAGCCACTTTTCATGAATCTTGTTTAGTTCGCCGTCGCTCTTCGTCTTTTCGATGAACTTGTTGACGAATTCGAGCATTTCCGTCGAACCCTTGCGAACGGCAATGCCCTGCACCTGCTGGCTGAGCTGGATTTTCTGCTCGTAGCGGCCTGGCGCAGCCTTTTCGATCTCGGCAGCGACAACGTTGGAAAGGCCGATCAGCTCGACCTGCCCCGAAAGCAGCGCCTGCACTGCGCTGGCATCGTCATCGAAACGACGGATATTTGCGTCCTGCGGCGCAACTTTGGTGACGGCTGTGTCCTGTGTCGAAGCGCGTGCGACGCCAATGGTCTTGCCGGAAAGATCTTCCGGCTTTGCAACAGCAATATCCTTCGGTCCGAACACGCCGATCGAAATGCCCGCATAAGGCTGCGAGAAATCAACGCTTTTGGCGCGTTCCTCAGTGATGCCGAGCGAAGCAACCAGAACATCAATCTGTCCGCTCTGGAGATATGGAATACGGTTTGGGCCGGTGACGGGTACGATCTGGGCTTCAACACCCAGCTCCTTGGCCAACAACTTCGCCACGTCGGCATCGTAGCCATCCGGCTCATTGCTGGTGTTCATGATGCCGAACGGCGGAAAATCCACCAGCATGCCGATCTTGATTTTTCCGGCAGACTTAATGCTGTCAACAGCCTGCGCAAACGCCGTCGGCGCCATTGCCGTTGCGAGCGCTCCCGCTCCAATCAAAGCCATTACCAAACGTCTGGTGATAGTCATGCTTATTCCTTCCCTATTAAGAGCCAGTCTCCTCACTGGCTTCGTTTCGTTATCTCTCGGCACATATGCTGACGCCGTATTGTTTCGGCTGGAAGTACCAACCGTTTCCCAAAGCCCCCAATTAACGAGCGGTAGCGCGAGAAAACCTCGTTTCCATGCGGCGCGCCAAAATGGATAGCGGCCAGCAAAGGACAAAATAGATGGCCGCCACCGTACCAAACACCATGAACGGGCTGAACGTCGCATTGTTGATAATCTGGCCCTGTCGGGTCAGCTCCGTAAAACCGATGATCGCAGCAAGCGAAGTGCCCTTGATGAGCTGCACGAGGAAGCCCACAGTCGGCGCCACGGAAATGCGCGCGGCCTGTGGCAGGATCACATAGCGCATGCGATTATAGTAGCGAAGACCTAACGCCGTTGCTGCTTCACGCTGTCCGGGCGGCACAGCATCGATACAACCGCGCCAAATCTCACCGAGAAAAGCACTCGCATGCAATGTCAGTGCAATCGTCGCCGCAATCCACGGATTGATGCCCAAGCCCATAATATTGAGGCCGAAGAACACCAGGAAAAGCTGCATCAGAAGTGGCGTACCCTGAAACAATCGTATGAAGCCAAGCGCGATGTAACGCGGGACGCGATCATCCGAGACCCGCATCAACGCCACAACTAATCCTCCGATGCCGCCGCCGACAAAAGCAATAGCTGAAAGCGCTATCGTCCACTGCGCTGCATAAACGATGATAAGAAATTCATTCCAGCCGAAAGGTCTGATCATGGCCTGCTCCTATCGGCTCAACGGATATTTGAACGCCACCTTCTCGATCAGCGCAAAAATGGCCGAGAAACCGATAGACATGACGAGATACATCAAGGTGATAACGATATAGACCTCAAAGCTTGCAAAGGTTGCTGACTGAAGGTCATTGCCCGCGGCTGCAAGCTCATTCGCCGAAATCACCGAGACCACGCTTGAGGTCAGCATCAGATAGATGAACTGGCTGGTAAGCGACGGATAAACCGTCCGCAAAGCCGGTTTCATAATGACATAGCGAAAGACTTGCAGCCTGGAGAGACCAAGCGCAGTCCCCGCTTCCACCTGACCCTTGTGAATGGATTCAATCCCGGCACGAATAATTTCCGTGCCGTAGGCGCCAAAATTCACCACCAGTGCAAGCAGCGCCGCACTATTCGGCGACATGCGCAGGCCTGCAGACGGCAACCCGAAGAAGATAAAGAAAATCTGCACCAGAAACGGCGTATTGCGGATGATTTCGATATAGGCATCGATGACGAACCGGATCGGCTTTGGTCCGGACGTCTTGCCGACAGCGCAGATAATCGAAACAATCAGGCCGAGGACCATCGCAGCGCATGAAAGCTCAATTGTCTGCCACGCACCGACAAGCAGCTTATCCATCGACGCGAAGACAGGCGCGAAGTTGAAATTATACAATGCTGAACCTCCCGGTACACCGATTATGCCGACTTTTCGTCCCGTCAGCAATAATTTAGATCGATCTAAATGTGTTTAGTAGCACTCGTCAATCATTAATTAGGATTAGACGGCAGAAGCTTTTGCCGGGGCGCAGGATTGCCTCACCTGCAAATATGTTTCGCTAATGATACGCTGGGCTTCTTTTTTGGGGTTTTCCAAACGGGACAAAAGCAAGTTGGCGGCATTTTGACCCACAGTGACAGGACGAGTCGAGACTGAGCTAAGGCGCGGACGTGTTGCTTCGGCATCGCTCACATCGTCGAAACCGATCAGCGAAAAATTCTCCCCCACTTTTCTTCCGCAATCATAAAGACCCGCCGAAAGACCGAGCGCTACCACATCATTGAAGCAGATTGCTGCTGTTGGCATTCGACCTTCCTGAAAAAGTAGCGGAGCCGCTTTGGCAATTTCGGGCATGGTATAGGGCAACCGGACAATCATCTCGGGATCGAGGCCTTGTTGTTGCATCGCATCGCGGAAACCTTCGACACGTTCACGATATGCCGAATGGACTGGACCATGCACAGCAAAGGCGATTGTCCTGTGCCCCAACTCGGCAAGATGATTGACCGCCTGCCGCATGCCGCCCGCATAGTCCACGCCGGCATAGTCAATTCTTTCTGTCACATGACGCAACACCTGGACCACCGGTAAGCCCCATTCAGCGATCTGCTCAATAAATTCCGGTGCTGTTTCTGCCGTCAGCGACACAATTACGCCATCGACGCCATGCTCGCGCATACGCTGCATGAGAATGGTCTGATTAGCAAAATTCTCGTGACTGTTTGCAAGAAGAACAACCAGCCCCGCTTCCCCCACGACACTGTCTATTCCTGAAAGCAATTCGCCGTAAAACGGATTGGCGAGGGTGGGTACGATAACGCCAACAGTATTCGACCTTTCCGCGCGAAGACTGGCAGCACCCATATTGTAGACATACCCCAGCTCCTGGAGGGCTTTTTCGACCTTCTCGCGCGTTGCCGCCCCAACCAATGGACTTTTGCGAATGACCAGGGAGGCTGTCGCGCGCGATACATTTGCGTGCCGGGCCACATCCAAAAGCGTAACGCGACTTTTCCGGCGATCGTCACTGGGCATAAATTCACCTGTCAGCAAGCGGGCAATGTGCAGTGGGGCTGCGGTGGAAAATCAGTCAACCACCGATCGGATTCGAAGAGCTTATAATCTGTTCAGACCTGTGCATTGGTCAATCCGCTGGATACAGAGCCATCGGCTGGCGCAGAAAATGCCATTGCAAGGCATTTTCGAACCCTTGATTATTCACATGTTCTCCCCACGATAATCGCTTCCCTTTCGTTTTTTTTCATTTTGAATGCTATCGTTTTCGAATTTATTCTGCCATTGGAAGAATCGAAGGTTGATCCTTTGCAAAAAAAAGCATTCATATAAGTGCAATGAATATACCGCAGATGTCGGGACTTTGAGACTTCATGGAGGGACTCGAATGTTCACGCAATCTCACGCTAGAGGAGGAAACATGCTTATCCGTCTGATCACGACCTCGGCGCTCACAAGCGCCCTCGCCCTCACCATCGGTTCGCAGGCATTTGCCCAGACGGAACTGGCATGGTGGCACGGCATGACCGGTGCCAACAACGAAATGGTCAATGAGCTTTCGAAAGAATTCAACGAAAGCCAGAGCGAATACAAGATCGTCCCCGTCTATAAGGGAACCTATCCTGAAACGCTGAATGCTGGCATTGCCGCGTTCCGTTCCAAGCAGCCCCCTGCAATTCTCCAGGTGTTCGACGCCGGCAGCGGCGTCATGATGGCCGCTGAAGGCGCCGTGGTGCCAGCCGCCGAAGTACTGGAAAAGGGCGGATTCAAGTTCGACAAGTCGCAGTATCTGCCCGGCATCGTCGCCTATTATTCAAAGCCGGACGGCACCATGCTGTCCTTCCCATACAATTCATCTTCGCCGATCCTTTATTACAACAAGGACGCCTTCAAGAAGGCCGGCCTTGATGAAAACAATCCGCCAAAGACCTGGCCGGAAGTTTTTGAAGCGGCCAAGAAGATCAAATCCAGCGGCGCAGCAGCGTGCGGTTTCACTTCGACATGGCTAACCTGGATTCAGACCGAAAACTTCGCGGCCTGGAACAACGTTCCTTACGGCACCAATGAAAACGGCCTTGGCGGCACCGACGTAAAGCTCGAAATCAATTCGCCGCTTTACATTCAGCACTTCCAGTCGATTGCCGACCTCGCGAAAGACGGCACGTTCCGCTACGGCGGTCGCACATCGGAAGCCAAGCAGCTTTTCACTTCAGGTGAATGTGCGATGCTGACTGAATCCTCGGGCGGTCTTGGAGACGTCGTGAAGTCCGGCCTCAACTACGGCATCGGCCAGCTGCCTTATTATGAAGGTCACGGCCCGCAGAATACGATTCCTGGCGGCGCAGCCTTGTGGGTTTTCGCGGGTCTTAGCGACGAGCAGTACAAGGGCGTTGCACAATTCTTCAACTTCCTCTCGCAGACCAAAATTCAGGTCAAGCTGCATGAAAAATCCGGCTATCTGCCTGTGACACTGGCTGCCTATGAGGAAACCAAGAAATCGGATTTCTATGAAAAGAATCCGGGCCGTGAAACGCCTATCCTCCAAATGATGGGCAAGGCTCCCACTGAAAACTCAAAGGGTGTGCGCCTCGTCAACCTGCCGCAGGTCCGCGATATTCTGAACGAAGAGTTCGAAGCCATGCTCGGTGGCAAGCAGGATGCAAAAACAGCACTTGAGAACGGCGTCAAGCGCGCTAATGACGCGATTGCCGCGGCCCAATAATCGTTCACATTGACACAAAGCCGCCTGCCTTCGTGGTGGGCGGCCTTGTAACCCACGAGGAAGCTCCCCGTGCAGAAAGTTACCTTTCCGAATAAGATCCTGCCTTATTTTTTGCTGGCTCCACAGATCGTTTTGACTGTGGTCTTTTTCTTCTGGCCAGCCAGTCAGGCAATTTATCAGTCCTTCATGCGAGAAGACGCATTCGGGCTAAAATCCACCTTTGTGGGACTGGCGAACTTTACAACCGTTCTGGCTGACCCCAATTATCTACACTCATTCAAAGTAACGATCGTCTTCAACATTCTAACCGCGTTGCTTGCCATGGGCGTAGCATTGCTGCTTGCAACGGCAGCGGATCGCGTTATCCGCGGAAAAACATTTTATCGTACGCTTCTGATCTGGCCCTATGCCGTGGCCCCGGCAGTCGCCGGCATGTTGTGGCTTTTCATGTTCAACCCTGCGATGGGCACTTTTGCTTATATATTGCGCCGCAATGGCATCGCATGGGACCCGTTGCTGGATGGCAATCAGGCCATGGGTCTGGTCGTCGTTGCGGCTGCGTGGAAACAGATTTCCTATAATTTCCTGTTCTTTGTTGCAGGGTTACAGGCAATTCCTAAATCGTTGATCGAAGCAGCTGCTATCGACGGCGCTCGCGGATCGCGGAGATTCTGGTCTATCGTATTTCCTCTGCTTGCACCGACGTCGTTTTTTCTGCTGGTCGTGAACACGGTTTATGCATTTTTCGATACGTTCGGCATCATCCACGCTGTTACTGGCGGTGGACCTGCCAAAGCCACCGAAACATTGGTCTACAAAGTTTATAATGACGGCTTCGTCAATCTCAACCTGGGCTCGTCTTCTGCGCAGTCAGTTATTCTGATGGCGATCGTGATTGCCTTGACCGCTTTCCAGTTCCGCTTCGTTGAGAAGCGGGTGCATTATTCGTGAGTGAGGCGACAATGATAGAAAAACGCCCTGTCTCAAACCTTATCGGCCATCTGATCCTGATCTTGGGCATCATTATTGTGGCGTTTCCGATCTATTATACGTTCGTCGCTTCAACGATGACATCGACGCAGATCATTCGTCCGCCTATCTCGCTGCTGCCCGGCGACCATTTTGTCGAAAACTACGGGGAGGCCATCTTCGGTGGCGTTGAACGCGTTGTTGGCGTCAGTCTTGAGCGGCTACTCTGGAACTCTTTCGTGGTCGCCATGGCAATTGCTGTCGGCAAGATCATCATCTCGTTCATGTCAGCGTTCGCGATTGTATTTTTCCGCTTTCCGTTGCGCATGTTCTTCTTCTGGATGATCTTCGTCACGCTGATGCTGCCCGTGGAAGTGCGCATCCTGCCGACTTACAAGGTAATAGTCGATCTTGGCATGATCGACACCTATGCAGGCTTGACCCTACCGCTGATGGCGTCTGCGACAGCAACATTCCTGTTCCGTCAGTTCTTCCTCACAATTCCGGGTGAACTAGTGGAGGCGGCGCGTATCGATAATGCAGGGCCGTTCCGTTTCATGCGGGACATCCTGCTTCCCCTTTCAAAGACGAATATCGCAGCGCTTTTCGTAATTCTCTTCATTTACGGATGGACCCAGTATCTCTGGCCGCTGCTCGTTACCAATGATGCAAAAATGAACACCATCATCATCGGCCTGCGCCGCATGGTCGACTGGGCAGACGCTTCCACTCCCTGGAACTACGTCATGGTAACAGCCATTCTGGCCATCATCCCGCCGATCCTCGTTGTGGTGCTGATGCAACGCTGGTTCGTCAAAGGTCTCGTTGAAACGGAAAAGTAATGAGCAAAATCGTTCTTGATAACGTCCGCAAGAGCTATGGCGGCAATGTTGAAGTCATCAAAGGCGTTTCGCTGGAGATTGAGGATGGCGAGTTCGTAGTGCTTGTTGGCCCGTCCGGTTGCGGCAAGTCTACGCTGCTTCGCATGATTGCGGGTCTGGAGAGCATCACGTCCGGCACCATTTCCATCGGTGACCGCGTGGTCAACGATGTGGAACCTGCCGAGCGCGACATCGCCATGGTGTTCCAGAATTATGCTCTCTATCCGCATATGACTGTTCGCGACAATCTTGCTTACGGACTGAAGAATCGTAAAACGCCGAAAGAAGAAATCGAACGGCGTATAGCGAAAGCTGCAAAGGCGCTTGAGATTGAGCAGTTTCTGGAGCGCAAGCCGCGTCAGCTTTCCGGCGGTCAGCGCCAACGTGTAGCGATGGGCCGCGCCATTGTGCGCGAACCAGCCGCCTTCCTCTTCGATGAACCGCTTTCCAATCTCGATGCGAAACTGCGTGTGCAGATGCGTGTCGAGATCAAGCGGCTGCAACGTTCGCTTGGCACGACCAGTGTTTATGTCACCCATGACCAGATGGAGGCCATGACCATGGCCGATCGTCTTGTGGTGCTCAATGCCGGCCATATCGAGCAGGTCGGCACGCCGATCGAGCTTTATGAAAAGCCAGCCTCCACATTCGTCGCAACGTTTATCGGCTCCCCGTCAATGAACTTGCTGCAGAGCGCGGAAAGCACAGCCTGGACAACCGGTCGCGCGGTGAAAACACCGGCAGGAAATTTCACCATCGGTGTTCGCCCGGAAGATATCCACATTCTCGACGATAGCGCGCCGGATGCTGATGGCTTCAATACGACCGTCCGCATTGAAGCCGTCGAACTCGTCGGGGCAGAAAGTTATATCCATGCTGCTTTGCCAGACGGCAAGCCGCTTATCTTCCGCGTGGCCGGGCGCTCGGCACACAATATCGATCAGACCGTCAAGGTTGGCGCATCCGCAAAAAATGTCCATATTTTTGGCAGTGATGGCCAGCGCATAAATGATTGACATTATAGCGGGTTGCGTCCTCGGACGGTCGCAACCCGCTATAATAATCGATTTCTGTTTTAGAATTTATCGGCTACACAGAGATGGAATATTTTTCCGCCTGTGAGGAAACTCCGATAGATGACGCATCAGCAGATACTCTCCTTCGCGGTAATCATACTCATGATGGGGGCGTTTATCTGGGGCAAATTCCGTTATGACGTAGTTGCGCTTTGTGCGCTTCTCTTGGGCATAGCGGTCGGGGTTGTACCCTTCGATCAAGCTTTTTCCGGCTTCAGCGACGACATTGTTATCATCGTTGGCAGTGCACTGGTGGTTAGCGCGGGCGTCGCGCGCTCCGGCCTTATGCAGGCGGCAGTCCAGCGCTTTCTGCCGGAAATGAACAGCGTGCGGCTACAGCTTGCCGTTCTGGTGGCGGTCGTCACCGTGCTTTCTGCCTTCGTTAAAAATGTCGGCGCACTGGCAATCATGATTCCTGTTGCGTTTCAGTTTGCGCGCCGTTCCAACATTTCTCCCTCAACTTTCCTCATGCCCATGGCATTCGGCGCGCTGCTCGGCGGCTTGATGACCCAGGTCGGCACTTCACCCAATATCGTCGTTTCCCGCATCCGTGGCGAAATGGTCGGAGAGCCTTTCACCATGTTCGACTTCACGCCAGTGGGAGCAGTGCTCTCAGCCGTAGGTCTCATCTATCTGGTGTTTTTTTACTGGCTTGTTCCCCAGCGCACTCGCGAAAACGTTTCACTCAATGAAGCGATCAAGATCAAGAATTATGCTTCTGAAGCCCGCCTCAGCAAAACCTCGACAATGATCGGCAAGCGCGTGACTGATCTCATCAGGGTGGCCGAAGGCGAAGCGATGGTGACGTCCATCATACGCAACGATCAGCGGTTGACGCCGCTTCCCGACACGATTCTGAATGAAGGTGACGTTGTTCTTTTGGAGGGCGATCCCAAAGCGCTTGATACTGTCATAAGTGCAGCAAAACTCACCCTGTCCGAGAATCGCAAGCCCTCCGAGACCAGCGGCTCGACCGACATTGAAGCCGTTGAAGCCGTTATCGGAAAGAATTCGCGCCTCATCGGACTGACCGCCCAGAGGCTTGCTCTTTTCGCACGCTATGACCTGAACCTGCTGGCAGTCAGCCGACCGGGCGAGCGCATTACCGAACGTCTCAGTGAGGTCATTCTACGCTTCGGGGACGTAATCGTGCTGCAAGGCAGACAGGCCAATCTTTCCAATTTCCTGCCGGAATTTGAATTGCTGCCGCTTGCTCGCCGCAAGCTGATGCTTGGCAGCGTCAGGCGTGGATTGATCCCGCTCGCCATTCTGATTGCCGCCATCGGGGCAACCGCTTTAAGCCTAGTGCCGGTGGCGGTCGCTTTCTTTGCCGCTGCCGTCGCTATGCTGTTGTTCAAAGTGATCCCTCTCAACGAGGTTTATGATGAAATCGATGGCCCGATTCTGGTCATGTTAGCTGCGCTTATTCCGGTTTCGGATGCGTTGAGAACAACCGGCGGCACGGATCTCATAGCAGAAGGGCTTGCCACCATTGGCCATCAATTGCCACCAGCTGGGGCCTTGGCACTCATTCTTGTGGCCGCGATGATGGTTACGCCGTTTCTCAACAATGCCGCAACGGTGCTTGTGATGGCTCCCATCGCGACAAGTTTTGCTTCCGGACTTGGTTTCAAGCCAGAAGCCTTTCTGATGGCAGTAGCGATCGGCGCAGGATGTGATTTCCTCACCCCGATCGGCCATCAGTGCAATACGCTGGTGATGGGGCCTGGCGGCTATAAATTCAGCGATTATCCGCGTCTTGGATTGCCGCTATCCATCATCATCGCGATTGTAACGGTTCCCACCCTGATGTTTTTCTGGCCGCTACAATAGCGTGCTAAAGCTCGACTGAACGTATCCATTCGAGGCTATCAGATACGATCTTTTCCACGCTCTCGGCGATATCAGCGCGGAAGACCAATGGTTCTCCAACCGGGCTTTCGAGTGTCGCAATCTGGCTTTCCAGCATCGTTACCGGCATGAAATGGCCAGTGCGATGCCCCATGTGCTCATGCAAGACTTCAAAACTGCCGTCCAGAAAAACAAAAAGGACAGGCGCACCCGCAGCAGAGCGGAGGCGGTCACGGTATATCTTTTTCAGCGCAGAACAGGAAACGACAATCCCGTCAGTCGAGGCAGCAAGACGTTCTCCGATTTTATCGAGCCAGGGCCAGCGATCCTCATCCTGCAAAGGTATGCCTGCTGACATTTTATCGACGTTGGACTTCGGATGAAGAGAGTCGCCTTCCAGAAACGGGAGAGCCAATGCATCGGCAATCTTCTCTCCGATCGTCGATTTTCCGGAACCCGAAACACCCATAACGATAATACGCAACATCAATTCCTCATACGCTCGCGGTCATGCCGCCATCGACATGCAAAACCTGTCCGTTTACAAAAGTGGAAGCGTCGCTGCTCAGGAACACTGCGGCCCCAACCAGTTCCTCCACATCTCCCCAACGACCCGCCGGTGTTCTTTTTTCCAGCCAAGCCGTAAATTCAGGGTCATCAACCAATGCCTGATTCAGTGGCGTCTTGAAATAGCCGGGTGCAATCGCATTGATCTGCAAGCCGTGTCTGGCCCAATCAGTGGCCATACCACGCGTCAAGTTGCGAATAGCTCCTTTCGTTGCAGTATAAGGCGCGATGGAAGGTCGAGCCAATTCGCTTTGAACCGACGCAATATTTATTATCTTGCCGCGTCCTCGTGCAATCATATGGCGCGCAGCCGCCTGTCCGGCATAAAAAGCGCTGGAAATATTGGTTTCAAGGAGCTGGTGCCATTTCTCGACCGGGAAATCTTCGAGCGGCGCTCGATACTGCATTCCGGCATTATTGACCAGAATATCGAGCGCGCCGATTTCATCCTCTATCGCATCAATAGCGGCGCGAACTTCTTCAGCATCCGTCACATCGAATCCAGATGCAAAGACCGTATGGCCCTCTTCTTCCAATGAGATAACGGCAGCATCAACCTTGTTTCGGTCACGACCATTGATGATCACCGTTGCGCCATGTTCTGCAAGCCCTCGAGCCAAAGCAAAACCAATGCCTTGACTGGAACCGGTGACCAAGGCAATGCGCCCGTCCAGACTGAAAAGTTCGAAAGAAGAAGCCATTAGAAAGTTTCCAATTTGAGACCGACGCGGCTTGCTGCCTGCACGATATGGTTTCGCATCACTTCGCGCGCACGCAATGGATCACGTGAGTGAATGGCATCCCTGATCGCGGTGTGCTCATTAATGGTGATCTCGACGATCTGCTCAAGCACGGCCCTTGCACGCGCTGCGTTGATTGCCTGATTGATGCGCTCGGCAATGAAACCGAGGACCAGCGGAAAATACTCGTTATGGGTTGCAGAAGCGAGTGCGCGATGAAAAGCCAGATCGGCAGCTATACCCGTATCTGTCCATTTTTTTGAACCGCTCATTTCTGCTAGCGCTTCGTTCAGTTGCATCATGTCATGTTCATTGCGATGCACCGCCGCTAATCCTGCCGCTTCAATCTCGAGCGCCATTCGCAACTGGAACAGGCTGCGGAAATTTTCACGATTGGCAAGTGTTTCGGGTTCGATGCGGAGGGCATGCCGCCTGTCGGGTTCCGTTACGAAAGCACCGACACCCTGACGTGTTTCAATCAAGCCCTCGTTGCGAAGCTGGGCAATCGCTTCGCGTACAACCGAACGGCTAACGCCGAAGCTTTGAGCAAGATTATGTTCTGTCGGCAGCTTTTGCCCCGGCAGCAGAGTACCTTCACCAATCTGCCGCGTAATTTCGGAAGCGATGCGTCCGGGGAGCTGCTCATTGCGCCTGATTTCACCAAACAAAATGATAAAGTCTCCCTGATTGCCCGTGCAACTGATGTGTCGTCAGCCTCTTGAAGAGTCAAGCGAAAGCTGGCAGCCCGGATTCATGATGTTGCCCGGATCAATGACCTGCTTGAGAGCTTCAAGCAACTTTCGCCGCGCAGGGTCAATGCGCTTCTCAAAATCGTCCCTTTTCAAACGACCGATGCCGTGCTCGGCGCTAATGCTGCCCGCATAATGATCCAGAACAGCATTGATCGTTTCCTTCGCAAGCTTGATCTTCACGTCTTTCGCTGCGACACCGAGATTGCTTTCGGGGATGACATTGAGATGCACATTGCCATCGCCGACATGCCCATAGGAAACCGCGAGACAATCGGGAAGAACCTTCGCCAGTTCCCTTTCAGCTTCATCGACGAATGATGCCAGTTTTGAAAGCGGAACTGATATGTCCGTGCGCAGGTGCTTGCCGCGCAGGGCCTGCCCCTCGTTCATCGCCTCCCGAAACATCCAGAGATTTTGACCCTGTGCCCGCGATGACGCGATGGCCCCGTCAAGAACGAGGCCATCTTCCAGTGCCTGTGCAAGAAACCGTTCCATCAAGGATGCTATATCGACTAGACCCGAGCCTGAAATCTCCATCAATACATAGGCCGGATATTGCCCAAGCGGCACGGTGAGTTCCGGCATAGCCTCTTGCGCGAGTGTAAAGGCCACCGGCGGCATGAACTCGAATGCGGACATCAGATCACAGCACTGCACCCGCGCCCGTCGATAAAGCGCGATCGCATCCTCAAGGGAATTAAGCCCGAGCAGCGCAGTTTCGACCTTGTCCGGCAAAGGCATCAATTTGATCGCCACACCAGTTACTATTCCAAGAATGCCTTCCGCGCCGATAAAAAGCTGCTTAAGATCAATGCCGCGATTGTCTTTTCTCAGCGTCGAAAGACCGTTGAAGACTGTACCGTCAGGCAGAACCACCTCCAGCCCAAGGATCAACTCGCGGGTCATGCCATAGCGCAACACGTTGACACCGCCAGCATTGGTGCTGACATTTCCACCAATACGGCAGCTTCCCTGTGCACCAAGCGCCAGCGGGAAAAACATTCCTTCTGCTGCCAGTTTGTCTTTCAGTTCGGAAAGAATGCAACCGGCGTCGACAACCGCTGAAAAGTCGTCCGGATCAATTTTCCGAATGCAGTACATTCGCTCGAGACTCAAGATGACGAGGTTGTCCTGGCCATCAGGTACACCGCCTTGCACGAGACCGGTATTTCCGCCTTGGGGAATGACAGACAATCCTAGCAAAGCGCAGGCTTTAACCGCGGCAGAGACATCAGCTGTCGAACGCGGACGGATCACCGCCACCGCCGCCTTCTCCACATCTCCGGGCCAGTCACGGCAATAGCCAAGCATGTCGTTTTGCCCGGTCATAACCAGATCATCGCCCAAAAGAGCGACGAGATCTGTCTGCTTGTTTCCGGTCATGTCCCCCGAACTGTGCATGATACCCTCTTGGCTATATCGATGTGCAATGCGCTGCCGCAGGAGTACGGCAGTTTTTAAGATGCAGCGGGCTTTTCCGTTTGCTCCCGTGGCAGAACAGAGAAAACTGTTTCCAAGGCTTACATATAAGGTTATCAGACAACCCTACAACATGAATCTGTGGGAGACTGGATAAGTGTTGTTACGATAGCCACGCCTACATTTTTGAGCGAGGTTGGCTGCAAGGCAGGGAGGAGATTTCTGGATGCATATCGCAATCATCGGCGCTGCCGGCATGGTCGGGCGCAAACTAACACAGCGCCTCTCGAAAGACGGTCATCTTGGCGGAAAATCCGTCGAAAAGCTTACACTTATCGATATCGTAGCGGCAGAACCTCCGACCAGTTTTGCGGGAACAGTCGATACTCTGGCAGCAGATATATCCACTATGGAAACAGCTCAGAAGATCGTGTCAGGGCGACCTGATGTCATCTTCCACCTTGCGGCCATCGTGTCCGGTGAAGCGGAGATAGATTTTGATAAAGGATATCGAATCAATCTGGATGGCACCCGGCATCTGTTTGACGCAATCAGGCTTGCGCACATTGCTGATGACTATAAGCCGCGCGTGGTTTTCACGTCTTCCATTGCCGTTTTTGGCGCCCCACTCCCCCACCCGATCCCCGATGAATTTCACACAACCCCGTTGACGAGCTATGGCACGCAAAAGGCCATAAGCGAGCTTTTGTTATCGGATTACACCCGGCGCGGCTTCTTCGAAGGTATCGGCATTCGCCTGCCGACGATCTGCATACGCCCCGGCAAACCGAACAAAGCCGCTTCCGGCTTTTTCTCCAACATCCTTCGCGAACCGCTATCCGGGCAGGAAGCCGTTCTGCCCGTTCCCGAAGATGTTCGGCATTGGCATGCTTCGCCGCGCTCAGCCGTCGGCTTTCTGATCCATGGCGCAACCATCGATACGGAAGCTGTGGGAGCGCGTCGCAATCTTTCCATGCCGGGTCTCAGTGCCACCGTGGGCGAACAGATCGAAGCCTTGCGCCGCGTAGCGGGGGAAAAAGCCGTCGGCCTCATCCGACGCGAACCGGACGAAATGATTATGCGCATGGTCGCTGGCTGGGCTCCTGGTTTTGAAGCAAAACGCGCGCAGGCTCTTGGCTTCACCGCCGAAACATCCTTTGATGAGATTATTCGCGTTCACATCGAGGACGAAATGGGAGGTAAGCTTTGACACGCAGGATCGCTTTTCTGGGAACCGGGCTGATGGGCGCACCCATGGTCGGACGCCTTCTGGATGCGGGCTTCGACGTGACTGTCTGGAACCGGAACAGCACCAAGTCTGCCCCCCTTGTTGAAAAAGGTGCCAAAGTCGCTGAAACAGCCACCAAGGCGGGGGAGCAGGCCGATATAGTCATCACCATGCTGACCGATGGGCCGGCGGTACGGGAGGTCCTCTTTGAGCAAGGCGTCGCTGCCGTCTTGAAAAATGGCAGCACCGTCATCGACATGAGCTCCAATTCACCGGATTTCGCCCGCCTGCATACCCAGCGCTTGCAAGCGATAGGCGTCAATCATATCGACGCGCCGGTTTCAGGGGGCGTAATCGGTGCACAGGAAGGCACACTTGCCATCATGGCTGGAGGCGATGAAACAATCATTGCGGGCCTCTCTGACGTGTTCAAACCAATGGGGCGCCTCACCCGCGTCGGTCCATCCGGTGCTGGCCAATTGGCAAAACTCGCCAATCAGCAGATTGTAGCCGTAACCATTGGAGCCATTGCGGAGGCAATGGTTCTGGTCGAAAAAGGCGGTGGATCACGTGCAGCATTCCGCGACGCCATTCGAGGCGGTTTCTGTGAAAGCCGTATTCTCGACCTGCACGGCAAACGGATGATTGATCGCAATTTTACGCCGGGCGGCACATCGCGCATTCAGCTGAAGGATCTCAATTCGATCCTCGATACGGCGGGCAATTTGTCCTTGAGCCTGCCGCTTACCGAGACTGTGCGCGAAGCCTTTGCCGCTTTCGTAGAAGAAGGTGGCGGCGAGCAAGATCATAGCGCCCTGCTCCTTCATCTCGAAAAGCTCAATCAAGGCGGGACGAGCTAGCTCACACCGTTTCCGATTGCATTGGGAGGTGCAATGAAGATCACAGCCGTCGAAACGATCCGCATAGCCGAACGGCCAAATCTGTTATGGGTTGAAGTTCATACAGACGAAGGGATTACCGGGCTCGGTGAAACTTTTTTCATGGCCGAGACGGTCGAGGCCTATCTGCACGAATATGTTGCACCACGCGTCATAGGTCGTGACCCGTTGCAAATTGATCTGCTGGCCTCCGACCTTGTGGGCTATCTCGGATTCCGTTCAACCGGCGCCGAAGTGCGCGGTAACTCCGCTTTCGACATCGCCCTGTGGGATCTCTACGGCAAAGCCGCCAATCTCCCTATCGCTCAGCTTCTTGGCGGTTTCAGCCGCCAATCCATCCGCACCTACAATACCTGCGCCGGAACCGAATACATAAAGAAGGCTACCGGCCAGCAGTCTGCCAATTATGGCCTTGCGAATGCGGATGCCAGTTATGATGATCTGAACGGCTTCCTGCACCGGGCAGACGAACTTGCACTTTCGTTGCTGGACGAGGGCATCACGGCGATGAAAATCTGGCCGTTTGACATGGCGGCAGAGAAGACGCGCGGACAGTATATTTCTCAACCCGATCTCAAAGCGGCATTGCAGCCTTTCGAGAAAATTCGCGCGACCGTCGGTGATCGCATGGATATCATGGTTGAGTTCCATTCCATGTGGCAACTCTTGCCCGCCATGCAAATCGCCCGTGAACTCGCGCCATTCAAGACTTTCTGGCACGAAGACCCGATCAAGATGGACAGTCTCGGTAGCCTGAAACGTTATGCGGAAACAAGTATTGCACCGATCTGCGCCTCCGAGACCTTGGGAAGCCGTTGGGCCTTTCGAGATCTTCTCGAAACAGGCGCTGCTGGTGTGGTGATGCTCGATTTAAGCTGGTGCGGTGGCCTGTCAGAAGCTCGCAAGATCGCAGCCATGGCAGAAGCGTGGCATCTTCCGGTAGCACCGCATGACTGTACTGGCCCTGTCGTTCTGTGCGCTTCAACGCACTTGTCGCTTAACGCACCGAATGCTCTCATTCAGGAAAGCGTGCGCGCATTTTACAAAACCTGGTATCGCGACCTTGTCACGGCCCTGCCCGAAGTGGCGAATGGCATGATTACCGTTCCACCCGGCGCAGGTCTCGGCATGGAACTCAATCCCGAAATGAGCAAGGCCTACACCGTCAGCCGAAGAAAAACAGATCGATCTAATTTTTGAGGTTAATGCCGCCTGACGGCTGGACTAAATATCAGACTGCTAATAATAGTACTATTGTTGTCAGACATCCTGACAACGCATGGCCAACGGGAAACGGCCATATATTGGGAGGATATCCGTGCAAGACAAGCGTGAACTGACAGCATCGGCGATTCTGCCTGAAGATAGCCATTCTGCGATTTTGATAGGCCGAGTTTGGTCGAAGGCAGAAAATGGCCCCTGTCCAGTATTGGTAAAAAACGGTTATCTGCACGACATATCCAGCTTATCTGCTACCGTTTCAGGACTTCTGGAACGCAATTCGCTACTAAGCGAGTTGCAGGCTGCAGAGAGCTTCCCCGTCCTCGGGTCTCTGGACGATTTTCTGTCCGATGATTGCGGAGAGCTGCTCGCTCCTATCGATTTGCAATCCATCAAGGCAGCAGGTGTTACCTTTGCTGACAGCATGCTCGAGCGCGTGATCGAAGAGCAGGCAAAAGGCGATCCTTCCCGCGCCCGTGAAATTCGTGAGCGCCTCGCCCCCGTCATCGGCGATAATTTGCGCGGTGTTGTTGCTGGCTCCGAGAAAGCCGCAGAGGTCAAGGCGCTCCTTCAGGAAATGGGGCTCTGGTCCCAGTATCTGGAAGTGGGCATCGGGCCAGACGCAGAAATCTTCACCAAATCCCAGCCGATGTCTGCCGTTGGATGCGGCGCAACAGTCGGCATTCTACCCATTTCGCAATGGAACAATCCCGAACCGGAAGTCGTACTGGTTGTCGCATCTGACGGACGCATTGTTGGGGCGACGCTCGGCAATGACGTCAATCTCAGGGACGTCGAAGGGCGTTCAGCGCTCTTGCTCGGCAAGGCGAAGGATAATAACGCATCCTGTGCAATCGGCCCTTTCATTCGCTTGTTTGATGGCGATTTCACTATGGACGTGTTGCGCAAACTCAAGCTTGCGCTGACTGTTCACGGAGCAGACGGCTTCGAGATGACCGGCGAAAGCCCAATGGAAGCAATCAGCCGCGACCCTGAAAATCTCGCCTCGCAAATGATGAACCGCAATCATCAGTATCCAGATGGAGCAGTGTTGTTTCTCGGCACGATGTTCGCGCCCGTGAAGGACCGTCGTGGCGCGGGACAGGGTTTCACCCACGAAGTCGGCGACCGCGTGGAAATATCCACACCGAAGCTGGGACGTCTTGTCAACTGGGTCGACAGGACTGACAGATGCCCTGAATGGACATTCGGTATCAGGGCACTGATCCAGAACCTGCAAGCCCGCGATCTGCTCCATAAAGTCTGAGGGCGAGCATATGACGAAAGCCATAGACTTCTTCTACAAGCTACTTGGCGCAATTCTCGTCTTCCTCCTCGCAGGCATGGCTATCATGGTCTTCGTCAACGTGGTTTTGCGCTATGCGGCAAATTCCGGGCTGACCGTGTCGGAGGAACTTGCGCGTTACTTTTTTGTGTGGGTAGCGTTTCTCGGGGCAGTCCTCACGTTTCGCGAGAACAGCCATTTGGGTATCGAAACGCTGGTTGCGCGCTTCGGGCGACGGGGACGCATTGCCTGCATGGCGGTCAGTTATCTGATCGTCCTTTTATGCTCGGGAATTTTCTTCTGGGGCACATGGAAGCAATTCGACATCAATGCCAGCATGGTCGCACCTGTCACCGGCCTCTCCATGATCTGGGTTTATGGCGTCGGACTATTTACCGGTGGGGCAATGTTCATCATTGCCGCCGAGCGCTTCCTGCGGGCTGTTACAGGTCGTCTGACCGATGAGGAAATAGCCACCTTTGCGGGCGAACACTCGCTCGACCATCTGATGGAGTAGACGACATGACGCTTGTAGTATTTGTCGGATCGCTCCTCAGTGCTATGGCTATCGGTGTTCCGATCGCGTTCTCCCTTATGTTCTGTGGTGTCGTTCTCATGTGGTACATGGGAATGTTCAATACGCAGATCATCGCGCAGAACATGATCGCGGGTGTCGACTCGTTCACACTTCTGGCGATCCCTTTCTTCATTCTGGCTGGTGAATTAATGAATTCCGGGGGACTGTCCCGCCGTATCATTGATTTCGCCATCGCCTGCGTTGGCCATATTCGCGGCGGCCTCGGTGTCGTGGCCATTCTCGCGGCCATCATCATGGCCAGCGTATCAGGGTCGGCTGCTGCCGACACGGCGGCGCTCGCAACAATCCTCGTGCCCATGATGGCCAAAGCTGGCTACAACATCCCGCGCTCCGCCGGGTTGATGGCAGCCGGCGGCATCATTGCACCGGTTATCCCGCCATCCATGGCCATGATCGTGTTCGGTGTTGCGGCCAATGTATCCATAACACAGCTTTTCATGGCGGGCATTGTGCCGGGCTTGTTAATGGGTATTGCCCTGCTCGTGACCTGGCAGATCGTCGTCAGAAAAGACAATCTCAAAGTGCTTCCGAAGCAGTCGCGCAAAGATCGGCTGCAGGCCACCGGGCGTGCACTCTGGGCACTCGGCATGCCGGTGATCATTCTTGGCGGCATCCGAATGGGCGTCATGACACCGACAGAAGCAGCGGTGGTGGCAGCAGCCTATGCGCTTTTTGTTGGCATGTTCATCTATCGCGAACTGAGATTTTTCGATCTCTACGGCGTCTTCTTGCGGGCTGCAAAAACAACGTCCGTCATCATGTTTCTCGTTGCGTCGGCTCTGGTGTCGTCGTGGTTGATAACGGCAGCGAATATTCCGGCCGAGATCAGCAGTTATATCGCGCCCCTGATCGATAGTCCGAAGCTATTGATGTTTGCGATCATGATTCTTGTGCTCGTCGTTGGGACCGCACTGGACCTTACGCCGACGATCCTGATCCTGACGCCGGTCCTGATGCCGATTGTCAAACAGGCGGGTATAGACCCGGCCTATTTCGGCGTTCTCTTCATCATGAATAACAGCATCGGGCTTATCACCCCGCCGGTCGGCGTCGTGCTGAATGTTGTGAGCGGCGTTTCTAAGGTGCCGCTCGGGAAAGTGGTCGCTGGCGTCAATCCGTTCCTGATTTCGCAGGTGATCGTATTGCTTCTGCTGGTTCTGTTTCCAAGTCTCGTACTGGTACCCATGAACTGGCTTCATTAGGTTTAACACCAACTCTGGGAGGAGAGTTCAATGAAGAAACTGATTATGCTGGCAACGACCGCCCTCATGGCGGGAGCCCTAACTGCACCTGCCTTCGCCGAATTTCAGGAGCGCAACATCCGCGTTTCCAACGGCATTAACGAGGATCATCCAGTCGGCAATGGCATGAAAGCCATGAATGAATGTCTGGCTGAGAAGTCCGGCGGCAAGATGAAGATAACCGCGTTCTGGGGTGGAGCTCTGGGAGGCGATTTGCAGGCGACGCAGGCACTCCGTTCAGGTGTGCAGGAAGGTGTTGTCACATCGTCATCACCACTCGTCGGGATTGTTCCCGCGCTTGGCGTTTTCGACTTGCCATTTCTCTTCGCAAACGATGAAGAGGCAGATGCTGTCGTCGACGGCCCCTTCGGCAAGATGATGGACGAAAAACTTGCCGCCGTCGGCCTCGTCAATCTGGCCTATTGGGAAAATGGCTTTCGGAATCTCTCGAATTCCAAACATCCGGTCAACAAATGGGAAGATTTCAGCGGCATGAAAGTCCGCGTGATGCAGAACAACATCTTCCTCGACACGTTCCAGAATTTCGGCGCCAATGCCACGCCGATGGCTTTCGGTGAAATATTCTCGGCGCTGGAAACCAAAGCTATCGATGCCCAAGAAAACCCCTACGTCACAATCGATACGTCAAAATTCTATGAAGTGCAGAAATACGTCACTGAAACGAAACATGCTTATACGCCGTTTCTATTCCTGTATTCCAAGCCGATCTTTGACACATACTCACCCGAAGAACAGGCCGCTTTGCGTGAATGTGCCGTCATTGGGCGCGACGTGGAACGAAAGGTCATTCGCGAACTGAACCAGAAGTCACTTGAAAAAATCAAGGAGGCAGGTCTGGAAGTCAATACGCTTTCGCCTGAAGAGCATGCACGTATGCTTGAGAAGTCCCAGCCTATCTATGACAAATATAAGTCGCAGATCGGTGCGGACGTCGTCGACGCCGTACAGAAACAGCTTGGCGAAATCCGCAAGCAATAGAACCTCGAAAAGAACAGGCCGCGCTAAATGCGCGGCCTGTGCTGCCAATTCAAGTAGCTTCCTGAGGATTCGTTCAGCAGATTGGAAACGTGCGCAGGACTGTCGGCCTGACCCGCGCTGGAGCGCTCTTCACGGATTTAAGTAATTCTCAGTTGAGCGGGATAGCGTTTCCATCCTTGCTCGCCTGATACGTACCAGACAATTCGTCATATTTGGCGAAAATGGCGTCGAGCTTTTTGCCAAGACGCAAGCGATCCGTTTCGGGCAGGGATGCAACCATCTTCGGAATTGAATGGCTGTGCCAGAAAGCATTGTCGCGATTATATCCACCCGGCTCCAGCGTGAAGACTTCCTTCAGAATTTTCAAATCGTGCGGGATCGAGAAGGCATCCCGTGAATCCTCGTGGCTGAACAAGTAGTAAAAATTGTCAAAACCACTCCAGGTAATGGCCGAAAGGCACATGGAGCAAGGCTCGTGGGTGGAAAGAAAGACCATATCCTTTGTATTGGGGCGCTCTTTCTCAGGCATTTCGTAGAAGCGCTTCAACGTGTGAACTTCACCGTGCCAGAGCGGATTTTCGGTCTCGTTGTTGGTTTCAGCCAGAACAAGAGACAAATCCGATTTGCGTAACAAGGCCGCACCGAAAACCTTGTTGCCTTCCGCGACGCCTCGCTCGGTCAGTGGAATAATATCCTGCCCAATAACATCTATCAGCTTCTCAAGCAGCTTCAGTTCATCTGTCTGCACGGGTTCACTCCTCCCGATTTGGTGCAGCAAGCGCCGGACCGTTTCGGCCCGGCGCGCGCTATTGCTACTCCGCAAAGAATGCGAAGCGGATGACGAAGAGTGCGGCAACGAGCCAGGTAGCCAGATGCACGTCACGGGCCTTTCCGGTGAAGGCTTTGAGAATGACATAGCTGATGAAGCCAAAGGCCAGACCGTTGGCAATCGAGTAGGTGAACGGGATAGCCAAGGCTGTTAGCGCAGCAGGTGCCGCTTCCGTCACATCGTGCCATTCGATCTCGGTCAGTTCGCGCATCATCAAGCAGGCAACGTAGATCAGAGCCGGCGCAGTAGCATAAGCCGGAACCGAACCTGCAAGCGGCGAAATGAACAAGGCTGCAAGGAACAGCAGCGCAACAACCAGCGCTGTCAAGCCCGTACGACCGCCAGCCTGAACGCCTGATGCGCTTTCGACATAAGCCGTCGTGGACGAGGTGCCAAGAAGCGAGCCGCCGAGAATTGCGGTACTGTCGGCAAACAGGGCACGTCCGAGACGGTTTGGTTTTCCTGGTTCAATCAGACCGCCGCGCTTTGCTACGCCGATCAGCGTGCCGGTTGCATCGAAAACTTCAACCAGAACGAAAACCAGAATGACATGCAGAATACCCGTATGCAGCGCCCCCATCACGTCG
This sequence comes from Ochrobactrum sp. PL_is483, assembly GCF_055816855.1. Classification (NCBI taxonomy): domain Bacteria; kingdom Pseudomonadati; phylum Pseudomonadota; class Alphaproteobacteria; order Hyphomicrobiales; family Brucellaceae; genus Ochrobactrum; species Ochrobactrum sp. PL_is483. The sequence continues at coordinate 517,252 of NZ_JBVPGS010000040.1, forward strand.
AGCTGAAGGAAGGTCGGAGCAAGGCTTGGCGGTGCGGAGAAAACGCCGCCGAACTGGCTGATGCCAAGAGCGATAGACGCCACGGTGACAATGAGAATGCCAATGAGGATCGCACCGCGCACCTTAAGAGCGTCCAACACAGCGATGATGAAGAAGCCCGCAATCGCCAGAAGCGGTCCTGCCTTCGTCAAATCGCCGAGGCCAACCAGCGTTGCTTCGTTGCCAACGACGACGCCGGCGCTCTTCAGACCGATCAGGGCCAGAAACATGCCAATACCGGCTGCAATCGCGCTTCGCAGAGAATGTGGGATGCCCTCAACCAACCAGCGGCGTACCCCGGTAACGGTCAAGATCAGGAAGATGATACCCGAAATGAAGACGGCACCAAGTGCCTGCTGCCACGAAAAACCCATCGCCCCAACAACGGTGAAGGCGAAGAAGGCATTCAGGCCCATGCCCGGCGCCATGCCGATAGGCCAGTTTGCGACGAGCGCCATAATGATCGAGCCGAGAGCTGCCGCAAGGCAAGTGGCAACGAAAACGGCGTTTCGATCCATACCCGTAGTGGACAGAATATCCGGATTTACAAAGATGATGTAAGACATGGTCAGGAAGGTCGTCACGCCGGCAATGATTTCCGTTCTCGCCGTAGTGCCGTGTTCCTGCAATTTGAACAGCTTTTCGAGCATCGTCCCTCCAAGGCAAAGCGCCCGTCAATTTGTGCCTCAATTCACGCCAAATCCCGACGCGCAACCTATTGCGCTTCGTGAAATTTCGAATTGAAGCAATCTATGCGATTGCCATAATGTTAGTTGCCGCTGCAGATTTGCATACGGACATGTTCCCCATACACCCATCGCGGACAAAAGCACAGTTCCGCCGCTTGAATGCCAGTTTATTGACATGATTTAGTGTGGACTGACTTTTCACCGGACGCCAGTCACTCATTTGCCTGGAAATATTTGAAACAGATTCAAAAAAGATAGCTTCGGGTACGTGACCCGACTTTTTCTAACCGGCTGATTGAAATGGGTTTTCCAAAAGAAGCGCCGTACCATACATGCCCAAAGCAAAAAACGTATGCGCAACAAGATTCAGTAAACGGACATTGCGCGCATTCGGCAGTTTGGATGCTGCCCAACCGATTCCCAAGCCTGGCTGCAACAAGAACCACCCCGCCGCAACGGTCAGCATGCCGAAAATCCACACCGGCAGAAATGCCGGATCAGAGAACCATTCCGCGCCGGCATAAATGGCGAAGATAACGCCGTAAAGAACACCGACGGCGTAATGTCCAATCCAGCCAAGTGCAACTTCATACCTGTAAGGTTCAGCATCGGAAATATCATCGTGGAAAATGCGTCCGCGGTGCAGGTGCCAAAACCAACGCCCTACCAATCCCCAGTCTGGACGCCTTTGCCCCGGTATCGCCGCCAGCACAAGCGCCCATAAGTCCATCGCAACCGTCGCGCCGACTCCTATCAGAACTCCGCGCAAGATAATGTCCATCACAAGTCTTCCTTTGCATCACCGGGCGGCCAGATAAGCCCGAGACCGCCCGATGACGCAAGAGGATATTCCCGTGCACTCCTGCATTCCAAATGCTTGCTTGCAATAACTTGATATACAACATGCATCGGCAATAAACGTTGCTATGAAATAAAAGCGATGAAGATCGGCAAATCATCCGCAGCTACCACGGAAAGACCGCACCTTCATCGCCTGCCCCCGCAAACACAAGGTGGCTGAAAATTGGGAGGGTCGCAATTGCAATCTGTCCCAAAATGGTGCGGATTATGTCTCATTTGCCGTTATTGACGGGAAAACGGGTGAACCGGTTCAAGCCCATGCCCAGCTGCCAAGCCGCGTTACACGAAACGAAACGCAAGCTTCGAACCACAAATTTAATTGAGTAATACATAAAACAAAAGCGTCGGGACTGGAGACCGACGCTTTGTTATTTTATCTGATTTTCACTTACAGGGCGATCTTTCGGGAGACACGCCATAAGTTTTTACTTACCGAAAACAGCGCTCTGGATCTGCGAACGCGAAACACCGATATCGGCAAGAAGATGGTCGTCCATGGCGCCGAGTTCACGAATAGCGCGACGGCGGGATACGAACTGCTGTACTTTCTGACGAATGTTCATTTGCTTTCTCCTCGTTTGGATGATCGTTAAATAGGCGTTTGCCCAAATTTCCACCACGGATATGATTGCAAATGAGGCATGCGTTTTTGCTTGAGCTCGCAACCTTGAAAAGGACAACTTTACTTCTTCTTCAAGCAATGGCCTGCATATAAACTTGGAGTGAGAACCTCCATTCCCATCAAGTGAAATGGGCCCTGACCCAAATGAAGAATTTCAGAAATGTCTTTTGCCAATAGCCTTCTAATCGATTAAGGGAGCGATAGGAACGAACTCCTCCGCGTTTCTTTCGGACATCGTCATGCTTTATGGTATTTTTCTCGCGTTTGCGTCCTATGCGGCGTTCGCTGTCAGCGACGCCTGCGTCAAGTTTCTTGATGGCACATTGTCGCCATACGAAGTTGCGTTTTTCGGCGCGGTGCTTGGCCTGTTTGCTGTTCCCTTTACAAAAAAGGCTGGCGATGTCTGGCTCGATATGTTTCGCACCACCAATATAAAGATGTGGCTGCTGCGGACGGTGACAGCCGCCATGGGAACCATAGGCAGCGTCACCGCATTCACGCATCTTTCCATGGCGGAAGCCTTCGCCCTTATTTTCCTTCTCCCGGCCTATGTGACAATACTTTCAGTCGTTTTCTTGAAAGAACAGGTCGGCTGGCGACGATGGTCGGCAGTTCTGATCGGCTTTGCCGGTGTGCTGATTGTGCTCCGCCCAGGCTTCAGGGAACTCTCGATCGGCCACCTCGGAGCACTTGCCGCTGGCATGGGCGGGGCGATGAGCATCATCATCTTCCGCGTCATGGGCAAACAAGAAAAACGAATATCGCTTTATACGAGCGGCCTCGTCGGCCCTATCATCATCTGCGGCGCTCTAATGGCTCCGTCCTACGAAGTGCCCAATACGGAACAATGGATATATCTGGCGGGTTATGGGCTTCTTGCCGCGCTCGCCAATATCCTGCTCATGCTTGCAGCTCACCGCGCGCCCGCGAGTGCGATCGCTTCCCCACAATACAGCCAGATGATCTGGGCGATCCTTTTTGGATATTTCGTCTTCCACGATCACATAGACATGCCAATGACGATTGGTATCGTCCTGATCACCATTTCAGGGCTCTTTACCTTCATTCGTGAAAGGCAAAGAGGCGTCGAAGGCCCCCCGGCCGTTGCCACGTCGGAACCAACTCCAGCGCTTGTGAAAGATGAAATGGAACAATCGTGAAGGCGAGCGGGGAGAAGTTCGCACTTGTATCCAACGTTGCCTCCCCCTACCATGCCGCCAGCCTGTAGAGGATCGATGAAATAATACTTCAAACAGAAGCGCTTGGGTCGTCGATCTGGTTCAACGCACCCGGTCGCGCTTCGAGCATTTTCCAATAGCGATCTGTGTTCGAAAGCGCTCCAACGCAGGCAGAAGCACGAGAAATATTTTGTCAAAGGACTAGGAAATGACCGACAAGCGGGCGATGTGGACCTATTACAAGGGCGAATGGCGTGAAGGTGACGTACGCATCCTCGGCGCGGCCTCGCAGGCGACCTGGCTTGGTTCGCTGGTATTTGATGGCGCTCGCCTGTTCGAAGGCGTGACGCCAGATCTTGACCGGCATTCAGCCCGCGCCAATGATTCAGCCCGTGCCTTGGGATTGGAACCCACGCTTACTGCCAATGATATAGAGGCGCTTGCGCACGAGGGCCTGAAAAAATTCGCGACAGGAACAGATGTTTATATCCGCCCCATGTATTGGGCGGAAGAAGGTGACGCCAGCACTGTTGCACCGCTTGCATCCTCTACGGATTTTGCACTCTGCCTTGAAGCAATCCCCATGGTCGAGCCGAAGGGTTTTACCATCACCACGACATCGTTCCGTCGGCCATATCTGGAAGTCATGCCGGTCAATGCAAAGGCAGCCTGTCTTTATCCGAACAACGCACGGATGCTGCGTGAGGCCAAGGCAAAGGGTTTCCATAATGCGCTGGTGACCGATGTGGTTGGCAACGTCGCGGAGACTGCGACCTCCAATGTTTTCATGGTACGAGGCGGCGAGGTTTTCACGCCTGTTCCCAATGGCACATTCCTCAACGGAATTACGCGCCAGCGCGTCATCAACCTGTTGAGAACGGCAGGCGTCAGCGTTCATGAGACCACTTTGAAGGTCGAGGATTTCCGCGAAGCGGACGAAATCTTCTCTACTGGCAATATGAGCAAGGTCGTTCCGATTATCGGTTTTGATGACCGCAAAATTGAGTACGGCCCTCTGACGAAACGCGCCCGCGCGCTATACTGGGAATGGGCTCACGCCTGATATCCAAGCAACACATCTCCGGTTTGGATCGGAGATGTGTTTCCCCTCCCCAAGAGCCGACCCGACAACCACATGATTGAGCACGCGCCCTTGTTTCTCGCGATCGCAGTGATTGCGGCATTTCTCGTCGGGCTTTCGAGAGGCGGATTACCGTCGGTCGGGACGCTTGCCGTTCCCTTGATGGCGCTCGTCATTTCACCAGTCACCGCAGCAGCGCTTCTGCTTCCGATCTATGTCATCAGCGATATGTTCGGCCTGTATCTTTATCGCCATCACTTTTCCGCACGCAATCTGGCGATCCTGACGCCAGCGGCAATTTTCGGTGTCGGCATCGGCTGGATGTTCAGCGCCCACCTGTCGCCCACTTTCATAGGGATGCTTGTCGGATTGGTGGGCATCCTTTTCTGCTTCAATGCATGGTTCGGCGCACGTTATCGCAAAAAGGCGCGAAAGGCAGATGTTCCGGGCGGTGTCTTCTGGGGCATACTCACGGGCTTGACCAGTTTTGTCTCTCATTCCGGCGCACCACCCTTCCAGATGTATGTGCTGCCGCAGCATCTGCCGAAACTGGTCTTCGCCGGCACTTCGACTATACTTTTTGCCATCGTCAACGCCGTCAAGCTCGTCCCCTACTGGCAGTTACAGCAATTTTCCAATCTCGATACATCACTCGGCCTTTGGCTTGTTCCCGCTGCAATCATCGGCACCTTTGTCGGCGCAAAGCTGACCCGGATCATGCCGGATGGCCCATTTTTCTTGCTTGTGCAGCTGACCCTGTTCGGGCTTTCCATCAAGCTCATTGCAGATTGGATTGTACCTTATTTCTTCGGTTGACGAGATTCAGCGGTAGCTTGCAACGCATCATTCGTTCAGTCACCATGCAACTATCAAGCGCTTTTTTGGGGAGAGAGGAAGCGGGGATGGCGGATGCGGATGCAATCATCATTGGAGCAGGCCTGGCCGGACTTGCCGCGGCTCATGAACTGGCTGCTGCTGGACGCAAAGTCATTCTTCTGGAACAGGAAGGTGAGAATTCCATTGGCGGCCAGGCGTTCTGGTCTCTCGGAGGATTGTTCATGGTCGACAGTCCCGAACAGCGCCGCGTTGGAATCAAGGACAATATTGATCTAGCGCGGCAGGATTGGTTCGGGTCAGCGCAATTTGACCGCCCCGAGGATCATTGGCCGAAACACTGGGCGGAATCCTATCTGGAATTCGCTGCGGGTGAAATGCGGCCTTGGCTCCATGGTCTCGGCATGCGCTGGTTTCCTGTTGTTGGCTGGGCAGAACGTGGCGGGGCAGCAGCTGACGGGCATGGCAACTCGGTGCCCCGCTTTCACGTGACCTGGGGCACAGGCCCGGCTGTTGTGGCTCCTTTCGAACGAACGCTCCGCGAAGCCATCGGCAAGAACCTCATAAGCCTGAAGTGCCGCCATCGGGTCAACAGCATCGCAACGACCGGTGGCCGGGTCAGCGGCGTGTACGGAGAAGTGCTCGCCCCCTCGACAGTCGAACGCGGACAATCTTCATCACGCGACGTCGTCGGTGAGTTTGCCTATTCCGCTGGCTGCGTCATCGTCACATCCGGCGGCATAGGCGGTAATCCGGACAAGGTTCGAAGGGCATGGCCGCGCGAGAGACTCGGCAATCCCCCAAAAGAAATGGTGTTGGGAGTTCCGGCGCATGTCGACGGACGCGGTATCGATATCGCCGTTGCTGCTGGAGGACATGTCATCAATGCCGATCGCATGTGGCACTATACTGAGGGAGTTCGCAACTGGAATCCCATCTGGCCCAACCACGGCATTCGTATTTTGCCGGGACCATCCTCGATGTGGTTTGATGCCAAGGGTAACCGCCTCCCCGCTCCTTATCTCCCGGGCTTCGACACGCTTGGCACGCTCAAGCACATTCTTTCCACCGGCTACGACTATTCCTGGTTCATCCTGACTGAGAAAATCATCCGCAAGGAATTCTCCCTATCAGGATCGGAGCAAAACCCCGATCTCACTGGCAAAAACTGGAAGCTATTGCTTAAAAGCCGTCTCGGCAAAGCGCCGCCACCGCCGGTCAAGGCATTTCTGGACAATGGAGCAGATTTCATTGCAGCCGGGAATCTGGATGAGCTCGTTGCAAAAATGAATGGTTTGACGGGAGACAAGCTTCTCAGAACTGACCATATCCGCAACCAAATCGAAGCCCGAGATCGCGAGACAGCGAACCGCTATTCCAAGGATGCCCAGGTGATGGCGATCCATAATGCGCGGGCCTATATCGGTGATCGTCTCACGCGCGCAGTGCCGCTGCATCCTCTGCTGGAACCCTCGAACGGCCCACTGATTGCCGTCAAACTTCATATTCTGACACGCAAGACACTTGGTGGACTGCATACCGATTTGGACGCACAAGTGCTGAATGAGGCTGGCGAAAAGGTGCCTGGCCTATACGCGGCAGGAGAGGCCGCCGGCTTTGGCGGCGGCGGTTATCACGGATATAATGCGCTCGAGGGCACATTTCTTGGCGGCTGCATTTTTTCCGGGCGCATAGCCGGTCGTGCGGCTGTTGCGGCAACATAGCACTAATCCCAAACAGCCAGAAGAGGTGCAACATACAGGCTGTTCTCCCCTCGTCCGTATTCCATATATGAGATCTTTATTTTTTGGCACCTAGCCCGCTCTCGAAACCCTATGCCGTGCGGCGCCATAATGTCCCTCTAAGAAACAGGGAGCCCTTTCGGGCAATTCAGGCATGATTATGGATTTCGCCGTCCTTGCGATCGGTGTCGGCTTTTTCGCGATGTTGTTCGGCTATCTGCGCATCTGCGAAAGGCTTTGAGGCATCGCCATGATGATCGAATATATCGCAGGCGCTTTGGTCGCGGCCTTCATAGCCGTCTATCTCCTTTACGCGCTTGTAAGACCGGAGCGGTTTTAGACCCGGCTCAATCCGCGTAATCGGCAGCCTTTCTGGCCTCGGAAAAAATCATGACACTCAATGGATGGATTCAGATCCTCGTTTTTTGCGGGATCATCATTTTGCTCGTCAGGCCGCTCGGTGGCTATCTGACGTGCGTTTTCAGCGGTGAACGGACGTTCCTTTCACCAATCCTTGTTCCGGTTGAGCGAGGGCTTTATGGCCTCGCTGGCACAAGTGAACGAGAAGAACAGCATTGGACGACCTATACCGTCTCCATGCTGCTATTCAATCTGGCCGGCTTTCTGCTGCTTTACATGCTGCAACGGTTTCAAGGTTCCCTGCCGTTCAATCCAATGGGTATGAGCAACGTTCCGGCAGACCTTGCCTTCAACACTGCTTCCAGTTTCGTCACCAACACGAACTGGCAGAACTATGGCGGCGAAAGCACCATGTCCTACCTGACCCAAATGGCGGGGCTGACAGTACAGAATTTCGTCTCAGCCGCGACGGGCGTTGCGATTGCCATCGCGCTCATCAGAGCGTTCTCGCGCAAATCCATGAAGACACTCGGGAATTTCTGGGTCGATCTTACACGCTGCACGCTCTACGTTCTCTTGCCGTTGTGTATTATCCTTACCCTAGCTTTTGTCAGCCTCGGCGTACCGCAAACCATCGGCTCTTATGCCGAAGCAACGACGCTGGAAGGTGCAAGACAGGTGATCGCACTCGGGCCGGTGGCTTCGCAATTAGCAATCAAGATGCTTGGCACCAATGGCGGCGGCTTCTTCAACGCCAATTCGGCGCATCCCTTCGAAAATCCCGATGCCATCTCCAACATGATCCAGATGGTTGCGATTTTCGCCATCGGCGCGTCGCTCACCAACGTCTTCGGACGAATGGTCAGCAACGAGCGCCAAGGCTGGGCGATCTTTACCGCCATGGGCATATTGTTCGTCGCTGGTGTTGCAATCTGCTATTGGGCGGAAGCGGCGGGTAATCCCCTCATCCAAGCGCTTGGGATCGATGGCGGCAACATGGAAGGCAAGGAAACGCGCTTCGGCATTGCGATGTCTGCGCTTTTTGCGGTCGTTACGACTGCGGCATCATGCGGGGCAGTGATCGCTATGCATGACAGCATGATGGCGCTCGGCGGAATGATCCCCATGATCAATATGATGCTGGGTGAGATCATCATCGGCGGTGTCGGCGCGGGCTTCTACGGTATTATACTGTTCGTCGTCGTTGCCATTTTCGTTGCCGGACTGATGGTTGGACGCACACCTGAATATCTGGGCAAGAAGATCGAAGCCAAGGAAGTGAAAATGGCAATGCTCGCCGTTCTCTGCCTTCCGCTGTCAATCCTGGGTTTTACGGCCATCGCTTCGGTCCTTCCGACAGGTCTGGCCTCCATCGCCACCCCCGGACCACATGGTTTCTCGGAAATCCTCTATGCCTATACGTCGGGCACAGCGAACAACGGTTCGGCCTTTGGCGGTCTCTCAGGCAATACGCCCTGGTACAACATCACCATTGGTCTCGCCATGCTGATGGGCCGATTTCTCGTGATCGTTCCTGCCATGGCAATCGCCGGTTCGCTTGTCGCCAAGAAAGCAGCTCCGCAATCCGCTGGCACCTTCCCCACAACCGGACCGCTTTTCGTTGGCCTGCTGATCGGTGTCATTCTTGTAGTTGGGGGCCTGATCTTTTTCCCGGCGCTGGCGCTTGGCCCGATTGCCGAACATTTTGCGCCGATTGAGGGGCAGATATTCTGATGCTCAAACCCTCAAGCTGCATACTCTCGATCCTTCTGGCAACGACCGCCCTTCTTCTTGCGGTTCAGCTTGCCGGGTTTATCTGAGCTTTCCGAACGGAAATGTAATTTTACTGGAGCCTCTGTTATGAGCCAGTCCAAATCCGCGAGCATTCTCGATGCCCGCATCCTTTTACCCGCCATTGGCGATGCCTTCCGCAAGCTCAATCCAAAGAGCCTTGCACGCAATCCGGTCATGTTCGTGGTTGCCGCCGTTTCGTTGCTCACCACTTTGCTGCTTTTGAAAGATGCGGCCGCTGGCAATCCGAATGTCGGGTTTTCGTTCCAGATTGTTCTGTGGTTGTGGTTCACAATTCTGTTCGCAAATTTTGCCGAAGCCGTCGCCGAAGGACGGGGCAAGGCACAAGCGGATTCATTGCGCCGAACACGGACGGAAACGCAGGCGAAACTTTTGGATAATCCAGAAGGACCAAACTGGAAAAGCGTGCCGGGAATGAGCCTGAAAGTCGGCGATGTGGTTCTGGTAGAAGCCAACGACATCATCCCTTCGGATGGCGAGGTCATCGAAGGTGTTGCATCCGTCAACGAAGCCGCAATTACCGGCGAGTCCGCACCCGTTATCCGCGAATCTGGTGGCGACCGCTCTGCCGTTACGGGTGGAACGCAGGTTCTGTCCGACTGGATCAAGGTTCGCATCACAGCAGCGCAAGGCTCAACCTTCATCGACAAGATGATCAGCCTTGTCGAAGGTGCCGAGCGTCAGAAAACACCAAATGAGATAGCGCTCAATATTCTGCTCGCAGGTATGACGCTGATATTCGTTCTGGCCGTCGTGACGATCCCGAGCTTTGCCACCTATGGAGGCGGTTACATTCCTGTAACGGTTCTGGTTGCACTCTTCGTCACCTTGATCCCGACCACCATCGGCGCCCTTCTTTCTGCGATTGGCATTGCAGGCATGGACCGTCTTGTGCGTTTCAACGTGCTTGCCATGTCCGGCAGGGCGGTCGAGGCCGCAGGTGACGTTGACACGCTTCTTCTCGACAAGACCGGCACGATTACGCTCGGAAATCGTCAGGCAACTGCTTTTGTCCCTATCGGCGGCGTCACGGAACAGGCATTAGCCGATGCGGCCCAATTAGCCTCGCTTGCCGATGAAACACCGGAAGGCCGCTCTATCGTTGTTCTGGCCAAGGAAAAATATGGCTTGCGCGGCCGCGACATGCAGGGGCTTCACGCGCATTTTGTGCCGTTCACAGCGCAAAGCCGCATGAGTGGCGTCGATATTGAAGGTTCCGTCATTCGCAAAGGGGCCGTCGATGCCGTGCTTACTTATGTAGGCCAGAGCAGCCACACCGATGAAAAAACTGTATCGGAACTGCAATCTATTGCTGATGCAATCGCAAAAGCGGGTGGCACACCGCTTGCTGTCGCCAAAGATGGGAGCCTTCTCGGTGTCGTACATCTGAAGGACATCGTCAAAGGCGGTATCCGTGAACGCTTCGCGGAACTTCGCCGTATGGGCATCCGCACGGTCATGATTACTGGCGACAACCCGATGACTGCGGCGGCCATCGCTGCTGAAGCAGGTGTAGACGATTTTCTTGCGCAGGCAACGCCTGAAAACAAGCTGTCGCTGATCCGCGAGGAACAGGCCAAGGGCAAGCTTGTTGCAATGTGCGGCGACGGCACCAACGACGCCCCTGCCCTTGCCCAGGCTGACGTCGGCGTGGCCATGAACACCGGCACGGTTGCAGCGCGTGAAGCGGGTAATATGGTCGATCTGGACAGCGATCCTACCAAACTCATCGAAATCGTTGAAATCGGCAAGCAATTGCTGATGACGCGGGGAGCACTGACGACCTTCTCCATTGCCAATGATATTGCGAAATATTTCGCGATTATCCCGGCGATGTTTCTAGCCTTCTATCCCCAGCTTGGCGCGCTCAATATCATGGGGCTTGCGACACCGCAGAGCGCCATCCTGTCAGCCATCATCTTCAACGCCTTGATCATTGTGGCCCTGATCCCGCTTTCTTTGAAAGGCGTCACTTATAAGCCAGTCGGTGCAGGCGCTCTCCTTTCGCGCAATCTTCTGATCTACGGTCTTGGCGGCATCATCGTCCCCTTCATCGGCATCAAGGCCATCGATCTGGCCATCACTGCCCTTGGCCTCGCATAAGGATTTGCAAAATGCTGAAACAGCTTCGTCCAGCGCTTGTCATGATCGTTTCGCTCACCGTGATAACGGGATTGCTTTATCCGCTCGGCATGACAGGTATCGCCCAGGCAATCTTTCCGGCTCGCGCCAATGGCAGCCTGATCGAAAAGAATGGCAAAATCGTCGGTTCCGAATTGATCGGACAAGGTTTTACCAGTGATCGCTATTTTCATGGTCGCCCATCCGCCGCAGGAAAAGACGGCTATGACGCTGCAAGCTCCGGTGGCTCCAATCTCGGGCCGACCAACCCACAGCTGATTGAGCGGGTCAAAACCGACGCCACCGCCCTGACGCAAAGCGAAGGCTCCGCGCCGCCGGTCGATCTGGTGACAACATCCGCCAGCGGCCTTGATCCCCATATTTCGCCAGAAGCCGCATTCTATCAAATACCCCGCGTCGCAAAAGCGCGCGGAATTGAGGAAGCCGCTTTGCGCGGGATAGTCGAGCAACAGGTTGAAGCCCGCGAACTTGGTTTCCTCGGTGAACCAGTGGTCAACGTTTTGAAGCTGAACCTTGTTCTGGACAGGACCGGTAGCAAGTAGAATAACTGGTGGCGGCATGATTTGCCGCCCCTCCCTGCCAGGAGCCTTGTTTGACATCAGACCCGCTTCGCCCCAGCGATAACAGACCCTCACCCGACGCCCTGCTGGAACAGGCGGAACGCGAAACGCGTGGCCACCTGAAAATATTTCTCGGTGCCGCTCCGGGTGTCGGTAAAACCTATGAAATGTTGATGTCGGGTCGTGCGCGCAAAGCCGACGGAATAGATGTCGTCATCGGCATGGTCGAAACGCACGGACGGGCTGAAACCGAAGCCTTGACGGAAGGGCTTGAGATCGTCCCGCGCGCGCAAGTGGCTTATCGCGGTCATCTTCTCGATGAAATGGATATCGATGCGGTACTCGCCCGCAAGCCGCAACTGGTTCTGGTGGACGAACTGGCCCATACAAATGCGCCCGGCAGCAGACACCCGAAACGGTATCAGGATGTAGAGGAAATTCTGGCGCGCGGCATCGACGTTTACACAACGCTCAATATCCAACATGTCGAAAGCCTCAATGACGTCGTGGCGCAGATCACGCGCATCCGCGTGCGTGAAACGGTGCCAGACAGCATCATCGACCGTGCTGACGATATCGAACTCATCGATCTCACGCCAAACGATCTCATCAAGCGCCTCAATGAAGGCAAGATCTATCTCCCGAAGACCGCAAAACGGGCGATCCGCAACTATTTTTCTCCGGGAAATCTCACGGCATTGCGTGAGCTGGCGCTGCGCCGCACTGCACAGCGCGTGGATGAGCAACTCCTCAGCCATATGCGCGCTCATGCCATTGAAGGACCGTGGGCCGCCGGCGACCGCATACTGGTTGCGGTCGATGACCGACCGCGAAGCATATCGCTGGTTCGCTATGCGCGTCGGCTTGCAGATCGTCTTCGTGCGCCATGGGCCGCAATCCACATCGAAACGGCGCGGTCTGCCGGGCTTGCCGAGGAAGCAAAAGACAGGCTTGCAACAGCTCTAAGGCTTGCCGAACAGCTTGGCGGAGAAACAATCGTCATTCCGGGTCAGTCCGTTGCTGAAGACATTGTTCGCTACGCTTCGGCCCACAATTTCACGCAGATCGTCGCTGGAAAGTCTATAAAGTCACGCTGGCGTGAAATGATCGACGGCTCCATTGCCCGGGAACTTGTGCGGCTTTCCGGTGCCATTGATATCCACATAACAGCGGGTGTCGAGCATGAAAACGCGAGTACTCCTCGTAAGGTCAATACCGCCAGACAGAAGGCCTCCCCTGACATCGCGCCATATGTAATCGGCATCGCGATAACAGCCGCAGCACTTGTCTGCGGGCTGCTGCTCGACCAGTTTCTGGATGTGCGCAGCATAGCGTTGGTGTTTGTTGTCGGTGTGCTTGGTGTTGCCGTTACACTTGGTCTTTGGCCTGCGCTTTTTGCGTCAGTAATCAGCGCGTTCGCCTATAATTTCTTTTTTCTCTCGCCACTTTACACGCTTTCCATTGCCGATCCGGAAAGTGTCGTAGCACTGGCGTTCTTCCTGTTTGTGAGTTTCATTGCCAGCAATCTTGCGAGCCGGGTCCAACGGCAGGCCGCAGCCGCGCGCCAGCGCGCACGTATGACGGAAGATCTGTATCTATTCAGCAAAAAGCTGGCAGGAACTGGCTCGCTTGACGATGTGCTTTGGGCAACCGCATTCCAGATCGCGTCCATGCTCAAAGTGCGGGTCGTGATCCTCCTGCCTGAAGGAAACAGCATCGTGGTCCGAGGCGGATATCCACCCGATGACACATTGGATGACGCCGACATCGCTGCCGCGCACTGGACCTGGGAACACGATCTTCCCGCTGGGCGGGGCGCCAATACGCTGCCGGGTGCCAAGCGGCTTTATCTGCCTCTCAAGACCGCGAGAACATCGGTGGGTGTCATCGGTCTCGACAATGATCGCATGGGGCCTATTCTCACACCTGAACAGCAACGTCTCTTTGAAGCCTTGGCCGATCAGGCGGCAATTGCCATTGAACGCGTCCAACTCGTCGGCGATGTGGAGCGCGCAAAACTCGCTGCTGAAGCTGACAAGCTGCGTTCGGCCCTGCTCACATCGATCTCGCACGATTTGAAAACGCCCCTTGCAGCCATTCTGGGGGCGGCAACGACGCTGCGCGATTATTCCGCGTCATTGCCCGATGCGGATCGTTCCGAGCTGGTGGCAACAGTCGTTGACCAGTCCGAGCGCCTGAACCGTTTCATTGCTAACCTCCTCGATATGACGCGGATCGAAGCGGGAGCGATGAAGCCCAATCTATCATTTCACTATGTCGGCGATCTTGTCGGAGCCGCGCTTAATCGTGCCGCCAAAATACTGGCCCATCATCAGGTGCATGTTGCTGTTCCCGCCAACCTGCCCATGATTCAACTTGATGCGGTCCTATTCGAACAGGCCTTGTTCAATCTGCTCGACAATGCAGCCAAATATGCGCCTGCGAACACACCTATTATGATTGCCGTTCATGCGAGCCCGTCCCGTATCACGCTGGAAATCAGCGATCGGGGTCCGGGTATTCCGCCTGGCGATCTGGAACGCGTGTTCGATACGTTCTATCGTGTGCGTAAGGGCGATCACGTGCAAGCAGGCACCGGCCTTGGTCTTTCAATTGCGCGGGGGTTTATAGAAGCCGTAGGGGGATCGATCAGGGCGGGCAATCGGCATGACGGCGCCGGTGCCATATTCACGATCACATTGCCCATCCTCACTGACGAAACTGACAGAAAATCATGAACGATCCCAAATTGAAAATTCTGGTCGTGGATGATGAACCAGCTATCCGCAAACTGCTCCGGGTCGGACTGACAACAGAGGGCTATACCGTCATCGAAGCGGTAAACGGCGACGAAGCGGACAGGTATCTTGCTGCTGAAAAAGCAGACATCGTGCTACTCGATCTGGGGCTTCCGGATACTGATGGGCACACGCTGCTGCAACGCTGGAGAGAAAATGGGATAACCTTGCCTATCCTCATCCTTTCAAGTCGTACGGACGAGGCCGGGATCGTCCGTGCGCTTGAAGAAGGGGCCGACGATTACGTCCCCAAACCTTTTGGCATGAAAGAACTTGCCGCACGTTTGCGCGTTGCTCTGCGTCACCGGCTGCAACAGCAGGGTGAAAAACCACTTTTCCAAAGCGACGGCCTGACGGTTGATCTTGTGCGCCGGATTGTGAAACTCGACAATGAGGAAATCAAGCTGTCGCCCAAGGAATACGACATATTGCGCCTGCTGGTACAGCATGCAGGAAAAGTGCTGACACATCACTTCATTCTCAGCCAGGTTTGGGGGCCAGCCGCAGACGTACAATATCTTCGCATTTATGTTCGGCAGTTACGGCAAAAGATTGAAAAAATTCCGGATCAGCCGCATTATATTCTGACAGAAACAGGCGTCGGATACAGGCTGCGCGAAGCCGACCCAGCCCTTTGAGAGACAGCCGGAACCAAGGCCTTTTCCAAGCGTTGTTTATCCAACAACAAAGGTGACGGAGACAATCGTGGTCGAGCTGGTCAACAATATCGAGAATCTCGAATTCATCATCGCCAAAGCCCGGGAGTATGATGTCCAGGTTCCTGCAGTGGATGAAGAAACCGGCTCCAATGCCAGTGACGACAATGAAATCGACATTCTCGACGCCTCACTGGCAAACCCTACTCGCAAGGAACTCTTTGCCGCAATTCGATCCCTCAACATTGACGAGCGGCAGGAGCTATTGGCGCTCATGTGGGTGGGACGTGGTGATTTCAGCGCCGACGAGTGGGACGAAGCTCTTTCAACTGCGGCTGACCGGGACAATGGCCGGGAGGCCAAATATCTTATTGGCACGCCCCTTCTGGGAGATTACCTGGAGGAAGGACTGGCGGCTTTGGGCATTGAAATCGAAGCTTACGATAATGAATAAGAAAAATTGATACATCCATGTACCGTTCTGTTTTGACGCTGCCATGTCCGAGCATTAGTGTTGCGAACAACTTGGGTTGGCTTCCCTGACCCGGAAAATCAAGCGTGATGGAGGACGGCACGATGCTTCAGAAGAACCTCACCCAAAAAACGGATTTCTATATCGACGGGGCATGGCGTGCGCCCATAGAAGCCAAATCCATTGAGGTCATCAATCCTGCCAATGAAAAGCCATACGCCGTTATCTCGGCCGGCTCTGCGAAAGACATAGACCTGGCGGTCGCTGGAGCTCGCAAGGCTTTCCCCTCCTGGAGCGAAACACCGGCAGCCGAGCGTATCGGGTATATACGGCGTCTCGTCGAAATCTACGAAGCCCGTCTGGATGAAATGGCCAAGACCATTTCACTTGAAATGGGTGCGCCAATTACGCTCGCTCGGGAATCGCAGGCGGCAGCTGGCCTTTCGCATACCAAGGCTTTCATTGCCGCTTTCGAGAATTTCGAATTTGAGGAAATCCTTTCCCCCAAATATCCGAACCAGACCGTGGTTCACGAACCAATCGGTGTGTGCGGCCTTATAACGCCGTGGAACTGGCCGATGAACCAGATCGCACTGAAAGTTGTTCCCGCATTGGCGGTCGGCTGCACGGTCGTGTTGAAGCCTTCCGAAATTGCGCCTATGTCGGCCATGCTCTTTGCCGAGTTTGTCGATCAGGCGGGTTTTCCGAAGGGCGTATTTAATCTCGTTAACGGTGAAGGCCCTGTTGTTGGCGAAGCGCTATCGCAGCATCCAGACGTCGACATGATGTCTTTCACCGGTTCGACACGAGCTGGAACGGCCGTTTCAAGAGCTGCCGCAGCCACCGTCAAGCGGGTGTCGCTCGAGCTTGGCGGCAAATCGCCAAACATCGTTTTTGCCGATGCCGACCTCGAAAAAACCATTGCGCGCAGTCTTGCTCATTGTTTCGAAAATACCGGGCAATCCTGTAATGCGCCGACGCGCATGCTTGTAGAACGCACGGTGTATGACAAGGCGGTAGAGCTAGCCAAGAAGGTGGCCGAAGGCACGAAGGTCGGTGATCCCGCAAAGGAAGGCGATCATATCGGCCCGCTTTCTTCTTCGATCCAGTTTGAGAAAGTTCAAAAACTGATTCAGAAAGGCATTGAAGAAGGCGCGCGACTAGTGGCGGGCGGAACCGGCCGTCCCGATGGTTTCTCCGAGGGCGATTTCGTCAAGCCGACGGTCTTTGCCGATGTTAACAATAATATGACGATTGCTCGTGAGGAAATCTTCGGTCCCGTGCTTGCCATGATCCCGTTCGATACGGAAGAAGAGGCGATCACGATTGCCAACGATACGCCTTACGGACTTGCCGCCTATATTCAGACTGGCAGCCCGGAACGCGCAAAGCGTGTGGCTCGTAAACTGCGCGCTGGCATGATTCAGATCAATGGAACGTCCCGCGCGCCTGGTAGCCCGTTCGGAGGCTACAAGCAATCGGGTAATGGTCGCGAAGGTGGAAAATGGGGCCTCGAAGACTTTATGGAAGTGAAGCTCATTAGCGGCTGATCCACATTCACTCATCAAAGCGCTGCCTGACGGCGCTTTGATGAATCTTCCACTTCAGGTCAGGCTTTCTCAATAACACGAACACGCTGGTCGCCGCCGATATCAACAAACTGCGTTGGCGGCGGCACCTCGTGTACGTTATGCGTACCGAAACTTTCTGGATAAAACGCAAAACCTTCCGGTGCTTGAGGCGGGCTTGTATCGTCAATCAAACGGCCGCCAGTCAATTCCGTCATCGGATCGGGAATGGCAGAAATCAGTCGCCGCGTATAAGGATGGGTCGGATTTGAAAATATGCGATCCCACGGTCCACTCTCAACAATCTGGCCAAAATACATGACAGCGACCCGATCGCTCATATGCTCCACGACACTCAGATCATGGCTGATCATGATGTAGGAAAGCCCAAGTCGTTCTTTCAGCTCCAGAAGCAGGTTGATGATCTGCGCCCGGATCGAGACATCAAGCGCGGAAACAGGCTCATCGAGCACAATGACCTTCGGGTTCAGCAGCAAGGCACGGGCAATCCCGATACGTTGACGCTGTCCACCGGAGAATTCATGCGGAAAACGTTTCGCCTGCTCAGGCTTCAAACCGACGAGACGCAGAATTTCCTCGACGCGGCCATCAACTTCACTGCGCGAGTTCACACCATGCAACCGCAATGGTGCAGCAAGTGATGTATAGACCGTCTGGCGTGGATTGAGTGATGCAAACGGGTCTTGAAAGACCATCTGCGCCATCTTTGCCCGTTCCAGCCGCGAGGGTTCGCTCTTGCCAGTAATCGGACGTCCTTCGAAATAAATCTGTCCGCTGGTCGGTTTCTGCAAGCCCACTATAGAGAGAGCGAGCGTGGATTTGCCGCAACCGGATTCACCCACAATCGACAGGCATTCGCCTTTATTGAGTGTCAGGCTGAGATTATTGACCGCGCGCAGCAATTGCTTGGAGCGATTGAAAATGCCACCGCTTACTGGGAAGTAAACGCAGACGTCATCGATGTGGAGCAAGGGCTCTGCCAATTTGGTTGAATGCATATCATTCATGATGGAAACACCTCACCAAGCCGGCATCCTCCAGCGGTGTCCAGCCCGGCTTTTGTGCGCGGCAAATATCGGTTGCGCGCGCGCAACGCGGCTCAAACCTGCAGCCCTTTGGAAAAGCGGAAATGGATGGCACGACGCCTTCGATCTCCTGAAGCCGCAACTGGCCTTCTTTCTGGCGAGAACCAAGTTGCGGGAGCGACGCCAGAAGCCCATGCGCATAAGGGTGCGCCGGATGATGAAAGAGGCCCGCCGTGATACGTTCTTCGACCAAATGCCCGGCATACATCACACCCACGCGACGGCACATTTTTGCGATGACCCCAAGATCGTGGCTGATCATGAGAACAGATGTCCCGCGCGCCGAGCAAAGTTCCTGCATCAGTCGCAGGATTTCCGCCTGAACCGTCACATCAAGCGCCGTCGTAGGCTCATCGGCAATCAGCAGATCCGGGTTGCATGCAAGCGCGATAGCGATCATGACGCGCTGGCGCATGCCGCCAGACATCTGATGCGGATAATTCTTCACGCGTTGCTCTGGCGCGGGAACCTGGACATTGGCTAGTGCTTCGACCGCCTTACGCTCCGCCTCATGCCAGGTCGCGCCCTGATGCAGCACGAACATTTCCGCAATCTGCCGCCCCACAGGCGACAGCGGATTGAGGGCTGTCATCGGCTCCTGAAAGATCATGGCGATACGATTGCCACGCAACTTTTGCATTTCGCGCGACGACATGGATCGCAGATCCTGACCTTTGAAGCGTATAGCCCCGCCTGTTATCGACAGTGGCTTGCGCAGCAACCCTATCATCGACAGTGCGGTGATGCTCTTTCCGCAACCGGACTCTCCAACCAGTCCGAATGTCTCGCCAGCATCGATGGTGAACGATACGTCTTCGACTACATTGTGTTTGCTCGAACCGGACACAATGTCGATCCGCAGGTTCTCGACCTCAAGAAGTGTTTGCTCGCTCATACCTTACGCGTCCTCATATGCGGATCGAGCCAGTCGCGAAGACCGTCACCGAACAAATTGAGTCCAAGCACCGTGAAAAAGATAGCAAGGCCGGGGAAGACCGCAGCCCAGGGCGCGTTCACGATCAACTCACGCGCATCCGTAAGCATATTGCCCCAACTTGGGTCTGGCGGACTGATGCCAAGGCCAAGATAGGAAAGTGCGGCTTCAGCAAGGATAGCATCGCCCATTCCCAATGTGCCGATAACGAGGATCGGTCCGATCATGTTCGGCACAATTTGCGTGATCATGATGCGGACATCGCTATAGCCAAGCATCTTGGCGGCCTGAATATAGCCCTGTTTCTTGAGTGAGAGCGTGGAACTGCGCGCAATGCGGCAAGTCCACGACCAGTTCGTGAGACCAAGTGCAAGCAAAAGGCTCGGCAAGCCGGGGCCGAGAACGGCCATGATCGCCAAAGCGAAGATCAGCGACGGTATTGCCAGCATCAGATTGGTCAGGCCATTGACGAAGTCATCCCACCAGCCGCCGAAATAACCGGCGGAAATGCCAAAACAGAGGCCAATAACCGTGTTGATGCACTGCGAGACGACGCCAACGGTCAAAGACACTTGCGCACCATAGAGAATGCGCGAATAGACATCGCGACCTTGTGCATCCGTTCCGAACCAGAACTGTGCGTCCGGCGGCAATTCGGCATTCATTAGATCGGCATCGAGGACCGGGTTATAGTGGGCAAGCAGGGGCGCAAAGACGGCCGCCGCCACGATGACTATACACACGAACCCACCGAATACGAGATTGAAACGCAGCTTCATGGGCTTACTCGTGGCTTATGCGCGGATCGATAACCGCGTAGAGAATGTCAACGATCGTATTGATCACCAGAAACCACAAAACGATCACGAGAATTGCCCCCTGCACGACGGGAATATCGCGCAAAGAAACGCTATCGATAAGCAAAGAGCCAAGGCCCGGCCAGGAGAACAGCTTCTCCACCACCACGGCCTGCCCCATCATCGATCCGAATTGCAAACCGATTGTCGTAATGATCAGCACCAGCGCATTGCGCATGACGTGCCACTTCACCAGCTTGAAACTGTTCATACCTTTCGAACGGGCAGTACGGATGAAATCAGCACCCATCACTTCAAGCACCGCTGCACGCGTCGTCCGTGCCAGCAAAGCAAGAGGTGCAACCCCCAACGTCAATGCGGGTAGAATGATGTTTCTGATGCCGCCGTCGCCATAGCCAAAGCTTGGCAACCATCCAAGCGTCAGTGCAAAGAGATACATAGCCAGCAAGCCAAGCCAGAACTGCGGCAATGAGAGGCCCGAAACCGCTCCTATCATGGTCACGCTGTCAAGCACGCTTCCCGGCTTGAGCGCGGCGAGAAACCCAAGTGGCACACCTATCAGGATCGCAAATCCCATGGCCGCAAAAGCGAGCTTCAGCGTGGGCCACATGCGCTCCTGAATAAGCGAGACAACCGGCTGCCTTGATCGATAGGACGTGCCTAGATCAAACTGCGCCAGCTGAACCAGGTAATTGCCGAAACGGACATGAACAGGCTTGTCGAGGCCGAACTCTTGGGTGATCTTTTCGACCATCTTCGGGTCGTTCATCCCCTTGCCATTGGCAATAAGGCCGGAGGCGATACTGCCGGGAACAACACTGAAAATGACGAAGATCAGCAGAGACACCGCGACAACCGTCGGTATCATCTGCAGGACGCGCCGAAGAATAAAATAGAGCACATGGTCCTCCTTTTGGATCGGCGCAAAGACGCCCGAGCAAAGGGGATGAGAGGCCCGCCCGAAATCGAGCGGGCCGATCCAGATCAGCCGAAGTTAGCGACCAGACGGAACTGTGTCATCAACCCAAAGTTTTTCGTAGGACTGAATTGCGAGTTCCGCCGAATTTGGTTGCAAACCATGCAACCATGGCTGATGCGCCATTACAGCCTTGTTGTAATTGAAGAACCATACCGGCGCTTCTTCCTGCAACAGGTTGTTGGCCTTCTTCAGAAGCTCGTTCTTTTCCTCTTCGGTTTTGGCCAGTTTTGCTGCATCGACAATCTTGTCGAATTCGGCATTGGAGAACTTCTGATAATTACACGCAGATTGTGGTGTCGTGGAATAGAAACACTGCATGGCCGTCAGCGCATCCGGGCCACTTTCAAGTGACCACATATAAGCCTGGAAATTACCAGCAGGAACCACATCGGCCAGCACCGACGCTTCGACCGGCTTTGCCTTCACCTTGATGCCGACCTTGGCGAGCATCGGAATGATCGCCTGAACGATGGTCAAACCCCAACTTTCGTTCTGCGTCGCGGTCAACTCAAACTCAAAGCCGTCAGCATATCCGGCTTCAGCAAGCAAAGCCTTCGCTTTTTCAGGATCATATGGATAAGGCTTTGCATCCTTGTCGAAGGCGGGCGACGAGTTTGGAAGCCAACCGACCGCGCGATAAGCCTTGTCCTTGACGAGGCGCTTGATGATGAGATCACTATCAATGGCGTAGTTGATTGCCTGACGGACACGCTTGTCCTGGAATGGTTTGAAATCCGGATTGAAGCCGACGGCCCGTGTATAAACTTCAGCCACCTCAACCATGTTCTTGGCAATTTCGGGGTCAGCAAGGTAGGCCGTGTATTGCGCCGGCCCAAGCACTGCCACGTCGATTTCCTTGTTGCGGAACGCAACGTCGCGCGCCGCAGCGTCACCCATGATCAATATATTGACCTTGTCGGCGTAGGGCTTACCTTTTTCATAGTATTTATCCCACTTCTCGACCGTCAGGCGGGAGCCGGGAACATATTCCGCAAATTTGTAAGGTCCAAGACCAATAGGGTGACGCTGGAACTCCTCGCTATCCCCCTCGCCTGCCGGATAAATGGCAGTATTGTTGCGCATGAACTGGAAGCCTGGGTCAATCGGCTGCTTCAGCGTGATTTCGAGGGTATGGTCGTCAATCTTTTTCAGGCCGGAAATTTCCTTGGCCTTGCCCTGCGTGTATTCCTCGGCACCCTTGATTTCTGCAATATAACGTGCCGGTGGAAATGCCTTTTTGGGGTCCATTATCCGGGTGTAGCTCCAGATAATGTCATCGGCAGTCAGTGGCTTTCCGTTGTGAAAAAATACATCAGGACGAAGTTTGTAGGTATAAACGAGCCTGTCGTCGGACACAGTCACATCGGTAGCAAGACCGAGTACCGGCTTGTTCAGATCAGCGTCCCAATCATAGAGCGTACGGTGGATAGCCTTCGCATAAAACTCATCCTGCGTGGCAGGCGACGCCTGAATATCAAGCGTTGAGAAGCTGTCGCCATAAGGTGCCACGAAATTGATGACACCTCCCGGACGCGGTTCGTCGGCAGCATAAGCAGCCGTTCCGGCCAACAGAACCGCGGACAGCGCCGCCAGCAAAGCGAATTTTCTCATATTTTTCCCCTTCATAGATATTGTTCTTGCGATCCAGATGAACCGTTTATTCGGTCAGCTTGGTCGAAACCAAGTTGACCGAATTTGCTCCGAAGCGTTTACGCTTCAATTCTTTTTGTTGCTTCCAGATATGGAGGCATGTCTTCACGACCGTTCGAACACAACCTCACCGCCACGCATGGTAAGAACGCAATGCGTATCCTTGAGAATTTCTTCCGGCTTGGCCGTGAGCATGTTGCGCGAGAAAACTGCGATATCGGCAACCTGTCCGGATACGAGCTTGCCCTTCACATTCTCCAGCTTCTGAGAGAAGGCTCCGAACTCCGTGTAAACCTGAAGAGCCTCTTCAATGGTCACACATTCGCGGGCATCCATCACCGTCCCCTTGCCAGTTTCGCGGGTCAGCATCGAATAGATGTTCGGATAGGGATTCGGGTGACATACCGGTGCATCGCTGCCGGTCGCTGGCTTGAAACCAAGCTCTTTCCAGGTCTTCAGCGGATAGCTTGAGAGAGCTCGCTCCTCACCCAGAACCGAAATATAGGCATCGCCGAAATCGTATATGAAAACCTGCTGCGGGCATGGATAGATACCAGCCTTTTTCATCCGCCCGTGCTGTTCCGGCGTGGAGAAGCCGCAATGTTCGATACGGTGGCGGCGATCCGGATCGGGATAGGCGGCGAGTGCCTTTTCATAGGCTGTGATGAGCTGGCCGATCGCAGCGTCGCCGATAGCGTGGCATGCCAGCTGGTAGCCCTTCTTGTGAGCATCCAGCACCAGCGCTTCCACTTCCGCGTCCGGCAATATCTGGACACCGATATTATTATCGTCGCCGAGATAAGGCTTGCTCATCCACGCAGTTCGTCCACCTGCCGAGCCGTCGAGGAAAATCTTGACGGCACCGACCGTCAGCATGTCATCGCCAACACCCGACACAAGACCAGCTTTGTAGCATTCCTCGACAATGGAAGAACCGGGATCGCCAAGAAGCACAAGCCAGGTACGTACCGGTAAGCGCTTCTCCAGTTTGGCGAGATTATAGGCACGAATCTCATCGAAGCCCGCAACCTGGCCGACAGCGGCATCCATAACGCTGGTAATGCCATAGGAAAGAAGCAGTTCGCCTGCGGCCTCAATGGCTTCGATCATTTCTTCCGTGGTTGCCTTAGGGATTGCTTTACGAACGACTCCCTGGGCATTTTCCGCAACTATTCCGGTCAGAACACCATTTTTCTGCTCGATCAGTCCACCTTCCGGCACCGGCGAATTTTCATCGATACCGGCCAATTCAAACGCTTTTGAATTAAAAATGGATACGTGACCGCAAGCCCGCACAAGCATGACAGGATTGTTTGGAGCAACCGCATCAAGTTCGGACTTATGCGGATGGCGGCCTACATCAAGCTTGGTCTGATCATAGCCGCGGGCTCTGATCCATGTTCCCTGAGGGACCGAAGCCGCCTTGTCTCGAATGGCATCGAGCAAACTTTGCAAGGTTGGTGCTGCCTGCGGCGTCGCGTCGATCCACTTTAGCGTAAGCCCAACCGAAATAAGATGTAGATGGGCATCGTTCAGTCCGGGCGTGGCGAAGCGTCCTTTCAAATCGATCAGACGTGTATTGCTGCCTTTCAATGACCAAATCTGGTCCTTTGTGCCTGTCGTCAGCACCTTGCCTTGCCAGATAGCCAAGGCTTCGACCGTGCCCTCCTCATATCCACACCAGATCGTACCGTTATAAATTATGGTATCGGCATACAATTCGGGCATTACAGGCATTTCAGCGATCCCCTCCCTAAGTCACGCTTTATAAGTTTAGGGAGACTTTCATTGATGCATTGAACGATCAAGCCGTGGATTTGTTAAATTTCCAGGGAGCAAATTGTTCAAAATGACAACTATACGGTCAATTTGCCGAAATTTTCGCAAAGCGGAGCCGCGCTTTCAGATCAAATCGACAAAGCCTGCTGCCAAATTGGACACTCGATGCTTCTGCCCTGTCAGCAATCGCAGCTTTTAAATGCTCGCCAACAGACGAAATATCCGCAGAGGGCCTCATTTGAGCGTCACAAAATCAAAAAACCGAATAACAGCATACCCCCGACCCCTTCCTTGGCGACCAATGGCCACCAGCACAATCGGCCGCCAAGGAAGGGGTTTAAACATGGTGTATCAGCCGCTCAATATGCCGCTCCGCCTTAATGTTCTGCCAATTGTTCAGGCGTCAGCAAATCTGCATGATGTACGCGCGCAACATCTGGATGCGACCGGAGGCGACTCTTAAGGTTGTTTGCGCCGACCTCACGAAAAATCGGATTTAGGGCATCGACGGTCACGCCGCGTTCCTTGATCTTCAACTCATCAGGCAAATCGATAACTGGAATGGTCGCATCATATCGGGCGCCAAGAAAGAAAGCGACGGAGAAACGTTCAACACCCGCCGGAGGCGCGACGACGCCATGTACATCAGCCCGCACAAACCCGTTAGTGGCAAGCTCAAGTAGTTCGCCGGTATTGATGACAAAGGTACCAGGAACCGGAGGCGCATCGATCCACTCGCCATCTTCGCGCTGGACGCGCAAGCCGGGAACGACATCCTGTAAGAGAACAGTAACGAAGCCACCGTCCTTATGGGCCCCCACTCCCTGCTCGCTTTCAGCGACGTCGCGGCCCGGATAACGAATGATCTTCAAGAGTTGAGACGGATGCGGTTCATAAATCTGGGCAAAAAAATCTTCCGGCTGCCCCAATGCGGCAGCGATGGCTTTCAGAATATCAATGCCAACACGCGTCACCTCAGCCTGATACGCAAGCAGCAAGGGTTTGAGCTCGGGCAAAGCCTCAGGCCATTGATTCGGGCCGATCAGACGCTTCCATGCCGGACTGTCCGGACCTAATATAACCGGTTCCAATTCCGTGTTGATATCCAGCTGTTCACGCCAATCCTGCTGGCCACGGGTCCGCTCAAAGCCAGCGCGATTGTAACCGCGAAAATGGGGCGACTTGACCATTTCTATTTTGAGTTTTTCTTCCGCAGGCAGCGCGAAGAACTTCTTTGCCGTGGTTACCACGTCTTCCACGAGTTTCGGATCGACGCCATGGCCAGTAAGATAAAAGAAGCCATGGTCGTGAAGCGTCTGGCGCAGTTCCGCGACAAAGTTGGCACGCTCGTCAGCTCTCCCGTTGAAACGCGATAGATCGAGCAAAGGCAGATTGATTGGCGCGGTATGTATAGTCAATGGTATCTCCCGGAAGATTTTCAACGTGAGCGGCGTGCGACGCGATGATTGGCAGGATGGGCAGCGATGCCTCACTGCTACAATCAAACTTACGGGAGAAAATAAAGCCTCCGAAATGAGTAGCCAAAGCATGGGCGTGCCATACTCGAGAGCTTCAGGAAAAGCTTTTCCATGAATTACGGAACGTGAAACAATTTCACGTTCCGCGATTGCCGCTGCTTTTGAAGCAGCGAGTCGGTCGGTGCCGGTTGCACCAAAGTTCTTCAGCTTTTTCGAAGAACAGCGCATGGCTTTCATTGTCGGCGGATGCAGCTGTCATCATCGCTATGGCAGCTGTGGCAACGATTGTATTTTCTGCACGTTTATCCACGGCAGCGCCAGACCAGACACCATACCAATATTCAAATGAGCTGAAGTTTGAGTGCTTGTCACCGCTTTCCCGGGAAAGTGTTGGAAGCACCAGATCGGTTTCACGACCGTCAAGAAGCCTGTAGATCGTATGCGGTCTATGCGGGACGAGTTCCGCGACATCACGGCTGGTCGAAACAACCGAAATCGAAGGCAGGCCGAGAAGCGCGCCCGCATCGCGATGCAATTTGCGATATGCGGGTTGTGTAACGCCCAGAAATGCAGCTTTGAGGTTCATCGGGTTTAGCAGATGGACCAGGCTATTCATTGATGAACGGGACTCAAACAGTGGATAGAGCGCAAGCAACGCATGGATCTGAGGCGCGAAACCAGCCATCGGCATGAAGCAGATTCCATGCGCCCTCAAAGCACTTCCCGCCGAGGTATGTGACGTCGCAATTGGTAGTTTGATGGCCTCAGCCGCCATCTCCAGCTTGCCAGAGATTTCCCCTGTTCCGCAGTTGCCATGCAAGACAACCGGATAGCCGGCTCGAGCGACCAGCAAAGCTGAGAGCATGAACCATGGAGACTGCATGGAATTGGGCGACAGATAAGCTGGCCAGTCGAGAGCGGGAATGTTCAATCCCGTCTCCAGTGAATAAATTCGCCTCGCCGCACGCGCCATGCCAGCAAGTTCGGTAGCAGTTTCTCCACGATAATGAATAAGCCGGAGTAGTGCGCTGATCTGCATGGGATCGGCTTTGCCCGCAAAGATCGTGGTGAATGCATCTTCAGCTTCCGACATTTCAAGCGGACGGGTATGCCCAACTTTTCGCCCTACCACAGCGATATATTTGGCAAGCCTCCGGACCGGATCATTTTCATCCTGAATGCGGGCGAACTGCGCCGCAAGCTGTTCCGGCGTCGGGTGATTTTCAAGCTCAATCACCTTGCGTATACCGAGCGGCGGCGGCGCCACTATAGCGCTTCTCTTCCATCCGTGATGCCCGGTGCAGCCCGATTTCGGCACTTCAGCAAGGTCTAGAGTCAATAGTGTTTCGGCTTCATTTGCCAGCCGCCGCAGTCGCCCTCGCAGTGCTTCTGCTTTTGGGGTCGCGACCATATTTCGGCCCGAGCGAACCAGGATAGGATCATTGAATTTTTCGCGAATCTGACCGAGCAGTCGGCTCATGGCTGCGATGCTCAACCCCATCTGCTTTGCGGCACCGCCGACACTGCCTTCCACCAGAAGTGCATCAAGAGCAATCAACAGTCGCAACTGCCCCAAACGAAGGCTTTCACTTTCGCCTTTTTGCGAATGTCGCTGAGTTTCCGGCTGCTTGCCCGACATCACTTTAGTACCCGCTCATTTGCAGTTTTTGAAATTTAGAACGCTTATAAAACATGATGATTGACCTCACCTTATTGCCATACATAAGGAGACTACAAAACTCAACTTTAAACGGTGACGAAAATGACCAGCTTGTTTCGGGGATTGTGGACTGAAGGTACACAAAACAGGCGTTCGGCGGGAAAATCGCCTGTTTACCGGGTGATCCTTGCGGGGACCTGTCTTTCCAGCACTCTGCTTCTGAGCGAAACGATGGCGACCGCGCAAACAGCAGCCAAAGCAACAGAGCAAGCAATCTCAGACGAGGCAAGCGCCAAGAAGAAAAAGGCGCCAGAAGCTGCCATCGAAACGACCGCCGACGGAGCCGTCAAACTCAATCAAATTGTCGTCACGGCCACCGGGTTCGAACAGAACATTACTGACGCCCCGGCGAGCATAACCGTGGTTCCTGGCGAAGAGCTGGAAAAGGGCGCTTATCGCGATCTGTCAGACGCTTTGAAAGATGTGCAAGGCGTGTCCGTGACCGGCCCTGCCGCCGAAAAAGACATCTTCATTCGCGGCCTTCCCGGTTCCTATACGCTGCTGCTCGTTGATGGAAAACGCCAGAGCACGCGCGATGCACGCACCAACGGTAACTCCGGCTTCGAACAGAGTTTCCTGCCACCCGCCAATGCCATCGAACGGATCGAAGTCATCCGCGGCCCTATGTCCTCGCTTTACGGATCGGACGCCATGGGCGGCGTCATCAATATCATCACCAAAAAAGTATCCGACACATGGAGCGGATCTTTTACGGTCGACGGCACGGTCCAACAACACTCCAAATTCGGGAACTCGTTGCAAGGTTCCTATTACATGACCGGGCCGCTGGTTCCGAATCTTGTCGGCGTTCAGGTCTGGGGGCGCGGCCTCAAGCGCCAGGAGGACAGTGTTATCGGTGGCACGCCTGAGCAGAAGGATATCGACATTACCGGTCGCATTACGCTGACCCCGAATGAAGATCACGATATCCTGCTCGAGTTGGGCAAGACTCGCCTTCGCCGCGACATGACCGTGGGCAACACGATCGACGCCAGCGGTCGAAATCCCGTTGACGCTTACAATTACAATGATCGCGATCACTGGTCGATCAGCCACACTGGCCGCTGGGGTCCTACCACGTCGGAATTCTCATTGATGCAGGAATGGGCCGAACGCACCAATTTTAACTGGGACAACAAGACCAAGAGCTATGTGGAGAATCTGCGTTCGCCGCATATCCGCAATTCAGTGCTTGATGGCAAGTTCACTACACCGTTCGAATTCTACGGCAATCACACGCTCGTAACCGGCGGACAGTTCACACAATCAGTGCTAACCGACCAGAATCCAGGGCGCCGCACCAACTTGGATGAAGAATTCAGTGTTCGCCAGTGGGCGCTCTTCGCCGAGGACGAATGGTGGATCACGCCGGATTTCGCTCTTACCGGCGGTCTCCGCATGGATGACCATGAAATCTACGGATCGCATTTCAGCCCGCGCGGTTACGCAGTCTGGCACGCTACTGAGCAATTGACCTTCAAGGGCGGCATCTCGACCGGTTTCCGCGCTCCGGAAATCCGTACCATTGCTCCCGGCTATGCCTATACGACTGGCGGCGCTGGTTGTTCATACGGCCCGAACGGTACCTGCGGCGTCATTATCGGCGATCCAAATCTGCAACCGGAGAAGAGCACCAGCTACGAAGCCAGCGCGCTCTGGGACAACCAGATGGGCCTGCGTCTCGGCGCGACCTATTTTTATACCGACTTCAAGGATAAGATTTCTAACGCATTGGTTACCGATGCCAACGGCAACCCGCTTCGTTGGAATGAAGATCCGAATTATCGCCTCTGGTATGCCTTCAATATCGACAATGCAGTCATGCAGGGTGTCGAGCTGACCTTTAACTGGGAAGCTACAGACAGCATTACCATTCGCGGTAACTATACCTACACGGACTCGGAGCAGAAGACTGGTGATTTTGCTGGTCTGCCGCTCGCCCGCACTCCGAAGCATATGGCAAGCCTGCGCGCCGATTGGATTACCCCTGTTGATGGTCTCAAAGCTTGGGCTGCGGGCAACTATCACGGGGAAGAAATCAACGCCAGCGCACGACTGGGTACGACACCGGCTGGAACGCCGATCTATCGCGACGGCAAAATTATCGCCGCCAAGTATAAGCCCTATGCGACCTTCGATATCGGCGGTTCCTATGACTTCAGCGAGAATGTCACCCTGAACGCTGCCGTCTACAATATCTTCGACAAAAAGGTCGATGTGGACGACTTCAATACGGTTGTCGATGGTCGCCGTCTCTGGGTCGGTATGACCTCCCGCTTCTAGGATCGCAACACCGTGACGCCTGCCAGCAATGGCGGGCGCCCTTTCCATGATTGGATGCTCGTATGAGCGTAGTGACGAATATCGTAAAAAAGGTGTGCTTAATCATGGCGGGGATACTTACAGCGTCCGCAGTGCAAGCTGCTGAGCGTGCCATCTCGTCCTTTGACATGGAAGCCAACGGCATCACCTATCGTATATTCACCGCCGCACCAAAAGAGGCGCCCCCAAAGGGTGGTTATCCGGTTATATACATGCTCGACGGCAATCGCATGTTGCCGATTGCGGCAAAACTCATGGCAGAAAATGCTGCCTTGAAAGCCGTTTTTGTCGGCATCGGCTATCCAACCGATAATCAGGATGAAATTGTTCGCCTGAGATACTTCGACCTTACACCGCACACGCGTGACGAACTGATTCCGGTTCACTTTAATGTGCCGAAGACCGGAGGACGGGATGCATTCTTCGATTTCATCGACAATCAGGTAAAACCTGAAATCGAAAAGCGTTTCGATATCGATAAAAGACAACAAGCCTTGTTCGGCCACTCATTGGGTGGGCTGTTCACCCTTTATGCCTTGTTCAATCATCGGGATTCTTTCCAGACTTACAGTGCAGCAGATCCGTCGATCTGGTGGAATGATCGCTCGATTTTGAAAGACAAAGATCAATTCGTCTCCACTTTCAAAAACACGCCTCACCCGATCCGTCTGCTCATAGAAACCTCCGGCAAACGCGGTAGCCGTCCTGGCCAGATGAAACAGGACGATGATCGGTTGAAGAAATTGCGCGGCGGACCTTCCGGTGCGGATGTTTTCAAAGAGCTTTCCGAACTTCCGCAAATGGACGCAGCCTTTCACCGTTTCGAGGATGAGAGCCACGGATCAATGATACCGTTAACGGTCGAAGACAGCCTCAATTTTATCCTGCTCAAGCAAGCCCCTCGGCCAAAAAACAACTGAATTTTATCTCCGGTCTTTGACGGAGAAGATACTTGACTATAAAGCACAGGATTGATGAAAGGATCGAACCATGCTGAATATCGCTCAACACGTTACCCGGCTATGTGGTGCCGCCGCTGTGGCGCTGGGCATTGTTGCAACTGCCAATGCTGCTGATCTAACCATCAAGCATGTCCAGGGTGAGACAGTGGTGCCAGAATCACCGGCCAAGGTATTGGTGTTCGATCTCGGCACTCTCGACAATTTGGACCGCCTTGGTGTCAAGGTTACGGGTGTTCCAAGCGGCATATCCTACCCTGAATATCTCAAGCAGTATCAGAGTGACGATTATGCGAAAATCGGCACGCTGTTCGAACCGGACTATGAAGCAGTTAATGCCGCAGAACCGGACCTGATCATCGTGGCAGGGCGTTCGGCTGCGAAATATGGCGAGCTTTCGAAGATTGCTCCGACAATCGATCTGACCACCAATGCGAAGAGTTTCATCGCCGACACGGAAGCCAATATCGAGAAACTCGGCCAGATTTTCGGCAAGGAAGCAGAAGCAAAGGCTGAAGCCGAGAAGCTTGATGTCGCACTTGCCGCGTTAAGGGAAAAGGCTGCCCAAAAGGGTAACGGCCTTCTCATTCTTACTTCCGGCGGCAAGATCAGTGCCTACGGCCCGGGATCACGCTTCGGCGTTCTGCATGACAGCTTCGGCGTGAAACCTGCCGCCCCTGATCTGTCTGTCGGCAATCACGGTCAGCCCGTCAGCTCGGAGTTCATTCTTGAAACCAATCCTGATTGGCTTTTCGTCATCGACCGAGATGCTGCCATCGGCCGTGAAGGCAATTCGGCCAAGCAGGTCCTCGACAATGAACTCGTGCGGCAGACCAATGCCTGGAAAAAGGATCAGCTTGTCTATCTGAACGCTCAGAACTGGTACCTGATCGGCGGCGGTCTCGGCGCGCTTCACGGCACCATTGATCAGCTTTCGCAGGCTTTCGACAAGGCAAAGTAACGGGCTTCCAAACCGAATCCGGTCGGGCCACCGTGGGGTGGCCCGAAATCGTGATCAGGCAAACGAGCATTTCCAAAAGTGTGAAACGGTTTTGCGTTCGGAAATGCTGAAAAAACAAATGGATAGAGCGGTTCCAATGTTCCTGTTAACCGGACCCGCTCTAGAACAGGAAATTAGCGTGAAGGGACTTGCAGCAGCCATAGCCGTTGTTGCCGTATTGGCTGTCATAAGCCTGTTTATCGGTGTCAGCGATGTGTCGCTAGCCACACTTTTTGGCGCCGAAAGCACCGACCGCGCGGCCGGAGTTCTACTCATCAGCCGCATTCCACGCACACTTGCAATCATTCTGGCGGGCATGTCCATGGCTGTTTCGGGCATGATCATGCAAATGTTGACGCGCAACCGTTTTGTTGAACCATCTACGGCTGGCACTGTTGAATCTGCCGGTCTCGGCATCCTTCTGGTCGTATTATTCGCGCCTGAAACGCCTGTTATCGGTAAAATGCTGGTTGCTTCTGTTACAGCGCTTGCCGGAACCGCCCTCTTTCTTCGTATTCTTCGGGCAATTCCATTGCGTTCCGTTCTTGTGGTGCCATTAGTCGGCATCATGCTTGGCGGCGTCATCAATGCGATAACCACCTTCATCGCTTACCGCTTCGATCTGCTGCAATCGCTCAATTCCTGGACAACCGGAGATTTTTCGGGCGTCCTCCGTGGCCGCTACGAACTCCTATGGCTGGCATTCCTCCTGACGGTCGTCGCCTATATAGCCGCCGACCGTTTCACGGTCGCTGGACTGGGTGAGGATTTCACCACCAACCTTGGTCTCAATTACCGCCGCGTGGTCACGTTCGGCCTCGTTATTGTTTCTACGGTCAGCGCATCGGTCGTTGTGACCGTCGGCATGATACCTTTCCTCGGTCTTATCGTCCCGAACGTTGTCAGCATGTTCATCGGCGACAATATGCGGCGCGCGGTGCCATGGGTGGCAGTTCTCGGCGCGGGTCTCGTTCTTGCCTGTGACATCGTTGGGCGGCTGGTCCGCTTCCCTTACGAAATCCCGATAGGCACGATGATGGGCGTCGCAGGGAGCGCCATCTTCCTTTACCTATTGTTGCGGCGGGGTTCACGCCTTGCTTAAGCGTCCGCGTGTAGTTCTTTTGCTGCTTTGCGCCCTTACTCTTCTTGCAACGGCCGCATTCATGACAATCGGCGCGAAGGGAAGCTGGTCTTTCATCCTGTCCTTCCGCGGCACCAAACTTGTGGCCATGGTGCTGGTCGCATACTCTATTGCCGTTTCAACAGTGTTGTTTCAGACCGTAACAAACAACCGCATCCTGACCCCATCTATCATGGGGTTCGACGCGCTTTATATCCTGATCCAGACGTTGGTGGTCTTCTTCTTCGGCGCCGTTCAGATCGACTGGCTTGGACCAAACATTCGATTTCTCGCTGAAACCGCTATCATGGTGGTTTTCGCCGGCACGCTCTATTACTGGCTGTTCTCGGGAGCAACCCGTAGCCTGCATCTCGTTATGCTTGTCGGTATCGTCTGCGGAGTGTTTTTCCGCAGCATTTCCAACCTGATACAGCGAATGCTTGATCCAAATCTCTTCGCTGTTCTGCAGGATCGTTTCTTCGCTAGCTTCAATACCATCAACAGCGACATTCTGATTATGTCGGTCGTCATCGTAGTTGCGGTTTCGCTCTACGGACTGCGCTTCATTCACGTTTTTGACGTTCTGTCTCTCGGGCGCGATCCCGCAATCAATCTGGGCGTTGATCATCGGCGCATCGTGCGCAAAATCCTTTTCATGGTCACGGTGCTAGTTTCCGTTTCCACGGCACTGGTCGGGCCCATTACCTTCTTCGGCTTGCTGGTGGCCAACCTGGCCTATATGCTTGCCGGTTCGGCAAAACACCGGTTTATCCTGCCTATTGCCATCCTGCTTGCAATCCTCTGCATCGTCGGCGGACAGACCGTTCTTGAACGTGTTTTCTCGTTCAACGCCGCACTCAGCGTCATTATCGAGTTTCTGGGCGGCCTTGTCTTCATCATCCTTCTCGTCAGGGGGCACGCACGTTGATAGAAATCAGTCAGGTCAGCAAATCCTACAACGGCACGCTTGTTGTCGATGACGTCACCCTGAAACTGCCTGCTTGCGGCATAACCTCGATCATCGGGCCGAATGGAGCGGGAAAATCGACGCTGCTCTCGATGGTGAGCCGTCTCCTGCCGATGGACAAGGGCCGGGTGACCGTAGACGGACTCGACGTTTCGGCGACCTCTGGTGATGTGCTCGCTAAACGCCTGTCGATCTTGCGGCAGGAAAATGCAATCAACTCTCGCCTGACCGTGCGCGACCTCGTAACCTTTGGCCGCTATCCCCATTCCAAAGGCAGGCCGAACAACGATGATCGCAAACATGTCGAGCAGGCTATCGGCTATCTTGGCCTTGACGATCTGAGCGAACGTTTTCTGGATGAACTCTCAGGCGGACAGCGCCAGCGTGCCTTTGTAGCAATGGTGCTATGCCAGGATACAGATTACGTACTACTGGACGAACCGCTCAACAATCTCGATATGAAGCATTCCGCTTCAATGATGAAGCTGTTGCGGCGAGCCGCAGACGAACTTGGAAAAACCGTCGTTCTGGTTCTGCATGATATCAATTTCGCGTCGTGTTATTCCGACCATATAGTCGCCATGCGCCACGGCAAGGTCGCACATCAGGGAAGCCCGGATGAACTCATTCATCCGGAAATCCTCGGAGACATTTACGAAATGGAGATTGCCGTCGAAATCATCGGCGGCAAGCGTATCGGGGTCTATTATCTTTAGGCAACCGCATCTGAAGGAAACAGTGCCTGCAAGGCGTCATATGATGCCAGTACGGTTTCCATTTGAGCAGTATGCCCTCGAACGAACGCATCACCGTAAATCGTCTCATCCGGATATTCGGTGATGAGCGTCAGCGGTACGGTGTGCCGATCGTCAACCCCGACGAGGCAAGGAAAACCGTTGATGATGCGGAAACCCGTTTCGCCCGCATGTTGCTCGAAAAGCCTGATCTGGGCGTTGTTATAGGCAACCAATCCATCAATGGCAGCCAAATGCCCGGTCACGCGATCGATCAGCTCCTCCGCTTGCCTCTCCCAGGAGGCATGGTGGCGAATGATCAGAAAAAACCCCTTGGGCAATGTCCACATCGCAAAGGAACGCGGCACATAGCCGGATAGCGGGCGCGTCCATTCATGCGAGGGATAACCATGCAGGTTGACATGCAGCTTCGCGCCGGTCCGCTTTTCGGCTTCCACGCGAATGGCCTTTTCATAGAGCCCCTCTCCGCTTCGATATTCCAGATCGTCGCCGAGCGCCGTATATCGGGCGGCGTGATGCATATGAAGGGGCTGGAGTGCGCAAAGCCGCTTGTGTATCTCGTATCCGTCGGGGTTTTCCTGCGGGGAAATCGTGAAATGCGCGCCGCCGCGGGCCGCAAGGCGGTTGGCAGCACGCAACGCGCCGACAACACCCGTCGTTTCATTCGCATGCTGACCGGCGCTGATCATCATAGCGGCGTCGCTGCCCTTAAGATAGGTCGCGCGCACCGTTCTGCCTGAACGGGTATTTGCCTCGAAAGGCGTACCGCCCAGTCTGGCAATTTCACGACGGATCTGATCGGCGGAAAGCGGCGCCTGAGCTGTCTCCAGAACCTGCTCTGCCGTCAGCGCGTCGTCGGTAGAAAGCGGTCGCGTTTCCACTTTGACAGACGGTTCGGCATCGAGAAAGCGGATTTCCGGCACAATCTGGCCCGGTTGCAAGCCGCGATCCCCGACCGGGCGACCGGACTTTTTCTGAAAAACTTCGAGCAGCGAGAAATAGATATCCTCGTGCATGGCTTCGGTGAGGCTCAGCCTTTCCTCGTCGTAAGACAGGCGGCGGTCAGTGATCGGTAGGCTGACTGCGATGTTCAGCTCATCAAAATAAGGTTCGCCACGCTTCCAGTCATGAGCGGCGATGGTTGAGACGGTGTCATGAAACAGCTTTTCATATGATGTTTCAAAGCGTTCGCTATCGATTTTGCCATGCTGCGTGATGGCAAGCCAACCGGTGGGTGAGACCAGTGTTTCACCGATGAAATCCTCATGCACGCGGTTTGGGGCAAAGACCCGATGGCTCTCGCTACGACCATCAGTAAAGACCAGATCGACTTCATAATGAAAATCGTCTTTGCCGGAGGCCAGGAATACTGTCTCCACCTGCGGCAGAAGCGCGGATAAGGGATAGGTCTCCAGCAGGAAGCGGTTCTGCACGCAGGCGTCGTGACGAGGATAGCGGATCGCAGCCGACTTCAGCGTAGCGCCGTCCACTTCTTCGAGAAAGAAATGCAGGAGCGGTTTATAGGCAGAACGGAACCGTGCTTCGACACCTGCCTCGCGTAGCTTCGTTTCGGCGGCAAAGCGGCTTGGCTGGTCATCGAACAGCCAGGCTTCCACCTTCGCACCGCGCATTTCGGGTTTCAGAAAGCGTTCAACAAGCGCATGAACGGTGCGCGGATAGTTTTTTTCAAAAAGCACTTTCATCGGGAAGTCCTGCCCGTTGGATCGAGGCTATCGCGCAACCAATCTCCAAGGAGATTGAGGCCAAGCACGGTGAAGAGAATGGCAAGGCCCGGAAATACGCTCACCCACCAAGCTGTCTGGAGATATGTGCGTCCGTCGGCCAGCATGCCTCCCCAACTCGGGATAGTCGGATCAACACCAAGGCCAAGAAAGGTCAGGCTCGATTCAAGCAGGATATTGTTGGCGACATTGAGCGTCATCAGCACGATCACCGGACCGAGCAGGTTCGGCAGCAGATGCTGGAAAATGATACGCCAATCCTTCACGCCGATAGCGCGAGCAGACAGGATGAACTCGCGCTCGCGCAGCGACAGCACCGAGCCGCGCACCAGTCGCGCATATTGTACACATTGCGACACGATCAGCAGGATGATGGTGTTGAACAGCCCGCCCCCCAGAATGGCCATCACGGTGATAGCGAGCAGGATGAAGGGCATGGCAAGCTGCACATCGACAAAGCGCATCAGCGCCATGTCCCAGAAGCCGCGATAATAACCAGCGACCAGCCCCATGATGGTGCCGATAACCACAGAGCCGATCACCGAAACAAAACCGACGAACAGCGAAATCTTGCCGCCGGTAATGACACGTGCCAGCACATCGCGCCCCAGCGGATCGGTGCCGAAAACATGGGCTGGATTGACGAATGGCGGTGTCAGACGGGCCAGCAGATCAATTTTGTTGGCGCCGCCCGGAAACAAATAGCCGGAGAAAATCACAGCTAGGCAAATACAGCCGGTCAGCACGACACCGACGATGAACTCAAGGCTGGCAAAACGCGAAAACAGAACGGATGAGGTCTTGGTTGCCATAGGTCCTACTCCGTGCGGATACGCGGATCGACAAGGCCGTAGGCGATGTCCACGAGAAGATTGACGCCGATGATCAGCATGGAAAGGATTGCGATAGTGGCCTGCAGAACCGGATAATCGCGCCCTGCCACGGCGTCGAAGGCAAGCGTACCCATGCCCGGCCAGTTGAAAACTCGCTCTACCACCACGATACCGCCGAGCAGACCACCGAACTGAAGGCCGAGATAGGTGATCAGCGGAATAGCGCAATTGCGCAGGGCGTGCTTGTAGAGAACCTTGTTTTCACTGAGCCCCTTGGCGCGCGCCACCATGATATATTGCGATTGCAGCGTCTCCAGCATCGCCGTGCGCACAAGACGAACATTCGTTGCGGTCAGGATGATGCCCATGGTGAGCGCTGGCATGATGAAGCTTGCAATGCCGCTCATGCCGCTCGGTGGCAGCCATTGCAGCGAGATGCCGAACAGCAACACCAGCATCGTTGCCAGCCAGAAATTCGGAAACGAAAGGCCCACAAGCGAGCAGATGCGGATCAACTGATCGGCCCATCTACCGCGCGACACGGCTGCCTTGATCCCAAGCGGAACCGAAATCACGATGGAAACGAACAGAGAAGCGAAAGCCAGCATCAGCGTGGCAGGCAAAGCGCCAGCCACCAGTGTCGATACGGGCGTGCCGCCGAGGAAACTGCGCCCCAGATCCATCGTGAACAGCCCTTTCAGGAACTGCCAGTACTGAACGAAGAACGGCTGGTTGAGACCGAGGCCTTCGCGGATGCGTGCAAGATCAGCTTCGGTGATACTGCCCGCGCCTTGCGTCAACATCAAAGCCGGATCGCCCGTAAGGCGGACCGCGAAAGCGACAAGCAGCGTCATCGCGACAAGCACGAACAACGCCTGCAAAACTCGTTTGATCAGAAATCCGGCCACCAGTGCGCCTCCGAAATGCTGCGGCAAGCCGGACATATCCGGCTTACCGTATTGTCATTCTTGCTTACTCGACGGTGACGTCCGTCAGACGCAGACGGCTATCGGGAACCGGCACGAAATTTTTCACGCGCTTGTTGACGCCGAAGATCGCCTTGAGATTGTAGAGCGGCATTTCCAGTGCGCGACCGGCAGCGTAATGCGCGATTTCCTGCAGGAGCTTTTCGCGCTCGCCGCGATCAAGAACCGAACGCTGCGCTTCCAGCATCTTGTCGAGCTTTTCGTCCTTGTCGTAAGGATTCCACTTCTCGCCGGAATGATACATCGAATAGGCAGTGTTATCGTAGTCGAAGGTCCAGCCGCCCCAGGACTGCTGGAACATGGCGCCTGTCTTGCCTTGCGGGATGATATCGTTCAGCAGAACATTGGTATCGTAAGGCTTGATGGTTGCGTTGATACCAACCATTTGCAGGAAGCTTGCGACAGCCTGTGCCACTTCATTGAAACTTGCGTCCTGCCCACGCACATCAATCTGCACGGTTGCACCGGGTTGAACGCCTGCTTCTTCGAGGAGCTTCTTCGCCCCTTCCGGATCGTAAGGCAGCGGCTTCATATTCGGATCGAAGCCGAAGGATAGCGAGCCTTGAAAGCTGGCGATCGCTTCCGCCTGACCCGCCAGAATGGACTGGATGATCGCATCGCGATCCACAGCCATAATCAGCGCCTTGCGCACGCGTTCGTCCTTGGTGATGCCGTCAGCCGTATTGAAACGCAAGGCATAAACCGTCGGCCCCGAGGCGGTGACGAGCTCCAGCTTTGGATCGCCCTGGATAGTCAGGATCATACCGATCGGAATGGTCGGCGGAATGACGAGATCAACGCGACCGGCCTGAAGTTCGGCAACAGCGGTCGAAGGCTCGGTTATGAAGCGATATTCGAGTTCTGAAAGCTTCGGCGCGCCACCCCAGTGGTCCGCAAACGCCTCAAGCTTGATGTTTACCTTCGGTTCATAGGAAACGAACTTGAACGGTCCAGTGCCCACCGGATGCATGTTGAAATAATCGTCGCCCTTTTCCTGAATATATTTCGGCGGAACGATCATACCGCCATAACCGGCAAGCTTTGTAATCAGAACCGGATCAGGCGCTTTCAGATGAAAATCGACGGTCTTGCCATCGATGACTTCCACCTTTTCGATTGCAATATAGTTTGAACGTTGAGGACCTTTCGCGCCTTCATCACCGAGCAGACGCTCAAAGGTGAACTTGACGGCTTCCGCATCGAAAGGCTCTCCATTGTGGAACTTGACGTTCTCACGCAGATGGAAGCGAATGCGCTTGCCCTCGTCCAGCTCTTCCCATGAAGTGGCGAGTGCCGGGACAATCTTGAGATCAGGGCCGCGATAAACAAGACCGTCGAAAATGTTGGTGCCAACCGAAGCCCAGTTGACGAGGAACGTGTCGATCGGGTCCCAGCTGCCGGGGTCCTGCGGCGACGAAATGGTCAGCTTTCCAGCAGCAAAAGCTGGGGCAGATGCAAGCACAGCCGCCGACAGAGCGGAAGCCATGAGAACGGCTTTAAAAGTTTTTCTTATCATTGTTTTCCCCTTTGGGTTTCGTTGAGCTTTTATGGTTCAGACGGTTTCAGCTACAAAATGTCCGGCTGCGACCTCACGGTGGCTATAGATCGTCGGCTTGTCATCGATCCGGCGTGTGGTACTTGGAATTTCCCCCTCCAGTGCAGGCCGTTTGGTCCGTGCAGTGGGGTCAGCAATTGGCACAGCCGACAGAAGCCGCTTCGTGTAAGAGTGTGATGGGGTTTCAAAAACCTGCTGGCGCGAGCCAAGCTCCATGATCTGACCGAGATAGAGCACCGCGACGCGATGGCTCATCTTTTCCACCACTGCCATGTCATGGCTGATGAACAGATAGGCCAGATCGTGCTCTTTCTGGAGATCCATGAACAGGTTGATAACCTGTGCCTGAATGGAGACATCCAGCGCTGACAGAGCTTCATCGGCGATAATGAGCTTCGGCTTGGAAGCAAGCGCACGCGCAATGCAGACCCGCTGGCGCTGACCACCTGAAAATTCGTGCGGATAACGCTTGGCGTATTCCGGGCTAAGACCGACACGTTCCAGCAATTCTGCAACGCGCGCATTGATCGCCTTGTCGTTGTCGAGAAGGCCATGTGTACGGATCGGTTCTGCAATGGAAAAGCCAACCGTCTTGCGCGGATCGAGCGATGCAAACGGGTCCTGAAAGATATATTGGACTTCACGACGCATGGCGTAGCGTTCGGCAGCGCTCATGGCCGAATAGGCCTTGCCGTTGAAGCGAATATCGCCGGAAAGCGGCGTTTGCAATTGCTGGATAGCGCGACCGATAGTTGACTTGCCCGAGCCGGATTCACCGACCAATGCCAGGGTTTCACCCGGGTAAATATCGAAAGCTACCTTCGACACCGCATTGCAGACATGCGTGACCTTGCCGAACAGGTTCTTCTTGATTGGAAAGCGCACATAGAGATCATCCACGGACAGCAACGGCTTGCTATCATAGCGCGCAGTATCCTGAATGCGCTCCTCACCTGCCAAAACCGGTACGTCATCACGCATGGTCATGACTGGCATTCGCTTGGGGAAAGCTTCTCCCGTCATACTGCCAAGTTTCGGCACCGCCGACAGCAATGTCTTGGTATAGGCATGTTCCGGCTTGGAAAAAATCTGCCCGACCGGCCCATCCTCTACCTTCTTGCCCTTCCACATGACAACGACATCGTCAGCCATTTCCGCCACCACACCCATATCATGCGTGATGAAAATAACCGCCATTTCAAGCTCTTGCTGCAACTCTCTGATAATGTGCAGTATCTGGGCCTGAATGGTTACATCGAGAGCGGTCGTTGGCTCATCGGCGATCAGGAGTTTGGGGCGGCAGGCAAGCGCCATAGCGATCATAACACGCTGGCGCATACCGCCAGAAAGCTGGTGCGGATAACGCTTCAGCAGTCCTTCCGCATCCGGCAGCCGCACCATTTCGAGAAGCCGCTTCCCTTCGGCATGTGCAGCCTGTTGGGTTATGCCTTCATGCAGCATCAGCACTTCGGATATCTGGTTGCCGATGGTGAACACCGGATTGAGCGAAGTCATCGGCTCCTGGAAGATCATGGCGATCTCCTTGCCGCGAATATTTCGCATCGTCTTTTGATCGGCTTTCAGCAGATCGCGCTCACCAAACAGAATACGACCGAACGGAAACTTTGCACCGCTCATATCGGCGAGCCGCATGATGGAAAGCGACGTAATGGACTTGCCTGAACCGGATTCCCCCACCACGGCCAGCGTGCGCCCCGGATGCACCGAGAAACTCAAATCGTCAACGACGCGGCTCGCGCCAAATTCGACGCTGAGGCCATCGACGGTCAGCAGGGGTTTTGAAACTCGCTCGCTCAACTCGGTTCCGCTCAAACTTCCAACCCTCTTAAAGTGTGATGGCAGACCGCGTGGCCTGATTGAACGCGCCGGACATGAAACGCAAAAGCGCTGCCACCTCCGAAAGCGTTTCTTCTGATGGGCGCGCATTGGCCGTCGATGCAACCAGAAGGCGCTCGCGAATCTGCGCGTAGCGCGCGCAGGCATCCGCGCCCCTGGCGGTGATCATCACCGTCTTTTCCTTTGCCGCCTTGCCGGTCGTCAGCAAGCCCGCATTTTCAAGCTTGCGGATGGCATAGGTGGCAATATGCGTGTCCTCAATGTCGAGAACGAGACAGATATCGGCAAGCTTCTTCTCCCGATCTCGATGGCGGATCGAATGGAGAATCAAAACTTCAATGGGAGAAAGCCCCGGCAACCCTGCCGCCGCCATGCAGCGC
This sequence comes from Ochrobactrum sp. PL_is483, assembly GCF_055816855.1. Taxonomy (NCBI): domain Bacteria; kingdom Pseudomonadati; phylum Pseudomonadota; class Alphaproteobacteria; order Hyphomicrobiales; family Brucellaceae; genus Ochrobactrum; species Ochrobactrum sp. PL_is483. Next base: position 559,606 of record NZ_JBVPGS010000040.1, read on the forward strand.
ACCATCCAGCGCGAAAAAGCATGCGATGCGAGAATGAGGCCATATTCAACCTCGGACATGCCGGGCGAGCCGCCTTCGGCAAGGTGAGCGGAAGAAACGATGGGACCTATTGAGGCAACCGGACGCAAATGCTGGGGCAGCGTGACTTCATCGAAGCCTGCCTCCTGCATGTTGTCTCCGGTCTTGGGCTCTTCCTCAAAAGCCTTGTCTTTACCCATTTAGGCGCTCCCGCTTTTATGTGAATTTTATGTCATCATCTTATCGACATTTTGTCAATAAAATGTGACTATCAATTTCAGAAGTGTTTTCAGAATACACAACTCAATGCATCTGGATTATTGTGTGAGGGAGCCAGCGATGAGCGGAACGGGACGCGGAGTATGGGACTTCTGGATCGACCGCGGCGGCACATTTACCGACGTCATCGGGCGCGATCCCGACGGACAGCTCCATGCCCGCAAGGTTCTGTCGGAAAACCCCTCTGCCTATAAGGACGCAGCCGTTCACGGCATTCGCCTGCATCTTGGCCTGAAGACCGGCGAACCGGTTCCGGCCGGTGTCATCGGTGAAGTACGCATGGGAACGACCGTCGCCACCAATGCGCTTCTGGAGCGCAAGGGCGAACGGCTGGCGCTCGTCACGACCAAGGGTTTTCGCGACGCGCTCAAGATCGGCTATCAGGAACGCAAGAACATCTTTGCGACCGAGATCATCAAGCCGGAAGCGCTCTATGACCGGGTGGTCGAACTGGACGAGCGCATTCGCGCCGATGGCACGGTGGAAGTAGTGCTCGACCTTGCAGAAGCAGAAGCAGCGCTTCGCGACCTGAAGGATGCGGGTTATCAGTCCATCGCTATTGCCCTCATGCATGCTTACAAGTTTCCGGCGCATGAGGCTGAAATCGCTCGCATTGCACGTGATCTGGGCTTTGAGCAGGTTTCGGTCAGCCACGAGGTTTCGCCGCTGATCAAACTGGTCGGGCGCGGCGACACCACGGTCGTCGATGCCTATCTGTCGCCGGTTCTGCGCCGCTATGTGGCACAGGTTTCCAACGAACTGGACGTGGAGCGCACCGGCGCGCGCGTGATGTTCATGATGTCATCGGGTGGCCTGACCGCCGCCGACCTGTTTCAAGGCAAGGACGCCATTTTGTCCGGCCCCGCGGGCGGCGTAGTCGGCCTTGCCCGCACCGGTGAAACAGCCGGTTTTCCGCAGATCATCGGCTTCGACATGGGCGGCACATCCACCGATGTCGCCCATTTCGACGGCGAATATGAACGCGCCTTTGAAACCGAAGTAGCGGGCGTGCGCGTGCGCGCGCCGATGATGCTGATCCATACAGTGGCCGCCGGTGGCGGCTCGATCCTGCACTACGATGCCGGACGTTTTCGCGTCGGCCCGGATTCGGCTGGCGCCAATCCCGGCCCTGCCTGCTATCGCAACGGCGGACCACTTGCCGTCACCGACGCCAATGTCATGCTTGGCAAGCTTATGCCGGAGTTCTTCCCGGCCATATTCGGCCCCGGACAGGACAAGCCTCTGGACGTGGAGCGCGTGCGCGCGCTGTTCACCGATCTTGCCGGCGAAATTGGAGACGGACGTTCGCCGGAAGCCGTCGCGGACGGCTTTATCCGCATCGCAGTTGCCAATATGGTCGAGGCGATCAAGAAAATTTCCGTTCAGCGCGGCTATGACGTGACGCGCTATGCGCTCAATTGTTTCGGCGGCGCAGGCGGTCAGCACGCCTGCCTCGTGGCCGATGCACTGGGCATGAAAAACATTCTCCTGCACCCCATGTCCGGCCTTCTATCCGCCTATGGCATGGGACTTGCCGATATTCGCGCCACGCGTCAGAAAGCGCTGGGTGTGCCGCTGGACGAAAACGCGCCTGCGGCCCTGAAGACGCTTGGTGAAGAACTGGCGCAAGACTGCGTGGCCGAGCTTGGCGCGCAGGGCATCGAGGCCAATGCCGTGACGCGCCACCTGCGCGCCCATATTCGCTATGCGGGCACCGATACGGTGCTCTCCATTGAAGCCACCTTCCCCGCGCCGGATAATGCAGCTCGTCTGCGCGCCGAATTCGAGGCCGCGCACAAGCGCCGCTTTGGCTTCATCGCCGAAAACAAGGCGCTCGTTATCGATGCTGTGGAAGTGGAAGCAGTCGGCGGCGGCGCAAGCGAGATCGAAAGCGCCCTGTCGCTGGACAGCGACACCGAAGCCACAGCCGCAAAGCACACACGCTTCTTCTCGCAAGGAGAGTTCCGCGATGCAGGCGTGGTACTGCGCGAAGACATGCAGCGCGGCCAGACGGTGACAGGCCCCGCGATCGTCATCGAGAAGAATCAGACCATTATCATCGAAGACGGCTGGCAGGCGCGACTGACGGAACACGACCATGTCGTTCTGACCCGTATCAAGGCGCTCCCTGCCCGCACAGCCATCGGCACCGAAGCCGACCCGGTAATGGTGGAAATCTTCAACAATCTGTTCATGTCCATTGCCGAACAGATGGGCGTGACGCTTCAGAACACGGCCTATTCGGTCAATATCAAGGAACGCCTCGACTTTTCCTGCGCGGTCTTCGACGCCGAGGGCAATCTGGTCGCCAACGCGCCCCACATGCCAGTGCATCTGGGTTCCATGGATGCTTCCGTCGCCACCGCCATTCGCGAAAACAAGGTGATCAAGCCGGGCGATGTGTTCCTTATCAATGCGCCTTACAATGGCGGCACGCATCTGCCGGATCTGACCGTTTGCACGCCGGTCTTTGACGAAGACAACCGCGAGATCCGTTTCTGGGTCGCAAGCCGCGGCCACCATGCCGATATTGGCGGCATCGCGCCCGGTTCCATGTCACCGCTTGCGGTCAATATCGAGCAGGAAGGCGTCTATATCGACAATTTCAAGCTGGTCGATCAGGGCAAGTTCCGCGAGGACGCGCTGGCCGCGCTTCTCACCGGGGCGACCTATCCCGTCCGCAATCTGACGCAGAACGTCAACGATTTGAAGGCGCAGATCGCCGCCAATGAAAAGGGCGTGGCGGAACTGAAAAAGATGATCGCGCTCTTCGGCGAAGATGTCGTGAAGGCCTATATGGGACATGTGCAGGACAATGCCGCCGAAAGCGTGCGCCGGGTGCTCGACAAGTTGCCGGACGGTCAATTTACCTATGAAATGGATCAGGGTTGCCAGATTGCGGTCAGCGTGACCATCGACCGGAACAAGCGCGAAGCGACGGTCGATTTCACTGGCACGTCAGAGCAGCGCCCCGATAATTTCAATGCGCCGGAACCCGTTACCCGCGCAGCCGTGCTCTATGTCTTCCGCGTGTTGGTGGAAGGCGATATTCCGATGAATGCCGGTTGCCTGCGTCCGATCCACATCGTCGTGCCGGAAGGCTCGATGTTGTCGCCGCGCTATCCGGCGGCGGTCGTCGCGGGCAATGTCGAGGTCAGTCAGGCGGTCACCAACTGCCTGTTCGGCGCCACCAAAGCCATGGCGGCGGCACAGGGCACCATGAACAACCTGACCTTCGGCAATGACGAATATCAATATTATGAAACCATCTGTTCCGGCGCGCCTGCCGGGCCGGGTTTCCACGGCGCGGACGCAGTGCATACGCATATGACCAATTCGCGTCTCACAGACCCGGAAATCCTCGAAACCCGCTTCCCCGTGCTGCTGGAAGATTTTCATATCCGGGAAGGCTCGGGCGGTAAGGGCAAGTTTCATGCGGGCAACGGCACAAAGCGCACAATCCGCGCTCTGGAAAAGCTCGAATTCGCCATTCTTTCTGGCCATCGCCGCGTGCGTCCCTTCGGGCTTGAAGGCGGCGAAGCCGGGCAAACCGGCCGCAACGAAGTGCGCCGTACGGATGGTTCGGTCGATATCCTGAAGGGCTGCGACCAGACCGTTCTGGAAGCCGGTGAAGCCTTCACCGTCGTCACCCCGACGGGCGGCGGCTACGGCAAGCCCGAATAATCGTCCCTATCCGAACGCAAAGCGCCGCCAGCAACACTCTGGCGGCGCTTTGCGTTCGACTGGAACAAATCTGCTAAGTCCATCTCGTCAATGGGCGAATGCTATTTCCACTCTTCCGACCGCTTCCGGAAAGTGTTAGAATTATTCACCCAAATTCGGGAAATAATTAGGACAAGTTCCTAATAATTGAGCCTGAACGGTCGTTTTAAACGCATCTTTAGAATTAAATTTCTGCGATCAATAGAACATCAACCAGTTCACGGATACCGAAAATGAAATTCGCTCAGATCATCGCTACCGCAGGCCTCATTCAGACAGCTCTCTTCACCGGCGCAATGGCTGGAGAAAATCTCGACGCCATTAAGTCGGCGGGCGTTCTGAAGATTGGTACCGAAGGCACATATGCGCCTTTCACCTATCACGACAAGGACAACAAGCTCGTCGGCTTCGACGTGGAAATCGGTGAAGCTGTCGCCGCCAAGCTCGGCGTCAAGCCGGAATTCGTCGAAGGCAAGTGGGATGGTCTGATCGCCGGTCTCGACGTCAACCGTTATGATGCTGTTATCAATCAGGTCGGCATCACCGAAGAACGCAAGAAGAAATTCAACTTCTCCAATCCCTATATTGTTTCCAAGGTCGTTTTGATCGTCGGCGACAAGAACGATACGATCAAGGATTTTGCGGACCTTAAGGGCAAGAAATCAGCACAGTCGCTCACCAGCAATTATGGCAAGCTCGCCAAGGAAGCTGGCGCAGAACTCGTGGCTACCGATGGTTTTGACCAGTCGATCCAGCTCGTTCTAACTGGCCGCGCTGACGCAACGCTCAACGACAGCCTGTCGTTCCTCGACTTCAAAAAGCACCAGCCGAAGGCTCCGGTAAAGATTGTAGCGGAGAAGGAAAACGCTGACGCTTCAGGCATCATCGTTCGCAAGGGTGACGATGATCTCGTTGCAGCCATCAACAAGGCTCTGGATGAGATCAAGGCCGATGGCACCTACGACAAAATTGCCCAGAAGTATTTCGGTCAGGACGTTTCCAAGTAAGCGTCGTCTCAGGCTCACACAGCGAAGCCGGAAACCAGTTCCGGCTTCGTTTTATTGTGATCATAAAAAACTATTCCCAAGACATGAATGTCAGACTGTATAAGATAACGCCGCGCAGGTTCATCCGCGCAAGTTCATTTCAGTCTGATCTTTTGCTTTGTTGAGGAGCCGAAAAAGTGCCAGATTGGCTTCAACTGATGGCGGAATCCCTGCCTACTCTTTTGTGGGCAGGCTTGATTTTCACCATCCCGCTTACCCTTTTGTCCTTTACTTTCGGCCTCACATTGGGACTCCTGACTGCGCTCGTGCGGCTGTTCGCCCCGCTCTGGCTTTCGTCTGTCGCGCGTTTCTATGTCTGGATATTCCGCGGCACACCTTTGCTCGTGCAGCTGTTCGTGATCTTTTACGGACTGCCGAGCGCAGGCATTTATCTTGATGCATTTCCCGCAGCGGTGATTGGCTTCACACTCAGTGTCGGTGCTTATAGCTCAGAAATCATCCGGGCTGTGATATCCGCCGTCCCCAAAGGCCAATGGGAAGCCGCATACTCTATCGGCATGAGTTGGAGACAGGCTCTCGCGCGCACCATTCTGCCACAGGCGACCCGGACGGCCGTGCCGCCACTTTCCAATTCCTTCATTTCGCTGGTGAAGGACACGTCGCTTGCTGCGGCTATCACCGTGCCGGAGCTTTTCCAATCCGCACAGCGTATCGTCGCAACCACTTATGAGCCTCTCATCCTCTATATCGAAGCGGCCCTGATTTATCTGGTCATGAGTTCCGTTCTATCGGCGCTGCAAGTGCGGCTTGAAAAGCGCTTCGGACGCTATGGCGGTACGCTGGAGACAAACGCATGATTGAGCTGCAACACATCGTAAAGCGTTTTGATGACGCAGTTATTCTCAACGATATCAGCGTTGCGATTGCGGAGGGTACGGTAACGGCACTGGTAGGCCCGTCCGGCGGCGGCAAGAGCACATTGCTGCGCTGCATAAATCTGCTTGAGATTCCGACGTCGGGCACTCTGGTTCTAGGGGGGCAGAGCATCAGCTTCGAGCCCGGCCGCAAGCCGAGCTGGCAAGCAATCCAGTCAATCCGCCGCCAGACAGGCATGGTATTTCAGAACTTCCAGCTTTTCCCGCACCAGACGGCGATCCAGAACGTGATGGAAGGTCTTGTTACGGTCCTGAATTGGCCAAAGGACAAGGCAAAAGAACGTGCGATGGAACTGCTCACAAAGGTGGGGATGGCGCATAAGGCCGATGCCTGGCCCTCAACACTGTCTGGTGGGCAGCAACAGCGCATCGCCATCGCACGTGCACTAGCACCATCACCGCGCGTCCTGTTGTGCGACGAGCCTACCTCAGCACTTGATCCCGAGCTTGCCTCCGAAGTGGTTGATGTTCTGAGCAAGCTGGCCAAAGAGGGCACGACCATGGTGATTGCCACACATGATCTACGGCTCGCCTCCAAGATTGCAAAGAATGTGGTCTTTCTCGAGTCAGGCAATATCGTGGAAACAGGCGCTGCTAATGAGATTTTCTCGCGCCCTGCGCGCGAACGCACCAAACAATTCGTTGCGACGATCAACGCCGCTCATACATACGACATATAAGCCTTAAACATATAGATCCCGTAAGGGCTTTCGCCACCAGCGAAAGCCCTCGGCACGCCGTTGGCTCAAATTTCGTACGTGTGTTCAAAATTTCCGGCGGCTCCCGACAGCCTGCCCCTTGGTAAAACAGAAAACCACTGTTACATTATGCACAACGTAGAAATTGAAGCGCCTTGCTTGCGTCCTCATCGGTTCGCGCGGCGCCATAAGGACAAGAACCTTGAAGAACCCCGACGAGCGCACCGCGGAAATGGTGCATCAAGGGGCGTCCGGCGGACAATCGGGCAATTCGCAGGCCCGGAGTCCGTCCGATAACGGTAAGCGCAGACCGCGCAAAAAAGCCGTTACAGATATCGGTAATGCCCGTAGTGCATCCGATTCAGGACGCTCGAAATCACAGGACGAGGCCGAAAGTGCAGGCCCGCAGAGCCAGCGCAAACGTGCGCGTCGGCGTCGGCGTGGTAAATCTGTATCTGGTGTTGAAGCTGCTACCCAACAACCAACCAGGATTGAAGCAGATAACAGCCAGCAACGGCCATCCGGTAAAATCTCGAATCGCCGTCGGCGTGCCCGCAAGAAAAAGCAGGCGCGGCAGCAAAGCGGGCAGCCTTTGATTGCCGAAGCAACGGTCAAGGCTCCGCATAATCCCGTGCGCACGGATCATCAGCATGCTTTGGCACAGGGCAAACGGAAGAGCGGCAACAGCCAAACTCTCCGGATTGCCAATGGTTCGCATCCTGAAAAGGCTGATCCTCCGCTTTATGCGGCTTTGGACCTAGGAACCAACAATTGCCGACTGTTGGTGGCTTCGCCAACCAGACCGGGCCAATTCCGCGTTGTGGATGCCTTTTCGCGCATCGTACGACTGGGCGAAGGATTAAGCACTACGGGCCGGCTCAGCGACAATGCGATGAACCGCGCCGTCGAAGCGTTGAAAATCTGCCGCGACAAGCTGGCAGGCAAGAAAATCAGGCGATCGAGATTGATTGCGACCGAGGCCTGTCGTTCAGCTTCCAATGGCGAGGAGTTTCTGGCGCGGGTTCGTGCAGAAACCGGACTGGAACTCGAAATTGTGGATCGCCAGACAGAGGCCAGGCTGGCTGTCTCAGGCTGCGGCACGCTCGTTACCCGTGAGACCGACGCCGTCGTGTTGTTCGATATTGGCGGCGGCTCGTCTGAAATCGCGCTGATTGATGTTTCCCGCCGTAGATCCCCTCGGCTTGCGGAACACATCATGGCCTGGACGTCCCTTCCAGTCGGTGTCGTGACATTGGCGGAACGGTTTGGCGGGCGCAATGTCACACAGGAAAGTTTTCAGTCCATGGTATCGCATGTGACTGAACTGCTTGCACAATTTGCAGAACGCCAGTGCCTCGGGAATTTGACCGCCAGCCCCCGCTTCCACCTGTTAGGAACATCCGGCACGGTGACCACGCTGGCAGGAATTCATCTCGGTCTTGACCGATATGACCGGCGTCGGGTCGATGGTATGTGGATGGGTGCCGAAGACGTGACCCAGATGACTAACCGTCTTCTGTCGTGGGATTTTGAAGCTCGCGTAGCCAACCCATGTATTGGTGCGGATCGTGCCGATCTGGTATTGGCAGGCTGCGCTATTCTCGACGCGATACGCCAAGTATGGCCAAGCGAAAAACTACTCGTTGCCGACCGTGGTCTGCGTGAAGGCATTTTGACCGAACTGATGTCGCGCGATGGCGCATGGCGACACAATCGCGCGACAGGCGCTAGAAACAGGCACTGATAATGAGCAAGGCAGGCGGAAACAAAGGCGGAGTGAAGACTGGTGGTCGCGGTGGCGCTGGCTCCAGCAATCTGCAGGTGCGCGTGAAGAAAAAGGCCGGCACAATCAAGGAATCGTCGCGCCGCTGGCTGGAACGTCACCTGAACGACCCCTATGTGCACAAATCAAAAGCGGATGGCTATCGCTCGCGCGCAGCCTACAAGCTCATTGAAATCAATGATCGCTATAACCTGCTCAAAAAAGGGCAGAAGATCATCGATCTTGGTGCTGCGCCAGGCGGCTGGTCGCAGATCGCGGCCAAAATCGTCGGTTCCACGGATGAGAACCCACACGTCGTCGGCATCGACTATCTTCACGTCGATCCGCTGCCCGGCGTTGTCTTGCTGGAAATGGACTTTCTCGACGATGAAGCGCCAAAAAAACTAATGGATGCGCTCGGCGACAAGCCCGATCTCGTCATTTCCGACATGGCTGCGCCGACCACCGGTCACCGCAGGACTGATCACCTGCGTACCGTGCATCTTTGCGAAGTCGCTGCTGATTTTGCCATCTCGGTTCTGAAGCCCGGCGGACATTTTCTTACCAAGACTTTTCAGGGCGGCACGGAAAACGAACTTCTGGCGTTGCTAAAGCAGAAATTCCGCTCCGTGCATCACGTAAAGCCTCCGGCGTCCCGCGCCGAATCCGTCGAGCTTTACCTGCTCGCTCAAGATTTCAAAGGCTGAGCTTATTTTCCAGCGGAAGCGTTTGCGGCGTCCACAGCCGCGCGCTCCTTGCTGGAGTGTTTGACAACGGTTGGCGCCGCCAATTCCTTGCCCGCATCCGGCGCAAGCCGCGCAAACCAAAAAAAGGCCATGGCCGAAACAGCAGCAACTACATAAAAGCCGATGTGGAAGTCCACCAATTCAAGGTGGGCTTCGCGTAGGGACGTGCTGATTTCCAAAATACCGCCTGCCAGAGCGACGCCAATAGCAATAGAAACCTGTTGGGCCACGGCTGTAATAGGCGTTGCCTGACTGGTCTTTTCATCAGGGATTTCGGCAAAAGCCAACGCGTTGACGCCGGTGAAAAACAATGAGCGCGCAAAGCCCCCCACAAGCAGAAAGCCGATAATGACCCAATATGGCGTTGTCGGCGTGAACAGGCCATTGACGGCGATAAAGCAGGCCGAAATCAGCGAACCTGCCATCAGCGCACGCCGGAAGCCGACGCGAACAAAGATGCGCTTTGCACCGAACTTCATGCTGATTGCACCAATCGCCGAAACGAAAGTCATCATACCGGATTGAAAAGGCGTGAGCCCGAAACCAAGCTGAAACATTAATGGCAGCAGAAACGGAATAGCGCCGATCCCGAACCGGAAAATGCTGCCACCAACAACCGCAGAACGGAAAACCTGGTTATCGAAAAGCTTCAGGTTCAGCAGAGGATCATCGACCCTCTTGGCATGTTGAAGATAAAGGACTGTACAGACAATACCGATAGCAAGGGTTGTGAATCCTACCGCAGGTGGCAAGGCCGGAAGGCTGACGACTGACAGCCCGAAAACGACGCCTGACATCGCAATACCTGAAAGAAAGAAGCCCGTCCAATCGAGGCGCTTCACAATGCGCTCGTCAGTGTCTGGCAGAAAGCGCGTTGCGAACCAGATGCCGACGACGCCAATCGGCACGTTAATCAGGAAAATCCAATGCCAGGTAAGGAAGGTGGTTATGAAACCGCCTACAGGCGGCCCGACCAACGGCCCAACCATTGCCGGGATCGTAAGCCAGGCCATGGCTGATACAAGCTCGCTGCGTGGGGTGGAACGGATAAGCACAAGACGCCCGACCGGCGTCATCATCGCACCGCCCATCCCCTGCAAAAACCGTGCAACAACGAAAGCAGTCAATGAATTCGATGCAGCACAGGCAACAGAACCCACTACGAATACCGCTATTGCTGCGCGGAAGACATTCTTGGCTCCGAAGCGATCCGCCATCCAGCCGCTGACCGGAATAAAAACCGCAAGAGCAACAAGGTAAGCCGTCAGCGCCAACTTGAGCGCAATGGGGCTTGTGCCGATATCGGCGGCTATAGCGGGAAGCGAGGTCGAGATGACGTTCGAATCCATCTGCTCCATGAAAAGGGCTATGGCCAATACAAGCGGAATGATGCGATTCACGATAATATTCCGATACAACGGATATGAAAGATCTGACCATCCTATGTAGCGCCAAGCTGATTATTGCTAGCCGAAACGGCGTCACATTGCAGTGAATATGCATAAAATCTGCGATTTCTCGCCGATTCAGTTCGATCAGGCCGCTTTCGCGCAAATGGGCCAAATATCTCACGCAAGATTTCACTCGTTCACATTTGCGTAAATCGGGGTTGCGCTTCCCGTAACAGCTTGTTACATTTCGTTACAGTTTCACGAGACTTCGAACCGCGCGGGCACCGCTCCGGTTCAAGGAGGTAGGAAATGAACGATATTACAAGAACCGCCATTGTCTATGGCATGATGATCATTTCACTCAACACTGCACTTGCAGTAGGGCTGCTAGGACTCGACTTCCTGCGTTAACGCGCCCTGAAAAAGTTTTTTGCCCTCCAGGCATGCATGAAAAAGAGCGTTTCCAATTCAATGGAAGCGCTCTTTTCCTTTTGGAGTCTCGTTTGATGTCAGAGAATTCGACTTTGGCTGCCTGGGTCAAAGAAAACAGACTTGTCCAAGTTGAAAGCAAGCCTCGCCGGTTGTCCGGCAGCGATGCGGGCGTCGGCCCGCAGACGCGCCACGACATGCTTGCCGCCCAGTCGCGTGACCGCAAACGTGTCCGAGCCGGCAGGCTCGACAACATCAATCAGGCAATCGCCTTCCACCACGGCATCGGCGTTACGATCGGCTCCATCTGGATCGGTCAGCGCCTCGGGGCGAATGCCGAACACGATATCCTTGCCATCATATGCACCGAGTCCCTGAGGAGCGACTTTCAACGGTAGTTTGAGCGGTTCGCCGTCACCGCGCACGAGATTAATGGCATAGCTCGAACCGTTCTTTTCGACTCGCGCCGTCAACAGGTTCATGGCAGGAGATCCCATGAAATCTGCAACGAACATATTGGACGGATTGTTATAGATTTCTGCTGGCGTGCCAAACTGCTGCAAGACACCGTCCTTGAGAACAGCGATCTTGGTCGCGAGCGTCATCGCCTCGATCTGGTCGTGGGTTACGTAAACGATTGTCGTTTTCATCCGGCTGTGCAGCCGCTTTATTTCGGTGCGCATATCGACGCGTAATTTGGCATCAAGATTGGAAAGCGGCTCATCGAACAGGAAGACCTGAGGATTGCGCACCAGAGCACGCCCCATTGCCACGCGCTGACGTTGACCACCGGAAAGCTGGCTCGGCTTGCGATCCAGCAGATGGCCGATCTGCAGAATATCGGCAACTTCCTGAATAGCCTTTTCACGTTCAGCCTTTGGAACTTTACGAATTTCCATGCCGAAAGCGATGTTTCCGGCAACAGTCATATTTGGATAAAGCGCATAGGACTGAAAAACCATTGCAATATCGCGCTGGGATGGATGCAAACCGGAAACCGACTTGCCATTGATGGCGATATCGCCCGACGTGATTGGTTCAAGCCCGGCGATAGTATTCAGCAATGTTGACTTGCCACAGCCGGACGGACCGACGAGGACAAGAAAACCACCCTCGTCAATCTCGATATTGATATTCTTCAAAACCGAAACATTGCCGTAGGACTTATAGAGATCGGAAATTTTCAGAAAAGGCATTGCAACTTATCCCTTAACGGCACCGGACATCAGGCCACGAACAAAATAGCGGCCAGAAACAATGTAAACGATCAGCGTCGGCAGGGCCGCCAATATGGCACCTGCGAAGTGAACATTGTACTCCTTGACGCCGGTGGAGGAGGAAACGAGATTGTTGAGCGCTACCGTCATCGGTGTTGAATTCGCACCCGAGAAAGAAGCGCCGAACAGAAAGTCGTTCCAGATATTGGTAAACTGCCAGATCACAGACACCACGATGATCGGCCCCGACGACGGCAGCAAAATTCGCCAGAATATCTGGAAGAAGCTCGCCCCATCGATCTGGGCTGCCCGAACCAATTCCGTCGGAAAAGCCTCGTAATAGTTGCGGAAATAAAGCGTCGTGAAACCGATACCATAGACCACATGCACGAGGATCAGCCCCCAGATCGTGCCTGCGATTCCCAGAAAACCAAGTACGCGCGCCATCGGAATGAGCACGATCTGGAACGGAATGAAGCACGACAGTAGCAACAGGCCGAAAAAGATATTCGATCTGCGGAACTGCCATTTCGTCAGCACATAACCGTTTAAAGCGCCGACGATGGTCGAGATCGCAACGGCTGGAACGACCATCAGGATTGAGTTGATGAAGAACGGCTTCAGGCCGGTTGGCTGTACGCCGATCTGCGCCGTCGACCACGCGGACAGCCATGGCTCGATGGTCCATTGCTGCGGCAGATTCAACATGCCGCCCTGACGGATTTCATCAAGGGGTTTGAAGGAGTTGACCAGCATCACATAGAGCGGCAGCAGATAGTAGAATGCAAAGATCAGCAGTGCCGTGTAGATCAGCGCGCGTGTCAGCTTTCCGCTGCTGATGGCATTGTCTTGCGACTGGGCGCTCATGACCGCGACCCTCCGCGAATTTCCGAATAAAGATAGGGAATGATGATCGAGAAGATCATCACCAGCATGATGATTGCCGATGAAGCACCGATACCCATCTGGTTCCGGGTGAATGTATAGGAATACATGAACGTCGCAGGCAATTCTGTAGCCTGACCCGGTCCACCACCGGTCAATGCGATCACCAGATCATAGGCCTTGATCGCCAGATGAGCGAGAACCACGAACGCCGACAGGAAAACCGGGCGCATCAACGGAATGATGATGCGGCGATAGATGGTGCCCGTTGAAGCGCCGTCAATTTGGGCCGCCTTGATGATCTCGTTGTCGACACCGCGCAATCCTGCCAGAAACATCGCCATCACGAACCCGGATGATTGCCACACCGCGGCGATCACCAGACAGTAGATTGCCATCGTATTGCTCTTGATCCAGTTGAACGAGAAACTCTCCCAACCCCATAGATGCATTGTGTTTTCCAGACCAATGCCGGGATCGAGAAACCACTTCCATGCCGTTCCGGTCACGATGAAAGACAATGCCATTGGATAGAGATAAATTGGACGCAGAACACCTTCGCCGCGGATTTTCTGATCAAGTAGGATCGCAAGAGAAAGTCCGATAACCGAGCAGATAATGATATAAAGCGACGCAAAGATTGCCAGATTGGTGATTGCCCGCCACCAATGGGGCAAGGCCCAGAGTTTGGTGTAATTCGCGAGTCCGACAAAGCCATAGGATGGCAGCATTCGGCTGTTAGTGAGCGAGAGAACGCCGGTATAGATGATGAAACCGTAGACGAACACCAGCACTATGAGAAAGCTCGGACCCAGCACCAGCTTTGGCACCAGTTCCTGTAATCGGCTGTTACGCTGCATATTTGCGTCACCCTGTTTGCGCAGTTGGGGCTCTACGTCCCAATATAAGACGCGGCTCCGGACATCAGTTTGATGGGCATTCTGGCGCCTCAGCCAGATATGGGCCGAATGCACCCAAGAAGTTCAATCCGCTGCAATTTCCGATGGAAACATGCAGAGTTTCATCATGCAATTGTTGTTTTGATTTCTGGCTGCAATCGTCGTCACCTTCAAATATGTGGCCAATATCCGAAGTGCTTGAGATACGAGGCGTCCAGAAGGTTTCCTGGACGCCTCTCTGCGGTTATTTCGCAGCTTCGACAGCCGATACCAGTTCCTTGACCGCATCTTCCGAAGAAAGCTGACCGTTGAACTGACGGGTTACGACATCATAGATAGCGTTCTTGACTGCTGCCGGGTTGGCATAGCCATGTGCCATGGAGCCCAGCATCGTGCCCTTTTCACTCGCTTCCTTTTCGTCAGCGATAGCTTTCTTGCCACAAGCATCAAAGTCCGTATCGGGCACATCGGTACGCGCTGGAGCCGATCCCTTCACCACATTGAATGCCGACTGGAAAGCCGGGCTCTCAATCGCCGATGCCATTTCAAGCTGAGCCGGAACCTTGTCTTCCGAGACCTTGAACATAGCAAACATATCGGAATTGAATGTGATTGCGCCCTGCGTACCCGGGTAGCGCATGCAGACAAAGTCTTCACCCGGCTTCTTGCCAGCCTTGATGAACTCGCCCTTGGCCCAGTCGCCCATAAACTGGAGACCGGCCTTGCCTTCGATAACCATCGCCGAAGCAAGATTCCAATCCCGACCGGAGAAATTGTCATCAACATAGGAGCGCAGCTTCGTCATACGATCGAAAGCCTGCTTCATCGTATCACTGCCGAGCGTATCGGGATCAAGGTCGACAAAGGCCTTCTTGTAAAAATCAGTGCCGAAGGAGAGCACGACGGCGTCAAAGATCGTGGCGTCCTGCCATGGCTGCCCGCCATGAGCGACCGGAGTGATCCCCTGTTCCTTGAACTTGTCGAGCAAAGCGATCAATTCGTCCCAATTGGTTGGCTCCTTACCGCCAGCCTTCTCGAGCGCTGCCTTATTGATCCACATCCAGTTTGTGGAGTGAACATTGACGGGAGCCGCGATCCAGTGACCGTCATACTTGGCAAATTCCTGCAAGGGGGCCGGGATAACCTTTTCCCAACCTTCCTTGGTAGCGATCTCATCGAGGTTGCCAAGAGCCCCCTGCTCTGCCCAGTCACGAATGTCGAAGCCGAGCATCTGCACTGCCGTCGGCGCATTGCCCGCCGTAACGCGCGCGCGCAATACCGTCATGGCTTCTGTACCGCCGCCGCCGGCAACCGGCATATCAGTCCAGCTGATGCCCTTTTTTTCAAGGTCCTTCTTGAGAACATCAAGTGCGGCAGCTTCACCGCCGGCCGTCCACCAGTGCAGAACTTCAACATTCTGCTTGTCCTGTGCATTGGCAACAGGCGCCATTCCGGCGAGCAAGGCACAGGCGGCCGTACCCATCGCAGCAAGCTTCAAAAGTTTATGCATGTCTACCTCCCGTAGAAACAAACGAAACTAAAACTATCGGATACTCGGCCAAGCCTCTGCTTATGCGCAATAATCCGCTTCGTCATTCCTATCCGCACCTCCTCGGTGCGGACCAGAAACCGACTGCACCACACAGCCTCTTTCTGTTAGTCACTGCCGCAATATGATGCGAAAGCTCCCGCTTTCACCTGCGCCCCGACCATCCTTTGACGGCGTTTTTCCTGAAATCCTCCACCTCACTCTTACGCCGCCTCGCCCCAATTGACAACGTTGTCTTTTATGAATGCGAAATATCTTCCAGACAAGGTATGGCACGTAGGATAGGCCTCAACCCTCCCAGCCTGTCAATAGTTCCTATCCGACAAAACGGGAGAAGCCCAATCGATTAAAACTGCAAGTAGAGCCAACAGCCTCAAAAACCGTTGGAAAAGAATGGGTTACCCTTTGAAAGACGGCAATCTACATGCTTCTGATGCAGTGAACTTCAAAGGTGGCAGCGGTCGTAGAAATTCCCTCCTCTCCTACTGGACAAGCCATCGACAAGGGCATAAGTTCGCGCCGCTCGCATAATAGTGTGCGGGTTTGTTCTCGGGGCGGGGTGAAACTCCCCACCGGCGGTATGAAGCACAAGCTTTGAGCCCGCGAGCGCCTGATAGGGGTCGATTCGGCTTCAATTCAGGGTCAGCAGATCCGGTGAAATGCCGGAGCCGACGGTTAAAGTCCGGATGGAAGAGAGCAATTGATCGCCAGGATTGTGCCATTTCGGTGCCGTCTAGCGTTCTTTTGTGCGCCCTGATTCTAGTTTCGTGAGGAACCTATGAACCAGAGCTATCCGAACAAGACTTCCTTCAAAATTGCATTCGTTCAGGCTCGTTGGCACGCCGATATTGTCGATGAAGCCCGCAAGAGCTTTATCGAAGAACTGTCCGCAAAGGCCGGCGCCAACGTAGAAGTCGAAATCTTCGATGTTCCCGGAGCCTATGAAATTCCGCTCCACGCCAAAACCTTGGCAAAAACCGGGCAATACGCTGCGATAGTCGGTGCGGCCTTCGTCGTGGATGGTGGTATATACCGGCACGATTTTGTCGCCACTGCGGTTATCAACGGCATGATGCAGGTTGGTCTTGAGACCGAAGTTCCAATTCTCAGCGTTGTCCTGACACCGCATCATTTCCATGAAAGCAAAGAGCATCGTGATTTCTTCCATGCACATTTCAAGGTGAAAGGCGTGGAAGCAGCCCATGCCGCTTTGCAGATTGTCGGCGAACGCAGCCGCATTAACGCGCTCGTATAAGTGCTGGCCTGACCGGCACCTAAAAAGGCCGGTCAGGCTTCACGATAGAATGCGGATGGGTATAAATATCGAAATCATCGCCTCGAACCAACGCAATAAGCGTCAGGCCAGCGTCCTCCGCCGTCCGAATGGCCAGTGCGGTCGGTGCCGAAATGGCGGCCAGAACCGGCACGCCGAATAGCACAGCCTTTTGCACCATCTCCACCGATACACGGCTTGTAATGGCTACAATTCCTATCGCCGGTGTAACATTCGTGCGGGAAACTGCGCCAACAAGTTTGTCGAGCGCATTATGACGTCCGACGTCTTCGCGGACCGCGACGAGTCCGTTTTCCGGTGTATAGAATCCAGCCGCATGGACGGCTCTGGTTTCTGCATTCAGTCGCTGCTCTTCCGCGAGCGACGCTACAGCCGCTCGCACTTCTCCTGCCGTGAACCGCCTTTCCGCATTTTTCAAAACGTTTAGCGGTCGCAACGCATGTTCGATCGAATCTATGCCGCACAACCCACAACCTACGGGTCCCGCCATAAACCTGCGCCTTGCAGCAAGCCGCTGCTCCTGTGGTTCGGCCAGTCTGATCTGTATGTCTATGCCCTTTTCAAAGGCAACAGCCTCAACCGCTTCGATCTCGGAAATATGATCAACGATATTTTCAGTCAGAGTAAAACCGATGGCAAAATCTTCAAGATCGTCCGGCGTCGCCATCATAACGGCCTGTGTCGAGCCATTGTAACTTATAGCCACCGGCACTTCTTCCGGCACTGTGCGCATGCTTTCATTGAAGCCTGACGCGCGATGCGCGAGATACGGCACCTTTCGGCTTGTCGTCTGGATCATCATCTCATTCTCGTCCGTCACGCGTCATGAACCCAACAGTTTCATGTGGCACGAAATCAGCTTTTATGTAAGGTGCCACCAAACAAGCCCCACGGTTCGGGGCAAGCGAGGAAGAGATGGATATTCGGCAGATAGACGACAATTACTCGGTTTCAGGCCAGATCGAACCTGACGACGTGCGCGACATTGCGGCGGAGGGCTTTCGCACAATCATCTGCAATCGGCCCGATCACGAAGGCGGGCCAGATCAGCCCGAGTTCGCCGAGATTGCACGCGTTGCAGAAAAGGCTGGCTTGGCAACCTACTATATCCCGGTTATCGGCGGACAGCTGACGCAGGAAGATGTAGATGCGATGGCAGCAGCACTGGATGAAGCCGAAGGACCAATTCTTGGCTACTGCCGATCGGGTGCACGCTCTACGAATATTTACGGGATCGTACAGCAGCAAAGGCGCGGATAAAGAACGAGCGCAGGCTATGAGGACGGTGAAGCCGCAAAGGCATTTCTACAGTCTTTGCAAACATGGCAATCATCGTCCTGAAAGCCGGGCGCGGCCCGAATGAACGGCGCGCGATGTGTGGGCGCAATATTGACGATAATAGCTCATGCCGGTGCGCGCCACCGTCGCGACAACACCGCCAAGAACGAGCAGCCAGCCAATGGCCTGTGGCCAGTTAAAGCTTTCGATCCCGCCGCTGAGCGCCACGATAAAAATACCCGCCCAGAGCAGAGCAGCCGTGCGACGCCAGAACACCGGATTGAGTTCGTCAAAGACGGCTTTCCACAACGAGTGAACAAGGCAGGCGAAAAAAAGAGCCGCGGCCAGGCCGATATTGAGCAACTCGACCGGAAGCCATTGTTGCGAAGTAAGCATCGTTTCCATCATCCACTTAACCAACATTCGTACGAAGAAACCCGTTACGGATTTATCTTGCGATCCGAGTACTGTTACTGTTCGTCCTATTCAGCTTTCGCTTTGTGGCCGCAACGTGTTACAAGCACGGAA
This sequence comes from Ochrobactrum sp. PL_is483, assembly GCF_055816855.1. Taxonomy (NCBI): domain Bacteria; kingdom Pseudomonadati; phylum Pseudomonadota; class Alphaproteobacteria; order Hyphomicrobiales; family Brucellaceae; genus Ochrobactrum; species Ochrobactrum sp. PL_is483. Next base: position 578,244 of record NZ_JBVPGS010000040.1, read on the forward strand.
AGCTCCTTCGGATAAATTCACTTATTATTGCGATCACGCGAAATATCGTGTTGAAAACATTGCTCTATTTTAAGTGCCCCGACGGATCAGGCACCTCGCAAGCCCTTCGAGAGATTGAGGAATTTGTGGTTCCACGCTGCTGGTTTTTGGACGCAATGTTGCATGTGCGACCACGCAGGGTAACAGCTTTGTAACAATTCGGCAGAGAAAAACCGCTTCTGGAAGCCCTCCAGAATTCGCAATTATTCACAAGCACACGCTATTAGACAGCTTTTACTTGTTCGCCGCCCTTTTGCGATAAGATTACCGCCGATGGGTCTACGGAAGCTGGTGCATTTGCAGGACGTCCGAACAGAAAACCCTGAACCTGTTCACAACCCTCTTCAATTACCATGCGATGCTGGTCGAAGGTTTCTATCCCTTCTGCCACCACCGGCAGGTCCAGGCTGCGCCCCAGCCCGACGATGGCTCGGACAATGGCTCTCGCACTGACGTCCGTTTCCATGCTGGTAATAAAACTGCGGTCGATCTTGATTTTGTCGAATGGGAAACTTTGAAGATTGCTGAGTGACGAATAGCCGGTACCGAAATCGTCCATAACAACACGGACGCCTGATTTCTTCATGCGGCGCAGCAGTTCAAGTGTCGTCGATCGATCCCTCATCAGAGCGGATTCTGTTATCTCCAATTCCAGTCTCGTCGGATCAAGGCCGGTTTCTGTGATGATCGAGTTGACAGTATCCGGCAGACTTATCAGACGGAACTGCACGGGTGACAGGTTGACCGCGATTGTCAGATGCTTCTCCCATCCGGCAGCTGTGCGGCAAGCTTCACGTAAAACCCACTCGCCCAGAGCGACGATTGCTCCGGTTTCCTCCGCGATAGGAATGAAAACTTCCGGTGGTATCTGACCACGTTCGGGATGGTTCCAGCGAACAAGCGCCTCGTAGCCCGTGCAGCGTCCATCAGCAGTGGCAAACAAAGGTTGATAGGCAATACTGATCTGGCCGCGAAGCATGGCATGGCGCAAATCAGCCTCCATCTGGCGACGTTCGCTTATCTCACGATCCATTTCCGGCGAATAGAACGCTACCATACCGCGCCCTTCCGTCTTCGCTCGATAAAGCGCAACGTCTGCAGCATGCCGGAGGGCTGCTGCATCCTTGCCATCATTCGGATATAGGGCAACACCAATGCTGACACCGACAGCAGTTGGATCGAGTACTGTATTCAGTTCTGACCGGAAAGTTTCCAGTATCTTCTCACTCAGTTTCCGCGCACCTCTGGGCTGGGGTACACCAACCTGCAGAATAATGAACTCGTCACCGCCAATACGTGCGGCCGTATCTATACCGTTGATGCAGCGTTTCAGAATGCTGGAGACCGTCTTCAATACCCGGTCACCTTCGGCATGGCCGAAAATGTCGTTCACAGCCTTGAACCGGTCCAGATCAAGCGCCAGGACGGCGAAAGGTTCGCGATTGCGGCGCGCGACGGCATTCGCAAGCCGTTCCTCGAGAAACACACGATTGGGTAAATCGGTCAGCGCATCATGCCGCGCCATATACTCAATCTGGCGCTGGGCCGTGCGCTTTTCAGTAAGGTCCCGCACAGCAAGCACCTCGCAAGGGCGCCCCTGATACTCAATCGTATGAACCGCCAATTCAAAGATGCGCTCGTCATTTGGGAACCGCGGCGCGGCTTCGATTGCGTCTTGACGGGAAGCACAGACAGGAAGCCCATCAGCCGCCAGCAACAGCTTATCGGGAGCAACACCCAGGAGTGCCTTTTCGCTGCGCCGCATGAGATCGGAAAAACGGTCGTTCATCTCGACTATCCTTCCATCCCTGATAACAGCCAGCCCCTCCAGCGTAGCGTTCGCAAATCCCTTCAAGTCGGTCATGTAACGATCTATGAAGACTGCAACAATCGTCATCAGCGCTGCGATGCATACCACGGTGGCGATGGCCCCGATCAGCCAGACCCGACCGACACCGAGAGGGTCAGCGGCAGGAAGGGCAGGATTTGGAACCAGTTCGGTGGATGCAACCGCTGTGAAATGGAGCGTGCAAACCGCCAATACTCCTCCCAAGGTCGGGAGCAGAATACGCATCCAGCCTGAGGCATTCGTCACGAACCAGAAAGCAGCCAGCAAAAACAGGACCGATATTATGCAGCCGACGATCACTGGCGGGAGATCATAACGAACATCGGCAGCCGCCTTGACTGCATTCATACCCATGAAATGCATCGCTGCTATCGATAGTGTCGCCGAAATGCCCGCAGTCAGGGCGTATTTGAACGTAGTTCCCTTCAGAAAGCGAAGGCTCAACCAAAAGCCGAGGACGGCGATTACAGCCGATAGAACGGTGATGGTGAAATCAAACTCGATTGCGACTGTGCCGGTATAGGCGAGCATGGCTACAAAGTGGGTTGCCCATACGCCCAGTCCTCCCGCGAATGCACTGATTGCAAGCCAATTGTCGCGGCGGCTTTCCGTGCATTCACGCGCACGGGCAAACAACAGGAAAAATGCAAACATGCTTGCAAATGAAATGGATGCAGCCAACACTACAAAAGGCTGATCGTGCTGTACTGTCACGCATTCCAGGACTTTAAACATGTCGCCCCCTGCGCCCGCTTTAGGTGCAGTTCTTATAAAATACAACCAAAATACTGCCGAGACTGCGCTTGGCTTACCGAATAAAAATATCGGCAACTATTTAAGTATTTCTGAATTATCGAATATACCGATTAATGCCCGCCGATGGTGCAGGAGAAATCAGACACGCTTTGCAAAACGCTTCCCGACGCGGGCAAGCAATATCACGGGCAAAATTCCGACCGCTACGATAGCCAGCGCAGCAATAGACGCTTCTTCATAAGTTCCGCGCGCGGCTTCCCCATAAAGATGCGTCGAAAACGTTTCAATGTTAAGCGGCCGCAACAAGAGCGTTGCAGGCAGTTCTTTCACACAGTCAACAAACACGAGCAGGCCAGCCGCTACGATAGCTGTTCTGGATAATGGCAAATGGACTGCAAAAAAAGTCCGAGTGGCTCCACGCCCGAGCGTGCGCGATGCATGGTCCAGCGAGACGGGTATGCGTTCCAGTCCGGAATCTATCCCGCCCGCAGAGATGGCAAGGAATCTGACGACATACGCGTAGACAACCGCTGCACCTGTTCCGATAAGCACCAGCCCGGCAGAGTATCCGAGGAAATGTGATGTGAACTGATTGAAAAGATGATCAAAGCTGCCGGCCACCACCAGAATGCCGATTGCGACAACGGTCCCCGGTGCCGCGTATCCCATTGTCGACAGACGATAAGACCAGCGAGAAACTGTGCTCGGGAAAAGCCGGGCAGCATATGCGACGAGCGTTCCGCAAATCAACACCAGAACCGTTGCCGATGACGCGAGAACCACAGTATTGAGTGCTTCTCCGATCAATCGTGGCGACACTCCGGCGAAGCGCATCCGTTTAATGGCCTCCACGATCAGGTAGATCGCAGGCAGAACGAATCCAATGACAATGGGCAGCGCGCAAAGGCAGAACAACCATGCACCCCGCCCTTTTCCGACCACCAGTGGTTCGAAACCGCGCGAATGGCGGATATTGGAAGCAAAGCGCTGCTTGCGGCGTCCCCAGCGTTCTATTGAAACAAGGGCAACCACCAGAAACAGAAGAGCGAGCGCCAATTGGGAAGCTCCCGGCAAATCCGAGCGCGTTATCCAGGTGGTGTAAATCGAGACGGTTAATGTGCGAATCCCTAGAAATTCGGCAGCGCCTACGTCATTGAGGGTTTCCATCAGGGCAAGACTGACCCCAACCGCCACGGCAGGCCGGGCCAGCGGCAATGCAACACGCCAGAAAATGCCTTTGCGGCTGACTCCCAGAGTTCTTGCCGCTTCGATAAGGCTGGCGGACTGGGTAAGAAACATTGCCCGCGTAGGAATATAGACATAAGGGTAAAGAACGAAGCCCAAAAGGATGATGCAACCGGCCATCGAGCGGATATCGGGCAAGCGGAACTGGCGCGGGCTATCATATCCCAGCACGAAACGAACCGCGCCCTGCACTGGCCCGATTGGATGCAGGATATCAAGATAGGCATAGGCGATAATGTATGTCGGCACAGCCAATGGCAGCAAAAGCGCCCATTCCAGCACACCCCGCCCCCGAAAATCGTAAGCTGTCACCAACCATGCCGCCGATGTTCCAAGAAAAGCCGCTATGATCCCGACCCCGGCGAGCAAAATCACCGTTTCGAGAAAAGCGCTTGGCAAGTTGGTGGCGAACAAATGTGCCCATAAGCCCACAGAGCCTTTTAGGGCTTCCAAAGCGAGGGCGAGAACCGGCAATAAAACCAGAACTGCGACAAGAACCGAGAGCCATAGCCAGCTGCGCCCTGCCCTTGCGGGTTGCAAAACTCGTTTCCGCACGGTGGCAAAGGCTTCCATCGGTCTCTCTATAGTGCAACGCCGGCGCATGGACTGCACCGGCGTTAGTCTCATCAGTTCAATCGGCTTTTAGTTATCAAAACCGACTTTGTCGACCAGTTCGCTTGCCTGTTTGCGATGGCTGACGATTTCAGACAGCGGAACACTGTCGATCTTCAGTTCACCGAAGGATTCCACGATTGGATCAAGCGGCGCGCCCGGCTTGACCGGATATTCGAAATTGGCCTTGGCGTAGATCTGCTGAGCCTCATCGGAGACCAGATATTCGAGCAACTTGACCGCTGCATCCTTGTGCGGAGCGTTCTTTGCAATTGCGGCGCCGCTGATATTGACCTGCGTTCCGCCGTCCTTGAAAGTCGGCAGCAGAACCTTGATGCCCTCGCCCCAGACCTTCTGCTCATCACCGCCCTTGCCTGAACGCATCAGGCCGACATAGTAGGAATTGGCCACAGCGATATCGCAAATACCACCGACAATATCCTTGGCGCCGTCGCGGTCTCCGCCCGCCGCCTTGCGCGCCAGATTATCTTTCAGACCCTTTAGCCATTCCTCGGTCTTTTCCGGGCCATAATGCGCGATGTAATCCGCAAAGAGAGCGGTATTGTAAGGGTGCTGGCCGGCGCGGATGCAGATTTTGCCCTTCCACTTCGGATCGGACAGGTCCTCATAGTTGATCTTGTCAAGCTCAAGGTCCTTCGCGGCATAGACGACGCGAGCGCGCATGGAAAGTGCAAACCAGTTATCCTTCGCATCGCGAAGTTGTTCCGGTACAGCCTCTTTGAGAATCTTGGAGTCGACAGGCTGGGTCAGGCCCTTGTCGACGAGGTCGACCAGGTTACCAGCGTCCACCGTCATAAGTATATCAGCAGGCGAATTCGCGCCCTCGGAGGCCACGCGTTCTGCCAGGCCATCCTTCAGGAAAACTGTATTCACCGTGATTCCGGTGGACGACTTGAAAGCATCGAGCAGCGGCTGGATAAGGCCCGGCTCACGCGTCGTGTAAATGTTCACTTCATCTGCGTGAGCGGCTCCTGCGAACAGCGTTACTGCGACGAGAGCGAGACCAGAACGCGCAAACTTGAACATTTTACCTCCAGATGGATCTGTTTAATTTGTAATTATGAGCGAAGCAATCAAGTTATATGCCAGGGCTTTATTACGGTCAATTACCCCGGTGCTTCGACCGCATATATTTTCTGTCATTTCGTAAAAATCAGCGCCTTATCCCAATGAGGGCATAGAGCAATATTCGTGGCGGATTCCGGGAGCTGCCGTTCCGTACGTACGATCAGACGCTGTGTTGTGCCGCTTACTCTCACGGCCAGCTCTTCGCTTTCACCGAGAAATGTGCGTGACTCGATATAACCGCGCATTGAAGCTTTGCCGACTTCACCGTCAGTCAGAATCGTAAAATCGCGGGGACGCAGATAGGCAAAAGCTTCGATATTTGGTTCAAACTGTCCTACTATGGCAACAGGCCCAAAGGAAGTGACCAGTTCGCCCCCCTGGATCTTTCCCGGTATTATATTGAAATCACAGAAAAATTCTGCCGCATAACGATTAGTCGGCTGGTCGTGCAATTCGCGGGCGGGCCCGTCCTGAACTATTTCTCCGGATCGCATCAACACAACCCGATCTCCTGTAGAAAGCGCCTCCTCGGCTTCGTGCGTTACGATGATCGCCGTCGTGCCGAGTTCCCTCAATAAAGCCACCGTCTCGCGGCGGACCCGGGCGCGCAAGCCTCTATCGAGGTTCGAAAATGGCTCGTCCATCAGCAGAAGGTCTGGTTTCGGCGCAAGGGCCCGGATAAGGGCAACGCGCTGCTGTTCGCCTCCTGACAACATATGCGGATAGCGATCCGCCATATGCGAGAGTGAGACCAGTTCCAAAAGCTCTTTTGCCCGCGCATTCGCCTCATCACGCGACATTTTTCGCAAGCCGAAGAGAATATTTTCTTTGACTGACAAATGCGGAAACAGAGCGTAATCCTGAAAGACCACACCAACATTTCGCGCTTCCGGCTCAATAAAGACGGACGGGCCGACAAGCGTCTTGCCGCCCATGGTGAGCGTTCCACTGTTCGGAACATCGATGCCCGCGATAATGCGCAACAGGGAAGTCTTGCCACAACCGGAATGGCCCACCAGACAAATTATCTCGCCCGCCTGGACATCAAGCGACACATCATTGAGCGCACGCACCGCGCCAAATTGACGGCTGATGCCGGATAGCGTCAGCGCCGGACCGGAATGTCCGGAAAACTGTCGTTCGTTATGCAGGTTGCGTGCGTCCATCAGCCAGATCGCGTATTCAGATTGCAGTTCATGCCGATATAGAGACACATTCTCCAGAAAGCTACCAAAACAGGACAGAATATCTCAGGAATATTGTAATTAAGTATTTTTTGAACGGGGTATCTGGTTGATCGTGAGCCAAAAGCGGGCGATGGTCACGATGCTTCCACATGCCGAAAATCACCACGTTGGTTCGCAGGAGAATACAGAATGGGGCCGGTCACGGATAAGGTGGCGACAGCCGAAAGCTTACCGCAGGAAACCAAGATCGCCGTCATCGGCGGCGGCATTATAGGTGTTTCCACTGCCTTGTTCCTGGCCGAACGCGGCATCCCCGTCACTCTTCTTGAAAAGGGAGAGATCGCGGGAGAACAATCCAGCCGCAATTGGGGCTGGTGTCGTCGTACCGGACGTGACAGCCGTGAAATGCCGCTTATCGTCGAAAGCATGCGGCTATGGGAAGGCATGAACGAACGCACAGGGCGCGAAACCGGTTTCCGCGTTACCGGCATCGCCTATGCGGCTGAAAAAGAAGAACAGATGGCGCTCTATGCCGAATGGATCAAAATAGCGCGCGAACATGGCATTCAAACAGAGCTTCTCAATGCCACGCAGGCTGCCGCACTTGCACCGGGTATCAATCGTCGTCTGACTGGCGGCATGATGACACCGCTCGACGGCCGAGCAGAACCGCAAAAGGCCGTGCCCGCATTTGCCGCGAAAGCGCAGGAAAATGGTGCCGTCATTCTACAGAACTGCGCCGTACGTGACATTGAGACGACCAATGGCCGCGTCACAGCCGTCCTCACGGAAAAAGGTCGACTGCGCTGCGAGGCAGTCGTCGTCGCTGGGGGTGCCTGGTCCAGACTTATTTTCTCTGGTTTCGATGCACATCTGCCGCAATTGAAAGTTCGTTCCTCCGTCTTTCGGACGGCACCAATTGATGCCGGTGTGGAAGCCGCGATTGCTTTTTCAGATTTCGCTCTCCGCAGGAGGCTCGACGGCGGGTATACGGTTGCAAGTCTTGGCGGATCCATTGCGGATATCGTGCCTGACAGCTTCCGATTCTTCCGCGATTTTATACCGTCACTTTCCACCGAATGGCGGTCGTTGCGGTTCCGGTTTGGCGAACGCTTCTTCGAGGAAGCGTTCCAATGGAAGCTCCGCCCTGCCGATCAGGTCTCGATCTTCGAGAAAATCCGCATGCTCGATCCTGCTCCACACAAGGCCGCCAATGCTCAGGTATTTGCAAAACTGAAGCAGACAATCCCGTCCTTCGCGTCGGCTGTTATAGCGCAGGAATGGGCCGGTCTGATCGACACAATGCCGGATGTCATCCCAGTTATTTCCCCCCTTCCCGGCATCGAAGGCTTGATTGTTGCCACGGGCTTTTCAGGGCATGGTTTCGGCATTGGCCCAGGCGCAGGCAAGCTTGTGGCAGACATGGTTGCAGGCGAAACGCCAATCGTCGATCCCTCGGCGTTTCATATATCTCGGTTTTCCGATGGGTCCAAAATCCGCATCGAGAACTGGGGATAGCGTTTCCAACTCGGACTATTCGATTATCCCACAGGCAAACCGTGCTCCACCGCCACCAAGCGGCTTGGGTTTGTCGGAATAGTTATCGCCACCGACATGGACCATCAAAGCCTTGCCTTTAACTTCATCCAACGTCTTGAGACGCTGGGCGGTGACGCTTTGCGTCACATCTCCCTTGGCATCGGCTTTCAGCAGAGGCAGATCACCAAGATGCCCCTCGCCTTCGGGGCCCATGTGATGCTTGGAATGGGAGGGGTCGAAATGTCCGCCAGCAGCTTGTGCCGGTGCCGTTTTTCCGTCCTGTTCAGCGGGTGCGCAGCTTCCATTCTCGTGAACATGAAACCCATGCTCGCCCGCAGGAAGGCCGCGCAAATCCGGTTTGAATTGTAATCCACCGGCAGTCTGCGAGATCGTGACGGTGCCGATTTCCTTTCCTTGCCCAGTCGGCAAAGCCTCGTAGAGTTTGACACTCATATCAGCTGCGACTGCGGGAACTGTCAAAAGCAACATGGCTGAAGCAATCAATAGGGGTTGCATCGTTTTCTCCTGATCACGAGAACTCGGGATGAAGACACAACGCGCGCCGCCTGAAATTGTTCGAAAATAAATTCATCACATGGCGGACCGCGCAACAAAGAGTTGCGCGGCCCGCCACTGGCTACACCGTTACGAACTGCGCCATCATGCCCACATCTTCATGTTCCAGAACGTGGCAATGGAACATGAACGGGTGGCTTTTCACAGCCTCCCGGTCAAAATGAACAAGTAATTCAGCCTTTCCATCAATCAGCGCGGTATCCTTCCATCCGGATTGATGGGCTGGAGGAATCTTCCCGTTCGCTGAAAGGATGCGAAATGACGCGCCGTGGATATGGAAGGGATGTGGCATCTCTTTCGTCGTGAGCTCCCAGATTTCCCAGGAACCAAGTTTAGCCTCGACATCGATGCGATCCATATCGAAAGGCTTGCCCGCAATTGCCATTTCCACGCCGGAGGTCAACGCTTCAAGTGCCGGGCCGGTGTCGGCGGAACTTCTGGCACCATGCATATCATGATCCATCGTGCCGGACTGCATCGAGCTCATGTCCATGCCGCCCATATTATGCCCGGCATGGGGATCGGCTGACGGTTTCGCCATCATCAGCTTCGTATTTTCCGCCATACGCTCGTCAAAGAAAAATGAGCGGCGCTTTGTAGAGAGTTTTTCGTCCGGCGCATCAGGACCATCCAGACGATCTGGAAGTTTCGTAATCGTCCCGGACAATGCGGGATCCACGACAAATCGCATCAAGTGCAAATCGTCACCACCGCTGTCATTGCCATAGGTCAGCAGATCGGCCGCTTCGCCCCTGGAGAAATCAACCAGAACTTCGTAGCGTTCCCCGGGACTAATGGTCAGTCTTTCAACAGGTTCAGGCTTTCCAATATAACCACCGTCCGATGCCACAACGAGCAACGGGCGATTATCACTCAACCGAATATGAAAGTTCCGCGCATTGGCGCCATTCAAGATGCGCAGCCGAACGATGGATGCAGGGACACGTGCTTCCGGCGAAACGACACCGTTCACGATCAGCTTGTCGCCACGGAAACCGTGCATCAAGTCCATAATATCGGGCTGGTAAACCTTGTTGCCCTCGACCACCCGGCGATCCTGAAGCACCAGCGGAATATCGTCCACGCCGTAATCTTCTGGCAGTCCGCGTTCGGCATCCCTGCCGTCAGTCACAACCATGAGACCCGCAATACCCAAATGCGCCTGACGGGCAGTGTTTCCATGCAAATGCGGGTGGAACCAGTTGAACGAGACTGGCTGGTTGACCGTGACTTTCGGTTTCCACTCTCCGCCCGCTGCTATCAGGTTATGGGGTCCGCCATCGAGGACCGACGGTACGAAAAGCCCATGCCAATGCAGGGTCGTCTCTTCATCCATGCTATTCTCGACGGAAAAGGTGACTGTTTCACCGTTCTTCAGGCGCACCAGCGGGCCGAGATAGGCACCATTGATGCCAGCGGATGCGGCTTCACTTCCGTCTTCAAAGCTATGTCGTCCCGTCTGTATTTTCAGTTTAACGACACCCGATGCATCGGGCTCAGCCAGAGGTGGCAAAGGCAAAGGCCGACCGACCCCAGCGTTTGGTGCGGCGGTTGCTACGCCGTGTCCCATTTGATGATGCGCACCTTGGGCCAGACTACCCAAAGGGCGAACGGCAGCAAAAACGGCGGCTCCTGCCCCTAAGGTCAGCAGGCGGCGACGTGCAATTCCAGACATGGTAAGTCTCCAGACAATAATCATGATAGCCGCCAAAGTTTCGGCGGCGATTTCCAGATCAAGCCGGAAGCGAGATGGGAGGCCGTAGATCACCCGCTGGAGATCTGCCGCTTAGCGCCGTCACGAGCGGAGGCAAGCCAAAATTCTGTGCGATCACAAAGGAATGCAAACATGAGCCTATCTGGAAAAGACAGCCGCATGTCATCATGACGCAAGCGTTTGGTGTCTTGGCGCCATGATCCATCGGTGCACGCTTACTCACATCCACCGACATTTCAGAAGCGCCACTGTAATGCGTCGCATGCGCATCAAATTCAGAAACCATCTGCACAGACGGCACATCATGTGCCATTGCGTAACAAAGCTGTACCGAAATGAGAAACAAGAACGATAGCACTGCCATGAGCGTACGGGAGGGCACGCGCAAGACCGCGTGACCTCGTGCCGTATTCCTCAAGCCGATATCGTACTGTGTTCGATACATATTCACTTCCAAACGAACGACACCAGAAATCTAATCGTCCCTCAGGAGAATTAAAAGGCCAAGCTGAGCGCTGACGGGAATTTTACCCACTTTCGCTTTTCTTTCTAAAATGACCCATTCGAAATTAGAAAATTGCTTAAAAGTCCTTTTCCACTTGCGATTCCATCTCCAGCGGTTTTAAAGGAGCCACATCTGGGCTTCTCCCAAACCTTGACGGCCCATAAATATTGGATTTGAAACAATGACTGTCGCTGTAGCGGTTGCCCCGCAGAAAAATTCCGCGCGCCGTGTTCTGGCCGCGAGCATGATCGGCACCACGATCGAATTCTTTGACTTCTATATTTATGCAACCGCCGCGGTGATCGTATTCCCGCATCTCTTTTTCCCTGCAAGCGACGGCAACTCGGCACTTCTACAATCTCTTGCGACCTTCGCGATTGCATTCTTTGCCCGCCCTATCGGCGGTGCATTGTTTGGTCACTTCGGGGATAAAGTTGGCCGCAAGGCGACGCTGGTTGCAGCGCTCATGACCATGGGCATTTCCACGGTCGCCATCGGTTTCCTGCCGACCTATGATTCGATCGGCGTCTGGGCAGCGCTCCTGCTCGCCCTGTGCCGTCTGGGTCAGGGCCTCGGTCTCGGCGGCGAGTGGGGCGGCGCAGTCCTGCTTGCAACCGAGAATGCGCCGGAAGGCAAGCGGACCTGGTATGGCATGTTCCCGCAGCTTGGCGCTCCGGTAGGCTTCATTCTGGCTACGGGCATATTTCTCGTGCTGGCGGAGATTCTCACAGAAGAACAGTTTTTTGCTTTCGGCTGGCGTATTCCTTTCATCGCCAGTGCTCTTCTGGTCGGCGTCGGGCTGTTCATTCGCCTGAAAATTGCCGAAACACCGGAGTTTCAGAAGGCCATCGACAAGGCTGAACGTGTTGAGGTTCCGGTCGCCACCCTGTTCAAGCAGCATAAGATGAGCCTTTTCCTCGGCACCATCGGCGCGGTCGCAACCTTCGTCCTGTTCTATCTCATGACGGTATTTTCACTCGGCTGGGGTACGCGCGCGCTTGGTTACAGCCGTGAGGAATTTCTCATTCTCCAAATGATTGGCGTGGTCTTCTTCGGCCTCATGATCCCGGTGGCAGCATTGCTGTCCGACCGCTTCGGCATGCGCCCGGTCATGGTCATCGTCACCGTCCTGATCGGCCTCTATGGCTTCATCATGGCGCCTTTGTTCATGGCTGGCACGGCTGGCGTTCTCGCCTTCCTTATCATCGGGTTTGGCCTGATGGGTCTTACCTACGGCCCAATCGGCGCGGCACTTGCCGAACCTTTCCCGACATCCGTTCGCTATACCGGCGCGTCGCTGACTTTCAACCTGGCAGGCATTCTCGGCGCTTCGGTTGCACCTTACATCGCGACCTGGCTCGCCACGCATTATAGCTTCGACTATGTCGGCTATTACATGGTTGTTGCCGCAGTCGTCTCGCTGATCGGATTTGCATTCATTTCGTTCAAACGCGGCTAGTAACAGCCGCAGAAACAAAAATAGCCCGCGCGGATCACTCCGCGCGGGCTATTCTTTTCGATGTCGTCTTACTCAGTATCAGCGGCTTCCAGTGCGATAGCCACCGACTGTATGATTGATGCAAAGCGCACGGCAGTCTGGATAATTTCCGACGTCACATTGGCCTTGCGCAAAACATCTTCGTGAGCATCAATGCACATGCCGCAACCATTGATCGCCGACACGGCAAGCGACCAAAGCTCGAAGTCAACCTTGTCGACGCCCGGATTGCCGATCACATTCATGCGCAGCTTCGCCGGCATGGTGCGGTAATCCTTGTTGGTCGCAAGATGAACGAAGCGGTAATAGACGTTATTCATGCCCATGATCGACGCAGCCGACTTTGCTGCCTGGATGACTGAAGCGTCAACCTTGGCCGCCGCTTCAGCAATAAGCGCCTTGCGCAGATCGGCATTGCGGGAGGCAATGCCGCAGGCGACGAACAGACCGTATTTCTGTTGCGGCGTCAGTGTTTCGTCGCTTGCCATGGACGAAAGATTGAGACGAACATCCTTGGCGAAATCCGGAATTTTTGATTTCAGATCATCAATGGACATGGAACCCTCTTTATCAGTCATTTTGGATATTCAATAAAAGAAAGGCGGGCCTGAACCCGCCTTTTCGTCGATAATCAGGGCCAATCAGGCAGCCTTGAGCGTCTCGCCACCGACTTCGCGGTTGCATGGGCAGAGTTCGTCGGTCTGCAGCGCATCGAGAACGCGCAGCGTGTCCTTGGGAGCACGGCCAACATTAAGGTTGGTCGCGTAAACATGCTGGATCGTGTTGTCCGGATCGACAACGAAGGTGTAGCGATATGCGACGCCATCCGGCGAACGAACGCCGAGACCGTCCACCAGCGAGCCATTGGTGTCAGCAAACGACCAGATCGGCAGCTTGTCCAGATCCTTATGGTCGCGACGCCATGCGAGCTTCACGAATTCATTGTCGGTCGAACCGCCCAGAACGACCGCGTCACGGTCTTCAAAATCCGAAGCAAGGCGCGCAAATTCGGCGATTTCGGTCGGGCAAACAAAGGTGAAATCCTTCGGGTAGAAGAAGATAACCTTCCACTTGCCCGCGAAGCTTGCTTCGGTGATTTCCTCAAATGCCGAAACGCCATTCTCTTCATGATGGTTGAAACCGGGCTTTACGCCGGTGACCTTGAAGGAGGGAAGCTTGTCGCCGATACCGAGCATCTTATACCTGCCTGTAAAAATTCAATGGTTATGCGGAAATTTCTGAATTTTCAGAATTTTCCGTCCTGCGACTCGTATATAGGGCTTCTTGCCAAATCGGTCAAAGCGATTATATCGATAAATTCCATCGATTTTAACGATGGAGCAGGGTCTGAAGCTTCAATGCTCAATATCAGTGTCCGTCAACTCCACTATTTCATGGCCCTCGTCAAAGTGGGTTCCTTTTCGCGAGCGGCCGAAGTCGTGGGCGTAACCCAATCGACCTTGAGTGCGGCCATTCAGTCCCTTGAGACAGAACTTGGCGTAGCGTTGATCGACCGCTCAGGCAGACGAATGCAGCTTCTCCCTGCGGGGGAAGATTTTATGGAGCGCGCCCGTATTATCGTAGCGCTCATCGAAGAACTACCTGAACATGCCAGACAGGCAGAACGCCCACTGACGACGAGATTGCGGATGGGCGTTATCCCGTCGATAGCGCCTTTTCTCCTGCCAAAAGTTCTGCCTGCCACGTCCAGAGCTTTTCCCGAACTCCAGCTTACCATTCGTGAAGGCCTTACGCGCTCGCTGCTTGAAAGTTTGCGTTCCGGATCGCTGGATGTTGCACTCGTGGCCCACCCTTACGATCTTGATGAGTTCGAGGTCGCAGAACTTGGGCGGGACCCCTTCTATCTGGCAGTACGACGCGACCATGCATTGGCCAACCGCGACCGTGTCGATGCGGAGGATTTGCAGGACCAGCCATTTCTCCTGCTGGAAACCGGGCATTGTCTTCGTGAACACGTCATGGCCGCCATAGGTTCCACACCAGCACAAGCAAGCGGCGATGTTCACGCCACATCCATAATGACATTGGTGCAATTGGTGGATTTCGGGATGGGAATTACCCTGCTGCCGGAGGTCGCCGTTAAAGCTGGAGCTACACGCGGAACGGAACTGAGCATCGTTCCTTATGATGGCAAAAACAACTACCGGTCGCTGGTTCTCGTCTGGCGCTCCAACGCCGCCCGCCGCAATGAGTTTCAGCTTTTCGCAGACCACCTTCGCAGCAAATGCATGAAAACCGGCTAAAAAATTCCCCAGGCCCGGAAACGTCCCCGCCCCGTGACCTCTCTCAGACCGAGTTCTGAGATCAGTTTCAGAGCTCCTTGCTGCGTGACCTGCAATTCCTTTTCCACCATCTGGCTGGAAATAACGGGGTTGCGCAGAACCATATCCATCAGTTGCGGCAATCGCGAGTTGGATCTGCGTCCCTTGAGTTTGCGCTGCATCTGTTCACGCGCCAGAAGCAGCCGGTCATGTTCCTTCATGACCGCATCCGCGGCGTCTTCAATGCTTTCAAAGAAAGCCCGAAGACGGATCAGGGGGTTGGGCGAACGCCGTTCGTCCGGTCGTTCTGCGCGAAGACCGAGGCTGATTACCGGTAAATGGCCCGTTACGAGCCCGCTATGTCGCAGGAAGGCCGCAGTCAGCAACCGTCCAATCCAGGATGACCGCTGCACAACCTCCAGGGAAAACCACGCGTCGTGGATCAGTGCGGCGCGCATAAGCGGCGGGAAATGTCCTGTGGCCGCAACACAATCCCGCCACTCCTGCAAACGCGCGTCCTCGTCCCAGTCATCGTCATAAAGCAATGCATCGCGTGAGGCGGGCTCCGGTTTGGCCTTGTCAGGGATTGCGCCTTTCAAAAGTGCATCGGTCCGCGCAAGCAAGCTGTCAATATCGTTGAACAGCGGATCAGTATCCCCGTCCATCGTCGTGAACGGTTCGGCCGCCGCAGCAGGCGTGGCGTTGACCGCGCGTCCGAGCAGTTGCTGAATACCTGCTGAGCCGAGAGCCCAATCTGGAGGCCTTCCAGCAATCTGCCTACGCATCCGCAAGACCGCGTGCGCAATCGTCAAGGCATGGCTTGGCATCCGGCTATCCATCAAGGCATCGTGCAAGACCAAGTCTTCCATATGCACGAGTTCACCCTCGAGCCACATCGAAGCAATCGCATCGTGCATATGCATGCGCTCCACCATACCTTCACGTATGGGCGAACGCGCAAGCCGCTCGTCGAGCCGCACCAGAGCTGACGTAGCCCTGCTGACGGAGACGAAAAATTCTTCGAACGGCAAATCGTCGATCTTATAGGCCATATCCCGCATATCGCAGCCGAATGTTACGAATTTGAAAAAGCAGTAATTTCAATTGGTTGTCGCACCTGTGCGGCCCGCTTTAGCCAGTGCGGCCCAAATGCTTCGGAACTATCCGTTCGAAACGAGTTGCAAATGGGGCTTAAGCATCTTGTCCATAGCAGACTTTGCGAGGACTTTTTGACGTGCAGACTTAGCATAACGGTCGACTTCCTTCGAAGTGGTGTGACCCGTTATTGCCATAATCTCGCGTTCGGTGCATCCCAATTCAGCCAGCCGTGAAGCGGCCGCTTTTCGAAGCCCGTGCGCCCTACCCGGAACTCCGGCCTCCTGACAAGCCTGCTGAAACCAGTAAGAAAAATTGTCTCCAACAAAAGGCTTCTTTCGGGGTGACAAGAGCCACGTTGTTTCACCAGCCCCCGGCGTTTCTTCAATCAATTTCCGAAGCGGCTCAACGAACGGAAGCGCCATTTCGACGGGCTTCCGGTTCCGGTTCTTGTGCTGCGTAAAAACCAGCCAGCCGTTTTTGACCATTTCCGGCCCAAATCGTATCACGTCAGAACGGCGCTGGCCTGTATAAAGCAGAAGACCTAGCGCAAGTCGTTCCATCGTCCCGACCGGATGCTTTTCCTCAAATCGCAGCACTTCTTCTTCCGTCCAAGAATGGTGACCGTCTGAGTTGATTTTTAGGTTCTTCACGTCCCTTGCCGGGTTGCTCTTTACATATGGCAACCCCGCCTCAAGGCCGTAAGCAAACGCTCTCCGCAACAAACCAAGTAATTGATTGGCAGCGGACGGAGTATCGACGCGTTGATCGCGTATGGCTCGAATATGTTGAGCCTCAAGCCCGGCAACGGGAAGCTGCCCGCAGATCAGTTTTCCGCTTGGTGACTTGGACAGGCAAAACTTATCCAGCGCATACTTGATGTTTCTGCGACTATCCGCGTCGTTTGTCTGCTTGAATTCAGCCGAATTGTAGAATGAGACAATCAAATCTCTAATCGTACCTTCGACTGGTTTTTCAGGGACTTGCGAGACAATCTTTCCGGTAGCGTCCTTGCCCTGCATAGCGAGCGCTACAGCGCGAACGAACTCGGGCGTCCCTTCCTTTTCTCGGATGCGAATACGGGCACCGGGCTTCTTTCGATAGTATAGCCTTATGTTCCCGTATCGATCCTTTTCACGGATCAGATACTTACTCTCAATTTGCATAGCTCGTTTTTCCTTCATTAGAAGTCATCCCAAACGTTCTTTGTCGGTTGGGTGTCTTCACTAGGAAGGTTATCAAACGAAATGTCTAGTTCCTCCCTGTCCCAAAGAACGCGCGCATCCACTCTTTTCGGTTGTGGCATGCGTCCATCTTTGACCATTTCGTCAAACTTTGTCGTCCCAACACCAATGTAAAGAGCGGCAGCCGCGCGAGACATGCCGCGCGGTGCGTATCGCTGTGCATGGTCGCCCTTTCTCATTCTCATACCTCTTTGGAATTGCAAACCGCGCAAGGAAGCCCCCGTCGGATTTCGGTTGCGGTTAAATTGAACTGCCATCCCGCATCATGCCCGCACCGGGAGCATTTGAAATGCCCGCCCTGCGCAGTTCGCCAGCCCGGCATTAAGCCGGGCGCTTCGCCATGGTCGACCGCATGCATTCTCACGACGCGGGGCTTGCGAGGAACTGGGCCGAAAAGGTCAGTTCGCGTCATGGTGAAACACCATTTCGAATGTTATTAAGTCGCTGCCTTATCGATTTGTTCACGCCCCATAGACGTTCTTTCGGCCATTCTGCATGCTTGGGTAGTGCGTGCCACGCTAGCAGAACGAAAAGCCGAGCGATTGCATATCGAGCTTCTGGAAAACGGCTCCCGTCAATCATGCTGCCCTCGCAATTTGATCGATGTTTCCGAGGATCGGCCGGAAAGTGTAGGCGGCTACCCATGGGTTTTTATTCCACGCGCCGGGGCCGTTGATTTCGTCCCACAGGTTCGCATAGGCGTCGACGGCGGACCGTGTCAAAGCACTGTCCCACTCGGCTTCGGGAACACCATAAAACCGACCGATTTTTGCGATGCCTTCCGCGAATGCGTCGGCCTCACTGCAATCCTGCAACCGCTCGACCTTGACGCCGGTCACTTCAAGCGTGATCCGGGATGCCCACCGGGGCATATGCATCGCCTGCCGGAACTTCCCGGCCCAATCCGGCCGTTCTCCGATTTCCGGCCAAACAGCGGGCTTCCAATCGCCTTGGGCATCCTGATTTGCGATTGAGCCGCCCGCTTCAAAGAAAACCGTCATCGTGCGCGGTTTCAGATCGCGGGGCGCTACTCGGTCGTGCATGCGCGAAACTCGCCACGCTTCGCGGACATAAAGGCGGTCCCCCTCATTGATCCGAATGAACTTCCCTTCCCGGATTTGCCATTCCGCGGCTTCAATCACGCGGTCGCCCAACGTCACCGTTCCCGATGCTGTCGGCTGCGGCTTTATAATCCGGCGTGTTTGCGTCTTGCCGGTGCCCGGATTTTCGATTTCCCGGAGGATTGCGCGCACCATGGGCGCGCTGAAAAGGATAGGAAGATCAGCCACGGCGCTTTACCTCCAAATTGTTGAGGTACGTGTGAAAAGCCTGTTCGGTGATATGCGGCATTACCCCGTGCAGGTCTGGCCTTTCGGCTTCCGACGCGATTTTTCCGATTACCATACCAAGCGCGACATATGAGGAAGCCATATCCCGACCAGACAGGAGGCGGCGAATATCGTTCGCCGACTTTTGCGCTTGCTCGGAAATCATTCTTTCGTCTTCGGTCATAGCCCTACGGCCCTTTCAATTGCTGCGGCCTTGCATCGATCCCATGCGATCCCGCAAAGACGATCGAGGCGAACAGCCTGAATTCGTTTTTCGCTACCGGCTTCGAAGCACCAAAATGAGCTATTGCCGAAAAGCCGCTTGTATCGGCGAAAGAGCTTGAATTTCCGGCGTTTCAGGTGTTGCGGAACAAGTCGCCAGTGCGTCCCGCATATCCATTCCGAAGTGTTGTCCCGGTTGTGCCGCGTGCGCGTGCAGAACGGGACGCAACAATTCACGCGCTCGGACATTGTGACGCCTCGATATAGTCGCTGGCGATCTCATGAAGCTTTGTGGCGATCATTGCTTCGTTGAGCGTCAAATGCTGCAAGTGTTCCGTAGTGAGCGCCCAATTGGCGTGCTCATCTTCGGTGCAAGCTTCCGGCATTGTTTCTATTTCGGCGGCCGCCATCAGAATTTTTTGAAGCTTGGTCATGACTAGCCCCTCCATTCGGGCGCGAACGGAATTTCGTCGTCCAGATCGCGCGAGAAGCCCCCGCCATAGCCGCCGGACGATTGCCCCCTGTCATTGCTTGAATACCGGCCGGACGAGCGCGAGCCGCGATCGTCATCGCGCCCGCGCGACCCACGGTCCCCGCCGTTGTCGTCTTTGCTGCCGAGGAGATAGAGAGAGCCGCTAAACGCTCCAACGACGACCTTCGTCGCCTGTCGCTTCTGGCCGTCCTTTTCCCATTCCTCGTTATCAAGCTCGCCCTCGATACCGATAAGCGATCCCTTGTTGACGTATGGGCGGATGACGTTCTCGATCAGGGAGTTATTCAACACCTTGATTTTGTGCCAAGTCGTTTTCGACTTGCGCTCGCCGGTATTCTTGTCCCGCCATTCCTTCGACGTGGCGAGCGAGAACTCGGCGACTTGGTCGCCGCTGTTGAACCGTCTGACTTCCGGGTCTTGCCCGACACGACCGACGAGAATGGTTTTGTTAATGCCTGCCATGATTTTTCCTCTTGCGAAGCCCGCGTCCGTGCGCGGCTTCGTCTGAATTCAGTGAAACTTTTCGTCGGCCCAAAGGACTGCGAGCGACGCTGCCGTCATGCCCGCAATCACGAGGGCGACCGTCCAATCCCGATGAATGAACTCTGCGCTCACGATCAAAGCGCACCGGCAAACTCCGAATGTGCCGATTACGCGCAGGATGATGCCATCGATTTTCATCGGCTGACCTCCCGAAGCGCTTCTTCGCGGGCTTGGTTAAGTTCGGCCATTTCTTGGTGCGAACCGCCGTCAACGTCTGGATGGCGCTCTTTGGCTAACTTCTTGAAGCGCGCTTCGACCGTTTCATTCGTGACGTGGTCGAAGGCCGCAAAACCAAGGACGGCACGCCAATTTCGTTTGTTGAAATGTGGTGGCAGTGCAGTAAAACCGGCGAACATTTCCGCCATATCTGCGACGCCGTACCGCTCGATTGCCCGAGTGGCTTCGATGTGCTTTGCGATGGCTGCAATGTTGTCGGCAACGCGGTCGTAACGGTCGCAAGGCAAGCAATGCGGTTTGTCGCCAAGGTGGAAATAGAGCGCGACGCCCCGGTCTTTCGGTTCGGCCTGTCCAGATCGTGGCAAACCATCGAGCCGAAGCTCGACATTGCTCGAAAGGACGTACTGTTTCGCGCCGAGAAGATCGACTTCGCGTTGAAGACGGCCGAGCGCGTCAGCGATCGAAAGCGATTGCGTTTCCGCGTAGGACTTTCCGGGCCGGACAACCTTTTTGTTGAAGGTCGCACGAACTGGAGAAGCTGTTCGCGGCCGGTGCTGTGGCCAGTGAAGGGGGAAAGCTGCGGTCATTGTACCACCGTCACTTTCTCGGCCGCGCGGGTAATGGCCGTGTAAAGCCAACGCTCGGGTTCCGGGAAAATCCCGCCCTCGTCAAAGACCATGACGTTGTCCCACTGGCTGCCCTGCGACTTGTGACAGGTGAGCGCATAGGCGTAATCAAAAGGCTGGAAACGCCGAGCATCCTTCCAATGGAGGTCACGCTCCTGACCTCGCGTCCAAGCGTGGTGCGTGATGACCTCGACCGGCTGTTTCGTCATGCCGCTATCGAGCGGCGAGACGTACATCGTCGTTGTGTCGCGAGACTGCCGGAGCACCTTGTCGACGTTCCAAATACCGCCATTCAAGAGGCCCATTTCGCGATTGTTTTTCAGGCATACAACGCGGTCGTTGACCATGAAATCGCCCTTCATGCCCTTCAACTCTCGCAGGCGTTGATTGAAGTTGCGGCGAGTGCTGTTCTTGCCGACGAGGATTTGATCGGCGGCGAGCACGTTATCGGTTTCCAGTTCTTCCCGACGAATGACGCGGCTATCGCCAAACGCGCCGAAGTCGAGGCTTTCCCGTTGGCGGACCTTCATTGACATAGCGATAATTGGATTATCGGCCGCCTGCCGATGAACTTCCGTAAGCATGAAGTCGGGGTCGCCCGCAGTGAAGAACCCTTCGCCCTTGACCGGCGGAAGCTGTGCAGGATCGCCGAGAACAAGAACGCGCGTTCCGAACGACAGAAGATCGCGGCCGAGTTCTTCGCCGACCATCGAAACTTCGTCGACGATAACGAGGTCGGAATAGCGAACCGCACTGTCATAATTTTTGACAAAGCGAGGTATCGGGCTATTCGGGTTCTCGATCTTATAAATCAGGCTGTGAAGTGTGCTCGCATCCTCGCAGCCCTTCGAACGCAGGACGAGCGCGGCCTTGCCGGTGAAGGCTCCGAAGCAAACACGGCCGATATCCTCGGCGAGCCGACGCGCAAGCGTCGTCTTGCCCGTTCCAGCGTAGCCGGCGAGATAGAACGTCTGCTTTGCGCCGGGGTCTTTTAGCCAGGTAGATACCGCCTTGATGGCTTGATCTTGTTGGGGTGACAGTTTCATTCTGCCGCCTCCATGAAATCGGGTTCTGTGGGATTTTCTTTCCTCGGGGCTTCATCGGCCATGAGGGCGTAAACGCACGCTTTCAGCTTGCGGACGGAAACGGCATTTCCGATTTGCTTCACCTTCTGCGTCTTCGTTCCGGCAAACTCGTAGTTTTCAAAGCCCATCGCTAAGGCGAGTTCGTGCGGCTCAAGCATTCGAAAAAGGATATCGAATTCGAGTTCGCCCCTGTCGCGAGAAATGCTTTCGGCGATAGCAAGCTCCCCGCGATTTGCGCCCGTAATCGTTGGCAAAGGCTCGTTGACGCCTTGGACGCGACTTAACCCGCCGTCATGCGTGACGGGCAAAACAACTGCGAATTCTCCGCCCTTGGCTGTGGTTACTGTTTGCAAAGGTTCGTCAACGGATCGGCTACCGTTGCCGCCTTGGCTATGCGTCACCGGCACGACGATGCCGAAACGATCCTTCGTTGTGACCGTTGGCAGCGGCTCGGCCGTGTTCGTGCACGTCTCACCGGAGCCGGAGCCATAAAACGGCGCAATAAGAGTGTGAGCGCCGCCCCTCCCGCCGGTTGTCGACGTAGGCAACGGCTCATTGACCGTACGAGGCGACCCGCAGCTTGCCTGTGAGAGAACGAACGGCTCGACCAACATCGGCCGGGCGCACCCCGGGCGCTCGGCTGTGCCGGCCCCGCCCGTCGTAACGGTTGGCAACGGATCGCGGACAGGGCGCGGCGATCCGCTATTATGTTGCGACAAGATAATGGCTTCGGCCGTATATAAATGGGGAGCGTGTGCCGTTTGGGTTGGAAGCGGTTGAGCCACACCCGATGCCGTGGATTTACCTTTCATATTGACGATGACCGGCTCGGCGACACCGATGTGTCGTCCGGTTGCTGTGATCGTAGGAAGCGGAACATCTATGCCTTGTGCTGCCATGTGATTGCGCAAAATAACAACAAATGGCTGCGGCCATTCATGCTTGATCGCGCCCGCATAAATGCGCGCAAGAGTTTTCGGCGCGAGTGGCTTCTTTCGGTTGAAAATCGAGCGGCCTTTGATCGACCAATCAATTATCTCGTGGGCCGGACGCCAAGGGCGAGCATCTTCGAAAAGCTCTGATTTCGTATCCTGCCGCTTGTGATGCGTTGGCATCGGCCAACGAACCTTATTGCCGTCTGATCGCGCCATAAGGATAAAGCGTTGACGTGTGGTGGCGTCTCCGAAATCGGCCGCGTTTAATTTCCGCCACTCGGGATCAAAGCCAAGCCGCTTGATCGTTTCAATCCATGCGTGAAAGTACTCGCCTTTCCGTTCCTTTATTGGCTTGCCGGTTTCTGGATCGACAGGCCCCCACCCGCAGAACTCCCACACGTTTTCAATTATCAGCCGCTTAACCCGCAGTTCGGTCAACCACGTAATTATGTGCCAAGGGTCGGAACGCTGTTGATCGCTGGTCGGCTTCCCCCCGCGCGCCACCGAATGGTAGGTGCACGTCGGCGAAGCCATAAGGAGGTCAAGATATCCTTCGGGCACGATCTCCGTAGGGCGGGCGACGGCGATATCTTGAATGTAATGGCGCGCGTGTTCGTGGTTTCGGCGATGCGTTTCAATCGCCGTTTCCCAATGATTGAGGCAGACCAATTCCATTTCTAAGCCGAGTTCATTGAACGCTTGCGCCGCGCCGGTTGATGACCCGCCCGCACCGCAAAACAGATCAGCGACGAGAAATTTTCTTGTCATACCTCGCCCCCTTCCGTCGCAGGCTGTTCGCCCGTCAAAACCGATGACGTCGTCGAGAGCTTTTGCGCGATCAGCACCAACTGCGCGGCCGTGATCGAAAGGCGTCCCGCTTCAATCCTCGTAATCGAGTTTTTCTTGACGCCGATAACTTCGGCCAAGTCGTCGGCCGACAAGCCGCGAAGAATACGGAATGCACGAATGCGGCTTCCGATTTTGCTATTGAGTTCATCAACGCGCATCACATTTCCCCCCGATTTTTCAGGTGGACGCGGGCGGTATGGACGAGGTCCGGCTTGTCGGTGACCTTGCGAACTATCCATTTCAGATAATCGCTCGGCACTTCCTTGAACGGTTTCCCCCGATGCTCGCCGAAAGGAACCGCTTTCAACAAACGCAAAGGCTTCTCGCCCTGCGTCCAGTTGATCAGCGTGTCGACCTCGACGCCTTGATCGATGATGAATTTCAGGAGGTGCGCGGTGACGTGGCTATCGGGGCCTGCCCGGTGAGACATTTCGGCAATCTCACGGTCAACCGGCAGGCTATGCAGATACCGCAAGAACTGGTTTTGATGCTTTTCAGCATCCGGCCATAGATGAAGCGCAGCCTTGTAAGTGCAGATCATTGGACGACCGCCGCCGGTAAAGAACTGCTGGTCGAATTCCAGATTGTGCGCTGCGAAAGCGTCGGCCGCATCCGAAAGGGTTCGGAGGGCCACTTCGGGAGCCGGAGCGTCCACGAGGTCCGACTTTTCAATATGGTGGGTGGATAGCGCGCCGATTGACATTTCAAGCTGCGGTGCAGCTTCGAAAGGATTGACGAGCATCGAGGTTGTTCCGCCAACCTCGGCCTTTCCGTCCTCGACAAGTAGATCAGTCCAACCAGCCTCAACGATGGCAGCGCCGGGAGGGAACCCGGTGGTTTCGAAATCAAAAACGCGAATAAGCATGTCGGTCCCTTAAAGTGGTGGTTAGGGATATCGGGGAGATTGGCGGCGACCCTTGCAGTGGTCGCCGCAGCCGGTGCTAAGTTCGGCTATTTCTTTGGTGGCGGAGGGTAGCGGAGCAAATCGCCGGGCTGGCGTTCGGTGATTGTTGGCGCGAGGTAGCCGGCCCCTGCCTCCTGCAAAAACGCTTCTCGGGCTTCATCGCGCTTGCGCTCGACCCGTTCGAGAGCTTTTTGCACAGTCATCCCAAAGCCGTTGTTTTTCATCATATCGTTGATGACGCGCTCGGCGTTCCCGGCGACGACAGGGTCGTGGTGTTCGACCTTGATCTTAAGCCGGTGACGGCCTCCCTCGTCGGCGAACTGCCGAAAGAGTTCCGCGAGGGCTTCGGCTTCGCGCCACTTATCCATAAGCTTTGCGTAATGGGTGCGATCGCTGGTCAATTGCGTGCCTCCGCTTCTTCCTCGGCCGCGGCGTCATAGCCTTCAAGCCAAGCGTTGCGCTCCTCCTCGCGCCCCCTCGCGTTGAATTCGCGCGGGCAGGTTTCACGGGGCATGCCGTTGTGGAATGCGTCGTGCCCCTTGTCGCGAGCGATTTCGATATCGTCGGACGTCGGCGGAAGGATTTCGGTGTCCTCGTCGCCAGACTGTTCCGGTTTAGGCTTGTCAGCTTTTTTCTCGGCCGCTGGTTTCGTTTCGGCCTTCTTGCTGTCGCCCGCGCCGGCCTTATCCTTCGGCTTTTCCTGCCCGTTTTCGCCCTTGGCGAAATCGCTCATTTTCTGGCTAGTTGACTTCTTTTCGCCATCCCCACGCGCTTGACCCCCGAACATTTCTTCGACCGTGGCCTCTCCGCTCTTGAGAGCGGATCGCATGCCGGTGAGTGTGGGAATATGTTCAAGGGTAATATCGTCCTCGCCCGCGATCCCAAGCGAAGCGAAAATCTGTTCGGGCTTCACCCCGAACGCAGCAAACGCCTTGAAGATATTTTCCCGACGCTCCGCCAACGTTTTGACGTCGCCCTTTACGACCTTTTCAGCAGCGTCGTAAGCTTTGCGCCAAACGGCTTTTGGAACTCCGGAAAGGATAGCGTTACGCGATGCGATCGAACACGCGGCGTTTCCCGTAACGATAATCATGTCGTCCGAATAAAGTCGGCCCTGACTATCCACGATGCGGCGACGCACGCGGGCCGTTTTTGAGGCATTGGTTTCCAGATCGTGGTAAATGCCTTCGGCTTCGACGTACTTCTCGACGCGGTCAACATGCACGACGCGAGCGCCGACAATGCAGTTCCCCCAATTCTGATAGACAATTTCGGCGAAACGAGCAGACGGCCCGACGATAGGCTTTTTGCCGCGTGGCAGCGCATAGCTACATTCCTCGGCAGTTTCTTCATCAAGCGTTGCCAACGTCATGATGTTCTGAATTGCCTTCGTGACCTGTCGAGGATACGCGCGGGCCGTCGCAATCTTCTGGTCGACTTCCGCCCTCGAAAGCTGGATGGCAAGTGAAGCCTGTTCCGGCGTCATAAAGCCGGAAAGGACTTCGCCGTCCGCTGTGATTACTTCCTGTCCTGACATTGGACGTTTCCTTCTGTGGTGGTTGAAAAGTGGCCCGGGCTTCGCAGCGACGTGCTGATCCGCGACTACTTGCCGGGCCTCCGGCTACCGCGCCGGATTTAGAAGCTGCCGAGGAAGCCCGAGGCACTGGCCTTGCGGCGCGTTTTCGGAAGCTTTTCGGCTGCCTTTTCCTTGGCGTAATGAACCGCAGGCGTCGGCAACTCGCCGATGCGCAAGAGTTCACGCAAGAGGATGCGCGCACCTTCGGCGTCGTTCATGGCTTGGTGAGCGCCATTCAGGTCATGCCCGAAATGGGCCAGAGCCTCGCCAAGATTGGGGAATTTGAAACCGCCGCGATTTGCATTTGGAATTCTGCAAATCTTCATCATGGGGCGCATTACGCAGACGTTTTTAGTCTGTTCGAAAAGGTCGGGCACGCCAGCCCGGCGCATTTCGCCGCGCATAACCTTAAGGTCGTACTGTGCATTGTAGGCGACCAGTACCAACCCCCGGAGGATTTCCTCGCGATACTGTTCGAGAACGACGCTGATATCCGCACCGTTCGCGAGCAAGAACTCGTCCGTCAAACCGTTGACGGCTCCCGCAGAACCTTCACCCTGCGGCATCGTCCAGCCGTTCGGGCGGACATAAATGTCCTGACGGTCAAGTTCGTTGCCTTCGGCGTCGGCCCAAATCATCGCCAAATGTGCGAGGCGTGGCTGTCCTTCGGCATCGGCCGGCTGCTTGAAGTCAAACAAGCCTGTCGTTTCCGTGTCGATAACAAGATATTTCATGGGATTTCTCTTTCCGGCCGCGCCGGTTGAATAGGTTAACCGGCGATCAGCGGAATGTAGCTTTCACGTCTTCGAAGACTTCGACGCCCGGGATTTTCGTGTTGCCCTTGTGAATGGCGACCTTCGACCGGATCGCCTTTTCGATATCTTCCACACGGAAGAAATCTTTCAGGCTGTTGAGGTCGACCGCAGCCAGGTCAACAATGCGGAAGGCCCATTTCGTCGTAGCTGAAGCGGTAACACCGTTGCCCGTGCGAACCTTCGTCAATTCGGCCGCGGTCGCAGTGGTGCGCTGTTCGGCACTGGTTGCTTGATGGCCGAGGCTTGCTGCCTCGTCCTTCTTGCGCTCCGCAGTGCTTTCCCGCTTAACCTCTTGGGCTTCCTTGAGCTTGCGTTCCTCCTCGGCGCGAAGGCGCGCCGCTTCTTCGGAGGCCCGACGGCGTTCCGCTTCCGCCTTATCGCGCTGATATGACGACGCGAGGGCTTCGAACACGTCGACGATAAGGTCGAGGCGATCAATCAGGGGGTGGAAGAACTGGTCGACTTCACGGCCGCCCTTTACAAAAGGTTCCTTCTCAACCTTCCGGGCAGCTTCGATGCGCTTCGATAGTGCCTTAGCATCGAGAACGATCTCTCCGAGCGGCCCGAGGTCATCGTCGCTTTTTATTTTTCTCGGGTGCGCATTGGCGCGCTCAGCGATTGGCTCGATCAGGTCGACCAATTCTTTGTATTGATCCGCGAGAACTTCTTTTATAGGGGGATTGTTGCCGCCGATAACGGCGCGTTCATTCGTTTCAGCTACCATAGCGAATGGTGCCTCCTGTTCGTGGTGGTTCAGGGGTGCATCAGGACCGGCGACGTTGGGTTGCAGCCTTTAGCCGCCGGTCCACTTCACGCGTCAGGCGGAGGAGTACGCAGGACGCGGAATTCCTTCGGCGGGGCGAAATACCCGGCCCGCTTCTGCGTCAGCCACGTAATCTTTTTCCCGCCCGCAAGATGCGCAATCGAAGCGCCTTGCATTTTGTGCTTGATCTCGGCTTCAACCGCCGCGACCTTTCTTTCGGCTTCTGTGACGTCCGCTTTCAGGCGGTGACGCTCTGCAATCAATTCGTAAATCTGGTTGTCTCGCGTGAGGTCGATTTCCTCGCCTTCCTCCCGCTCATACATTCGCTCGATAAGACCGGCGTCGAGGCTGTAATCTGGAACAACTTCCGCACCGCTTTCGACTAATTCCCAAAACTCCGCGCACTTTGCGCGAATACGCTCGATAGCGCCCTCAAGAATGGGTATTTCGATGACTGGCATATCGACGCCATGGCCTACGACAATCGGCGCTACAGCGGCCCATTTGCTGCCGGTCAAGTAAGCTTCAACGACTGCCTGCATGGCGATCCAGAACGGCGGCTCTGGAACGTCGCTTCCGGCCAGCCACTTCCGGCGAAAGACGCCCTGTTCCACTGACTTGATTTGCACGATGCCCGGCCCGCGTTTTTTATCCACCGCGAGCACGTCGGGAGTGGCCCCGAGACGGACTTCATTGTCGCGCCAGTAGTCACCGGGATTGGTGTTGTGCTTGATTTTCCATGCTGGCCGTTGACGACGCAGGAGCTTAACCGCGACTGGCTCCAAAAGTTGGCCGCGAAGCATGGCCGGGGTTTCCTCCGGGTCCGACTGGACCCGACCCGATTTGAACGCCCAAAGTGCATAAGGCGTTACGAATTCATGAACCCCAAACAAAGCCCCAACGACCGACGCCGTGACGTCTCGCGACCTGCGAGCGTGCCATTCGGCACTTGTCCTAACGTTGATCCGTTCGATCTTCATATCGCCTGTCCTGCCCCGATTTCCTCTAGCGCCGCCTGCGCTACCTCAACCGCCAATGTCTCGATCGCTGGTTTACCGAAGTTGGCTTTTCGCAACTGTTCGACCACGTCTTCAAAAACAGATGGGTCGATATTGCTTTCGATAATCGTATCAATCATTTGGCGCTTTATGATGCTGACCAGAGAAGCCCTCACCGCGCCGGTTGCCTGAATAATTTTGGTCATTTTGTTTCCTGCTGTCGTTAACGCTTCGAAAGGAAATCGGCGTTCCTTAAGGATAGGTTTTGACACGAGCGGCAGAGGGTGAGGATAACTTTCCTATTTTCCCGTCTGGCCTTCTTAAGCCGCTGAAATTCCTTGAATTCACCAAGGAAGATATGTCTAAACCTCGCGAATTCGTCGCAGGTCAAAAGGCAATCGTCGTAAACGATTGGTGCAGTTTTTCACTCGAATTCAAGGCTGATTGCAGTGGGGAGATAATCGGCATGTTGTATCCTGCTCTTACGTAACCATTCGTTTACGAAGATAGAAATAATCTAACTTTTATGGCCTTGCAATCCACAAAGTTTGAAAATCTCTAACTTTTTGTCAGGAGGATTATTCGTTTTAATAAATCAATCAGTTAGATTGTGAATAAATTAAAAATGGGACAGGGGGTATAAACCCCCTGTCCCTAATCTAATTATATAAATATCTATACACGCGCGAGCGCGAAGGATCAGAAAACCATAATCGCTTGAAGCACCAAGCCGAGCACCGACACCTCCTCCGAAGCGTATAGGGGTTCTATCTCCCCTTCGTCTGGAAGCGCGTCAAACCTTATGCCCTTCGCGTCAAAGGCCACCTTGCGGACTGTGATTTCTACCTTGTCCTCAACGGCAGTTCGGGAGACGACCACGACGTCACCCGCTATCAACTCCCTGCCGACCTCCCTCAATGCGTCGGTATTGGCGATTAGGACGAAAGCCTCGCTCGGGATATTCAGCCCGACAGCATGCCCGCCACGAACCAGATAGACCGCTTGCGCCTCGGCTGGATATCGTGGATCGGTTTCGATTGCGGCTGACAGACCTTTCGGAACCCCGGCACCGGGCGACCTTAGCGCCCCTGCCTCGGCAATTCCGGAAACTTTGGTGCCGTCGGGGATGCCTCCCCGTCGGGGTGTGCGCTGTTCAAGCGTGAGGTATTCCGGGTCGCAGTCCAGCGCAGCGGCGGCCGCATCAAGGTGCTTCGGGTTGAAGCGATCTTTCTTGTACTTGCCGTTTTCGAGACGAAAAAGCTCATAGAAGAAATTTCTTGTCAGGCCGCCTCGCTTGGCAGCTTCAAACGCATTGATGCCGAGAGCATCAAGCCGCCCTTGGACCCGTTTCCGCAAAACGTCACTCATTCACGCAACCCCTTTTTGACGCTTTTATAGGTCAAATTTTTCTAATCTGTCCACCCGAGTACGATAAATAAAACTTTTCACATAGAAATCAACTATTTTCTGTCTACTGACAGTTTCGATATCGCACCCTATTGCAGTTAGACAAAATCTAACTTAACAAATGGTGCATGAATTACCTTGATCTCTTCCGCACCAACATTCGAGTAACGATGGATGCATACCGGAAAGCCACCGGGTGCACACAGACGAAACTCGACGAAATTGTCTCCGGCTATCGCACGTTTTCGCAGACGATTGACCGCGTCGATATGCGCGCAGGGACATACGACAAGATCATGTCGCGGTTTTCCGCGATATGGCCGGAAGGCGTGGCGTGGCCCGCGGGCGTCGAGCGCCCGGAGCCCGCCACCCTTGATGCTCAAACCCTCAAACTCGTATCCGAGAACCGGAAACCCGTTAGCGGCATTCATCCCGAATGGCCCGTTGGGGAAGCATGGCCCTTGGATATCCCGCAGCCCGTCGCCGTCTAAGACGCCGACCGAAATCAAGGAGCATGCAGCATGGCAAGACGAGCAAAAAAGGCTGACGTCACGTCGAGCAAGTCGTCGATCACGGCCGAAGAACTGCGCCGCGTAGTAAACCAGTTCATGACCGAAACGGCCGAGGCTTCCGAACATAACGGCGCGGCCGGTTCAATCGTCAAGAATGCCTTGGATCGCCACGGCATGGACCGGAAGGCTTTTCGCTTCATTCTCGGCCTCGCCAAGATGGAAACCACCAAGCGCCAAGCAACCCTTCGGGGCGTGATCGAGCTTGCCGACAAGATGGGCTACTTCGACGACGTCGATATGTTCGATGACGTCATTTCGACGATGGCAAATATCGTCGATGGGAAGCGCCCGGCCGAGGAGGAAGCTCCGAAAAAGGCAAAGGCTCCGCTTACGCTCGCCACCGTGAATTAGATTGATAGTGCGCGCCCTCTGCAACCGGGCTGCGCACATCAAGGCCGGTGCCTCCGCTCCTACACTCCCTGCGTTGTAGGCACCGGCCACCGATTACGGGCCGGGCATCCATTGCCCGGCCTTTGCTTTACCAACCACCACAAGGAAACTGCCATGCCGATACAGCGTCTTTCAGTGACGACGGTCGTCCCTTCTCGCCGCGATCCCTACAAGTACATTTCACTCACCTTTGAAACGGACGCCGATAGCTTCGACGACGTTTTCGAAAAGCTCGCCGAAGACGGTTGCTTAAAGGGCCACCGTATCCAGACGAACGAAATTGCAGACGGCACGCGCGTGGCCGTCGAGCGCACACCGCACATTGTCGGCTTGAACGGCATTGCGGTCATCTGCCCTGTTCATTTCGACTATGTCTATTCGCAGGAGATTGCCGCCGATGCGTAATCTCCCCCAACGCATGATTTTGTTTCTCGACGTTGCTACCCGCACCGGATGGTGCGCCGGTCGCCCAGGCGAAGACCCCGAATACGGTTCAAAACGCCTCGCTCCCGAGGAAGCCCCGCCGGTCGCAATAGTCGCTCATTCTCAAATCTTCATCCGCGAACTAATCGAAACCTACCGTCCGAACGTCATCATTGCGGAAGCTCCTGTTTTCGCCGGGGCGATGGCCGGAAAGACAAACCATAAGACTACGCGTCTCTTGCAATGTCTGCCGTGGGCGATGGCCTCGGCCGCGTACCACGAGAAGGTTTTCGACTATCGCGAAATGGCTCAAGCTTCGATCCGCAAGTTTGTCCTCGGGCGCAAACCGACGACAGGCAAGGCGAAAGCCGAGGTCATGCGGGCAATGAGAGCGCTTGGCTTTGATCCGCAGGACGACAACGCTTCGGACGCAATCGCGGGCTGGCTGTATGCCTGCAACGTCATCGCGCCAGAAGTGAACCCCGCTCACACGACGCCGCTATTCGAGCACAAGCAAGCCGATTTGAGGTTCTAATCATGAGCCGAAAGCGCGCCGGTCTTTGGACCATGTTGCAGACGGCATCCAGCGAGGCGGATCGGATTTACGGGATACAAAAGGCGCTCGTTCGCAATGGAATGCGCGATAAGCCGTGTCCCGACCAGATCGCAAAAGCAGACGTCTTTACCGACATAGCCGATCTCATATCGACGATTATCCCGGTCAAAGAAGACGTCGCGAAAGTCCTCGCACCCGTCGCCAGAGCGAGAGCGAAACCCGGCCAAGCCGGGTTCGCCGATCAGCAACCAGACAATCAAACCGACAATTCAGAACATTAAGGGCGGCTTTCAATGGCTGATAATGGCGAAAAGTTTGCAGGGTTTGCCGGAGAGGTTGCCCGCGAACTCCTCGGCGAGCCAAACAAGCAACTTTCAACATCGAGCGAACTTCGCTTCGGGAGTAAGGGATCAGTTTCGGTTGATCTCGAAAAGGGCACTTGGTTCGACCACGGCGAAAACACCGGCGGCGGTGTTCTCGCGCTCATAGAGAGAGAAACCGGCCGCAAAGGCCGGGAGGCGGTGGATTGGCTGCGAGAAAAAGGTTTTCACGTCGAAGACAAAGCGTCATCCAGTAATCGCGACTACGCGCCGGACAACGGCAATTCGCGCCGCAATGACGAAAACATGAAGCCTGTTAAGACGTGGGATTACGTCGACGAGAAAGGCGACCTGCTTTTTCAAGTCGTGCGGCTTGAGAACGGCGAAACAGGGAAAGACGGGAAGCCGGTTAAGACGTACCGGCAGCGCCGCCCCGATCCGTCCAAGGCCGGAGGTTGGAACTGGTCGACGAAGGACGTCCGGCAGGTTCCCTATCGGCTGCCCGATCTTAAAAAGGCCGTGGACAAAAACCACATAGTTTTTGTCGTCGAAGGCGAGAAGGCGGCCGACAAGCTACTCGACCTTGGCGTTCCTGCGACGACGAATGCGCGTGGTGCCGGGAAATGGCTCGCGGAACTTAGCGACTATCTTAAGGGTGCCCGCGTTGTCGTGCTCGCGGACGACGACCCGCAAGCCCGGCACCAAAAGACCAATGAGCCGCTGTTTCACGATGATGGCCGCCCGAAGTTTGTAGGGATCGATCACGCGAACAGTGTCGCAGCTTCCTTGCTCGGCAAAGCCTCGGACGTTCGCGTCGTCCAGTTGACGGATAACAAGAAAAAAGAAGACGTCGTCGACTGGCTTGATGATGGTCACACGGTCGAGGAGCTTTACCAGATCGCGGCCAAGGCTCCCAAATTCACACCCCCGGCCTTCAAGTCAAAATTCAACGCCGTCCCGTGGGACGCCTTCGACGCCCCGGCCCAAGAGCACGAGTATCTAATCAAGGGCATTCTCACTCGTGGGGAAGTGTCGATCGTTTCAGGCGCGTCAAAGAGCGGGAAAACATTCTTGATCCTTGACGCGGCTATGGCAGTCGCTCGCGGTGTTAACTGGATGGGCCGCAAGTCTCGCCGTGGCGGCGTGATCTATCAGGCTGGTGAAGGTCAAAAGGGCCTCCGAAAACGCATCAAGGCATATCGCCAATGGCACGGCCTTGTTGCTTCGGACAATCTGCCGTTCGTATTCATGCCCGCCCGGCTCAATCTGTACCAGAACGACGACCAGACAAACGAGTTTATTGAAGAAGCCAAGTATTGGGCGTCAACCTTCGATGCACCGCTTGAGCTTGTCGTCATCGACACTTGGGCGACGGCGACAGTCGGCGCGAATGAGAACGACGGTAAAGACGTCGGTTCGGTGTTAGAACGCGGTCGCCGCATTTCAGAAGCTTTGAACTGCCACGTCCTGTTTGTGCACCACATGAACGCGGACGGCACAAAGGTTCGCGGTCACTCCTCGCTTATTGCCAATCTGGAAAACGCTCTCATTGTCCGTTTGGCCGATGGGTTGCACGACGAAGATGGGCGGCAAATCCGTGAAGTATTCCTGCAAAAAAACAAGGAAGGCGAGGACGGGATCACGTTCCGGTTTGCTTTGTCGCAGGTCAAGATTGGCAAAGACGAGGACGGCGATCCCATTACGTCATGTGTCGTCGTCACGCCAAAGGGCGAAGGCTCCGACGAGGCACCCGAAAAACGGCCGAACATTTCCGACAAGGAAAATGTTCTCCTGACCGCGATCCAGAACGCGCTAACCGAACACGGCACCGATGCGCCGCCTTCGATGGGGCTACCCGGCGACGTGCGCATTGTCCATTGGCAAAAGGTCATCGAAGCTTTCGACAAGCTGGATTTCGAATATGCCATTGAGAAGAACGACGACGAGAAGGCGCGACAGCGCAAGCTCGATGCGCGTCGAAAGGAACTCGGCCGCCGTGGCGAGCGCCTGTTCCACAAGGGGCTTATTGCCCGCGACAACCCGTTCGTTTGGCTCACTCCAAAAGCAAAGCGCCGGCTAGTCCGAACGGAGGACGTTCGTCCGGCAATCACACCCGCAGAACCAAGCAACGTCAACATGGCGGCCGTCGAAGAAGCGGCCGCGCTATGGGGGACCGATTGAGACACTACGATGATGTTTGGACCCCGAAACTGGTCGGGGAAGTTCTTGTCGATGCCGCTAAGTGGTCGATCGCCAGCGCCGGGCGCACCGGCCCGGCCGACGACCGAAACGGCATTCTTGAAAAGCTCGACCCGGAAAATGTCGTCCCTTCGCGCAAATGGATGCTTTCGCCTGCCCGCGTTTCGCTTCTCGAAAAGGCGATCCATTGGCCCGCGAACTACCTCAAGGGGAACGACGGCGCTGCCCGCGTGCTGCAACTCTGGTTGCGGTGCAAATGCACCCGTTACCGCTTCGGGCATGCGGTTGACGATAAGGGATGGAGCCGCGCAACGGCCTATCGCCTTCGCGACAAAGCGCTATCAACCATTTCCCAAGGATTGGACCGCGATCGAATTGAGGTTCCGCGCCGATGACACAGCCAAATCTAATCTTCATTCGTCGCGCCCGAAAAGCGGCTTGCCCGGTTCGCGTGTTTCAGAAGCGACCATATGCTAAGGCGGCCGCGATAGGGATGCATCGTGCGGGCGTTAGTCAGCGGGAGATTTGCCGGAGGCTGGAAATCAGTCAATCACTCCTGAACTCCTTCATTGCCCCCTTCTCGCTCTTTCGGATTTGAGCCATAATAAGAAAGCCCCGCTAAGTCGGGGCTTTCATTTTATTTGCTATTAGCTAATTTTTATGTTGCATTTCGATTAGCATATTGCTAACTTCAACTCATGAAACAGATCACTTACTCCCGCGAAGCAACCAAGACCTTGATCAAGATGCCAGCCAACACGGCGAAGCTGATCCGGTCGAAGATTGAACAGTATGCAGCCGATCCGGCGAGCCTTGCGAATAACGTCAAGGCGCTCAAGGGCGGCGAAGGATTGCTTCGCCTGCGGGTTGGCGACTGGCGCGTTATCTTCACGGAAGATGGCCGCGTTCTGGAAGTTATCAAGATCGCGCCGCGTGGCGGCGCTTATGAATGAGGCCCGGAAATGGCACACAACGAAATTCCTGACGTTTTCGATAAATATGGCGATTATCTAAATCCCGTTTGGGCGGAAGGTGGCCGCGTTCAAAACTGGCGCAACTACATCAATGATCAGCTTCGCGAGATTTGGCATACGTTCACCGATGAACAAAAGCGCGTGATTGCTTGGAATGCCGAAGAACTGGCCGACCGTGAAGATTGGGACTAGCGGTCTGAGAAAGGAATAAGAAAATGAATGTTCAAATCATCACTACCCCACAGGGAGAGGAAATGGCAGTTCTCCCCAAGGCCGACTACGATAAGCTGCTTGAAGCTTTCGAGGACCGCGAGGACATTGCAGCCGCCCGCACTTTTCGCGAAAAGCTGGCCGCCGGTGAAGAAGAATTGATCCCGGCCGAGTTCGTCAATCGGATGATCGACGGCGAGAACAAAATCAAGGTTTGGCGTGACTATCGCGGCATGAGCGCGAAGGCGCTCGCCGATGCCGCCGGTATCAGCGCCGCCTACTTGTCGCAGATTGAAAAGGGCGTCCGCGAAGGCTCTCTCGACGCAATGAAGAAGATTGCGGAAGCGCTTAAGGTTACGATCGACGAACTCGTTTAAGGTGGGATTGCCATGAAAATCCGTCAGCGCCGTAATGGTGATTGGTGTATGGAGCATAACGGAGTGGAAGCACCGTACTTCGTCGAAAAAGAGATCGGCGGGGCCTTTTCAGTTTACGACCTCGAGGACGAGGATCGCGAAAAGCCGGTTGCTTTTCATGTCGATCAGGACACGGCGGAAGCGCTTACCCGAGCTCACTTCAACACAATCGCGGGCAAGCTTGGACTGCGGGGTGATTGAATATGATTATGCCCGGCAATTCGCGCGAGGTGGTCGTCAAAGCCCTTGAGGGCCTGTCGTCCGCGCCCAATATTCTTGCAAGCAAGGTTATCAATGATCTTGACGACGCTGGTTTTCGCGTCGTCGAGCGTGACGAATTAACAGGCATTATCCGCGACTTGCTGGATATGGCCGAAGGGAACGGCAGCATGCACCCTTCCGTCATCCGGGCGAAGGCACTTATTGAAATCTTAGACGCATAGAGGAGGAGAAAACGGCATGTGCGGACGTTTCACGCAAACCTACACGTGGGCCGAAATCTATGCGATGTATAACCTCACGGCGACCACGCCCCGAAATATCCAGCCTCGCTATAACATTGCCCCGACGACGCAAGTCGGTGTTATCACGCAAGACGGCGAGCACCTGGCCTATTCAGAAATGCGCTGGTGGCTTGTGCCGTCGTGGTGGGACAAGCCAATTAACAAAGTGCCTTCCACCTTCAACGCTCGGGCCGAGGGCGTGGCAACAAGCGGCATGTTCAAAGGGCCGCTACAGCGGACCCGTTGTCTAATCCCGGCGACCGGCTTTTTCGAATGGTCGGGGCCGAAAGAGGCGCGCTTGCCGTGGTTTATCTCGGCCAAGGATGGGCGGCCGTTGACGTTCGCCGGACTGCATGATCGTTGGAAGGATCGCGAAACCGGCGAGGTGGTTACAAGCTGCACAATAATCACCTGCGATGCGAACCCCTTCATGCAGAAAATCCATACTCGCATGCCGGTGATTTTGCAGGAAAACGACTGGCGCGCTTGGCTCGCCGAGCCGCGCGTCGATCTATTGAAGCCCGCGAATGATGATAACTTGCAGGCGTGGCGCGTTTCCACGAATGTCAATTCGAGCCGATATCAGGGCGAAGACACTATGCAGCCCATCGAAACAGGCGATTTACTGGACGGTTAATTTCATCGCCCTACCTTCCTCGTCAATGAGGGAGGTCGCCAGCATGCCAGAACATTTGAAACCCGTGATAGGTCCGAAGCGCGAAGGGAGATATCCCGACAGGAATATCGATTGTCAGGAGGCTATCGCGGACGCTGTCGTCGATATCATCGAACAAGCGGAAAAGGCTGGTTGGACGGCCGCAGAAGCCGCCCGGGCAGTTAGCGAGGTTTCGCGGGGATTGGCTGTCGGCATTCAGGGGAAAGACCCTGCCGAGTAGCGAGTGCCGCTTTCCTGCTTGCTTCCGCAAATTCTTTCGCCGAAAACGTCCCGGCCCTTGCGAGTTTTGAAAGAGATTGCGCGACGTGCGGCGGAATATCGTGCTTCTGTTCTGACTTCATTTGATGCACCACGGTTCACGCTTGCCCCGCCAAGGGCGGGCAAGTTCTTCCTCGATCAAGATTGCCCCGACGTCAACGCCCTCGACGTAGGCCGTCGCCAGCGTGCGGCCGTACCGATCCTTGATGCGGCCGGACTTCGGATCGCCCCGTTCAATTTCAAAGCCGGGCGAAGTAAGCAATTCCTGCAACCGACGCTTGGCGACACGCCCGAGGCGTCGCTCGGCATCGCATTTCGCGTTGCGGGTTTCCGGTGCGTCGATATTCGCGATGCGTACATGCTCGCCATCAATGACGAATGTATCACCGTCCAATGCTTGCGGCGCGCTGGTCATTATGGCCGCAGCAAGAAGAACCTCAATCATGAATGCCCCCGTTTAGTATCCTCTCGCCGTCTTCGGTAGCGGAGCGGCAACCGCTCCGGCACCCGAATTGCTCGGGAAGTCGAACATGAGCCGAACCCGCCTTGACCCGCAGGACGGGCACTTCATGCGCTCCTGCAGAAAAGTCAGCGGCATATCCCGGCCGCGCGTACAGACGAGCGTTTGAACGTCAAGTTCCGCGCTAAACAAGCATTCGCGAACCGACTTCATTGCGTCTCTTTTACCCCACGCGCACCGCATTCTAATGCGGACGCTGTGCGTGTAGGCGTCTCCTAATGTCTCAATCTGCATGAGAACATCATGAGAACAAAATTCGGCAACCGTCAATGTGCGGCGAGTTCACGAAACGATACAAGCGGCGGAATAGCGCAGGTTTTCCCCGCTGTTCAATTATCGATCAGGCGGTCGGCGACGGCGAACCCGACGAGCGCCTTATAAGCAGAAAGCGCCGAAATCCCCCATAAAACCGCGTGAACGTACCAAGGCCAGACTTCGGACCCGAGCCAATAATTCAGCCCAACGCACACGACGGCCCCGAATACCCCGGCCATAGTCGCAAGCTTTTCGGATTTCTTCATATGCCCTCTCCCGCTTCAAAGTCGCGAGAGAGGCTAGTTCGAATTTAGACCGGGTTCAATTCCCCTGTTCTATCTCGTCCGACAATGCGCCTCGGGCCTCCTCCGATGCGGCCAGCTTTGTTTCGAAGCTGGCAATTGTAGCCAGATGGGAACGTATGATTACGTCCTTCTCCGCCAATAGTTCGTCGGCATTCTCACGCATAACGACCGGCGTTTCAAAGTCCCCGCCGGGCTTTGGCACGATAACGGCCGCGTCGACCGCGCCCTCCATAAGAAGCCCGATTATGCCCCTTTGTGCATAGCCAACCGTCAACAGCCCCGTGCTCGTAGCTGCGGGCTCGGGGCGGGTAAGAGCAACGTTGTTTTCTGCGAAGGATTTCCGCTGTTCTTCCATCAATTCGAGTTGCTGCTCTGGCATCAGGGCCTTACACGCCTTGACGGCGTCGCTCATGAGTTCGTCAAGCGTATGCACACCCTCTATAGGCGCGGGACGCGTGTTGCGTAGCGCTTCAATTGCCAGACTGACAATCGCTTTGTTCCCGATGGATGCTCCCGCCCAATCGCATTTTTCGAGGGCGTCGGCTATCTGGCAAGGTTCTAGTTTACTCTCCATGGTCGTCGCTTTCCGGTACAAAGATGACTGCGCCCGGTATGATGTTCACGAGAGCAGGGCGTGTTGGGAAAAGCTTATCCATGAGGACGTAGATAAGCGGCTCGATTTCATGCATCGGTGCGTCATGCCTTGTGACTACAGTACCCAGCAGAAAAGCATCTTTGTCGGGATAACGGCATATCGCGCACCATGATCTATCAGTCGCCATGACGTTCGCCTCCCGATGGTGCAGAACTCAAAGCTGCTTCCGGGTAAATCTGGACGCTGCCGATTTCAGTCTCGCTTTCGACGGCATATCCGACAGGCGTTAGTTTGGTGCTGTAAAAACCAACGATACGACCAGTCCACGACGATCCCTTGGTCTTGGTCACGCGATCACCGATGCGGAATTTGCGGGCGTCGGCATGGTCCGGTGAGGATAGGGCGCGGATGGCGGCGGCAATCGTGGCATGATGCTGGTCATCTTTTGCCATTCTCGATGGTTCAAGGCGCGGTCCGGCATTCGACACAGTATAAGCGTGTGTTTCTATAAGGCGCGCCGCTTCCTCCAACGCCAGCCCACGCGCTGCGGATGACTCCTTTCTGCCTAAATCCTTGAGAGCGAAATCACGTTCCGCACCCTTGTTGTGATCGTAGGCCCGCAAGAGCCATTGCGGTTCCGGGTGCCATTCTGTCGAACCAAACCAAGGCCGGATAGGCGTAATTTTTCGCTCCGAAGTTTCCCCGCGATAGTTCGTATAGAAAACCGTCGCAGGTGGAGCCTCTTTCGTTGAGCTACGAAGCGCGCTCACCGGACCGGAATAAACCAAACGCATGCCGGACGCGCCCCCGATTTCTGCGACTGCATTGCTAATTCGCGTCAGCAATTCCGCGCAATTCATCTGCCCGAGGATGCTATCAATTCGTTGCTCGTACTCGTCCGAAGGAAGTTGCGGCCCCCCCTGCCCGATATCGTCACGAATGATTTGCTCGATAGTCTTCACAGCCTTGCCTCCGGTTGTTCGGTTGGCACATGGAAGCCATGCACTTTCGCCCGCCCCATAAAGACGTACCCCACACCGGCACCCCCGGGGATGCGCCAGCCCTGTTGACGAAGAACCTTGACATCGCGGTAAATGGTGCGCGGGGTGACGTTCAAAAGCGTAGCAAGGCTGTCCGAGGTGTGGCGGCGGCCGTCTTCAATCGCGCGAATGAGTTTCATAAGGCGTTCTGTTTTGGACATTGCATGCCTCCTAAAAATGGAACGTTTCGCTATCGAGCAAGTCGGCGCGCGTAAGGCCGTCCGTCCCGGCGATCGGGGCGTCGATAGAGACGTTCTTGAAGTGGTCGAACTGGCGGTTGTAGGCGGTCACTGCCGCTTTGACGGCTTCATTCAGCTTATTGAACTCGACCCTGTTCTTGAGGGCCATTTCCATAACCGCCGCGATCACATCCATCTTTGCCGATGGGTCGAGATAGCCGGGGACCATCGGACGGATAAGCGCTCGCAATTCGTTTGGCTTCTCCCGCGCCATCTTCAAAGACTTGTTGCGGTAGTATCGGCGCATTCTTATTGCCCGCTCGTTTTTGTTTGTGTATATTCCGGTGCGCGCTCTACTTTCGCGGCGAAGCTGCCTCGCCCTTTCGAGTAGTACGGGATCGCCCCTTATTTTATCCTGCTTTCGCTTGTCTATTTCCTTAGCCTTTTTCGGGTTTTTCTTGCGCCATTGGCGGACATACTCGCGTTTATATTCGCGGTACTTCTCCCGGTTTTCTTCGCGCCATTTACGCTTGTATTCGCGTAATTCGTTCTTGAGCCGCTCAACCTCGTCGAGCGCTTCTTCCGTGTCCATCTGGAGGATGCGATCAAAGTCCGCTCTCTTCATCCATTTTGGGCACTTCATCTTGGCCTTCGACAGCTTAAAGGACATTACTTCCCCTCCGCTTTCTCGATAGCCGCGCGCAACTGTGCGACGGCTTTTTTGACCACACCCGGTGTGAACACAGGGCTTTCAAGCGCATCCTCGACAAACGGCAAAGCCAGATAGACGGCATCGAGCAATTCAGGAGCGGCCGCGCCGAGCGCCGCGTCTTCCGGCCGCTGAAATACCGCTACCAGTTCGCGGCCGCGCCCCTCGTCGGCCGCCCTAAAATTCGCGAAAACGCGAACTCTTTCCGAAGCCTGCACTTCGTCGCGCACTTCCTTCGTCCAGCGCCGTGTTGTGGCTGTGGCCAGAAGTTTGCCTTGGGACCATGGCCCCGGTGTTGTTTTGCCCATCGTCATAGGACCGCCCTCACTGGCAGATTGTCGATGCGGGCAAATCCGTCGACGTATTGAAGAACACGGCCGTTGCGCAGGAAGATTGCAAACTCGTCCCGGCTATCGGACCAGCGGAAGCCCTCAACCTGCGGGTGACCGCACGCTGCAATAGCTGCCTCGTCGGCTTGCATCATCGCCAGCCGGGAAAAAGCCTGATCGGCCGTTTCGTGGTTGTTAAGCTCGTCGGACAAAAGACGGCGGACGGCTTCGACTTCCGTGTCGATGCCCGTCGCTGCCATGTAATTCAGCAAGCGGGCATGAAGGTCGAGAGGCAGGTTATAAACGCGCCGGATCGTCGGGCCTTTGGCCCTGAAATGTTCAATGGCTGTGATTGCGAGTTCGCACATAATGCCAATCTCCGATTAGACATAGCTTCGCCGTGGCGCAGAAACGCGCGATCAACCGGCGGAGAATTTCAAGGAAGTGATTGGGTGCCGTTTACTCGGCCGGATAGAATTGGTGCTGCCAGCTTTCCCGCCAGAACGTGACGACCTCGTCGCCGATCAGCACGCCGACCCGGATATCCAGACGGCAACCGTAGTTTTGCATAAGGCAGTTGCCGGGTTCGAAATCTCGGATCGGGTTCGCCGCAACCTCAAGGACGACATGCGGAACGCCCTTGTCGTCATAGGTCGACGTCGGCTTCGGGGTGACTATGTCGCCTACCTTGAACGGGCATCGCGCCTGATAGGCGGCGCTCACCTCGCGGAGCGTTGCAATTTGAGCTTCCGGTAGCGGTCGCTTAAGCGCTTCTCGGCGCTGATTTACCCGCGGCAATTCTACTTCAAAAATCTGCATGATAATGCCTCATGTGGTGGTTAAGCATTCGGGAAACCGCCCTTCGGGGCGGAAACCGGAAGGCTTAAATTCCTGCTTTCTTCAAGCGTTTCAAAATCGCGGACTGCCGTTCTTCGTCGGTCTTGAAGAATTGACGCGGCTGCGTTGCGCCGAAACATTCGCCGTCCTTTGTTTTGTCGATCTTTGCGACAAAATAGAAACCCGGTTCCAGACCGTAATACGTCAATACATCGGCAGGGCGGTCAATGAGTGTCACTTCGCACACTTCAACGCGGACACCTTCAACGCGCCCTTTGGCGTCTTTGTTTCCAGCGCTGTAAATCGTTACGCTAGCTTCGGTCTGCTTTCCTAAGATACTTGGCATTTCGGGTGTCTCCCAACTCGTTTGAACATTTGAGAAACCCGCCCCTGACTGGAGGGAAAGAGGCGGGAAACTGAAAGGCTCATGCAACGATGAACTGCTTTTCAATTTTGAGCGGCCCGAAGCTGCCTTCGACGAGAACAGTCTTTTTGTTGACCTTGAGGACTTTCCGAGGGCCATAGTGGGCCGTGTTGACGATCTGACCCACTCTGACAGTTATCGCCGCGGCCTTAGCCTCACGTACTGCGGCGGCATCACCTGCCATGACCGCGCCACGAGCTTCAAGCGTGTCGGCACGTTCGCGAAGTTCTCTCGCCTCGGCGGCAATAGCGCCCGCCTTGATAATCCGGTTGCGCTCACGGTCACGGTGCCGAGCGAACGAGCGCCCCGCAGCGTTGCCGTAAGCTGGCTGTGTCCAGAAAGCCGGATCGTCGTTCACGGAACCGCGCAGGCGCTTTGCTTCGGCTTCTTTGGCATCGGCGCGAGCGCGGAGGTCAGCTATTCGCTTATCAAGCTTGCGCTGGCGTTCTTCGCGGGTCTCATTCATCGCTAATTTTCTCTAACTGGCTTGGCTATAAAATCGCTGTTTGTGATTATGATTTGACACAATTTATCTAACTCCGCAACAGCAAAGTTAGATTTTTTCGTACTTTTTTTAAAGGCAAATCACCTGCAAATCACCCGTCAGACACAAAGCACTGCGCCCCGCTCACGCAAGACGCTGCCGGACATAGCAATGCGGCAACCGGACAAAATGCGCTAAGAGCCGGACACAAACAGGGGCGAAAGCGGACAATCCACTGTCCGGCTTGCCAATTATAAACGCAATTTCAATAGCTTATTGAATTGTCCGGCTGCAAAGCACTGAAGCGATGGCGGACACGCATACCGGACAAAAATATTTTCACCTGTCCGGCACTGGTCGAAACCGACGGTACATCAATGGTTTAGGTTCCGCGCCGTCGTGTCCGGTTAGAAGAAATCGTGTCCGTTTGAAAATTTTCGTCTTGACGAGTGAGACAATTTCGCTCTTTCTCTCGCGTTAAGACGATGGGGTCGCGCGCGGATCGTAGAGCACCGACGAGAGCGAGGCGACGGGAGACGACAAGTCTCCCGGAGAGACGAGCGATCTAGTATTGTTATTCTGATCCATCGTTAAAATCGAAAATCTGTAAATTTTAAATCCGCATGCGAGCGCGCGTGATGCCTATCGGCACCGCGCGTTTTTTCATGCCGGGTTCTGATCGGGTGAAACCATGGCAAGCATCGTCATCACCTCGGACGGCGTATTCAAGCGATATGGTAAAGCGCTGGAAGCAATCGGCGAACGTGATGCAAAGCGTGTATTCGCCCGAGCACTCAATCGCGGTGGTGACCAAGCCCGCACGCAAGTCAAGCGTTCGCTGGTCGCTCAAACCGGGATCAAGTACGGCCTGATTAACAAGGCCGTCAAAACCATTCGAGCACACCCGAACAAGCTCGAATACAAATTGGAAGCGGAAGGCGGGGAGACAAACCTCAACCTGTTCAATGCCCGACAAGGCAAGAAAGGTGTGAGCGCTGCCCCATGGAAAAAGCGCCGAGTTTTCAAGTCGACCTTCATCGTCCCCGCATATGACGGCAGGGTGTTCAAGCGTGAAGGCAGCGAGCGCGGACCACTCGAACCGCTGTTCGGTCCCAACATCGCCCGCGAGGTCGTCAAAGACCCGACGGCGGAGAAGTGGCGCATGGTCGGTGGGTTCGTCATGACCCGCGTCGAGCATGAACTCATGCGCCTCTTTAAGCTCTCCTGACCCCGATCAGTCGAAAGCCTCAAATTTGACCGTAGAAGAGCGAGAGCGCGCGGACGTCAAATCGGTGTCGGCGGGGTGACCGTGCGCGTGGGTGACCGCCTGCGAGGCGAGGCACCCCTACCCCTTTAGGGACCGTACCCCAAGGCCAAGGCATGCGGTGCCGCCGCAGCCCCGAATTTGCGCGTTTTTCAGCTTTCGAAAATCGCGGTTTGCTTTGCACCGAAGGAATGTTCGCCATGGCGAAAAAACCAACCGTCGCCCCTCCGACGCCGCGAGCGTTTGCCTTGACTGGCGAGGAGATGATTTCCGCCAGCGGGGCGGCTTCCCTCTTGGGAATTACGACGCAATGGCTCCGGCAGTTGGCAGCGAATGGCTATGTCCCGGCGGCGGTCAAAGGGAAATACCCGCTCGTCGAAGTGGTGCAAGGCTATGTCCGCTCCCTCAAAGACGAGGAACGGCGATCAACAAAATCAGCGGCGGACAACGGCTTGAAGGCGGCGCGACAGCGCGAAGTCGAACTTCGTATCGCCAAAGAGGAAGGCCGGCTCGTCGAAATGGACGACGTCGAGGCCGTTTCATCCAGCATCTTAGCCACGC
Organism: Ochrobactrum sp. PL_is483; assembly: GCF_055816855.1. Taxonomy (NCBI): domain Bacteria; kingdom Pseudomonadati; phylum Pseudomonadota; class Alphaproteobacteria; order Hyphomicrobiales; family Brucellaceae; genus Ochrobactrum; species Ochrobactrum sp. PL_is483. The sequence goes on from NZ_JBVPGS010000040.1 coordinate 623,194, forward strand.
TCCGGGCCGAACTGGCAGGGCTTCCCGCATCGGCTACGCGGGACGTGAAGCTGCGCGAGGAGATTGAGAAGGGTCTAAATGGCGCGTTTGCTCGATCACAAAACAAGTTCCGAGAGGCAAGCGAGGCTCTACGATCTGGCCGCGATCCTTTGGGAGCCGACAGAGAAGACGACGGCTGACAAATGGGGCGCTGAAAACCGGGTTTATCCTCCCACTTCGGGAAAGCCCGGACAGCGCGACCCGTACCTTACGCCTTACGCCGTGCCGTTCACGCGAGGTTTTGACGACCATCGGTACACCCGCAATGTCCTCGTGACCGGCGCGCAAAGCGGAAAAACCGAAAGCATTCTCGATGTGATCGGCCACCGCTGCGACACGCGGCCGGTGCCGATCCTGTATGTCGGTCCCTCTCGGGAGTTCCTAACGGATCAGTTTGAGCCGCGCCTTATGGGACTTTTCGACGAGGCCCCGAAACTCAAGGCAAAACTTTCGCGCGGAAAGCGAATGAAGAAAACCTTGAAAAGGGTCGCGGGCGTGACTGTCCGTCTCGCGCATGCCGGTTCGTCAACCGCGCTTAAGTCCGATCCTGCGGGTTTGGCACTCGTCGACGAGTACGACGAAATGCTCAAGAACGTTAAAGGCCAAGGCGACCCGCTCGGCCTCGTCGAAGCTCGCGGCATCACTTACGCCGATTTCATGACCGGCATCACGTCCACACCCTCCCAAGGAATGGTTGAAACGGAAATGGACGAGGAAACCGGCCTTGAATTCTGGAAGGTCGCGCCGACGGACGACGTCGCGTCGCCAATCTGGAAACTATGGCAAGAGGGCACGCGCCATCATTGGACATGGCGTTGCCCCCACTGCCGGGAATGGTTTGTTCCGCGCTTCAAATGCTTGTCATGGCCTAAGCGTGCGACGCCTGCGCAAGCTCGTCGCGAGGCTTTCCTTGAATGCCCCCGCAACGGGTGCGTGATTGAGGAGAGCGACAAGGCCGAAATGAACGCTACCGGCGTGTTTGTCGCGCCGGGCCAGACGGTCGACGAGGACGGCAACGTTTTCGGCGACCCGCCCGACACGACAACGCTTTCGTTTTGGGTTTCTGGTCTTGCGTCGCCGTTCGTTTCCTTCGGTGAGCGCGCCGAAAGCTATTTGAAGGCGCTTGCATCGGGCGATAGCGACAAAGTGCAAACTGCCGTGAACGCAGGTTTCGGCGAGGTTTTCACTCCCGGCGGCGGCGACGTGCCAGAATGGGAGGAGGTCGCGAGGCTCAAGGCCCCGTATCTGCCTCGGACGTTGCCGGATCAAGCAGTTTTCTTGACTGCCGGCGTCGACGTCCAGAAAAACCGCCTCCCGTTTGTCATACGAGCATGGGGGCCGCGCGCGACCTCTTGGCTTGTCGATAGCGGCGATCTTTGGGGTGAAACCTCGCAGCAAGATGTTTGGGACGATCTTGCGGACCTGCTTACGCAACCTATCGACGGGCTGCCGATAAGGCTTGCGTTCGTCGACAGTGGCTTCCGGCCCGGCAAAAAATTTGCCGTGCCGGAGCATCGCGTCTACGAGTTTGCAAGGCGGTTCCCGCGTTTCGTCTTCCCGACAAAGGGGCGACGCACACAGTCAAAGCCGATCATTCAGTCGAAAATCGAGGTGAAACCTGACGGCAAGTCGGCCAAGTATGGCCTGACGCTGCACCTCCTCGACACGGACCATTGGAAAAGTTGGGTGCATGAACGACTTCGCTATCCTCATTTAACCGAGGACGGCAGTCCAGCACTTGGGGCGTGGTATCTCCATTCCCAAACCACGGATGACTATTGCCAGCAGATTGTAAGTGAAGCTCGCACGACGTCACCTTCCGGTACGCCGGTTTGGGTGCAGCGATCACGCGAAAACCACTTACTTGACTGCGAGGCACTGGCCGCCGCCGCCGGCTTCCAACTCAATGCGCACCGCCTCGGCCCGAATGCTCGACGACGCGACGACGACGATCGAGCGGAACCGCGAATTGCGGTTCCCGATGCAAATGGACAGCCGCAGGAAACGAAAGGGTCGAAATTCGACCGCATCGCTTCAATCGCGGCTCGATTTAACGGGTTGTGACGATGAACGCACAAACGAAACCGCGCATTCGCGTCGGCACGGACGGGACCATTATGGGCGCTGTTCCGCAGACGTCACCACAGCATTCAGCCGAATATTTCCGTTCGCCGGGAAGTGGTGGCGCTGCGGCCCTGTTCGCTTGGCGACCGGCACTTCGTGACGCTCGGGACGACGTCGCGAAATCCTACATCGAGGCGGCCGCCCGCGCGATTGATGCCCTTCATAACTCCGGCTGGATTGCCGGGGCGATTGAACAGGCAGTCGCAAGCACCATCGGGACAGGGCTTCGACTTTCGCCTCGCCCGGATCGCATCGCCCTTGGATGGGACGAAAAGCAGGCGAACGAGTGGTCAAGCCATGTCGAACGCCGCTGGATACTTTGGAGCGACAACCCTGTCGAGTGCGACGCCGCAGGCAAGCACACTATGGGCGAGCTTACGGCAATGGAGCTTAAGACGTGGTACGCTTATGGCGAAGCGACGGGATTGCTCCCGTCCATTCGTCGAAGCATTTCACAGTCCCGAACAAAGGTTCAATTGGTTCTTCCTCACCGATTGGTGCAGGACACAGAACCGTTGTCCAAACTCTATCAGGGCGTGAAAACGGACGACTTCGGCTTTCCGCTCTCATATCGCTTCATGCGCGACGGGGTGTTCCGGCACACTGTCGATATTGCCGCCCGCGATGGAGCGGGGCGTCCGCAGGTTTTTCATATCTACCAAGGCGCGCCGGGACAAATTCGCGGCATAACTCCCTTTGCCCCGATCCTTCGCGTCCTTCGCCAGTATGACCAGCTTGCGGACGCCACGCTCACCGCGGCGCTGATCCAGTCTATTTTCGCCGCGACTGTCGAGAGCGAGGCACCAACGGACGCACTCTTGCAGGCATTGCAAGACCCGACGGAGCAAGCCACCTCTGATAGTAGCCCCGCCGAAACCTTGTTCGGTTTCAAACAAGCTTGGTACAACCAGACGAAAATCGACCTCGGGGTCGGCGGCCGTATCGCCCACCTGTTCCCGGGCGAAAGTCTCAAAATGAACCGTTCGGAGCACCCGAACGACACATACGAGGCTTTCACCAAGTTTCTACTGCGGGAAATCGCGGCTTGCCTCGGCATGACCGTGGAAACTCTCACGGGAGATTACACCGGGGCGACATATTCGTCGGTGCGCATGTCCACGGCGGAAAAATGGCCCATCACGCTTTCGCGGCGGGCAAATATCTGCGGCCGTTTCTTACAGCATGTCTATGAGGCATGGCTCGAGGAAGAAATCGAACGCGGAACAATCCCTTTCCCGGGCGGGCCACGGGCCTTTCGCGCGCAACGGGCCGAAGCCTGTTCCGCAGACTGGCGCGGGCCACCCAAGCCACAAGCTGACGACCTCAAATCGGCCAAGGCGCACGAGATTTACCAACGGCTCGGCGTCGTAAGCGATGAAATGATCTGCAACGACATGGGTGCGGATTGGGAAGACGTTTACGAACAACGTGCACGAGAGCGAAAGAAACGGGAAGAGCTTGGCCTCCCCGACGTTGGGCCTATCGTTCCCGATCCCGTCGGCGACAAACTCATAGTTGAGGATGAAAAATAATGGTCGAAAAAATCGGACCAGTCGCCATTGATTGGGATGATCCTTGCGCGAGAGCAAAAGCACTTCGGCAAGCCTATTTCGACAGGCTTGCCGGAGGGACCGCGCAACGCGTGCGTTTCCGCCACGGGGACAACGAACAGGAGGTCCAAACTTCTGTTTTGCAAGGCAATCTCGCGATGCTGCGGCAAGAAATGCAAAGGGCGGAAGATGAATGCCGCGAGCTTAACGGACTTCCGCGTTTGAACCGTCGCTTTGCGATCGTCGCCGGCTCACGACGCCGGTAAAACACAAGGAAAACCTCAATGCCAGCAACGCGCGCCCTCCGGGCGGCGCTTGCGGAGCCATGGGCGATAACAGCCGAAGGGCTAGAACTCGTCCTCTCCGTTGCCGCTCGCGAAAATGACGTCTCGATCGATGCTCTTGAAGCCTATCGCGCCGAGCATGTCCCCACTGCCGAGCGCCTGACCCGCCGCGGGTCGGTCGCCATTCTTGATGTTCGCGGCCCGCTTGTCAGTCGCGCCAACCTGTTTACGGCCATATCCGGCGCAACGTCTTACGACATTTTGCGCCGGGACCTTCAAGCAGCCCTCGACGACCCGTCGATCCGGGCGATTGTCATGTCTTACGACACGCCCGGCGGTTCGGTGACGAACGTCGACGAGTTAGCCAAGGCCGTCCGCGCCGGGAAGGCGATCAAGCCGATTGTCGGTTATGTCGGCGGTTCGGCAGCCTCGGCGGGATACTGGCTTGCCTCGCAGTCAACGGAAATCGTGATCGCCGATACTGCTTTGCTTGGCTCGATTGGCGTCCGTGCCGCCTTGCAGGACACGAGCAAGAAGGACGCCGAGGCCGGGCGGATCGAGTTCATTTCGTCGCAATCCCCCGGGAAGCGGACGGACCTCTCAACGGACGAAGGGCGAGCGCGCATTCAGCGCACGATTGATGCGCTCGCCGACGTTTTTATCGCCACGGTCGCAGAAGGCCGAGGCGTAAAGCCCGACGACGTGATCGCCAAGTTTGGCGGCGGCGACGTGCTTATTGGCTCGGCCGCAGTTGCGGCCGGAATGGCTGATCGCATCGGCAATTTCGAGGCGGTCATCAAAGAACTGGACGGGCGATCCCCCTCCGCAACCTCCAAATTCAGGAGCAACACCATGAATGAACAAATGATCGCTCGCGCGGAACATGATGCCGCCGTAGCAGCCGCCCGCACCGAAGGCCAGATGGCCGGTGAAAAGGCGGGAGCAACCGCAGAGCGGGCACGCATTCAGGCAATTCTCAATCTGCCGGAAGCCAAAGGCCGCGAAGCTTCGGCGATGCACCTTGCGTTTACGACCGACCTTTCGGCGGAAACCGCCAAGGGCGTTCTGTCAGGTCTGGAAGCATCGAAGCCAGAACCTGACAACGATGCCGATATCGAAGGTCAGCGTTCGCATGAAGCTGTCGGCGGTCTCGTAGTCTTTGACCCAAAGGCCGACAAACAGTCGAGCAAGGCCGAAAAGACAAAAGCCGCGTGGGGTGAAGTCACAAGCAAGCTCAACGCTCGCATGTGATCGCGGGGCGCTCCAAGCGCCCTCCCACATTTTCCCAAATCGCTTTCATTGGAGATTGAACAATGTCGAAAGTGTTCGTCGAACCCCGCCACGCGGGCGAATTTATCTTGAGCGAGGCCAACGGCCACCGCTCGCGCGAAAACGTGACGGTCGCTGCGGAACAGGCCATTGAGGCAGGAACGATTTTGGCGTTTCTCGCGATGGCTAACGGCGTTACCGCAACGGTCGTTGCAGGAGCCGAAAATGCAGGTAACGGCACGCTTACGATGGCGGGCACCCCGGTATCGTCCAAGGCCAAGAACGGCACCTATGTCGCGATCGCGACGTCCGACACTGCCTTTGCAGTTGAGGACCCGACAGGCGTCAACATCGGCAATGCCACGGTAGGAACAGCCTTCAATAAGGAGGTCAAGTTCACCATCGCGGCCGGGGGCACTCCGTTCGCCGCAGGCGACCGCTTTGAAGTGAACGTCGGCGTTGAGGCCGGAGATTATCAGGCGGTGGCCTACAATCCGAACGGAGATGACGGGAGCGAAAAGCCCGCCGCCATCGCGATCTATCCAGCCCTCACCGGCGAAGGTGAAACCGTCAAGATTGCGGCGCTTCGCCGTGACGCCGAGGTGAATACTCATTGCCTCGCATGGCCGGAGGTAATCGCGGCGGAGAAAAAGGCCGCCGCAATTTCCGCTCTCGCCGCCCTCGGCATCATTGTTCGCTAACGCATCCCGCCGCAGCAACGCACAACATTCCGAAAATTTGGAGACAACTTAGATGTTGGATATTTTTAACGACGCGGCGTTTTCGACCACAAGCCTGACCGACGCTATCAACGAACTGAAGTTCGTTCCCGGTCGCATCGGCGAAATGGGGCTGTTTGCGGTCGAAAGCGTCGATACGACGACGATCGCCATCGAGAAGAAGGGCGATATTCTGGTTATCGTGCCGCCAACTCCTCGCGGTGGCCCGGGTACGACTATTGCCAAGGAAAAGCGCGACCTGCGCTCGCTGATCGTTCCGCATTTTGAAATCAACGACGCGATTTATGCGGAAGAAGTGCAGAACGTCCGCGCTTTCGGGCAAGAGCGCGCGTTGATGACTGTCATGCAGAAGGTTGGACAGCGGCAGGTAACGCATGTCAATAGCATGGCTGCGACCGAAGAATTCGCGCGTATGGGGGCTGTGCAGGGTATAGTTACCTACGCTGACGGTTCGACGTTGAACCTCTTTACGGAATTCGGTGTCCAGCAGTCGGCGGCGATCGATTTCGATCTCGACGCAGCAAACCCCGGAGAAGGCATTCTTCGCAAGAAGTGTGCGTCCGTCGTTCGCCGGACCGCTGACAGCCTTGGCGGTGTACCGTTCACTGGAATGCACGCTTTTGTTGGTGACAACTTCTTCGATGACCTTCTGACGCATCGTGAAGTTCGCGAGACGTATAAGGGGTGGTCCGAAGCGCAAATCCTTCGCGACGGCTATGTGGGTCCGAACCGCTCAAGCTACGGCATTTTCGAGTTCGGCGGCATCGTTTGGGAGAACTATCGCGGCTCTGTCGGTTCTGCGACCTTTATCGACGCCGATAGCTGCCACCTGTTTCCGGTTGGTGTGCCTGGCTTGTTCAAAACAGCCTACGCACCTGCGGATTATGAGGACACTGTCAATACAATGGGCCAGCGCCTTTATAACCGACAGTGGCCAATGCAGAACGGCAAGGGCCGAAATCTGGATACGCAGATGAATGCCCTCCAGTACTGCACCCGTCCAAAAGTGCTCTTGAAGGGCAAGCGGACCTAACCGCCATGCGCCTCAACAGCATCGCAGCGCGCACCGCCTTCGGGGCGGTGCAGCGTGAGCTTGGGGAATTTGTTCGGGTCGTACCTCGCATTCAAAGCGATTATAGCGGCCCTTCTCCCGATCCTGACCGTCGAATTGTAGACGTCTTCGTCGTCGTTTCATTGACGCCGGAAACGGCACCTTTCGACGGCTCGCGACGCGGCACGAAGATCAACACGTCAACGCGTCTTTCACAGCGCGAGGCGGCCATTTGGTTCGATCCTCCGGTCTATGAAGCGTTGAAATTCGAGCTTCGCGAAGGCGATCAAATTCTCCTTATCGAGCGGCCGAAGGAGCCGCCCTATGAAGTATCCCGCGCGCCGGAAAGTTCCGACCGTGGCGACGTTGTCGTTTCTCTTGTTTTGGATGGAAACCGATGAGCCTCACAGCCCTCGCCGTTCGCCTCGCCACGATCCGAGCTTTGAAGGATCGAACGTTCGCCGAGGATCGGATTTTCGACAGCAAGGTAAATCCGGTCAACCTCGTCGCAAAGGGCGAACCTCGGCCGGTAATCGTCGTCACCACGGATGACGACAACGTCGATATCGAAGGTAGAGACCTGCGCGCGGGCAATCATAAGCTCGAACTAGTGATTGAGGTTGCCGTTACTCAAAAAATCGAAGTGGCAGTCGGCAAAGGCGCGACGACCGAAGTCATATCAATACCGGCGAGCGATGCCGGGCTTGAGGCGACCGTCGGCATTGTTGGCTGGCAAATCGCAAAAGCCCTCTCCGCAGATGGCGGGGAATGGGGCGACCTCTGGCGAACGTTGGTCGTAAAGGTGCATTCCATTTCAAGCCGACGCGGTGCGGACGAAGAAAAGGGCGTACGGTATGCAGCCCGACAATACATTTACTCAATCGACCATATCAACGAACCGACACCGGGCGAAACGCCCGCACCGGGAAGCGCTTGGGGGCGTGTCCTTGCGGCCATGAAGGCCGACCGCGATTTCGCTGACATGGCGAAGCTAATCGAAGCCGAGATTACAGGCGGTGACTATTTGCCTTGGGAACTCGCACGCGGCCAGCTTGGCCTTGCAAACGACGAGACGGATATCATCGGCAGCAAGCCGGTTGAGATATCCGAAATCGTCCAGCTTGCTGCCGTCGAAATGACTGACGGCTTTTCAGTCGACGAGCAAAAAGCCGTCGAAGTCGATGGGCCGGAGAAGCCGAAATGAGGATAGATAAGCTACTCGTCGAGGTGCTTCGCCGAACGGCCGAGATTGAGCGACGCTTCGACGGCATGATTAAGCAAGGCCCGGTCGCGGAGGTCGACCCCAAAAGAGGGACGGTTCGCGTTCGCCTTGGGGGAAGCGACAAAGAGCCGATGCTTTCGCCTCCAATCCCGTATGCGCAGGTTGCCGGCGGCTTAAAGGTTCACGCTCCCCCAACCGTCGGGCAGCAAATGACGGTTCTAAGTGGCGCTGGCGATTTCCGGCAAGGATTGGCCGTTCCGATGACATGGAGCGACATCAACAAGTCACCAAGCGAAAAGGGCGACGAGAACGTCATCACTTTCGGCGCGCTTACGATCGAAGCTCGGGGAAACGAGCTTGTGGTCAAAGTGCCGCGAATGCTGATCGAGTGCGACGGCACCACAATGGAATTGACGGGCGCGGGCCTAAAGGCTGTCGCGCCCGATTTTGATTTTAGTCAGGGGTAAACCATGCCGGGCATTGCTTTAGTGGGTGTCGATACGGCCGGGGGCGTGCAACTCGGCTTGCAAGTGCCTTGGTTTCGCATCAACGGCCAACCTATTGCGGTCAAGGGCGACCGGGTTTCGGGGCATGGAATTTTCCCGCATAGCAGCCCGGTCATGGCTGAAGGTTCCCCAACCTTTCGAGCGGGCGGCATTGCCGTATGCCGGGAGGGGCACCTTGCAACGTGCGGGCACCCGACAACGGGGCGGACGTTCTTCCGCATTCCATAGAAAGAGGATGCCATGAAAAAGACCTATCTTGTGACCGAACGCGCGGGCGACTGGATCGCCGGGCAGCGCAAGCCGAAGGACGGCAAAATCGCCCTATCCGACAGTCAGGCCGCCTATGAGTTGGCTTTAGGAACAATCGCGCTCCCGCCCTCTGCCGAGCGGCCGGAACAAGAACGCAAGCAACCGCGGCGAAAAGCCGAGAAATAGCCGGGAGATATGCCATGTCGCTTAACTCTGCCCTCGGCATCGATATTGATCGGCAAACCGGGGAAATCATCGAAGGTTGGGCGCATGTTGAACAATGTATCGGTGATTTCTTGTCAACATTCTTCGGCGAGCGTGTCATGCGGGAATGGTACGGATCGATCGTTCCGCCGTTGATGGGCGAAAATCTGACCACTGAAACGATTGTCCGGTTCTTTGCGGCCGTGACGTCAGCAATCGACCAGTGGGAGCCTCGCTTCAAGATCGCGAGGATAACGCCGCTTTCCGTAAACCGAAGCGGAGAATTTCAGGTTCGAATTGAGGGCGATTATCGCCCGTTAGCGCTGATCGGCAATTTCACGTCGGGCAGTCCGAAGCATTTAACCATTAGCGGGGCCGTGGGCCGGGGGCTGGTTTTGATATGACAATCAATCTCGAAAGTTACCCTTCGCCCGACGTGATCGAAACAATTGCATTCGAGCAAATTCTCGCCGACATGCAGAATGAGCTTATTCGATTGTTTCCCGCCATCGCGCCAACTCTGGCGCTCGAAAGCGCGCTCGCAAATAAGTTGATGCAAGTTGCATCGTTCCGCGAAGCACTTTTCCGCGCGCGCGTGAATGATGCGGCGCGAGCGAACCTTTTGGCGTTTGCGAATGGTGCCGATCTTGACCACCTCGCAGCCTTCTACGATGTGGAGCGCCTGCAAGGCGAAGATGACGAAGCCCTTCGGAGCCGAACCGTTCTCGCTATTCAAGCGCGCTCGCCTGCGGGCGGCGCGAATTGGTACAAGGCGGCCGCCAGACGCGCCGACGTCCGTATCCGGGACGTCGCCGTTTATCGTGAGGATTTTTGGCCGATTATTCATGTCGCCGTGCTTTCACGCGACAATGACGGCATTCCAGACGACGCCATGCTTGACGCTGTTCGTGCAATCGTCACGAGCGACGACGTTCGTCCGCTAAACGATACCGTCGTCGTCGAAGCGGCCGTTCAGAACCGGACAAACGTCGAGGCGAATGTCTGGCTACTACCTTCCGCTCCCATTGCGGATATGACGCCGCTTCAAGATGCGCTTCGGAAGGCTTGGACAACGGAAACCGGGATCGGGTTCGACCTCGTGCCGTCATGGATCGAGGCTCGCTTGCACGTGTCAGGCGTCCAGCGCGTGGAAATGGTTAGTCCGACCGCTCCTCTTATTGCCGCGCCGGGCACCGCAATCGCCATCGGCGAGATAAAACTCAACTATATGGGGCGCGATTACTGATGTCCGAACGTATCGCATTGCTTCCGAGCAATGCGACGGCGCTGGAAAAGGCATTTTCGGAGGCTCTTGACCGAACCCCGGAACTGTCACCCGGCATCGTCGAATTGCGCGGGTTTAAGTTCCACCCGATCGACAGGGTTATTCCCTACCTCGTCGCGGAATACGGTTTGTCGGAGGTCGCCGAGTTTCTTCCGAACCTTCGCGACGTCATTCGCGAAGGCATCCAGTGGCAGAGAATTATAGGAACTCCCGCAGCGATCCATAAGTCCTTGCGGTGGATAAACCACGATGGCGATATCGAGGAGTTTCCAGCGACAGCGCGCAAATGGTGGTGGTTTCAAATTCACCTGCCATTTGAGCCGACCAATACCCAATTCTTGCGGCCGACGACGCAGCTAGTCCAGTCGTCGAAGCCCTTGCGCTCGGAATTCGCCCGCCTGACCGCGGGATGGGACGTAAGGGCGTTCCGATTGAATGAGCACCGGCTCAATGGCGGGGCAGGATTAAACACATGGTCGGGCACCCGAAAGGAACCCGGCGGACCAGTTGTTTCCATCCGCGTCAATCACCGCAAGCAGGTGATTGTCCCCACTGGCGGGCGCGTCGACGTCAAGGACGTTCAACACATTGAGACGGTTCGAACCGTCCAATCAATCATTCCAATGAGCCAGCACTCGACGCGCTTCGCGTCGCTGGCGGCGGTTCGGGTCGATTACCGCAACCGCGCGACGGTCGCATTCCAGAATGCGCCGTTTGTTCATCAACCTTTCGGCGCTCCGGTGCCGCGTGTCCAAACAGGATTTGAATAATGGCTGTCTTTACCCAAGACGGGCGCGTCGCACTGGCGAAAGCGCTTTATGACATGACGCTCTTTCTTGCCGTCGGCGAAGGCTTGCCGGAATGGGACGATCAGCCCCGGCCGTCTACGCCAGAAGAACAGGCGGCCCAAGACGCCGCATGGTCGGTGCTGACTGGCCTTGAAAATACCGTTGGCATGACGAGGACGCGCGACAAGTTTTTTGTCGTGCCTGATCCAAACGGCGAAATCGTCATGGCCGACGGCGCGAAGTTTTCGCAAAGCTCCGAGCCGACCGGGTACGTCTTCATACGGTTTCAACTCGATCTCGACGACGCGAGCAGCAACACGTTGCGCGAAACGGGCATGTATGTCGGTACAAAATTGGCCGAAAGCGTGCCAGCCGGTCAGATGTATGTCCCCCTCGCCGACGTAGTCGATCTTGGGAAAATGATCGAGGTCGACCGGTTCTCGCCGATCATTCGCGATGGCTCGATCGGCCAAACGTTTACTTTCGTTCTGACAATGTGAGGTGCCATGAACAGCATCATTAAGCGCGCCGGTTATGGCGATCGGTTTGATCGCGCACTACGTCGCCACGCAATCGCGTTTCAGGACGTCGGCCGTGACAAGAAGGGCATCTATCTTCAATCGACCGATTTGAACGAATTGCAGTCGATGCAAATCGATCATATGCGCCGTGGGTTTGACTATATCCTTCAAGACGGCCGCGTCATGGACGGCCAAGACCCGGTCGTCGAAATTGAGGATGACGATCATATTCGCGTGCGGCTCCCGGCCTGCCCGATTTACATCGAAGGTATCGTCCACGACGTGCCCGCCGCGACCTTTGTTCTTCCAAACAAAGGCGACCTGACAATCGGTGTCAGAAGCTCGCAAGTCCTCGTAACCGATGTGGTTGACGTGGATTTGAAAGGTTCAATCCCCGGCACAGAAGCCTACATGGAGGAAGGGCCGAGCCGAATTGAAATTACCGTCCTTTGGGGGCATTCACAGGACGGCGACCCCGAGCCGCTTGTTTCGGTTTATCAGGTCCGGGACGGCGTTATCCTCACAACGTCAACAAACATCGACTTTTCGGAAATCTACAAGGCGATCGAAGGCTATTCGCGCGAGAGCAACGGCTCGTATGTCTTCAACGGCTTCTTGATTACCGCCCTCGGGCCGAAGCCCGACGGCAAACAGGCGTTTTCTGTTTCCGAGGGGACGGCCTATGTGAATGGTCGCCGCATTGTGCGGCGGCAATCATTCCCGTTCGATGTTGAGGAGAAGCCGGACCTTCGCAACGTTGACGCCGAGCCGCACCCTTTTACCGAGGCGACCGGCGGAACGCAGACGTTCAAGGTTTCCAAAGCACCGATTTCAAGCGTTCGTCGGGTAACGGTGGAAAAGGAGGTCACCGAAAGCGTTCTTCATGGGCCTTACTCCGGTGTCGTCGACCCACTGGAACACCCGTCAGTCACCGCGATCCTTGAAATCAAACAGGGAAATACGGTCTACACCTCGCCGGCAAGCTGGTTGCTTTCGCAGGGGCAAATTGACTGGTCGCCATCCGGGCCGGAACCCGCACCGGGAACGACTTACACGGTCAAATATCGCTACAATGAGAACGTACAGCCGGACGAGGTCACTCGCGACACTGTCACTGTGACCGGGGCCGCCAAGGATACGAACGTTCTTATTGATTACGCGTACAAGCTACCGCGCATTGATGCCGTTTGCATGGATATGACCGGCTCCATGGTCTACGTGACGGGCACTTCTGCGGTGTCTCGCCCTCGCCCTCCGATTGTATCGGACAGCATGATCGAACTTGCCCGGATATCGAACGATTGGGGACAAAAGCCTCTCGTCGAGGTAACCGGCGTCAGGAATGTGCCCTACAGCGAAATTCAGGACATTCGAACGATGCTCCTCGACGTGTACGACCTTGTCGCGCAGGAGCGTCTTAAGAACGATGTGTCGGCTCGCGATGTTGGAGCAAAGCGAGGGCTGTTTGTCGATCCGCTGCGCAATGATGCTATGCGCGATCAGGGCATTGCACAGACGGCGGCCGTGTTCGGCGGCAAGATGACGCTGCCGATCTACGCTCGCCTGCACGAATTCCCCGCCTTTGTGGGCATCCGTCATCTGGATTTCGTCGAAGTCGCCGTCATTCGCCAGCCACGGCGAAGCAAGGCGATGAAGATCAATCCTTATCAGACGTTCACTCCAATGCCGGGGCGCGCGAGCGTCGAGCCTTCAACGGACATTTGGACCGACAAACAAACCGTTTGGACGTCACCGGAAACGCAGGCTTTTGAAGCCGGCGAAGGCGAGTTCATTAGCGGTATCTCGCTTGAACAAAGGGTCGAGAAAGTCAGCGAGCGTGTGGTCAACGCCGAGTTCATACGGCAGCGCGACGTTAACTTCCGGCTGGAAGGCTTTATCGAAAATGAAACGTTGGAGATTGTCGAGTTCGACGGCGTGCCCGTTGTGCCTACTGTGTCGGGACCGGCCGACGAGGACGGCTTGATTACGGGGCACTTCACCACGCCGCCCAACGTTCCGGCCGGTTCAAAGTCGATTTACTTCGAAGGCTCTGTCGGAACGGTAGCGGGCTGCACTTACGTCGGCCGCGGATCGATCACGGTTGAAGAGTATCGCCTCACGTCGTCGCTCGAAACGACGACCGACACGATGCCCCAACCCGTCGTCAACAACACCGTTATCAATAACGTGACGAATGTCACCAACGTGACGAACGTTGCGGCGAACAATTCCACGCCAATCCGCCGCGAGGGCGGTAGCGATGGCGGGGCCGGGCACGATCCGCTTGCACAGACTTTTACGCTCGCTCAATCGTGGTGCCTCTCGGGCATTCGGTTGATGTGCGCAAAAGTGGGATCGCGAAGCAACTCGATTGCGGTGCAGCTTCGAACGGTTGAGGTCGGCATGCCGACGCAAACCGTTCTCGCCGAAGCATTCGTTCCCGGTACTGACCTTGTCGAAGGCGAAGTCTTTACGGCTCGTTTCAACTTCCCGGTTTTCCTGCAAGGCGGCCGGGAATTTGCTTTCGTTGCACTGACAGACGATGCGGAGCATTCGTTGTTTGTGGCCGAGATTGGCAAGATCGACCTCGACACTAACGCGGTGATTTCGGAACAGCCGTTCACGGTCGGCGTACTTCTTTCGTCGTCGAACGCTTCGACTTGGACGGTCCATAATGAGGCCGATCTCTGGTTTGAAATGCTCGGCTGCCGGTTTGATCCTGTCGAACGGGTTATCCCGATTGGCACGTTCAAAGCGAACAAAATGTCCGACGTGATTATCCGTGCTGGCGTCGAATACCCCGACCCGTCGGTCGACATTTCGATCCGGCTCCGCCGTCCAAGCGGAGAGGTCATCACTTCGGCACCTTCGCAAACGATCCGGTTCGACGAGTATATCCAGAACGAGGATATCCAAGTCGAGGCAGTATTGCGCGGAACCGAACGCATTACGCCATTCTTGTTCCCCGATATCCAGATTATCGAGGGCGAGTTACAGCCGACCGCGAACTATGCAACGCGAGCTATCGACGCCACCGACGCAAATCGGGTTTTGGTGACGCTCGACGCCCGCTTGCCTGCCGGTTCATCTGCGACTGTCCAAATTGGAATGCCGGGAGACTACCCGAACATCCCGGTTTCCAGTGCAACCCAACTCGGCGACGGCCTCGTCGAGCAAACCTTTATCCGATCCGCCTACCCGGCGGCCAACCTCGATGCGCGCACGCTGATTACGATTACCGGCACGCCAGCGGCGCGGCCGGAGTTGTCGGCGGTGCGCATGTTACTTTCAAAGGTGTGATAAATGGCCAACACGGCAAACTACGAATGGCCTTTGCCGTCCCCTAAAGGCATCCAAATGGAGGAGGTCGCAAAAATTGCGGCCTCCCTTATTGCTATCGATAAAAAGGTAAAGGAAGCGGAAACGGCGCTATCCACGCACAAGCATTCATTTGCTGATTTGCTGGACAAGCCGACGACGCTTGAAGGCTACGGCATTACTGACGGCATGACGGCCGCAGAAATTGCCGCCGCGATTAAGGCCGCAATTGACGGGGTGGTAAACGGTTCTGGCGCTGCCCTCGATACGTTGAAAGAACTTGCTGACGCCCTTGGCAACGACCCCCATTTCGCGACCACAGTTAGCAACGCATTGGGAGTGCGAGTTCGGGTCGATGCTGCGCAAAGCTTTTCGCTCGCACAAAAGGCGCAAGGGCGCGGAAACCTTGATGCTCTCGGGACGGTCGACAAGGGTAAGGCGAACGGTGTCGCCAGTCTCGACGGCACGGGCAAGGTTCCAGCCGCCCAGTTGCCCGCTATGGAATATCTTCCGATCACTGGCGGAAAGGTGAACGGCGAAACCCATTTTCGAAACGGCACCAACGCCAGTGGCGCGCATGTTCTTGGATTGGGTTGGAGCAATAAAGATTTCCCCCTCTGGAAATTCGTTATCGAAACAGATGGTTCTTTGCTTCTGGCTGGCTACAACCCGGATACGGGCACTTGGTTGAAGTCCCCGATCAGATTTATCAGAAATACGAATGATCCGTCCGGCGTAAAGGTGGAGGGTGATGTTCGTGCTACCGCTTGGATATATGCCGGTGAAGCCAACTTGCAGACCGACGGCAACGTCTTCGGGTCTGCATGGGGAGGCAAGCTTTCTGATTTCTTGAACACCGCAAGGCTAGGTGCTTCCGCTTTTCCTCGTCGCTCCGACGGCCACCCTGTTCAATTTCAATGGAGCGGTCAGCCCGGTCAGCCTACGTGGGTTTGGGGCGGCACTGGTGCCGAAGGCGATGCCGGTATTTATCGCGTATGGAACCCCGCCAACTTCAGCGTGAATTACGCAACTAGTGCAGGCAACGCAAATACTGTGGGGGGTGCAAGCTGGGCGCATATCAATGGGGTCATTGAAGACCGTTCCTACTGGCGCACCCGTGATTACATGTTGGCAGAACTTGTGCCAGTCGGCGGCTACGCTTTCCTAGACCCCTACGGTGGCTACGGCCCCGGCGACACGTTCGGTGGCAATGTGATGCGATGGGCTTCGTCAGGGAGTTATCCGGGAAGCTTTGTCAATTATGGCACATGGCGTTCCGTCGCTCATGCTACGGGCGGCAAAACGTCAGGAATGTTCCAAAGGATAGGGTAAATGAAAATTATCGACGTAATCGGTCTAAAATGGCTCGACCCTGAACACACAATGCTTGGCGGGACAGCAGTCACCACAGAATTTGGCCCGGTTCCAGTTTGCGTTCGTGAGAATTACGATTTGGAATACGGCCGGAAGCTTTGGGAGGACGCCCATGCCGGTAAATACGGTTCGATCTTCGAATATGTCGCGCCTCCGAAACCAACGCCGGAACAATTGCGGGCCGAAATGCCTCTGCTTGAAAAGTGGCGCGTAGATACGATCATCGACCTTGAACCGGGGCTTCGGGATGCAATTAATATCGCTATTGCCAATTGGCCCGACCCAAAAAGTACAATTGCGAAGAACAAGCTTGCAAGCGTCACCCAATTTTCCCGCCTCGACCCACTTTTTGATGAATTGGGGGCCGAACCCGGAGTGGGTAAGTCTCCGGACGATATCGATATAATGTGGACTGCGGGAGCGGCGCTGCCGCCCGCACTGTCTTAAATGAAGCGCATAAAGATTGTTGAGAGGAGTTTACAAGCTTTTTGCTGGTAGAACGCAAAACAAATGGCTCGGTTTGAAGACTAGGACTAAATCCTTGCTGTCAACTACAAATTAAATTGGAGAAGACCTTTTTACTTTGACACATCAGCACTCAACTCCTGTACCCGTCTTCTCGCCATTTCGGCCATTGAACGGGTTCGATGGACAGCTTTTGGGTCAATAGCCCCGTCTTTCTTCCAAATTCCGTAATGGGTACGGAAATATTCGATGACAAGCAGATCGGCATTTGTTCGGTCATGCGCGCCTTCGACCAAGTCTGTGAGAGCATCAATCCCGGCTGCGCCGTTGTCCACAACATGGAGACCCTTGCCTGTCATCCAGATTGGAACACCGACCCGCTCCAAATGTCCTGACAGCCACGCATCATCTACAGTCCACATTACATCGGGGATTTCGTAAAAGGCTTCATCGAACCATTCAGGACGGACTAGCACGCCAGCAAATCCAGCAATCATATCCACAAAACCGGGAGTCGTTCGATTTGGCCTATACCGGTATAGATAAAGCGCACGCTGCAACCTATACCGCCAGTCCTTCGGGCGAGACTTTCCGCGCGGCAAGCGTTCCGGCGACCTACATTCGTCAGCGATATCGGGGAAGCTATCGCCTTTCTCGACGATACACGCATTCGGGTGCAGCTCGCTGGCTTCTTTCAGTCTCCGGTGCCAATGCCGGTCATAAAGCACATCATCATCACAAAAGATGAGGTCAACATTCTGGTGCTTCAGGTCGTGAGCAGCAGGTAAAACCTTCGTTGCAGGCCCGTAGTCCATGTCGCATCGCACAATGCGAACTCCGGCTGGAACCACCGGCAACGTACCGTCCCAATTTGGGAAGCGCCGATACGTCTTCGGGATATAGACGCGGACTTCATGAGGCTTGACGCTTTGCGACAGCAACGACCTCAATGTTGGCTCAAGCAAATGAAAGCGTGAAGGAATAGACGATAGCGTCACTACCGTTGGTCTGGTCATGTGGCCCCCGCGATCTAAAATTTAGACCATAAAGCCTCGTATTCCATCGTGTCGGGGAAAATGTCAACCGCCGCTGACGCCATTAAAAGCCGCCCGTAATCGGCTTTTTACTTTTAAGAACCACCGAAGCCCGGCCATCGCGCCGGGCTTTTTCGTTTTCTGGATTGCTCACAAAGGAGAAATGGAATGAGCGACCCTACCTTCGGCCTTTCGATTACTCGCATAGATAACGAGCCACGGCCCGCGATCCTGACCAACATGTCAATTGTCGGAATGGTGTTCACTGCGCCGGCAGCGGATGCAGACGCCTTTCCTTATGACCGCGTCGTGCAGTTCTATTCTGACGACATTGCCATGTTGTCGAAGATGGGGAAGACGGGCACCGGCCCGATTGCGGTTGAGCTTATCAATCAGCAACTCGGGGAGTTTCAGGCGGCCGCGACGATCATCGGCGTTCGCGTTGAGGAAGGCGCAGACGTCGCCGCGACGATTGCGAACCTTCGCGGCAACATCAACGACCGAACTGGCATGTATGCGCTTCTTAATTCCGGTGCGGAACTTGGCCTCACGCCCCGCCTGATTTGCGTGCCTGGCTACACGTCACAGATTGCGGAAGGCGCAAGCGCGAATGCCATCGTTGCGGGACTGCCGACACTTCTCGACCGTCTCCTCGCCGTGGCGGTTGTCGATGGCCCGTCGACCAATCAGGCGGCCGCTATTGCTTGGCGCGAGAGCATTCAATCGGAGCGCATCATTGCGGTCGACGGCGGCGTCAAGTACATGAACGATGACGGCGAAGTCGTCGTCGTTCCTGCCTCCCCTGCAATTATCGGTGGTGCCGTTCGTCGGGATCATGAGTTTCAGGGACGTCCGTTCCACTCGTGGGCCAACCAGCCGATTTACGGGATCGTCGGGCCGTCGCGTCCGATCGAATTCTCGATCCTCGACGGGGCGACAGAAGGTCAACAGCTACTCGCGAAGAACATCGGCGTTATCGTCCGGGGCGAAAGCTCCGATGGCGCGATCGCGGATGGCGGATATGTATACGTTGGCACTGACACGTGCTCCGAAGACACGCTTTGGCGCTTCTACAATCAGGTGCGCGGCCGCGATTATATCCACCTGATGTTTATCAAAACGCTTCGTTATTTCCTCGGCCGCCGCAATATCGACCGTGGGACTATCGAAGACATTCTCGCGACGATGAAGGGCGGCCTTCGCGACATTCAGGCAACCGGCGACCTTCTCGGTTTCCGGGTCGGGTTCAGTAAGGACACGAACAGCCCCGAACAGCTTCGCCTTGGTCGCTTTACCGTGGCGTTTCAGGCCGAGGAGCCGCCCGTCCTGCGCTACATCGGCATCCAGTCGGCGCGCTACCGCCCGGCGCTTGATGCCCTCCTCGACGACCTGCTTACGAGCCTCGACGTCGCAGCTTAACCCGGTTCGCGCGGCGGCTTAGGCCGCCGTCGCTTCCTCTTGTTCCTCGATTTCGGAGAAATCAATCATGTCGAACATTTATATCATGGAGGCTGCGAACCTTTTCGTCGGCGACCACGATCCGAAGAACTCGAAATTCCTCACTCTTGAGGAATTGAAGCTACCCGACTTGCAGGAAACGCTTGTCGACCACACTCCGGGCGGCGGCAAGGTTGGCGTCGAGTTCGCCGTCGGCGTTCAGAAGCTTGAGCCGACGTTCAAGCTTAAGGGTTGGGACGCCCCGCTCCTGCGGGACTTCGGCCTCGGAACGACAAAGCGGAAAGTATTTACCGCTTACGGCGTCGTGCGGGACAAAAAGACGGGCGACGCTCTGGAAGCAAAAGCCATTATCGAAGGCCGTCTTTCCAAGGTCGCACCCGAAGCCTTCAAGCGCGGCGAAACGATGGGACACGATTATTCCATCAATGAGGTGCTGCATTACGAAGTTTTCTTCGATGGCAAGGAAGAATTCTATTGGGATTTCTTCACGAACACGCTTCGTCAAGGCGGGGTCGATCCCGACCCCGACTTCAACAATATCCTTCGTATCAGCAACGGCGGCTAACCGCTGAATAGCTCTCCTTCCCGGCCCGCTCTCATGCGGGCCTTTTTTCTGTTTCAGGTTCCCAAATGACAAAGCACACGCTTCAATACCCGATCGAAATCAACGGCTCGACCGTGTCGTCGGTTACGATCCGCAGGCCGAAGGGCGGCGACATGGTCGTTATTGGTGACGACGTGGCAGACCTGATGCGCTTCTATTCGTCGAACGCGAAGGCCGCCCAAGAAATCAACAATGCGCAAGTCGCGGCAGAGCTTGCCGGTTCCGAGCCTGATTTCGAAAAGATCGCATCGAAGATGACGCCGCCAGACAGTCGCGTCTATACGGCAATGATTTCCATCGTCGGTCGTTTGACCGGGATCGGTGAGGCCGCCGCGGAACTGGACGTCGCCGACCTCCAAGATATCGCTGCAAAGGCCCTCAACACGGGGGAAGCTCCGGGGCGTGGGGCGGCGACGAATGGCGACGAGCAATAGCCCTCGTCGCCAACGCTACCAACACGCCCCTAACGTTCTTTCTCGACCTGCCAGTCGGTGAACTCCTCGACTGGCTTGAAACGGCATCGCAGCTACCCCCGAGGCGTATTTAAATGGCAAATCTTACTTCCGTTCTCACGGTTCGGCTGATCGATGCCGTTGCAGGCCCCGCCCGCGCGGCGGCAAACTCCATTCGGGGTATCGGCAATGCCGTTGACAGCACGAATGCGCGCCGCCTCGCCATTGGCGGGGCGGTTAGCACGATGGTTTCCGACGTCGGCAAGCAAACACAAGTCCTAAAGAGAAACCTTCACAACATGACCACCGGGCTTTCAATGCCCGCTGGTTTCCTGACGTTCTTTGGCGCGCGCGCGGTCTATGACTTCGAAAAGACGTCGAACTCTCTGCAAGCTGTTACGGACATAACCGACGAACAGCGCAAGTCGATCCAGAGCTACGCGAAGGAACTCAACGAGCTTTTCCCGGCCACGAACTCCGAAATCATGAAAGGCGCTTACGAACTCGGCCGAGCCGGGTTCAAGTATGACCAGATCATGGGTTCCATGAAGGGCATGCTTAACCTTGCGCTGGCTGGCGACATTGCGATCAAAGAAAGCTCCGATATCGCCACCAATATTCTGACCGCGATGCGCCTACCAATGAAGACGGTCGAGCAAGCTTCGGACAGCCTGACCCGCGTCAATGACGCCCTCGCCTATTCCGCGTCGAATTCGAACACCGACGTTCGAATGATGGGCGAAACATTCAAGTACGTCGGCCCGATGGCCGCCGCTGCGGGAATGTCGATTGAACAGGTTGCCGCCGCTTCAATGGTCATGGCCCGTAACGGCATTCGGGCAAGCGAAGCCGGCGTCGCGATGCGATCCGCTCTCGTCCGCATGGTCCGACCGACGAAGCCTATGCTTCAAGCCCTCGATCGGATCAACGTCGATATCAACAAGTTCGTGAAGGGCGGCCGACAGATCAGCGCGAAGGATATTATTGGATCGCTCGCCGTTGACGGTATCGACGCGAGTTCCTACGCGAAGCAAATCGAGCAGGTTCTAAACGATCCGAGCCTCAATAAGTCTTTAAGCAAGTTATCGGCCAAACTTGCCGAAATCATCGGCGGCGACGGCACGGCCGTCGACAAGTCGAAGCTCGCCGAAACGATTACGGACGTTCTCACGGCCGCCGGTTCGGAAGTGGACTTTTTCGGCTTCATCCGCGCGCTACGCGAAAAGGGTGCTGACCTTGGCGACATTGCCCGCATTTTTGACGCTCGACAGGGTTCGCGACTGATTACGCTTCTCGCGGGCGATCTCGATAAGGCCCTGTCCGACGTCGAGAAGAATTCGAAGGGCGCAACCGACCGCATGGCTAAAACGATGATGAAAGGCATCGTAGGCGATTGGGCCGAGTTCGAAGCGTCGGTCGAAAATCTATTTGTGTCGATTGCAGAAAGCGGCGTCCTGAAAACCGCGTCCGAAGCTTTCAAGCTCGCCGCTGACGGGTTGAAATCTCTCGCGCAGTCGAACCCTAAGCTCCTCGAATTCGGAACTTACGCCCTCATGATTGCGGGTGTACTCGGGCCAATTGCCCTTGTCGGCGGAGGCGTGATTTCATTCTTCACGTCCCTTCTAGCGATGCTGTTGCTTGTGACAAAGGTCGGGCGCGGTGCGCTCGGCGTCGCAGGCGCTGCGATGGGTATCTCGGGGGCCGCTGGCGCAACCGGAGCCGGAGCGGCCGCCGCAGGTGCGGCGGCAGGGGCTGGCGCAGCATCGAAGGGAAGTTCGCTTCTCGGCAAGGCTGCCAAGGGTGCCGGTATCATCGGCACCGCTTGGACGGTCAAGGAAGTGCTGGACGCTGTTGACCCCGAGGGCAATCTTTGGGGCCTGACGAGCGGCATTGACGCGTGGATCGAAAGCAAGACCGGCATCAACCCGTCAAAAGTCGGCGGAAGCCAGCGCGTCGGGCCGGAAGCCACACCGGAAGAAGGCCGGGCGCATGACATTTCCGAATGGCAAGCACGCCAAGCGGAAATAGACGCCCGACTTGCGCAAATTGAGAAAAACACTCACCCGGCAATGCGTGACATGCCGAACATCGAGCGAGACAATTTGCAGGCCGAGCGCTCTATGCTCGATCAGCAAATCAATGCGGCGATACCGCAGGCGCAGCCTGCCGAAGCCGCGGCGGCCGCTAAGCAAACGATGGACGGATACAACGCCGCATTGTCGACCGAACTTTCGGCGGCCGAGGCGCAGATTGACGCGTTCATGGCTCGCATCAAACAAAAAATGGCGACGACCCTTAGCCCGGTGATTTCACCGCGCCTTGATACGTCGTCAATCTCGGGGCTTCACGCTGATATAGGGGTTGAATAATGCTTTTCCTTCTCGGCGCATTGTCATTCGAGATTTGGCCGCTCAATCCGACCAGCACCGACAGCGAGAACGGCGGCGACTATGTCGAGAAACCAGTAATGGGCCGACGCCCGCCACTGGAATTTGTCGGCGAAGCTACAGAGAGCTTTTCGTTCTCGGCCGTTCTGTTCCCCGAAAAGCTCGGCGGCCTTGAAAAGCTCGACCAGCTTCACGCCATCCGAAAAAGCGGCATTCCTCAATACCTCATGCGAGGTGACGGAAAGCCGCTCGGCTGGTTTGGCGTGACCGGGGTTAAGGAACAAGGTTCCTACCTTTCAGCGCAGGGCGTCGGGCAGCAAATCAACGTCGAAATAAGTTTGCTGCGGGGCGATGCCCCGCAAGACGCTGACTATTTCGCATCGGTCATAGGGATGCTGGAATGAGTTACCAAGGCAACGCGGAAACGATCGTCGTCAAAGGGGAAGCTATCACGCTTCCCCTTCTTGTTTGGCGGCGCTTCAAAAGGCAGCCCACCGGCTTTGTTGAGCGCGTTCTCGACTTGAACCCTGGCATTGCCGACCTCGGCCCCTTCCTTCCGGTCGGAACCGAAATCCTGTTTCCGGTCGATGCGCCAGAATTGGAGACGAAGGAACGGGACACCGTTCATCTTTGGGATTGATTAAATGGCAACGAGCAAAAAAACCGAGTGCGTTGTCATCGTCGACGGGCGCGACATTTCCAGCGCTCTTATGCCCCGGCTTCTCAATCTGAATATCTCGGATAAAGCCGGTGCTTCGAGTGACACAGTCCGCATTGACCTCGACGATGCGGACGGGAAAATTCTCCTGCCAAGCGAGGGCGTTTCGATTTCTGTGTCTCTTGGAGCCGCCGGAAAAGGCGCGGGCGTTGCTTTTCGTGGCGTGGTTGACGAGGTCCGTTCAAAAGGATCGCGGAGCGAGGGCCGCGTTCTGTCGATCAGCGGAAAAGGCTTCGACGCACAAGGGAAACCGAAACAACAGCAAGAAAAGCATTGGGACGAAAAGAAGCTCGGCGATGTGTTCGCCGAGGCGGCAAAGCTCGGCGGGATCGAAACCGTTCGCGTCGACGAGGAGCTTGCATCGATCATTCGTCCCTATTGGGCGATGCAATCGGAGAGCTTCATTCATTTTGGCGAACGTCTCGCGCGTGAAGTCGGCGGGACATTCAAAATCTCGAATGACGTTGCAATCCTTGCCAAACGCAACGGCGGCAAGTCAGCGAGTGGCAAACCGCTTGCTATCATCAACGCGACATACGGCGACAATCTTATCGCTTGGGATATCGCGCCCGTCACCGGCCGCCCTCGATATTCGAAAACTAAAACCCGTTGGTACGATGCCAAAACAGGCACGTGGAAAACGGAAGAAGTCGAGATTGAGGACGAAAAGGCCAAAGCCGAATTTATGAGCCGCTTTCCGGCCGGGGATGCTGCCGAGGCAAAGCGCTTGTCAGAAAGCCGGAAGGCGGACAGCGAGCGCGCCAAGGGCGAAGGCTCGATCACGATCGACGGCAACGCCGATGCGCAGCCCGAGGGATCGGTCAACCTTAGTGGTTCGCGTCCCGGGATAGATGGAACGTACCGCATCGACACCGTCAATCATGACTTTTCGCGCTCGACTGGTTGGGTAACCCGCCTCGACGTCAAACAGCCGCAGGGCGACGCCGGGAAGGACAAGCGCAAGAACTCCAACAAGAGCCGAAAAGGCCCGCGCCGCCAAAAGAATACCCCGACGCCGGTAACTGGCGGCGGGGGCGGATGGAGCACCCCGGACTAACCCCTACCCCATAGAAGGGCCGCAGCAACCGGCCATCACAAAACCAAAGGACAGAACATGACTACCGTGCTGACTATTCAGCGGCGGTTAGCTTCGCTCGGCTACAATCCGGGTGCGGCTGACGGCCTGATCGGCCCTAAAACGCTCTCCGCTATCGATGCGGCGCTTACTGCATTGGAAGGCAAAGGGGGCGCGCAACCAAGCCCTGCGGTTCGGTTCCTGCCGGAAGAATGGCTCCCTTGGGCGCAAATGCAACGTGTCATCGTCCATTGGACCGCCGGGGCAAACAAGGCGAGCGCGGTCGATAAGGCTCACTATCATGTGCTTATCGAAGGCGATGGCACTCCGGTGAAAGGCGATCCGTCGATCGCTGCAAACCAAGCGCCGGTATCATCCGGCTATGCCGCCCACACGTTGAATTGCAATAGCGGCTCAATTGGCCTGTCGCTCTGCGGCATGGCCGGTGCGGTCGAGAAGCCGTTCAATGCTGGCAAATATCCAATCACCCGGCAGCAATGGGAAGCGGCGATTAAGGCCGTTGCCGACCTATGCCGCCGCTACTCGATCCCAGTCACCCCGTCGACCGTGCTTTCGCACGCCGAAGTGCAGCGCACGCTTGGCATCCAACAGCGGGGGAAATGGGACATTGCGATCTTGCCGTTTGAGCCTTCGCTCAACACGGCCGCTAAGGTCGGCGACGCATTCCGCGCCGCCGTCAAAACCATCCTCTAACCGAAGGAGAATTCGGAATGAGATTTTTTTCTATGATCGGCGTGGCAGTGTGCGCGGTTGCGGCTCTTGCCCTCGCGCTCCCGGCCGTTGCGACGGCCGAGGCCGCATCGTCACCCCCCGGCTTTTTTGAAAGCGTGAACCCGCTTCTCTTTAACCTCGCGTCGGCTGCGATCGCCGTTGGCGTGGGCTATGCCATCAAGCGGTTTACCGATTGGACCGGCATCGCAATCGAAGCGAAGCACCGCGAGGCGCTTCAATCGGCTCTCGAAAATGCCGCTCGGCTCGCAATCGGGCATCTGGAAAGCAAGCTGGTTGGTAAACCCGTTGACCTAAGTAATCCGGCGCTCTTGGCCGCGACAAAGTACGTTCGGCAATCGGTTCCCGATGCGGTCGGCTTCTTCAAGCTGACGGACGATAAAATTACCGACCTTATCAGTCCTAAACTCATTCCGAAGGCGTAGCGCCCATGACTGCGATCCTTCTCGGCATTCTAACGGGGGCGGCTGCAATAGCCGCCCTTTTATACAAAGCGTTTTCCGCGGGCAAAAAAGTGCAGTCCGCCGAAGACATAAGGGGCAAGGCGGATAGCTATGAAAAGGAAATCGAAAGGGTCGGCCGTGCCGCCGATGCTCGCGCTTCTGCCGAGCGTGATGCTCGCGGCGGGATGCTCGATGACGAGTGGACAAGGGATTAAGCAGAATGTGGACACGAACGCAGTTTGCGCAGTCTGGTTGCCGATCACGTCGAGTAAGAACGACACGGCACAAACGAGGATCGAGATTAAGGGCAACAATGCCGCCCGGAAAGAATGGTGCAATGTCGCTTCATGAATTCCTTGCGAGCCTCGGCCTCAATCCGAACTTCATCGTTGCGGGCACCGCTGGCGGCTTTCTTCGGGCACTATCCCGAAAGCAGTTCAAAATCCGCGAGGTTGTCTTCTCCCCGATTTGCGGCGCGCTTGCTGCCGCTTATCTGACCGAGCCAATCATCCACTACGCCCGCATGATGAATTGGCCCATGCCAACCGACGGCGCGCCCGAGGCAACGAACAATGCGGCGGCCTTCATCGTCGGCGTCATAGCAATGTGGATTACCGACATTCTGGCAGACCGCCTTATGCGCTTTGTAAAATCGCGAGACAAAGAATAGAGAAGCCCCGCTCGGCCATTAACCGAGCGGGGCTTTTTTTGTTTTTGTACCCTTGGAAAGTGCGGCCCGCCTGAACGAAAAAGCCCGGAATTCCGAGGGTAAAGGTTGGGCCGCACTTTCTTCCAACTAGTTGAAATCTTTACTTTCCCGTTCTTCGCAGCCGAATGCGGGAAAAGGCAAACAAAATTACTGCCTTATCCGAGAACTTCCGCAACTTTGACCGTGCGTCCTTCTTTGATCGAGCGAAGTGCAGCCTCTGCGAGAGCCAAAGCCTGCAGTCCATCCTCTGCTGAAGGATGGGGCGCTTTTCCTGTATCAAGCGCATCAATAAACGAGGCAATCTCCGCGGCATATGCAGCCGTATAGCGCGTCATGAAAAAATCGTGCAGCGGCGGGCGGTTATAGCCATCTCTGGAAGCTATTTCTATCGAAACCGGGCGCTGGTTTTCCGCAGAAACCGCGCCAAGCGATCCATGGACCTCAATGCGTTGGTCGTAGCCATAGGAAGCACGTCGCGAATTGGAAATAACGCACTGTCGACCGGAAGCGGTCGTCAGGATGACGCTCGCACTATCGAAATCGCCTAGCTCTCCGATTTTGGGATCGACAAGGACCGACGCCGACGCAGATACGCTCTCTATTTCCTCCCCAAGCAGAAAACGCGCCATATCGAAATCGTGGATCGTCATGTCGCGAAAAATGCCACCCGATACCTTGATATATTCGGCAGGCGGAGCAGCTGGATCGCGGCTGGTGATCGTTACCATTTCGACGTTGCCGATGCGTCCGTCTTCAATGGTTTTGCGTACTGCTGCAAAATGCGGATCGAAACGACGATTGAAACCAAGCATCACCTTACCGCCGGTTTCGCGAATGACGGCGAGGCAGGCTCGTACGCGTGCAATATCAAGATCGATCGGTTTCTCGCAGAAAACGGCCTTGCCGGCGCGCGAAAACCGTTCGATAAGATCGGCGTGGGTATTGGTCGGCGTGCAAATCAGCACTGCGTCGATGTCGTCGGATTTCTCGATCAGGTCGATGGTGCGAACATCCGCACCGGCAGAATCGGCGATTGCCGTCGCCGCCGCCTCGTTGGCGTCCGCAACGGCGACCAGTTGAGCCCGCTTGTCCGCGGCGATTGCGCCGGCATGAACCTTGCCAATACGGCCCGCACCAAGCAGTGCCAGACGTGTCACCATTGCCTCATCCTCCCAGGAAACGGCCATCTTCAGTTCACTGAAGATATGCTATAGAATATTTATTCTATTTTGCTAGAATGTGACATAAAGATTGTCAAGAGACCATATTGAAAGGCCAAGGATGGATTCCCCTACACCATCATCAAACAGCGTTCCTACGAATATCAAGGAATTCGAGGCGAAACTGCTGGAGGTTTCCGACCGGTTGCCAAAGAGACTGAAACAGTGTGCCGATTTTGTTGCTGCCAATCAGGATCGTATTGCTGTGTCAACCGTTGCTGAGATGGCCGAGGGCGCAGGCGTGCAGAGTTCCGCCTTCATGCGCTTCTGCCAGATCATGGGCTTCTCCGGTTTTTCGGAAATGCAGAAGCTGTTCCGGGAATCCTATGCGGGCGGCTGGCCTGATTATTCGACAAGACTGCAGCATTTGCGAGAAACAGCAACAGGCAGCGCTCCTGCCCTCCTCGCCGAATTTGCCGAGGCCGGGCGCACCTCCCTTGAAGGTTTGCTCAAAACCATTGATCCGCAAGCCCTCGAGAAGGCCGTTCAGCTTCTGGCCAGTGCGCAGACAATCCACATTGTCGGCATCCGCCGCGCATTTCCCGTCGCAAGCTATCTGGCTTACGCTCTGGAGAAAATGCAAGTACCCGCAATGCTGCACAGTGCCGTCGGCAAACTGGAAAACCTTCATGCTATCCGCGAAGGTGACGTGCTTCTGGCCATCACCTTTTCCCCGTACTCGCCCGAAACTGTCGCCATGGCCGAAGCAGTCGCCGCGCGGGGTATCGATGTCGTCGGCATCACCGACACATTTGTGAGCCCCTTGAGTAAATTCGCCAAGCAGACTTTGTTGGTTTCAGAGGTGGATTTCGGAGCATTCCGCTCACTCTCCGCGACGCTCTGTCTGGCCATAGCATTGGCCGTTGCTGTGGGCACAGCACGCCAAAGCGACTGATCCCTCTCGCACACTATTCCATTTTTTGGTTGAAATAGAATATTAAATCCATTTTAATCGAAAATGGAATAACTGCATGATGGCGCATGAATCAAGCGCGGTCATGCAGCAATAAGAAAATAGCGAGGGAGGATGGCAGTGAAGCGGCTCGACTTGATCACCATTGGGCGATCTTCGGTTGACCTGTACGGCGCACAGGTTGGCGGCCTTCTGGAAGACATGGCATCCTTCAACAAGTATGTGGGCGGCTCCCCCACCAATATCGCCACCGGGACCGCGCGGCTTGGCCTCAAATCGGCTTTGATCACCCGCGTCGGCGATGAGCATATGGGGCGTTTTCTGCTGCGCGAACTGGAACGCGAAGGCGTGGACACGCGTGGCATCGTCACCGATCCCGAACGCCTGACCGCCCTCGTCATTCTCGGCATTCGCGACCAGCAGCATTTTCCGCTGATCTTCTATCGGGAAAATTGTGCCGACATGGCTTTGTGCGAGGGTGATATCGATCCGGCCTTCATCGCCGAAGCTGGCTGCGTGTTGGCTACCGGCACACACCTGTCCCATCCAAAGACGGAAGCGGCTGTTTTGAAGGCAATTCGTCTTGCCCGTGAAAATGGAAGCCGGACAGCACTCGACATAGATTATCGCCCGAATCTCTGGGGGCTTTCCGGCCATGGTGACGGTGAAAACCGTTTTATCGAATCTGCGGCCGTTACTGCGAAACTGCAATCGACGCTTCACCTGTTTGATCTCGTTGTCGGAACGGAAGAGGAGTTCCATATTGCTGGCGGCTCGACTGATACGTTGCAGGCGCTTAAAGCCGTGCGCGACGTGACGAATGCCGCGTTGGTTTGTAAACGCGGGCCCATGGGGGCTGTAGTTTTCGAAGGGCCAATTCCCGACAGCCTCGACAAAGGGCAGAGCGGCGAAGGTTTCCCGATCGATGTTTTCAATGTGCTTGGCGCAGGCGACGGGTTCATGTCCGGGCTTTTGCGAGGCTGGCTGAAGGGTGAAGACTGGCCTACGAGCCTCAAATTTGCCAATGCCTGCGGAGCTTTCGCGGTCTCGCGGCATGGATGCACGCCAGCCTATCCGAGTTGGGAAGAACTTCAGTATTTCTTCCGCACCGGCGTCCGCAACAAGGCTTTGCGCAAGGACGCCGCTTTGGAGCAAATCCATTGGTCTACAAACCGCAACGGTCATTGGCCGCATATGCGCGTCTTTGCGTTCGACCACCGCATCCAGCTGGAAGAAATGGCCGCCGAGGCGGGCGTTTCTCTGGATAAGATCGGCGAGTTCAAACAGCTCTGCCTGAATGCCGCATTACGGGTGGCAAATGGCGCTGACGGCTATGGCATATTGTGTGACGGGCGACTGGGGCGAGATGCCCTGTACCGGGCCGCGGGCACAGGCTTGTGGATCGGACGGCCCACCGAATGGCCTGGTTCGCGTCCACTCAAGCTGGAACCCGAACTCGGGCCTGACTGTGGCGGACTGGTTGAGTGGCCCGTCGAGAATGTCGTGAAATTGCTATGCTTCTATCATCCCGACGATACTGCCGAGTTCAAGGCAAAACAGGAAGAAACTGTTTCACGCCTTTTCGCAGCTGCTCGGCGCAACCGACTGGAATTCTTGTTGGAAATCATCCCATCCAAAGCGGGGCCAATCGACGATAATACCACAGCGCGCGTGATCGAGCGGTTCTACGAGATCGGCGTCTATCCCGACTGGTGGAAACTCGAACCCATGAAAACCAGAGCAGCCTGGGCCAATGCCTGTGGCGCTATCACGCGCAATGATGAGCACACACGCGGCATTGTTGTTTTGGGGCTGGACGCGCCAGCCGAGGAACTGGAGGCCAGCCTTGCGATTGCTGCCGAATTTGACCTCGTCAAAGGATTCGCGGTGGGACGCACGATCTTCGGCGACGCCGCACGCAAATGGCTGAACGGCCTGATCAGCGACGAAGAAGCAATCGCCGACATGACCGCGCGCTACCGCAATCTTTGCAACGTCTGGGACAGCGTGCGTACATATTGAAATCGTTCTGCCGGGAGGAAGCTGGAGGAGCTATGAAAACCGTTCGATTGACCGCCGCGCAGGCATTGGTGCGCTATCTCGCAAACCAGATGACGCCGGATGGCGAGACTTTTATCGCAGGTGTTTGGGCAATTTTCGGCCACGGCAATGTGGCCGGGCTTGGTGAGGCGCTCCATGGCATTCACGAAAAACTACCCACATGGCGCGGTCATAATGAACAGACCATGGCTCATGCAGCCATTGCCTACACCAAGCAGCTTGGCCGCAAGCGCGCTTGTGCTGTCACCTCCTCCATCGGTCCC
This sequence comes from Ochrobactrum sp. PL_is483, assembly GCF_055816855.1. Taxonomy (NCBI): domain Bacteria; kingdom Pseudomonadati; phylum Pseudomonadota; class Alphaproteobacteria; order Hyphomicrobiales; family Brucellaceae; genus Ochrobactrum; species Ochrobactrum sp. PL_is483. The sequence continues at coordinate 654,270 of NZ_JBVPGS010000040.1, forward strand.
GGCGCAACAAATATGGTCACGGCAGCGGCCCTCGCCCATGTAAACCGCCTGCCGATTCTCCTCATCCCCGGCGATGTCTTTGCCAATCGTGGGCCTGATCCCGTCTTGCAGCAGATCGAAGACTTTAACGACGGCACAATGACCGTGAATGACTGTTTTCGTCCGGTCAGCCGCTATTTCGACAGGATCACCCGGCCCGAACAGCTTCTCACCGCCCTGCCTCGCGCCTTCCGCACCATGACCGATCCCGCTGATTGCGGACCGGTCACGCTTGCCTTTTGTCAGGATGTGCAGACAGAAGCCTATGACTGGCCGGAAGAGTTCTTTGAACCAAAAGTCTGGCATTGGCGCCGCCCACCGCCGGACGAAAACGAGCTGCACACCGCAGCGACGGCAATCAAAGCGGCGCTCAAGCCCGTTATCGTTGCAGGCGGTGGGGTTCATTACTCCGGTGCTCACGAGGCGTTGCGCAATTTTGCCGAAGCGCACGGCATTCCGGTGATCGAAACGCAGGCCGGTAAATCGGCCCTGCCTTGGGATCATCCGCTCAACTTCGGCCCGGTTGGCGTAACTGGAGCGGATAGTGCCAATGCTATCGCGGCAGAAGCTGATCTCGTGATCGGCGTCGGCACCCGCTTTCAGGACTTCACCACCGGATCCTGGGCGCTGTTCAAGCATCCGGAACGCAAGCTGCTTTCACTCAATGTCCAACCCTACGACAGCACCAAACACAATTCACTGCCATTGGTTGCCGATGCAAAGATTGGCCTCGAAGCCCTTTCAAAAGCGATCGGCAGCTACAAACGCCAGCCTGTGAATACCGCTTTGAAAGAGAAATGGTTTGCGGCCGCAGACCGGTTTACTGCTGCCCCCAGCGATGGCAACGCGCTTGCAACCGATATGCAGGTGATCGGCGCGGTGCAGCGTCAGGCACGAGAGAACACCGTCGTCATGTGCGCGGCTGGCACAATGCCCGGAGAATTGCATCAACTCTGGAAGGCCGGTCGCCCCATGTCCTATCATATGGAATACGGCTTTTCCTGCATGGGCTACGAAATCGCCGGTGGCCTTGGCATCAAGATGGCCGAACCGGATCGGGACGTCATCGTGATGGTCGGCGACGGATCTTACATGATGGCCAATTCCGAACTCGCCACCGCCGTCATGATGGGACAGAAGATTACGGTCGTTATTACCGACAATCGCGGTTTCGGCTGCATCAACCGGCTGCAAATGGCGACCGGCGGCGCCGAGTTCAACAATCTGCTCGATCATTCGAGCCATGTGAACCCATCTCACATCGATTTCGCGGCCCACGCCGGGGCTATGGGTGCAGATACGAAGAAAGTAGCCTCCATCCGCGAGCTTGAAGAAGCTTTGGCGGAAACCCGCAACAGTGTGCGCACCACCGTCATCATTATCGATACCGACCCCTATTCAACGCCAGAAACGGGTGGATGGTGGTGGGATGTCGCAGTGCCGGAAGTCTCAGAGCGCGAGCAGGTGCGCGCCGCGCGCAAAAATTATGAAGCCAAGCTCAAAGAAAGAAACTGACCGATGATCCTCTATGGCACCAATCCTATTGCCTGGTCGAACGACGATGATCGCAGCCTCGGCGCGCATATCACGCTGGATCAATGTCTCGATGAAACCGCCGAAATCGGCTTTGACGGGATCGAAAAAGGTCACAAATTTCCGCAGGAACCGTCTGCGCTCAAAGCAGTGCTCGAACCTCGTAATCTTCGTTATGTGTCGGGCTGGCATTCGCTCAACCTGCTGGTGAATTCGGTGGAAGATGAAAAGAACGCGATACAGCCAGCGCTCGATCTTCTGAAGGCAATGGGCTCGACGGTCATCATCGTTTGCGAAACCTCGAACGCCATTCACGGCGACAACGACAAGCCGCTATCCGAGCGTCCGGTGCTGGAAGAAGCGCGCTGGGAAGAATTCGGCGCGGGCGTAGAAGCACTCGCTGAATATGCCGCCCAGCAAGGAATAGCTCTTGTCTATCATCATCACATGGGAACGGTGGTGCAGAGCGAGGATGAGATTGATCTTCTGATGCATCATACGGGACCGCATACAAAGCTTCTTCTCGATACCGGTCACTGCCTGTTCGGTGGTGGCGACCCGGAACGGGTTGCGAAAAAGCATATGGACCGCGTCGGGCATATCCATGCCAAGAACGTTCGTCCGGCGATAGCCGCCGAAGTACGCGACCAAAGCCTGTCGTTTCTAGAAGGTGTCCGTCGCGGTGTCTTTACCGTTCCAGGCGATAAGGAAGGCGGCGTCGACTTCGTGCCCGTGCTGAAAGTTGCCGCTGAAAGTGGCTATCAAGGTTGGCTGGTGATCGAAGCCGAGCAAGATCCAGATGTTCGTAATCCATATCAATATCAGTCACTTGGGTTGAAATCGCTGAAAACATTCGCACGCGAAGCAGGACTCGATAAAGGAGACTGAGACATGGCCAATCTATTGCGCAAGCCCAACGGCACGCATGGTAAGGTTCACGACATTACCCCGGAAAGCGCCGAATGGGGCTATGTCGGGTTCGGACTTTATCGCCTGAAGGCTGGTGAAAGCGCTTCGGAAAAGACAGGCTCGACCGAGGTAATCCTCGTTCTTGTGGAAGGCAAGGCGAAGATTTCGGCTTCCGGCGAGGATTTCGGTGAGATGGGCGAACGCATGAACGTGTTCGAGAAACTGCCGCCACACTGCCTCTATGTGCCTGCTGAAAGCGACTGGCATGCGACCGCCACAACAAATTGTGTCCTGGCCGTATGTACCGCGCCAGGTAAGCCGGGCCGCAAGGCACAGAAGCTTGGACCGAAAGGCCTGTCACTGGAACAACGCGGAACAGGCGCGAACACCCGTTTCATCCATAATATAGCAATGGAAGGCCGCGATGTTGCCGACAGCCTTCTTGTTACCGAGGTCTTCACCCCGCAGGGTAACTGGTCATCCTATCCGCCCCACAGACATGACGAAGACAATTTTCCGGATATGACCTATCTGGAAGAGACCTATTATCACCGCCTCAATCCGGCCCAAGGTTTTGGCTTCCAGCGTGTTTTCACTGAGGACGGAAGCCTTGATGAAACAATGGCGGTCGCGGATGGAGATGTCGTTCTTGTGCCAAAAGGCCATCATCCATGTGGCGCTCCCTATGGCTATGAGATGTATTATCTCAACGTGATGGCCGGTCCGTTGCGCAAATGGCGGTTCAAGAACCACCCTGATCACGACTGGATTTTCAAACGCGACAATCCCTGACCCAGCCTGACCTGAGTTCGGAGCAACTTGTCGGCAGGTCTATAGACGGCTTGCCGATTTTACTGAGGGAGAACCAATTGAACGAGCGGGTGCGCTTTCAGCTTTCGTCTGCGGTTTTTATCATTCTGACACGTGGACCAGAAATCTGCATGTTGCGGCGAAAAACAACTGGTTGGATGGACGGTTCGTTCAGCATTCCAGCCGGAGGACTGGAAGCAGGCGAAACAATACGCTTAGCAGCGGCACGCGAAGCGTACGAAGAGATCGGCATAACTATAGCGCCAGAAACCCTGCAACCCGTCCATACACTGCATAGCTTGACTGCTGGCAACCAGTGGCTCGGCCATTTCTTCCGTGCTGAAGAATGGATCGGCACACCTACCCTATGTGAACCTGACAAGCATGCCGATCTGGAATGGAGAACTCTGGACAATCTGCCAGAGACTACCATTCCGTACGTTCGGCAAGCACTCCTCTGCTCCGCCCGAGGCGAACTCTATTCAGAATATGGATGGAAGTGAAATTCCGGAGAGATCGCCTCCTATAGACGGGCCACTTTCTTGAGATCATCGATCGCACCAGGCGCTGCCACGAAAACCTTGTTACCCTTGGTGAGTTTTTCTCCGTCGACCGGAAAAGGATGCGCATAACCGCCCGCCTCGCGCACGAGACAGAAGCCCGCCATGCAATCCCAGGCATGCATATGAGGCTCATAATATCCGACGAGCCTGCCCGCTGCGACGTAAGCAATCATCAGCGCACCGGAACCATTGCGGATAAAGGTTCCGCCCGCCTCAAGCAGGTCTTCCACGATTTTTGCCACGACTTGCGGCGTAACATAGTTGTTGGCACCGATACCCGTCACCGAATTGCGGATCGTGCGGCTCGGATCGAGAACCAGCTCCTTTCCATCAAGTGTAGCGCCCAGACCTTTGGCTGAAGCGTAGAGCTCGTCAAAACACGGGGCCTGGATTACGCCGATGACGGGCTCGCCTTCTTTCAGAACGGCAATGGAAACGCACCAGTTCGGCATGCCATTGACGAAAGGACTGGTGCCATCAATGGGATCAACGACCCAGGTGTACCCTGACGTGCCTTCGTTCAACCCGTATTCCTCTCCCAGAAAACCGTCTTGAGGAAACGTTTCCGACACGCGAGCGCGGATAAGCTGCTCGACGTCCCTGTCGGCAATCGATACCACATCCTGCGGATCGCGCTTGGTTTCGATAACCAGCGTTTCACGCTGATTGAAATAGTCGAGCGCTTTGGCGCCCGCCTCGCGCGCGATCTTTTCGGCCAGCGCCAGCCGCGCTTCCAGTTCCTGTCGGGGATGAGAAGTCATGATGATTTTCCGGTAAGAGTTGGTAACGGCACGACGCTTCTGCGCCTATTGATTGATTATGGCAAGGCCGCGGGTTTTGAACTCAATGGAGACGTCGGTTTGCGGTGGCAGCGCCTCTTCGACCGCTGGATCGACAATGAAAAGCTTGCCGTGTTCGGTCTCGATTTCATACTCGATGTGATCTCCGAGATAGGCTGAATGTGCAACACGTCCGGGGAAACCGCCATTGGTTTTTGGTTGCAGCGTCACAGCGTTGGGACGAATTGCAAGCTGCGCCGGTCCGGGTCTGGCATTACGTGCGGCAATCCGGTGGGTCAGACCGCCGACACGAATAACGGCCTCGGCGCCGTCCGCCGTCATCACCTCACATGGAACGACATTCGCTTCTCCCATGAAATCCGCGATAAAAGCTGATGCCGGTGCCTCATAGAGATCACGGGGACTTCCCTTCTGTGCGATATTGCCCTCCTTCATCACGATGATTGTGTCGGAGACGGCCAGCGCCTCGTCCTGATCATGCGTCACATAGACGGCCGTAAAACCGAGCCGTTGCTGCAACTCGCGAATTTCAGTACGCACCCGACGACGCAAGCGAGCGTCGAGATTCGAGAGTGGCTCATCCAGAAGCAGAACCTGTGGCTCCAGCACAAGGGCTCGGGCTACAGCGACGCGCTGCTGTTGGCCGCCCGACAATTCCGCCGGCAGGCGGTGCCCCATTCCTGCAAGACCGACGAGCTTCAGCCCTTCTTCTGCACGTTCGCGCGCTTCGGCCTTCTTCAAGCCAGAGGATTCCAGCCCATAGGCCACGTTGTCCAGCGAACTCATATGCGGAAAGAGCGCGTAGGACTGGAAGACCATAGACACATCACGCTCATTGGCCGGCAGATTGGTCACATCCTTGCCGCCAATCAGGATACGGCCAGACGTAGGATGTTCGAGCCCGGCCAGCAACCGCAAGGTTGTCGTCTTGCCGCAACCGGATGGCCCAAGGAGCGTCACCAGCGTTCCCGGCTCGACGGTCAGTGACAGATCGGGCAAGGCGGTGAAATTACCGAATTTCTTGGTGACATTCTCAAATGTAACGGAGCCGGGACGGATCGCAGTCATGCGGTTTTCTCCTGACGAACAGTTTTGATGGGCGTGGCAGCAGCGACACGGTTTTCGCGCCTGAGCTTGCGTTCACCCACGAGAAGCTGGAAGCCTGTAATGACGACGATCATCACGACAATCAGCATCGATGAATATGCAATCGCCACGCCGAATTCACCGTTTTCGACCAGACCGACGATATAGGACGTCGCCATGTTGTATTGTGCCGACACAAGGAAAATCACCGCGCTGATGGACGTGATGGCGCGCACAAAGGAATAAACCAGCGCTGCCGTGATCGCCGGACGCAGCAACGGAAGAATGACCTTACGGATCGTGCGGAAACTGTTCGCCCGCAACGTTAGGGACGCTTCATCAAGGCTTTTGTCGAGCTGGCTCATGGCTGCAATCCCGCCCCGCACGCCCACCGGCATGTTGCGAAACACAAAACATGCGATCAGGACCAGCGCCGTGCCTGTCATTTCAAGCGGTGGCAGGTTGAACGCCATGATATAGCTGACACCGATGACGGTTCCAGGAATGGCGAAGCTCAACATCAGGGCAAATTCGAAGACATTACGCCCGACGAAACGCTGGCGAACAATCAGATAAGCCGTCAGCAAACCCACTGCCGCAGTCAGCGGGGCTGAGAGCAGCGAAATTTCCATGGTTGTCCAGAACGAGTTCCATGCCACGCCGGTCCATGCGATACCGTTTTCGGTCCAGTTGACGGAGAATGCACGCGCGTAATGCTCAACCGTCAGTGTATTGTCGAGCCCCCACTGCCGTACGAAACCGCCAATAAGGATCATCGCATAAACAACGATAGTGAAAATCATCCACGGGATGACAAGAGCATAAACGCCGATCTTCAACCCTTTTGGCAGCCCGGCATGCATGCCGGAATCGCCCTTGCCGGTCACCGTCGCGAAATTCTTGCCCGAGAGCCATACGCGCTGGATAAGAAATGCGGTGAGTGTGAAACAGAGCAGCACGATAGCGAGAACCGCCGCACGGGAAGGATCGTTCTGCGCGCCCACCACGGCAAAGAATATTTCAGTCGAAAGCACACCATTGCTGCCTCCGAGGACCATCGGATTGCCAAAATCCGCCATGCTTTCAATGAATGCAATGAGAAATGCGTTGGCAAGGCCTGGCGCCATCAGAGGCAGAGAAACCCTGCGAAAAGTCCGCCAGCGATCGGCGCGCAAAGTTTGCGATGCCTCTTCCATCGAGGGTGACACGCCTTCCACAACGCCGATAAGCACGAGGAAGGAAATCGGTGTGAAAGACAGAACCTGTGCAATCCATATGCCCGTCAGCCCATAGAGCCACCGTCCCGGTTCTACGCCGAATATATTGGAAATCTGTTCCGTCACCACACCTGCGCGACCAAAAAGCAAAGTCAATGCAAGGCCGACAACGAAAGGCGGTGTGATGATCGGCAATATGGTAAGAAGTCGGAGGCCTTTCTTGAAAGGGAAACCTGTGCGGGTTGCGACAAGGGCAAAGGCAAGCCCCAGCACAGTCGATCCCGTCGCGGTCATCAGCGCCAGCCACAATGTGCGCCACGCAACGCCACACCGTCCTTCACCGACAACACAGGCCAGGCTCCAGATCGAAGAATCCTGGATATTACCTATGAAACCATCTGGCTTGAACGAACCGTCGAAATCCTGCACCGACCCGACAAACATGCTGAGAACAGGATAGAAGACAAATACAGCCACCAGTGCGACAAGCAGAGTAATGGACGAGACAACAAAAGCGTCTCCTTTCATCACGCCGCGTTCCGCGACACCAAACGCAAAAATGAGCAGGAAACAAAGCCCCGTCAGTATCGCCCCTGCCCCAAAGGCTGGCTGACCATCGGCAAGTGCGCCGAACAGTTTCTCACTAATCGTCCAGTTCCAGCCCGAGAATCCGATGGCCAATCCTTGCAGGCTCAAAAAAAGCAAGCCGAGAAGGCTCGCGCAGATCATGGCCCCACTGCGACGTTCAACCGGGAGCAAAAAGCGGGAAGCAGCACAGACCAACATGAATACAGCGACAGCCCCCAGCCACGGGCGTCCGAAAAAGAATATCTGCCACAGGCCGGGTGCAGTTGCCCCATCGCCGAACATTCCGTCCAGCCAGCCGAAACTCAGAAAACCGTCCTCCACGCGATACCACGGCAACAAGACAAATGCCGCAAGCGCAAGTGCCAGAACGATATCCAGTCTGCGATTATGCTGTTTCATGGATGTCCGCGTCCCTCCAGATCGGGGATTTCCAAGGAATGGCTACAGGCTCCGGCTCCAGCTTATTTCAGGAGTACCGCTACTCTGTTCCGCCATTCGGAACAGGTGCGACGCATAACAAGAGCGGCGCACCCGGATTTCAGGCCGTAGAAAGATCAGTTGGCGTGCGCGCCGATCTCCTTGTCCCAGCGCTCAAGCAATTCCTTGCGCTTGGCCGGTTCGCCATAGGTCTTGAAGTCATAATCGATCAGCTTGATATCTTCGAAGCGCGGGGATTCCTTTGGAACCTCGGCCGATTTGTTCGACGGCAACTGGAAGGACTTCGCATCCTTCATATGCGACTGCACTTCTGCGGTCAGCGCCCAGTCGTACCACTTCTTGGCATTTTCGAGATTCTTGGCGCCCTTGACGATCGACATGGAGCCGATCTCGTAACCCGTGCCTTCACATGGAGCAACCGACTTGACCGGGAAGCCTTCCGCCGTCATCGACACCGCATCATGCATAAAGACGATCCCGATCCCGGTTTCGCCGCGCGCGGCGGATTTGACCGGAGCCGAGCCGGATTTGGTGTATTGCGATACATTCTCGTTGAGCTTCTTCAGATATTCATAGGCCTTATCTTCGCCCATGATCTGCACCAGCGTAGCCAGCGCCGTATAGGCCGTGCCCGAAGAATTCGGGTTGGCCATCTGGATTTCGCCCTTATAGGAAGGGTCCAGAAGATCGGCCCAGCATTTCGGCTCTTTCAGGTTTTTCTTGGCCAGAATATCAGTGTTGTAACCCCAACCAAGCGCACCGGCATAAACACCAACCGTGCGGAATCCGGAGCTTTCGGCCTGCTTTTTGGCCCAATCATTCAACTGGTCGAGCATGGGCGATTTATATTCGAGCGTAAGTCCCTCAGCCGCAGCCTGTAGATGTGGATCGCCGGTGCCAGCCCACCAGATATCGGTCTTTGGATTACGCGCTTCCGCCCTTACCTTGGCATAAGTTTCGCCGGAAGAAAGCCGCACCATGTTGACCTTGATGCCGGTATCCTTCTCGAACATGTTCTTCATCTGCTCGCAGATAACCACATCCGCAGAACAAATGAGATTGAGATTGCCTGCGGCCTGCGCAGAAAAAGCAAATGAAAATACGCCAGCGGACAGCGCCGCAACCAGAAATGCCGAACGCATTGTTTTCCTCCCTTTATACGGCGCCTCCACGCCGACGCTTTTGCAAGCGTGTGCACAGTCTTTGCCTTTTATGAAAGCCTGTCAATGCCTTTGTAAATTTTATTCTGAAATTATAAAAAATAATTCAATCATTCTGTTTTGAGCCATCATTTGCACAGCCATGCAAATCTGTACCGGCAAAAGAAAAAGGCGGCCGAAGCCGCCTTTCTGCTCTTTCCGATGCCTATGCGATCAGCCAATTGCCATCAGGCTGGCATTTCCGCCGGCAGCGGTCGTATTAATAGAAGTTGAAACTTCTTCCAGAAGCCAATTAAGGCAATAGGTGTCCGGGTTGTTTGCCAGTTCTTCCGAGGAAGCCGCTTGCGTCAGAACCAATGGCCCCGGAAGCGTTGCGATCTTCTTGTTGATCTCCACGATGCATTCAGAGTCTCCTTCAACAAGCGCACCGGCAAATGGTGCATCGGATTCCCAGTTATTGGTCCAGATCGTGCGCGCTGCCACAGAAGCCGGAATATCTTTCAGAACATTCCGCAAGCCCGAGGTCTCGTCAATATAGGCGTTATTGCCCGTAGCTAGTGCCGCAGTCATCTGGCGATAAAGTCCTGTTTCCGTCTGCGGAACCAGCAGGATATTTCCGCGTGGATGCAACGCATAAAGATTGCGCTCACCGACCGGCCCCGGCAGTTCAAGATCAAGACCGAGAGCCGAAGCGCCACCGGTGTCGCGTGCAGCTTGAGCAAGATCGTTCATGCCACGCTGGCCAAGCCATTTGGCAAAATCCTTGAGCGCCGGATCGGTGTGAACCGAACTATGACGCGGCGGGATCGGCGCCGTTTCCACGAGGCGTCCGAGATAGAGCGGGCCACCCGCCTTCGGGCCGGTGCCAGACAGGCCGCGCCCGCCGAAAGGCTGCACGCCGACAATCGCGCCAATGACATTCCGGTTGATATAGATGTTCCCGACACGGATACGATCCGCGACATTTGCGATGGTTTCGTCAAGGCGGGTATGCAGACCAAAAGTAAGCCCGTAACCAGTTGCGTTGATGTCGTCGATCAGACGCTCCATGTCATCGCGCTTGTAACGCACAACATGCAAAACCGGACCAAAGACTTCCCGCTTGAGATCGCGAAGCGAGTTGATCTCGATGATGGTCGGCGCGACGAAAGTGCCCTTCTCGGTTTCGGGTCCAAGCGGAAGCTGTTCCACCTTGCGGCCAAGGTCGCGCATGCCCTGAACATGTTTTTCGATGATGTTTTTGGCTTCATCAGTAATAACCGGGCCAATATCGACCTTCAGCCTGTCGGTGCGACCGATGGAGAGTTCCTTCAATGCGCCTTTGAGCATGGTGAGGATGCGGTCAGCCACGTCTTCCTGGAGGCAGAGAACGCGCAGCGCCGAACAACGCTGACCGGCGCTGTCGAATGCGGATGCAATCACGTCGAAGACGACCTGCTCTGCCAAGGCAGATGAATCCACGATCATGGCGTTCTGACCGCCGGTTTCGGCAATCAGCGGGATCGGCTTGCCATTTGGCAGCAGGCGCGATGCCAGCTGCGCCTGAATGAGACGCGCCACTTCCGTCGAACCCGTGAACATCACACCGCATGTTTCTTCGGCGGCAACCAGTGCCGCCCCGATACGGCCATCGCCCGGCAGAAGCTGGAGCGCATCAGCCGGAATGCCAGCCTCATGCAAGATGCGGACGCCCTGTGCTGCAATGAGCGGAGTTTCTTCGGCGGGCTTCGCCAGAACCGGATTGCCCGCGACGAGAGCGGCGGCAATCTGGCCAGTGAAGATCGCCAGCGGGAAATTCCACGGGCTGATGCAGACAATAGGCCCCAGCGCCTTATGGGCAACGCCCAAGGTGCGGCGGGCCTGTTCAGCATAATAGCGCAGGAAGTCGATGGCTTCGCGCACTTCGGCAATCGCGTTTGGCATGGATTTGCCGGCTTCGCGCATGATGAGACCAAGCAGAACTGGCATATCACGCTGCATAATGTCGGCTGCGCGTTCAAGACAGGCCGCACGTTCAGCAGGCGCAACCGCCGACCAGCTTGCCGTTGCGTTCTTTGCCGACTTCATGGCTTTGGCTACGTCTGCTTCGGCGATCTCAGTCACCGTGCCGACAATATCGTTACGATCACCTGGATTGAGAACAGGACGGCTGGTTCCCTTCACCTTGGCGCCAGCAACTTGCGGCTCCGACGTCCATGCACGATTGGTGCTGTCTTCCAGAGTTTTGCTCAGTTCCGCCAGCGTGGTCTCGTTTGACAGGTCAAAACCATCGGAATTCCTACGAACGCCATAGAGATTTTCCGGCAGTGCAATCTGGTCGTGGCGTGCGCCGATAACAGCCATGGAGCGAACGACCTCAACCGGATCGGAGATCAGCTCATTGACGGAAACACTTGCATCACCGATGCGGTTGACGAAGGAGGAGTTCGCACCGTTTTCGAGAAGGCGACGAACCAGATAAGCCAGCAGCGTCTCGTGCGTGCCGACTGGCGCGTAAATGCGAGCCGGGCGACCAAGCTTATCGGCGCCGACAACTTCATCATAAAGCGGCTCACCCATGCCATGCAGGCACTGGAACTCGAACTTGCCGGTTTTGAAATCCGGGCCAGCCAGATGATAGATGGTGGCCAACGTCTGCGCATTGTGGGTTGCAAACTGCGGGAAAACGGCATCGGTCGCGGCAAGGAGCTTGCGGGCACAGGCGATGTAGGAAACATCGGTATGCACCTTGCGGGTATAAACCGGAAAATCTTCCAGCCCATCCACCTGAGCACGTTTGATCTCGGCATCCCAATAAGCGCCCTTGACCAGACGAACCATGACGCGCCGCTTGTTCTGTCGCGCAAGATCGATGATGAAATCGAGCACGAACGGGCAACGCTTGCCATAGGCCTGCACCACGAAACCGATGCCTTCCCAATCTGCCAGTTCCGGGTCTTCGATCAGGCTCTGCAACAGGTCAAGCGACAGCTCCAGACGGTCAGCTTCTTCGGCATCGATATTAAGGCCGATATTATAGGACTTGGCGATGGCAGCGAGTGCCTTCACCTTGGGCAAAAGTTCGCCCATCACGCGCTCGCTCTGGGAGCGGACATAACGCGGGTGCAGAGCGGACAGCTTGATGGAAATACCGGGGCCGTCATAAATGCCACGGCCAGCCGATGCACGGCCTATGGCGTGGATTGCGGTCTCGTAATCCTTGTAATAGCGCTCGGCGTCGGCGGCAGTCGTCGCGGCCTCACCCAGCATGTCGTAGGAATAGCGAAAGCCTCGTTCTTCCAGCGGCTTAGCGCGTTTCAATGCTTCTTCGATGGTTTCGCCGGTGACGAACTGTTCGCCCATCATGCGCATGGCCATGTCCACGCCGCGACGAATGACTGGTTCACCGCAACGGGCGATGAGGCGAGTGAGAGCTGCCGATAGGCCACGATCGTTGACCGTATTCGTCAGCTTGCCAGTGACGACAAGACCCCAGGTCGCAGCATTGACGAAAAGCGAACGCCCTCCGCCGATGTGAGACTTCCAGTCGCCATTCGAAATCTTGTCGCGGATCAGCGCGTCGCGCGTCGCCATGTCGGGAATGCGCAGCAGAGCTTCGGCAAGGCACATCAGCGCCACGCCTTCCTGGCTCGACAGCGAATATTCATGCACCAGACCTTCAACGCCGGTGCCCTTGTGCTTGGCGCGCAGCGCTTCGATCAGCTTGCGGGCGGTAGTGCGGATTTGCTTGACTGTTTCTTCCGGCAAGGTTGCCTGTGCGACCAATGCGGAAACGCATTCGGATTCGGGCCGACGATAAGCGGCGGTAATCGCCTGCCTTAGCGCATTTTGCTCGCGGATCGGCGGCGCAAAATTCTGGAAAACCGGATTGGTGGGAGCGGGTATGGTGTCGGTCATGATGCTATGCTCGCAAATGAAAACAGCCCAGAGCGTCTGTGCACAGTTTAGCTCTGCTTTATGTGGGCGCACACTATCATTTGTACAAATTGCGTTCTGCCTTCATTTGCTCCATATAAAGGAAAAACGATCTTATTACAGACCTATCAGAAGGCTAAAAGAATGCGACAAATAGACTCTGTGGACGATTTGGATCAGTTCGATCGGCGTATTCTGGAGGTCTTGAGTGAAGATGGGCGCATTCCAGTCACGGAGCTCTCGAAAAAAGTCGGGCTCTCCAAGACACCGTGCCAGGCCAGACTGAAAAGATTGGTCGATGAAGGCTATATTGTCGGCTTCCGTGCGGCCATTGACCCGGAAAAGCTCGGTCTCGATCATATCGCCTTTACGACGGTCAAGCTGTCGGACACACGCGAGGCGGCGCTTGAAGCGTTCAATGTGGCGGTGCGCAAAATACGCGAAGTCGAGGAATGCCACATGATCGCAAGCTCTTTCGACTATCTCCTGAAAGTGCGAACGTCCAACATCCGGCGTTACCGCGAGGTGCTGGGCGAAAAGATTTCGAGCCTGCCCAATGTGGCAAGCACGTCGACTTTCGTGGTGATGGAATCCGTGAAGGACAACCGCCCGGTCAGGGTTTATCCAGGCGCGTTATGATCGCTCTTATATTGGCTCGTCGGCATGCTAGAGCGGTTCCTGTTTTAACGGAATCGTCGGAACCGCTCTATCCATTTGTTTTTTATGCAGTGATTCAGAAGTAAAAATGGCGAGTCACCCCGCCATTTTATTTTATCTATTTAGTTCAAGCCGAGTGTACCGCGCAGAGTGGATAAATCCTCTGCCAGCGTGGTCACAGGACCAGCCAGCGCCTTGCGATCGTCGTCGGAAAGCTTGTCATAAGACTCGTAACCGTCGCCCTTCTTGTACTTGGCGAGAATATCATCAACCGTCTTGAAGTTGGCTTCCACCTTCGTCACGAGGTCCGGGTTTTCCTTTTGCAGCAGAGGTTTGAACAGCTCAACGATCTTCTGCGCGCCATCCACATTGGCCTTGAAATCCCACAGGTCCGTATGGCTGTAACGATCTTCCTCACCGGAAATCTTGGTAGCGGCTACTTCTTCAAGCAGGGCAGCAGCGCCGCCGACTACCTTTTCCGGCGGAACGGTAAGGTCTTTTACGCGCTTTTGGAGTTCCAGCACGTCTGCGTAGAGCTTGTCGGCGACCGGAGCGAGCCCTTCGCTTGAATTCTGCGCAAACAAGCCATACTCGATGCGATGAAATCCGGTGAAATCTTCCGACTTCTCGCCATTTTCATGGTCGTCAGCGCGGCTATCGATCGAAGCGTCGAGATCAGCGAAGAGTTCGGCGATTGGTTCGATCTTCTCGTAGGAGACACGAGTGGAGGGATAAAGCTCCTTGGCCTTTTCCAGATCGCCTGCCTTGACCGCATCCGTGAAAGCCTGGGTGTCTTTTACCAGGATATCAAGGTTTTCCTGCACGTAGATCTTGTAGTCAGCGATCGGCTGAACAAGATCCAGCGGAGATACTTCGGCCTTGGCTGCGCCGAAGCTGAGCGAAATTGCGACGGCGCAAGCCGATGCAAGCAATGGCAGACGATACTTCATATTTAGCCTCTCCATGTCGGCGCATTCCGAGGAATACGCGTTAATAAAATTTGGTCGCGATCTCACCCGCGGGCATTTTGCGGACCGCTGGCCTCCAAAAGTGCGCGCGCGTAGTAGTCCTTGTGATCTTGAACACCCGGCAGCGCGAAGAAATACCCGCCCCCAATGGGTTTCAGATATTCTTCCAGAGGCTCACCGTTGAGCCGGTTCTGAACCGTGATGAAGCCCTTTTCCAGATCGGCCTGATAGGCGATGAAGAGGAGGCCCATATCAAGTTGGCCCGATTTACTGACGCCGTTGGAATAGTTGAATGGACGACGCAGAATGAGGTGCTGATCAGCATTTGCATCGCGCGGATTTGCCAGACGAATATGCGAGTCGAGCGGCGTTACCTTGCCGTCGGCGTCTTTCGCGTAATCGGGAACGTCGGTCTCGGTTTTTCCGTCGAATGGCGCTCCGCTATCCTTGCGGCGCCCGAAAATCGCTTCCTGCTCCTGCAGCGGGGTGCGGTCCCAGCGCTCCACGAAATTGCGAATGATACGCACGGCCATATAGCTGCCATTGGTCGCCCAATCCGGCTCTGCATTTTGCTTCCCCACCCAGACGATACGGTTCATCAACGCTTCATCGGAGGAATCCGGGTTGGCGGAGCCATCGCGAAAGCCGAGGAAATTCCGGGCGCTTTCTTTTGCCTTGGGGGAATGCGGAGGCTGTACCGGAACGCTTCCTTCCTGTTTCCAGCGCACCATCAGAAGATCAGGCATGTTCTTCATAATGTCCCGCAAAGCATGGATATTCGTATCCGGCGTATTCGAGCAGAACTGAATTACAAGGTCCCCATGGCAGATGTCCTTTTGCAAGGCATCGTTGGGAAAACCTGTCATGCGCTGTAGAAGTTTCGGCTTCAACGGCTTCAAGCCAAAACGATCATCGAATAATGACGAGCCGAGCGCGACCGTGACAGTGAGATTATCCGGGGTGACGACCGGACCGAGAATACCGGAATCCGATGGCGGAAATTTCGCATCCAGCACCGGCGGCCTTCCGCCCTTCATCAAGAATTCCGCGCGCTCGGTGAGCAGCTTGAACATGCGCTCAAGTTCAGCGCGGTCGCGCGCCAGCACATCGAAAGAAGCAACGAGACCAGCCGCGGGGCGTGGCGTCACGATGCCCGGCTGATGCTGCCCGTAAAAAGGCTGGCTTTCGTGCAGCTTTTCGCTTTCCGGCGCATTGGTTACATTGTCGGAGGAAAGCGCTTGTGCCGACTGTGGAGCAAGCACGCCTGCAACACCAGTTGCTCCGGCACCGAGCAGCAATGCGCGGCGTGAAGGTGAAACAGGATTATCTGTTTTCAAAAATTTCTTGGTCACTAATTCACTCCCAATTGATCGCGGAGTTTAGAGAATTGGGCGGCGAGCGAAGCGGCGCCCTCCTTGATCTTCGCCTTTTCATCAGACGAGAGATTGTCATAGGCCTTGAAACCATTGCCTTCGGCATTGGCGCTCAAGAGAGCTTTCACCGCAGCCAGTTCCTTGTCGATGCCTTCAAAAGCCTTCGCATCGACTTTGTCCACGATGGGCCGCAACACATTTGCCGTCTTGGCCGCGCCTTCAACGAGCCCGGCGAAAGCGTACAGATCAGTGTGGGCATAACGGTCTTCGCCGGTATCGCCCGCCGCCGAAGCAAAACGATTAAGCGCCGATGCGGTGCCAGCCAGCATGCGATCCGGCGAAATACGCAGAGCGCGAATACGCTCCTTCAGCGCGCCCGCATCCTGGGCCAACTTGTCCGAAACCGGGGCCAGATCATCTGCCGATTTCTGCTCGAACAGCCCATATTCGATACGATGCAGGCCGCCGAAAGCAGCGTCCTGCTCCCGCTTTTCGAAATAATCCGCGCGCGCATTGATAGCGGTATCGAGATCAGAGAACGCCTCCGAAACAGGGGCAATACGTCCATAGGCCTCTCGTGCAGGGCCATAGGCAGCTTGTGCGGCATCAAGATTTCCGCTCGCTATTGCTGCGGAAAGCGCCGCAACTGCTTTCTGGAATTCAGCCACTTCGGTTGCGAGATAGATCTGATATTCAGCCAGCGCCCCGATGAAAGCAGTAAGCGGAAGCTTGCCCTTCTCCGCTTCGCTGGCGGCGGTCGCAGTTACGGTCAACTTGCCCCGAGGATTGGACAGAAGCCCACAGGTAATCTGGTATTCGCCCGGCGCCAGCTTCGCAGTGATTGTCTGTTTGAAACCCGGCGCGATGTTTTCACGTTCTTCAAGAACCATCACTCCGTCAAGAATTTCCCATTCCACGGTGCGATCCGACTTGTTTATGATTTCGAACACCGAACGCCCGGCAGGAACGGTCAGCTCATTCGGCTCGCAGCTTTTTGCATTGATTGCGACTTGTACCTTGCCATCCACTTCTGCATGGCGGGCCTTGTCCGACACGCGAGATGCATAAAAGAACGCAGCGCCCGCAGCAAAAAGCAGCAGTACGGCGAGAGCCAGCCCGATGCGGACCAGGTTACGTGACATGGGTTCAGCAGACTTCGAATTCGTCATGAAAATCTCTTTTATTGTGCGCTTGATCTGGCCTGATTGGCTGTGGCTGGGACACTTGTTGGCATCAAGAACAGAATGAGCGCCGGAACGAGAAACGCCACATAGGCAACGACTTCACTGACGGTCGGCGTTGCGATGTAGCCAAAAATGCCCGCCAGAACCGAGCCAAGTGTGCTGTCGAGCGGGAGAATGTCGCTCGCATCGAAAACGACTGCCTGGAAGTGGTTCCAGATACCTGCCTCATGCAGCGCCATGACAGAATTGGCGAGAATGCCCGCCGCGATGATCAGGATAAAGACACCGGTCCAGCGAAAGAAGCGACGGAGGTTCAGTTTCAAACCGCCTTTAAAAATGCCGTAGCCAACCGCCGCCGCGAGCAACACGCCGAGAAGCGCGCCCATCGGCGCAGCCGGTCCCTCGCTCTGCTGAAAGGCAGCCAGCAGAAAGAAGACAGATTCGAGCCCCTCGCGGGCCACCGCGAAGAAAACCATGAGAATAAGACCAAGACCTTTATGCGTCGGGGTCTGAAAAGCCGCATCGATGGAGTGGTGCAGCTCCGCCTTGATCGATCGTGCCGCCTTGCGCATCCAGAAAACCATTGAGGTCAGCACAAAGACGGCAATCAGGCCAATAATGGCCTCAAACATCTCCTGCGCTTTTTGCGGGAATTCCGCACTCAACAGCTGCAGAATTGCGCCAACCGTCAGTGACATAGCCAGAGCAAGCAGAATGCCGATCCAGACGACAGGCATCCAGGCACTACGGCCTGTCTGATGAAGATAGCTGGCGATAATGCCGACAATCAGCGCAGCTTCCACGCCTTCGCGGAACATGATGAGAAAAGGTACAAGCATTCCGACTATCCAAAAGACAGAGAAATCGGCCTGCCCCTTGGTCGCTTCTCTTTAACCCCGGCGTGAAGCCTTCGTCATTTGGTCATCTTTTATATCCGCACCGTCAGCGCCGCAAGTTAAATGAAGTTGACCAAAGCAGGAATGTTTTAGAATTATTCTAACCAATTCAGCAGTTTATAAGTGTGCGGTTCGCAGGCGGAATTAACTTACCCCCATAGAAACGATCATATACATTATTGAAATCGCGAGAAAATATGAACTTCCAACGCGCCCGTGCGTTGCTGGCAGCGCATCGCCGCGAGCTTTGCGAACTAATCAAATTAGAGAACGCCGCAATCCTCCACAGCGAGTCGCAAGCACCTGCATTATAACTAAAGATTGTTTCGATCTGGAGTACGCCCGGCCCGTCCGAGGAGTACAAACATTGACCAATAAACTGGAAAACACGGCCACATTTCAAAAAGTTTCAGAATTTTCCGAAATGGTCAAAAATTTCGTGTTTCAGGGGTTGAAGATTGGAGCAAGGTGATACATATCACAGTCACTTACCGCTGTGCCTCCTCCCATTGCGCGCGGTAAGTGTTCCCCTCTGGAGGTTTGCCCAAGTGGCACCTTCATAACTTAGCCGGACTTCCTAGTCCGGCTCTTTTTTTGCCTAAAATTCAGTTGGATGGACTGGCTTCGGTTTAACGTGGAACCGTCGGAACCGCTCTAACCTTTTGATTTTATCGCATCATCCACGCAAAACCGCTTCGCACTTTTGCTGAAAATGCTCCAACGTTCTTCGCAAAAGAAAAGGCGCCGCGTTTCCGCGGCGCCCTGATTTCAAAACAATCCAGCACGATCAACCGTAGGCTGCGACCGGCGGGCAGGAGCAGATCAAGTTCCGATCGCCGCCGACATTATCCACACGGCTGACTGGCGGCCAATATTTTGCCGTCGCATCGAAATCGCCATTGATCGCGCTTGCCGGGAATACTGCCTCCTCACGCGTATAAGGATGCGTCCATTCCGTTGCCAGCGTATCGCCTGCCGTATGCGGTGCATTGGCAAGCGGATTATCGTCCGCAGGCCAGACACCATCGGCAACCTTTTTCGCTTCGGCTGCAATTGCAATCATCGCATCGCAAAGACGGTCGATTTCCGACTTCGGTTCAGACTCCGTCGGCTCGATCATCAGCGTACCCGCAACCGGCCAGGACATGGTCGGCGCATGGAATCCATAGTCGATAAGGCGCTTGGCCACGTCTTCCACGGTGATGCCAGCGCTGTCCTTCAGAACTCGCGTATCCACGATGCACTCATGCGCCACGCGATCATGCGCGCCAGTATAAAGGATCGGATAAGCGTCCTTGAGGCGATGCGCGATATAGTTGGCGTTGAGGATTGCAGCTTCGGTTGCCTTCTTCAGACCAGCACCGCCCATCATGCGGATATACATCCACGTGATGACCAGAATGGATGCGCTACCGAACGGCGCAGCCGAAACGGCATGTTTGGAACCGATATCCACATGGCCAGGCAAATACGGCACCAGATGCTTGGCAACACCGATTGGACCAACACCCGGACCGCCGCCGCCATGCGGAATGCAGAAGGTCTTGTGCAGGTTCATGTGGCAGACGTCGGCACCAATATCGCAAGGACGGGCAAGACCAACGAGCGCATTGAGGTTTGCACCGTCGAAATAGACCTGACCGCCATTGTCATGCACGATTTCGCAGAAAGCCTTGATGCCTTCTTCAAACACA
Organism: Ochrobactrum sp. PL_is483; assembly: GCF_055816855.1. Taxonomy (NCBI): domain Bacteria; kingdom Pseudomonadati; phylum Pseudomonadota; class Alphaproteobacteria; order Hyphomicrobiales; family Brucellaceae; genus Ochrobactrum; species Ochrobactrum sp. PL_is483. The sequence goes on from NZ_JBVPGS010000040.1 coordinate 674,100, forward strand.
CCGTAGGTCGACGGATAGGTAATCATGAAAGCAGCGAGATTATCACGATGCTTCTCGGCCTTGGCCTTCAGATCGTCGATATCGATATCGCCATCCGGCCGGCAATTGACCACGACGACGCTCATGCCTGCCATCGAAGCGCTGGCCGGATTGGTGCCATGTGCAGACGACGGGATCAGGCAGATGTTGCGATGACCTTCGCCGCGCGACTGGTGATAGTGGCGGATAGCCAGAAGACCGGCATATTCACCCTGGCTGCCTGCATTCGGCTGTAGCGAAACGCCAGCAAAGCCGGTGACTTCGCAAAGCCAAGCCTCGACGTCAGCCGTCATTTTCGCATAGCCTTCGGTCTGGGCCGCAGGCGCGAACGGATGCAGATTTGCAACTGTGTTCCAGCTCACAGGCATCATTTCTGCCGCCGCGTTGAGCTTCATCGTGCAGGAGCCCAGCGGGATCATCGCGCGGTCAAGCGCCAGATCCTTGTCGGCCAGACGACGCAGGAAGCGCATCATCTCGGTTTCGGAACGATGCGAATGGAACACATCCTGCGTCAGGAAGCCTTCACCGCGCCCCTTGCCCGGAACGAGAGCCGTGTCGCCTTCAACTGCCTTCGCGCCGAACAGAACGGCGAGCGCTGCGAGATCTTCCTCCGTTGAGGTTTCATCAAAGGTGACGCCAACCGTATCGGCGTCGATGATGCGAAGCAGACGTCCACCCTTGTCGGCCTCGTCGGCGATCTTCGCAGCCTTGCCGGCGAGCTTGATCGTAACCGTATCGAACAGGCTATCGCCTGCAATCTCCACACCAGCAGCCTTGAGGCCAGCGGCGAAGCGCGAAGCAAGGCCAGCAACACGCGTTGCAATCGCCTGCAAGCCAGCCGGACCGTGCCAGATGGCATAGGATGCTGCCATATTGGCGAGCAGCGCCTGCGCGGTGCAGATGTTCGACGTCGCCTTGTCGCGACGGATATGCTGTTCGCGTGTCTGGAGCGCCAGGCGATAGGCCGCACGACCATGCGCATCAACCGACTGGCCAACGATGCGGCCCGGAATGATGCGGGTCAGCGGTTCCGACACGGCCAGATATGCTGCGTGTGGACCACCAAAACCCATCGGCACGCCGTAACGCTGCATGGATCCAACGGCCATGTCCGCACCCCAGCTTGCTGGAGCTTCCATGATGGTCAGCGCCAGCGGATCGGCAACGGCGATAACCAGTGCGCCCTTGGCCTTGGCATCGGCGATGACCTTGCTGAAGTCGCCATAGACTCCGCGCGTATCCGGCCACGGCACCACGATTGCCGCGGTGTTGTCGTCAACGTCGCTGCCGGTGGCGATTTCCCAACCGAGCGGTTCGGCGCGGGTATTCACCACGTCGACCGTCTGCGGATGCAGTTCACCCGCCAGCAGGATGCGGCTGCGCTTGTCGCGATGATGGCGGCAGGCAACACCGATTGCTTCGGCAACGGCAGTTGCTTCGTCAAGCAGCGAGGCGCAGGCAACCGGCAGGCCGGTCAGTTCCGCAACCAGCGTCTGGAAATGGAACAGAAGCTCAAGGCGGCCCTGGCTGATTTCAGACTGGTACGGCGTATAGGCCGTGTACCAGGCCGGATTTTCAAACAGGTTGCGCTGGATGACCGGCGGCGTGTGCACACCATGATAGCCCGCGCCGATGAAGCTCTTCTTCACCACATTGCGGCCCATGATGGCGTTCAGTTCGGCAAGCGCGTCGGATTCGCTAAGCGGCGCCGGCAGATCAAGCGCACGGTTGAGGCGAATGGATGCCGGAACCGCCTGCGTGATGAGGGTTTCCATGGAAGGAAGGCCGAGCGCTGCAAGCATTGCGCGCTCGTCTTCCAGTCTTGGCCCGATATGACGGGCAACGAAGGGAAGAACCTGCTGGGTCATCGCGTTATCCTACCAGTTTGTCGTAACCGGCCTTGTCGAGGAGACCGGAAAGCTGGCTTTCATCGGAAAGCTTCAGCTTGAACAGCCAGCCCTCGCCTTCCGCAGCCTGATTGATAAGAGCCGGATCGCTTGCGACGGCTTCGTTGACTTCGACCACTTCGCCATCGACCGGCGCATAAACGTCGGAAGCGGCCTTGACCGATTCCACAACCACAATGCCCTCGCCCTTGGTTGCCGTGCGGCCGACATCCGGCAGCTCGACGAAAACGAGGTCACCCAGTTGTTCCTGTGCGTGGATCGTAATGCCGACAGTGGCGACGCCGTTTTCGACGCTGATCCACTCGTGATCTTCGGTGAACAGGATATTGGCCATGGAAATCATCCTTTGCGATAGCGATGCGGTGTGAAGGGAAGCGCCGAAACGTCTACGGGAACCTTGTTGCCGCGAACGTCAGCGAAAACGCGTGTGCCGGGGGCAGCGAGGTTTGCCTCGACATAGCCCATCGCGACAGGAAAACCTGCCGATGGACCAAAACCACCCGAAGTAACGGTGCCGATCTGGCGACCGGATTCATCAAAAAGGTCAGCGCCTGCACGGACCGGCTGGCGGCCTTCCGGCTTCAGGCCAACGCGCTTGGCAGATGCGCCCTTGGCGATTGCATCCAGGACGGCCTTTGCACCGTTGAACGTCGCCTTTTCGCGCACAGGCTTGGTGATCGCCCAGGTAAGACCAGCCGAAACGGGGTCTGTCTCCGGGGTAATGTCCTGGCCGTGGAGGCAAAGTCCGGCTTCAAGGCGCAAGGAATCGCGGGCGGCAAGGCCGATCCATTCGACGCGCTCATCGGCAAGAAGCTTTTCGGCCAGCGCGCGCGCCTCTTCGGCAGGCAAGCCGATCTCGAAACCGTCTTCGCCGGTATATCCCGAACGGGTCATGAACCAGCCCTGCTTCGGCTCAAAACCATTCATGAAGGCAAGATCCGCGCCCGGCAGCCCCGCATCGGTGACGACTGCTTCGGCTTCTGGTCCTTGCAATGCGAGGAAAACACGGTCGAGAGGATTGACCTTCACGTCCTTGCCCGACGCGGCTTCATTCAGATGTTCGATATCGGCATCGGCATTGCCCGCATTGGCGACGACCATGAAGCGGTCTTCACCAAGACGCGTGACGATCAAATCGTCCAGCACGCCGCCATTATCATTGAGGAAGAAAGTATATTTCGACTGACCCGTCTTCAGGATCGTCGGATCGAGCGGGCAGGTCTCGGCCAGAAGTGCGGCGGCATCTGCGCCCGAAACTTCGATCAGCTTCATATGAGAAATGTCGAAAAGCCCGACATGCTCACGCGTATGAAGATGTTCCTTCATGACGCCCAGCGGATAGGTGATCGGCATGTTCCAGCCAGCAAAGCCGCCAAAGCGCGCGCCAGCCTTTTCATGCATGTCCTGCAAAGGCAGGGTCTTCAGATGTGCGGTATCGCCCATAACAACTCCAGAGTCGCACGTGTGCCTCCGCAAAATGCGGTTGCTTCGTGCCCCTCTGTCTCAGGCCTGAGAGACTCGCATGGCTATATATAAAGCCATACTTACACCTTCGGCGCAGGGTTGCCCCCGACTTTCCAGAGTTGCCTTACCCGTCTGCGGTTCCTTGTACCTGAGAGATTTCGGGCGATTTCCCCTTCGGCGGCCGGTTGGCGCTCTCCCGCAGACAGACAGTGCAAGGACGCCATATAATATGATGTCCCAGCACCCGACGAAACTCCCTTAACCCAATCCCGCGCGCAAGTCATGTGGAATTGTTGTCTCCAACCGACGATTTAACGGACTTTTGCGACAAAATTGAAAGCCGAGGGAGGTTCAGATTTATACTTGATTATACACGCCTGCCGCGACACGAGGAGATCGCGCAATTATTGGCCCGACGCGCCTCAACAGGCAGTCATCCCACTTCATTTTGTGGGTGCAACTTTCTGGTCGGCAAAATTTTAAAGAAGTTTTAACCGGTTAGCCGTCGAAGCAGCCTGAATCCAGCGGATTTCCCCAACAGGACATGAGATTGTGATCGTATAATGACCAAGCTGCGCAAAAGACGTGCAACTGACAAGCTTTAACGCATTGCAGCTATGCAAATCTGTCTCTCCAATTCGAAATGCTTCGAGCCTATATGCTGTTTGCAACAAAGAGATAAGATTTTACTAGGTGAGAGAAATGAACCTGATCCGCTCGTACAACAACTGGCGCCGTTACCGTAACACCGTAAACGAACTGAGCCGCCTGAGCCCACGTGAACTGAACGACCTCGGCATCCTGCCTTCGGAAATTCCGTTCGTCGCCCGCAAGGCCGCTGCTCGCTAATAGCGCCGCCGGAAGGCATGCGCCTTCTTCAAGGATCGCGAATCCCCATAATTGCGCGGTCCTACAGTTTCAAGAATATCATCGGGGGCTTTCTCCTCCTCCCATTCCCTCGGTGATTCAAGACCGGATACCCTCCTCCCAGTCCGGTCTTCCCCATAAAACACCCGCCGCTTCCTCCCGCGGCGGGTGTTTTCGTTTGGAGATTACCGCGCGGCGACGACCTCGATCTCGACCTTGAATTCCTCGCGCGTGAAACCGGAAACGATCATCAGCGTGGAAGCGGGCGCTGGCGCTGGAAACAGCTTGTCGCGCACGTCCATATATGGCCGCATGTGAGCGCGATCCGTCACGTAGGCGTTGATGCGCACTACATCGGCAAGGTCCATGCCGCCGTCACGAAGGATGCGCCGGATATTCTCAAAGCAAAGCTCCGCCTGCGCCCCCGCATCCTGCGGAACATTGCCATCTGGCGCGATACCCAGCTGGCCGGAGCAGAAGATCATTTCCGAGCCAGTCTTTACTTTCACACCATGGCTATAGGCGGCAAAGGGAGCCGCCATATCCTGCGGCAGCAGATGTTTCAAAGTGCTCATCGTATATCCTCAAGTTTTCGGCGCAGCAGCCAGCATTTCTTTCAGCCGCGCTGCCCCGGCGGCAATATCAGCCTCGGTCGGATTGATCCCTGCCGCCAGCAGGCGGCGCGCGATCATATGATCCGCCGGGCGATTGATGGAATCGACAGCCACAAGCCTGTCACCGGCGAAATGAAACACGGAGAACGCATTTTCTTCCGGGTTCCCGGAAAGCACATGCCGATCAGCATCGAAGGACAGACCTGCGGTCTGCAACTTCATATCGCCCTGATCGGACCAGAACCAGGCAATCTCTCGAAATGGCGTTTCGCGTCCGACAATGGTGCGCGCCACATGCTTTGCCTGGTCTGTCGCATTCTGCACCGATTCAAGTCGCACCCGACGGCCGGCGTGAAAATGATCGTAGCTCACGCAATCGCCAATTGCGTAGACATGGCTCGCGGACGTGCACAGATTCCCGTCCACTACAATGCCGTTGTCGATTGCAAGCCCGGCTGTGACTGCAAGCTCCACGTTTGGCACCGCGCCCGTACCGATCACAACCATATCCGCCGGGAATATGGTTCCGTCCGCAGCTTTCACGCCTGTCACGCGGCCATTTTCACCCTCAATCGCCATCACGCCGAGATTGGTCAAAACCGTGATACTGGCGGCGCGGCTGCGCGCTTCCACATGGGCGGAGATGTGCGTCGCCACCGAGCGCCCCAGCACGCGAGGCGCAGCCTCGATCAGAACTGTCTTTTTGCCAAGCGCGATTGCGCTATGAGCCATTTCGAGGCCGATGAAACCGCCGCCGATAATAACCACATTCTCAACATTGGGCATCGCCGCCGCGATGCGGCGTGCATCTTCCATCCGGCGCAGCGTGAAAACACCGTCAAGCTCAACACCCGGTACATCGGGAATGCGGGCACGCGCACCGGTCGCGAAGATCAATTCGGACCAGTTCAGGACCTGCCCGTCATCGAGCGTGACCGTCTTGTCTGCAAGAGATACGCCATCGACGCGACGGCCAAACATCATCTCGATATTATTGTCGCGATAAGTCGACTCTGGACGCAGAACCAGCCCTCCACCTTCGGGCGCCTTCAGGTAGGACTTGGACAGCGGTGGCTTATGGTAGGGAATATCGGTTTCGTCGTTGATGAGAATGATTTCGCCTGCATAGCCTTCCTGCCGAAGGCTGATCGCGGCCTGCGAGCCAGCATGACCAGCTCCAATGATAATGCATCTATCGTCCATAGGACCTCCGGAAATTTCCGCACATCATAAACCTGTCGCGGCCCGTCACGTGACCAATTAGCCACGGATTCACACCTTAATTGCACGCAATTTGAATATTTAAAACATTTAGTTTGACCGATCGGTCAGATTGTTTAGTAGGATGCGCTAAATCTGGTTTGACGCGCATCTTGTTCCGAAAGCCGTTTCACACTTTTCGGGATGCGCTCTAACGCCCTTGGCCCGAGCGTGTAGGAGTTGCAGTCTTGAAACGATATTGGTCCGATTATACGAGCGAGGCATTCTCCCGCCTTGAGCGTGAAAAGCTCGTGGCAGTTCTGCCCGTTGGCGCGATCGAACAGCACGGGCCTCACCTGCCGCTGGCAGTTGACGCCGCCATTGTCGATGGCATGGTGAAAGAAACAATCGCCCGCCTGCCGGAAACCAGCCATGCGCTGTTCCTCCCCACGCAGGCCATTGGCAAGAGCAACGAGCACAGCCTTTACCCAGGCACGCTGACGTTCTCGGCAGAGACGATCATTCGCATGTGGTGTGAGATAGGCGGCTGCGTGGCAGCAAGCGGTGTCCGCAAGTTGGCGCTTCTCAACAGTCATGGCGGCCAGATCAGCGTCATGGATATCGTAGCACGCGAGCTGCGTATCCGTCACAACATGATGGTGGTCAGCATCAACTGGTTCGGCCTTGGAATGCCCGAAGGCGTTTACAGCGAGCACGATCTGAAGCACGGCATCCACGCAGGCGACATGGAAACCTCGGTGATGCTGGAAATGCATCCCGATCTGGTCGACATGTCGAAAGCGCAGGATTTCCGCACCCTTACGGAAAAATTCGCAAGCGATTTCAAACACCTGTCGCTGAGCGGCGGCGCCAAGCCCGCCTGGCAGATTCAGGATATCAATTCTCACGGTGCAGCAGGCAACGCAACGCTTGCAACCGCTGAAAAAGGCCGCAAGACCATCGATTTTGCCGCTGACCGGCTAGTCGAGGTATTGATGGAAATCGAACGAGCGCCGCTCGCCTGGCTCGATAACAAGCCAGGCTGGTAGGAAAGGACAATGAGCGTGGCCCCCGACTCCTCCCCTTCCTCCCTCATCGAAATAAACTGCGTCTACAAGCAGTATGGCACCGGCGTCATGGCCGTGAGCGACATGTCGCTCAGAATTGAGCAAGGCCAGTTTGTAAGCTTTCTCGGCCCCTCGGGATGCGGCAAAAGCACGGCGCTGCGCATGATAGCGGGGCTGGAATCCATTTCCGCTGGCGAAATCCACATCAACGGCCACACCCCCGGCAAAGGCCCGATTGGCGCGCAGGATATCGGTTTCGTGTTTCAGGAACCGACCCTGATGCCTTGGGCGAACGTCTTCGATAATGTCTATCTGCCGCTCCGTCTTTCCGGCATATCGCGCAGGCAAGCAACGCCACGCGTCGAAGAAGTGCTGGCACAGGTCGGTCTTTCACGTTTCGCCAAGGCATTCCCGCGTGAGCTTTCCGGCGGCATGAAAATGCGCGTTTCCATCGCTCGCGCGCTGGTTACACGGCCGCGCCTTCTCCTGATGGACGAGCCTTTTGCAGCGCTTGACGAGATGACGCGTTTCAAGCTCAACAATGATGTGCTGCGTCTTTGGCAAGAGCACGGCCTGACGGTGATCTTCGTCACCCACAGCGTTTATGAGTCGGTCTATCTGTCCAACCGCGTCATCGTCATGGCAGCAAGGCCGGGGCGCGTGGTCGCCGATATACCGATCATCGGCACCTATCCCCGTGCAGAAAGCTACCGCACGACAGAAGCATATGCAAAATATTGCGCCAAGGTTTCTGATGCGCTGACCGCGACGCTTTCCTCTGAAGATATAGATCACTGAGGACATGCAAATGAACCAGATGCAAAACGAACTGCCTGTCCTCAATTCCGAACAGGACCGCCTTGCCAGGCGCGAGCGCACCTTGCGCATCCTCATGCCCACCGCGGCCATCCTCGTCGCACTCGGCATTTGGGAAAGTCTCGTCCGTTACTATCAGATACCTCACTATCTGATCCCAGCCCCTTCGCTGGTTGCGGAAACGCTCGTCAAGGATGGCCCGTCGCTGATGGCGTCCCTGTGGTTCACGGTAAAGCTGACACTCATCTCGCTTGCCTGCGCCATCGTCGGCGGCGTACTGCTTGGCATGGTCTTCGCCTTGTCGCGCCCGATAGAAATGGCGTTCTTTCCTTTCGCCGTCATACTTCAGGTAACGCCGGTGATCGCCATCGCACCGCTGATCCTGATCTATGTGCGTGATACATTCTCCGCCCTTCTGATCTGCGCGTGGATCGTCGCCTTCTTCCCTATCCTTTCCAATACGGTGATCGGGCTTCGCAGTGCCGATCATAACCTGCGCGACCTGTTCAAGCTCTACCGTGCCTCGCCATGGCAGCGGCTGCGCTATCTGCTGGCGCCGAGCGCATTGCCCTATTTCATGGCGGCACTGAAAATCGCCGGTGGCCTGTCGCTGATCGGTGCGGTTGTCGCCGAATTTGTCGCCGGTACAGCAGGCCAAAGCACCGGCCTTGCCTCACGCATTCTGGAATCGAGCTTCCGCAACGAAATTCCGCGAATGTTCGCTGCACTTTTCCTCGTGTCGCTGCTGGGCATCGTGATCTTCCTCATCACAAGCTGGCTGTCGCGCCTTGTCCTCGGACGCTGGCACGAAAGCGAAATTCGCCGGGAACGCTGACATGCTGAGCGGCGTTGCCATAACCGGGCTTTCCGGCCGTCACGATATTCATATCGAGGGGAACCGCATTGCCTCGATCATGCCGTCCCGCACAACCGGCGGCGGGTTGGTGACGCCGCTTTTCGCCGATGTGCATGTGCATCTCGACAAGACATTCACCATGCCGCGGATTGCGCAAAACGGTCCGGCAAAGGTGGAATGTCTGTTCGACGCCATCGATCTGATGAATGCCGACCGGCAGAACTGGACCGCGGATGATATTCGCGCCCGCGCAAGCAAAGGGCTTGAGACAGCCTTTGCGCAAGGGGTCGGCGCGATGCGCAGTCACGTGGACTGGATTGCACCGGAAACGCCGACGGCATGGCCTGTTCTGAACGAATTGCGCGAGGAATGGAAAGGCCGGATCGATCTTCAACTTGCCGCCCTTGTCCATGGCGATCTCGTGCTGGAAGCTGGCAAGTCGATTGCTGCCCGCGTGGCGCAGGATAATGGCGTGCTTGGCGCATTCTTCTATCGCAATCCCGATCTTGAAGCGAAAATCGCGGAGATGTTCCGGCTGGCGACTGCACACGGGCTCGATCTAGACTTTCATGTTGATGAAGGCCTGGATATTGAAGCCAACGGCTTCTCCCTGATCGTCGATGCAACCCGCCGCCATTCCATGGGCGGGAAAGTGCTGTGCGGCCACGCCTGTTCGCTATCCTTGCGCGGGCCCGACGAACTTCCACGCATTCTCGATGCCGCAGCGGAAGCGGGCGTCGCGCTCGTCGCGCTGCCCACGACGAACCTTTATCTGCAAGACCGGCTTGGCGGAAAATCGCCGCGAATGCGCGGCGTCGCGCCGCTGAAAGAGGCACGCGCTGCGGGCATGGATGTCATGATCGGCTCCGACAATGCGCGCGACGCCTTTTACCCCTATGGCGATTACGATCCGCTGGCGATCCTGCGTCTTGCGGCACCCGTCTGCCATCTTGAGCCGCAGGAATGGCTGGACAGCATCACCACCCTGCCTGCTCGCCTCATTAAAAGCGAGCGCGTGCAAGCGCCCAAAGCCGGTGCGCCTGCAAATTTCATCTGGCACGACGCCGAAGACCTCAACGACCTCATCAGCCGTCCGCAGGCCCCGCGCACCATCTGGCGCGACGGTGTCGCCTCGCCCCAAAACAACGGGAGAACCCCATGAATTCTGCCGCTCCGCAGCGCATTTACGACTGGGCCGCATTCCGCGCCGAAATAGATGGAATCCGCATCTATGACGACCCGAAGCAGGTCGAACTGCGCTCACGCGATTATTTCTGGTACAGCCCGATCCTGACCGAAGATATCGGCCAATATGTTGGCGATCTCGTGGTCATCCCGAAAGATCAGGACGAAGTGCGCCGCGTGGCGGCGGCTGCCGCGAAACTCCGCATCCCCATCACCGTGCGCGGCGGCGGCACCGGCAATTACGGCCAATGCGTCCCGCTGGAGGGTGGCATCATCCTCGACATGACCAAGCTCGACCGTATCATTTCCATCGAACCCGGCAAGGTTCGCGTGGAAGGCGGCGCGCGCATTTCGCGCCTTGACGATGCTGTGCGCGAGACCGGACAGGAACTTCTCATGTATCCGTCCACCCGCCGCATCGCCACGATTGGAGGCTTTTTCTCCGGCGGTTCCGGCGGCATCGGTTCGCTGCGCCACGGCATGTTGCGCGACGACGGCAACGTCTATTCGGTCAAGGTTTTGACCGTCGAACCGGAACCGAAAATCATCGAATTGACTGGCCGCGACATCCACAAGGTCCAGCACGCCTATGGCACCAACGGCATCATTCTGGAGCTGGAAATCGGGCTGACCAAATCAACCGACTGGATACATACCGCTGCCTTGTTCGACAGTTACGAGGCAACGCTCAACTTCTGCCTCAAGGCGCTTGAAGAAAATCTGGACTGCTATCTGCTGACCACCGTGGACCGTCGCTTCGCGCGTTTCTACACCAAGTTCGGCGAGCTCTTCCCTTCCGACAAGGATGCGGTTTTCGCCATGATCGCGCCGGAGGAAATGGCCCGTTTCGAGGCGCTCGCCACCGAATTTGGCGGCAAGCTATCCTTCGCCATGACACTGGATGACTTGCACAAGAACGGCCTGCAGCCTGCCTATGAATGTGGCTGGAACCACACCACCTTGCAGGCGCTGAAAGCTGAGGAAGGCTGGACCTATCTGCAGGTTGCCTATCCGCGTCCATTCGATGTTGATGTGGTGACCCGCCAGATCGAACGCTACGGCGAGACGCAATATATGCATCACGAAATGGCCCGACTTGAGGGCGAAGTGCAGATTTTCGCGCTGCCGCTTGTCCGCTTTGAAGGTCGTGACGAGATGTATCGCCTGATCAAGGAACTGGAGCAGGTTGACGGCTGCGACATCTACGATCCTCATGCCTACACCATCGAGGATGGCGGCATGAAGGAGATCGACAGCATCCAGATCGAGTTCAAGAAACTCGCTGACCCATATGGCCTGCTCAATCCGGGTAAGACGCGCGGCTGGACCGCCGACATGGCTTTGACTGATTAAAACAAGGGGAACCAATATGAAAAAAAATCTGATTGCAGCGCTGGCGGCGCTTTCCATGGGCCTTTCCGCACAAATGGCCTATGCGCTCGACAAGGTGACGCTTGGCACCAACTGGCTGGCGCAAGCCGGTCACGGTGGCTTCTATCAGGCCGTTGCCGATGGCACCTATGAGAAATACGGGCTCGATGTGCAAATAGAAATGGGCGGACCGCAGGTCAACAATCGCCCGATGCTCGCCGCTGGCCGTCTCGACTTCCTGCTGGCGGGCAATCTCCTTCTTTCCTTCAACAATGTGGCCAATGGCGTGCCGACCACGGTTGTTGCCGGTTTCTACCAGAAAGACCCGCAGGCGTTGATGGTCCATGAAGGTGAATACAAGGACTTCAAGGATCTGACCAATGCCGAAACGATCCTGCTTTCGAAGGATGCGCAATTCTCATTCTGGCCGTGGCTGGTGAAGGAATTCGGCTTCAAGGAAGAACAGCTTCGCCCCTATGGCTACAGCCTGGCACAGTTCCTGAACGACAAGAAGGTGGTGCAGCAGGCCTATGCCACCGCGGAACCGCTCTACGCCGAAAAGGAAGGGGCAAAGGTTACGACCTATCTTCTGGCCGATTATGGCTACAGCACCTATGGCAACACCATCGAAACGCGTCAGGAGCTGATCGAGAAGAACCCCGATCTGGTGCAGCGCTTCGTCAGCGCTTCTGTTGAGGGCTGGACGAATTTCCTCTATGGCGACCACACCAAAGCTTATGAATTGATCCTGAAAGACAATCCGGACATGAGCAAGGAAACGCTGGATGCCGAGCTTGCCCGCATCAAGGAGTTGCAGCTCATCGACAGTGGCGACGCAGCCGAGAAAGGCATCGGCGCCATTGATATGAACCGCGTGAAGGCATTCTACGAACTCGCGCGCAAGGCAGGCATCGTCAGCGGTGACGAACTCGACATGAGCAAGGTCGCGACGGATGCCTTTGTGAACAAGGGCGTGGGCCTCGACATCAAGAAGAAGCTCGGCCAATAAGCCATCTCCAATCGCGGCAGGCACTAATGAACAACGACGAGAATGACAACACGGAGCCAACCGGACGAGACAAGGTTCTCGACCGCAGGCGGCGCATTCTCGGCGCAATCCGCGCCGCCGCGATTGATGAATTCGCTGAAAAGGGCCTTGCGGGGGCTTCCACGCAAGGCATTGCGCAACGGGCAGGCCTGACCAAGCCGCAATTGCACTACTATATTTCGAGCAAGGAAGAACTTTACGAGGACATCATCGTTTATATCCTCGACGAATGGGAAGAGATATTCCTCGGCGCCAATACCGAAAACGACCCTGCCAGGGTGATCCGTCAATATATCCGCGCCAAGCTCGAATATAGCCAAAAGAACCCCAAGGCTTCGCGCCTTTTCACTACCGAAATTGCCAATGGTGCGCCCTATCTCGGGCGCCACTGGGCCAAGCATCAGTCTGCGACCCAGAATGCCGTCCGCCTCATCCAGTCCTGGGTGGATGACGGTCGTATCAAGCCCGTCGATCCGCTACTGTTCCAGATGCATATATGGGCAGTCACCCAGCATTATGCCGACTTCGAAGCGCAGGTTCGCAGCATGATGAAACTCGACAAGGACGAACCGCTCGACCTTGAACGGATCGAGAAGGAAGTCTCAACGCTGTTTCTGCGGGCCTGCGGGCTGGAATAAGGCGCGGACTGAAATCCCTTTCAGCGCAGCTCTTCAAGTTCGGCAATGCGGTCGGCGCTGTCCTTTTCCAGCATTCGGGTCATTTCGCGAATGACCGTTTCTGCCAAAATAAAAAGTGCAGCCGATGAATCCCACGCGGACGGCACGGCTGTGCGCCCTGCCAGAACATGACGGGCCACGCGCGCTATCGGCGAAAGCCACTGGTCGGTAACAAGAACGACCTCCACGCCTCTGGCCCGTGCCTTCTCGGCCAGTTTCAAAAGACTGTCCTGATAACGGCGAATATCGAAAACCACCAGAACATCGCGCTTTCCCATATCAAGAAGACGATCGCGCCAGACGCTCTCCTGCCCGCCAAGATGAAAGACATGCGGACGAATGACAGTCATATGCGCCGCCATATATTGCGCAATGGGATCGGTGAAGCGCCCGCCAATCAGATAGACATTGCCCTTTGCTTCACTCAAAGCTGACACGGCTTGCCGCAACTGCCTTTCGCCGAGATGCCGGAAACTCTCGCGGATATTTTCCAGCGTATGCTCCACCGCCGGATAGGCCGCGTCCGGCCCGCCGCCGGGCAGTTCATTGCGATGGTGCGGCGATTGTAATTGCGCCGCGAGTTCGTTCTGCAATCGCGCCTGGAAATCAGGATAGTTCAGGAACCCGAGCCTGTTTACGAAGCGCAGGATCGTCGGGGAGCTGACACCAGCCAGGGCGGAAAATTCCGCAACGGTTTTCAAACCCAGCATCGGATAATTGGCGATCAATGTCTGGGCCGCACTTCGCTCGCCCGCTGGCATCGTATCAATCCGCTCATTGATCAGTTCCGCAACGCTCGCATGCACAGGCACAATACTTTCCGTTCCCGAACGCCCTTTTTGAACTTGGGCGAAATTGTGTTTGACAAATAATCATAGGACGTATCAAATAATCCGCAATAGCGCATAATCTGAAAAAACGTAACATAAGTTACAGCGCGGGGAACAAACAGAATGACGGACGAGCGAGAATATCGCACGGTTTCGTGCGAGCCTGTTTCTGTCTTCAACAAGGACGGGGAAAGCCCCTATCTCTTTGTCTGCGAACACGCATCCAATTTCATTCCCGAGACTTTCCAGGGGCTCGGCCTTGATGCGGAAGCCTTGCACGCGCATATCGCGTGGGACCCCGGCGCTGTGGAAGTCGCAAGACATCTCGCTACTTCCCTCGACGCACCTCTTGTCGAAAGCCAGCTTTCTCGACTGCTGATCGATTGCAATCGTCCACTCGATGCTCCCGACCTCATTCCGGAAATCAGCGAGACGACCGTGGTTCCCGGAAATCACGCTCTCAGTTCCATGGAACGTCTGGCGCGCATCGATCTTTCACACCGTCCATTCCACACCGCTGTCGAACAGGTCATGGCGGAGCGTGCGCAACGCGGACTGCCATCCTGGATCGTGACGATCCATTCCTTTACCCCCGTTTATCGCGATGTGCCCCGGCCCTGGCAGATCGGCATCATCCACGATGAAGACGACCGGATTGGCAAGCCACTGATCGCTGCCCTGCGCAAAGACGAGACCCTGCATGTGGGCGTGAACGAACCCTATTCGCCCGCGGACCGCGTCTACTACACGCTGGAGCGGCACGCACGTCCGCGCAATGTGCCCTGCGTGATGATCGAGATCCGCAACAACGAAATCGCCAATAGCCGGACACAGACACTCTGGGCCGAAAGGCTTGCAGGAATATTGAAGGAAATTGCGAAAGCAATTGGTCCGCATAACACGGAACAGAAAGCCTGAGGGAGCCGGAAATGCCGAAGCCAATCAGACTGTTCGTCAAATATGTTGATGCGCTGAATTACTATATCGGGCGCTTCGCGATGTATCTTCTATTCGTGCTGGGCGCCTGCCTTCTCTATTCCACCTTTTCGCGCGTGGTGCTGGGCATCCCGGTGAACTGGGTGCTGGAAATGTCCCAGTTTTTGCTTTCCGCCTATTACCTGCTCGGCGGCGCTTATGCCATGCAGCAAGGCGCGCATGTGCGCATGGACCTGTTCTTCGACCGTCTCCCGCCCCGCAGGAAAATGATCACCGATATGATCACCATCCTGTTCATCATCTTCTATCTTGGCGTGATGGTTGCGGGTGGAATTTCATCGACCAATTACGCCATCGTTTACAAGCAGACGAACTATACTGCCTGGGCACCACTTCTCTGGCCAATCAAGCTCATCATGACGGTCGGCATTTTCCTGCTGCTGCTCCAATGCGTCTCCAATTTCTTCAAGGACTGGGCCTCCCTGCGTGGAAAGCCGATCAGCACCATTGCGGGTCCTGCCATTGAGGAAGGGCATCACATATGAGCTCGGAATTCATTACGCTCTTCATGTTCGCAACCATGATGGTGCTGCTCATGACCGGGCAGCGCGTCTTCGGCGTGATCGGGTTTGTGGGCTCTCTCGCAGCACTGCTGCTCTGGGGCAAGGGCTCGTTCGAGATGCCGTATAATGCCACCTTTGCGGTGTTGAACTGGTATCCACTTATCACCGTGCCGTTCTTCGTGTTCATGGGCTACATGCTCTCGGAATCGGGCATTGCCAGCAATCTTTATCGCATGTTCCATGTCTGGTTCGGCGGCATTCGCGGCGGTCTGGCTCTGGGGACAATTGGCCTGATGGTCATCATTTCCTGCATGAACGGCCTCAGCGTCGCAGGCATGGCCATCGGCGCAACCGTGGCGATGCCGGAGCTTCTCAAGCGCCGCTACAACAAAGTCATGGTCACAGGCGTCATTCAGGCAGGCAGTTCGCTCGGCATCCTGATCCCGCCCAGCGTCGTGCTGGTGCTTTATGCGATGATTGCCCGGCAGCCGGTTTTGCAGTTGTGGCTCGCAGGCATCGGACCCGGCCTTCTCATGGCCGCGCTCTTCGCGATCTATATCTATATTCGCTGCCGCATCCAACCCGAACTGGGCCCGACACTGCCCCAGGAGGAACTGGATAAAATCACATGGCGCGATCGGTTCGTCACCTTGCGTGCCGGCATATTGCCGCTCGTGGTTTTCGGCGCGATGATGGGCCTGTTCCTCACCGGCGTTACCAGCCTTGTCGAAAGCTCTGCCGTCGGCGCGCTTCTTGCAAGCCTGGCCGCGCTTTTCACCGGACGCCTCAACAAGACCGTTTGGGAAACCACGACACGCAACAGTCTCACCGTCACCTGCATGTTCCTCTGGATTATTCTGGCGGCGCTCTGTTTCTCGTCGGTCTATGACGGTCTCGGCGCAGTGAAAGCCATCGAGAGCGTGTTGCTCAACACCTTCGATCTGTCACCATGGACCATCCTGGTATTGATGCTGTTTTCTTTCATCATACTGGGCATGTTTCTTGACGATACAGCGATGCTGGTGATCGTGGCGCCACTCTATATACCGCTGGTCAAGAGCCTCGGCTTCAACGCTATCTGGTTCGGCGTCCTCTACACCATCACCTGCCAGATCGCATATATCACGCCGCCTTTCGGATACAATCTCTTCATGATGCGGGCCTTGGCACCGAAGGAAGTCACGCTGATAGACATCTATCGCTCAATCGTGCCGTTCTTCTTCCTCATGGTGCTGACGATCATCATCCTGATGATCTTTCCGCAGATCGCGATGTGGCTGCCGAATTGGTACAGCGGACGGTGACGACACGCACGGGAGAATGCGCATAAGCCGGTGATAAGAGCCCAAAGGGCCGGACCGGAATAATTAAAGGGTGAACTCAAACAAGAGTGGGAGAATGGGCATGAGTGAGAACAGCAAGCTTAACAAACGCGATTTTCTCAAGAAAGCCGGGCTGACAACCGTAGGTGCCTTGGGTGCCAGCACACTTGCAACGCCTTATGTGCGGGCGCAAAGCCCGATCAAATGGCGGCTTCAGACCTATGCGGGTCCGGCGCTGGCCGAGCACGTCATCAAGCCGTCAATCGAAGCGTTCAACAAAGCCGCGAATGGCGAAATGGTGATCGAGCTCTACACCGCAGACCAGCTTGTCCCGCAGGGCGAGCTGTTTCGAGCCGTTCAGTCCGGTACAATCGACGCCGCGCAAAGCGACGACGACTCCATGGCCTCGCCCGTCGACGTCGCGGTGTTCGGAGCTTATTTCCCCTTCGCATCACGCTACAGCCTCGATGTGCCCGCCCTGTTCAACTGGTACGGGCTCAATGAAATCTGGGAAGAAGCATATAAGGAAATTCCGGGGGTAACCTGGCTTAGCGCCGGTTCCTGGGACCCGTGCAATTTTGCGACAACCAAGCCGATCCGCAGCCTGCAGGACTTGCAAGGACTGCGCGTCTTCACCTTCCCGACCGGGGGGCGCTTCCTGACCAAATTCGGCGTCGTTCCGGTGACTTTGCCATGGGAAGATATCGAAGTCGCGATCCAGACCGGCGAGCTGGACGGCGTGTGCTGGTCCGGCGCGACGGAGGTATATACGGTCGGCTGGGCCGACATCAACAAATACTACCTCACCAATAATATCAGCGGTGCATGGGCCGGGTCCTATTTTGCCAATACGGAAAAGTGGAATGCCGTGCCGGATCATCTCAAGCAGCTGTTCCGGCTGGCAATGGATAGTTCGCATTACTATCGCCAGCACTGGTACTGGTGGGGCGAAGCGCATTACCGCACAACGGGTGGCAAGCTGGAACTCACCAGCATTCCTGAAGCTGAATGGAAGCAGGTGGAAGATGCAGCCATGCAGTTCTGGGACGAAATCGCCGCCAAGAGCGCACGAAATGCGAAGGTGGTCGAAATACTCAAGAAATATCAGAAGACCATGCGCGATGCGGGCGCGCCCTATCGTTATGCCTGAAATTTTGGACGCGGCGCAGTGCGCCGCGTCCATCACTTTTTTCCGTTCTGGAGCGAGCATAAATGGCCGGACAATTGACTTTCGATGCATTGAAACAAGCTGTTGCAAATGACGAAATCGACACCGTTCTCGCATGTTTTGTGGACATGCAGGGACGCCTGATCGGCAAACGCTTCTACGGTCAGTTTTTCGTGGAATCCGGTTACGACGAGACCCATGGTTGCAACTATCTCCTTGCCGACGATATCGATATGGAGCCGGTCCCGGGCTATGAAGCGGCCGGATGGGATAAGGGCTATGGTGATTTTGTCATCAAGCCGGATCTTTCGACCTTGCGCGTCGCCACATGGCTGGAAAAGACCGCCATCGTACTTTGCGACGTGCTCGATCATCATGACCATCAGGATCTGGCGCATTCTCCGCGCGCCATCCTCAAGAAGCAGCTCGCCCGCCTGCACGAGCGCGGCTATCGCGCCTACTTCGCGTCCGAACTTGAATTCTATCTTTTCGATGAGACCTACAAGACCGCCCGTGCCAAGCATTGGCAGGATATGGAAACGGCCTCCCCTTACGTGCAGGATTATGTGATCCACCTGACCACCAAGGAAGAACCGGTTCTGCGTGCGATGCGCAACCAGCTTGCAGCGGCTGGCATTCCGGTCGAAAACTCCAAGGGCGAATGGGGTCCGGGGCAGGAAGAGCTGAATGTGCGCTACGCCGAAGCTCTCGAAATGGCGGATCGCCATGTCATCATGAAAAACGCGATGAAGGAAATTGCCGAGGCGCACGGCAAATGCATCACCTTCATGGCCAAGTATGATTACAGCAAGGCCGGAAGTTCGAGCCACGTACATAATTCCATCTGGAGTGCCGACGGCAAGGACCCGCTCTTTTTCGATCCGAAAGCGCCTTACACCATGACGCCGCTAATGCGTTCATGGGTGGCCGGGCAGCTCAAATATGCCACCGACTATACCTATTTCCTGGCGCCCTACATCAACTCCTACAAGCGTTTTCAGGCTGGCACCTTCGCGCCGACAAAAATCATGTGGAGCCAGGATAATCGCACCGCAGGTTTCCGTCTCTGCGGCGAAGGCACGAAAGGCATCCGCATTGAGTGTCGCATCGGCGGTGCCGATCTCAATCCGTATCTGGCCTTTGCAGCGCTTATCGCAGCCGGCCTGAAAGGAATAGACGAGCAGCTGGAACTCGAAGAACCCTTCGTGGGCGATGCCTATAGCGCCGTGAAACTCAAGGAAATTCCCTATACACTGCGTGAAGCCGCCCAGGCCCTCAAGAACTCCGTGTTTCTCAAGGAGGCGCTCGGGGAGGCAGTGGTCAACCACTATGTCCACACCGCTCATTGGGAGCAGATCGAGTACGACCGGCGCGTGACTGACTGGGAACTGCACCGCGGTTTCGAGCGCTATTGACCCTGAGATAATGCCAGACTTCAAAGGAAACCAAAGATGAGCGGCACAGCCAAAATCATCTCCCCGATAGACGGTTCTGTTTATGCCGAGCGTCCTTTCTTGGACGGGGCCGCAATCGCCTCGGCGGTGGCAGCTGCCCGCGATGCGCAGGCCGGATGGGCTCAACTGAGCATCGCGGAACGCGCACGTTATTGCCGGGCCGCACTCGACGCCCTTGCCGAAATGCAGGACGAAATCGTTCCTGAAATCGCATGGCAGATGGGTCGCCCCACGCGCTATGGCGGCGAAAACGGCGGCGTTCAGGAGCGCGGCCAGTATATGATCGACATCGCCGAGGAGTCGCTCAAGGCCTATGTCCCAGCGCAGAAGGATGGCTTCCGCCGCTATGTGAAACATGTTCCGCTCGGCGTGGTGATGGTGATCGCGCCGTGGAACTATCCCTATCTTACCGCCGTCAACACGATCATCCCGGCATTGATGGCCGGGAATAGCGTGATCCTCAAACATGCGACGCAAACGCTACTGGCCGGTGAACGCTTTGCAAAAGCGTTCGAAAAGGCCGGGCTGCCCAAAGGGGTTTTCCAGAATGTAGTGCTCGACCATGCATCGACGGAAAAGCTGCTCGCCTCCGGCACGATTGACCACGTGAATTTCACCGGCTCAGTCGGCGGTGGTCGAGCAATTGAAAAGGCTGCCGCAGGCACCTTCATGACGCTGGGGCTGGAACTGGGCGGCAAGGACCCGGCCTATGTCCTGCCCGACGCCAATCTGGATCATGCCATCGCAAATCTGGTGGACGGCGCGTTTTTCAATTCGGGCCAGTGCTGCTGCGGGATCGAGCGCATCTATGTGCATGAAGCTGTCTATGACCGCTTTGTCGATGGTTTCATAAACCTGACCAAGCAATATGTCGTCGGCAATCCGCTGGATGCGGGAACCACCCTTGGCCCCATGGCGCAGGCGCGTTTCGCCGATCTCATCCGCGAACAGAAAGCGGAGGCCCTGCGCAAAGGGGCAAAGGCACATGTGAATATGAGCGTCGCGAATGACCGCGCAGGTTCTCCCTATGTCGCGCCGGAAGTGCTTACCAATGTCGACCACCAGATGAGCGTCATGCGTGAGGAAAGTTTCGGCCCCATCGTCGGCATCATGAAAGTGCGCAATGATGAGGAAGCCCTCGCGCTCATGAATGACAGCATTTACGGCCTGACGGCTTCATTGTGGACGACCGACACAGACCGCGCCGCCGCTCTCGGCGACCGCATCGAAACAGGCACAGTTTTCATGAACCGCTGCGATTATCTCGATCCTGCACTTGTCTGGACTGGCGTGAAGGACACCGGCAAAGGTGCTGCCCTCTCGGCCATCGGCTACGGCAATCTCACGCGACCGAAATCCTTCCATCTGCGTGAAAAAATCTGACCGCCCATCATAATACGGAAAGCAATCGACATGACCACTTTGACCGCGAAATGGAATTTCCCGACCACCGTGCTTTTCGGGCCGGGGCGCATCCGGGAGCTTCCAGCCGTCCTGAAATCCGCAGGCATTGAGCGCCCGCTTTTCGTCACCGATCCGGGTTTGGCGAAGCTTCCCGTAGTGGCGTCCACCCTTGCTATTCTGGACGAAGCTGGCGTGAAATACGGAGTATTTTCCGATGTGAAACCGAACCCAGTTGAAAGCAATCTTTATGCGGGCGTCGAGGTCTTCAAAAGCGGCAAGCATGACGGTGTCATCGCCTTTGGCGGCGGTTCGGCATTGGACCTTGGCAAGCTGATTGCCTTTCAGGCTGGACAGACCCGGCCCGTCTGGGATTTTGAAGATATTGGCGACTGGTGGACCCGCGCTGACAGCAATGCCATTGCGCCGATCATTGCGGTGCCGACGACGGCAGGCACCGGTTCTGAAGTTGGCCGCGCAGGTGTTCTGACCAATGAAACCACCCACACCAAGAAGGTGATTTTCCACCCGAAGATGCTGCCGGTGACGGTCATTGCCGACCCGGAACTTTCGACCGGAATGCCGCCCTTCATCACGGCTGGGACAGGCATGGATGCGCTGGCGCACTGCCTTGAGGCCTATTGCGCGCCGGGCTTTCACCCAATGGCAGACGGCATCGCGGTTGAGGGCATCCGTCTCGTTTTTGAAAACCTTCCGAAGGCTTATGCTGATGGCAAGAATGTCGAAGCCCGTGCCAACATGATGGCGGCTGCGGCCATGGGCGCAACCGCCTTCCAGAAAGGGCTCGGTGCAATCCATTCGCTGTCACACCCGATTGGCGCCCTCTATGACACCCATCATGGCATGACCAACGCGGTCTTCATGCCCTATGTCCTGCTTCAGAACCGGGCGGCTATCGAAAAGCGTATCGAACGACTTGCCGATTATCTCGGCATCAAGGGTGGATTTGACGGATTTCTGGCCGCTGTCATGAAATTGCGCAGCGGCCTCGGTGTCCCCAATACACTGCCTGAATTCATCAAGGGCCTTGAAATGGACGACGCCCGGAAAGACCTGATAGCCGAAATGGCCATCGTCGATCCGACCGCGGGCGGCAACCCGATTGAGCTGACAAAAGAACGCGCGCTGAAGTTGCTAAATGCCGCGCTCGAAGGTAAGGTCTGATGCGCTGAATTCGGGCTGACAAAGGCCACAAGGGGTCAGCATCGCACCACCTATGGCGGGGGGCGATGCATTGGGGAGCGGGTTCTTGGGGAGGAGCCCGCTCCTCTTCATTTTCTGCGTTTTTGATAAGCCTGAAACTCCGTCCCACACCCATATAAAATTGGGAACAATTCTATATTTCAATCGTTTACCCTCGTCATTCCATTACGGAGGCCAACACGGAGGGTTGCACGTGAACATCTTCAAACAGACTTGTGTCGGGGCATTGGCCCTCATTTTCGGAGCGACATCGGTTGCACCGACAATGGCCGCACCTATGAACCTGGAACGTCCAGTCATCGACCAGACTATCGAACAGGTACGCGATCATCGCCGCCCACCGCGTCATTATCGTGGCCATCGCCCCAACCGACCCGGATACTGGCATGGTCATCGCGGTTATCGGCATTATCGCCACGGCTATCGTCGCCATAGCGACGGCTGGTGGTATCCGCTGGCCGCATTCGGTGCTGGCGCCATCATTGGCGGCGCAATAAGCCAGCCCCGCCCCGTATATCGCGCACCCAGGCTCTCCAGTGCACATGTGCAGTGGTGCTATAACCGCTACAAGTCCTATCGCTCATCGGACAACACGTTCCAGCCCAATAATGGGCCGCGCAAACAGTGCTACTCACCCTATTATCGCTGATGATCGGGAAGCGCCCTCCGGGGCGCTTTTTCATTCACGTTGCACCACGCCGAACAACGACAGAATGAATTTTTAAGTTTCATCCATATGCAGGAGCTAGACGTCTCCCCAAAACAGGAATAAGCAAGCTCGCGTCATATCAATGTCGCGGGCAAGATTTTCCAAACTTTCATCTTTCCGCGATACGAAAAATAACACTCAGAACAGATCGCTGGAAGAAAAGTACTGATTTCTCCGCGATCGGTTCAGTCCGAAGCCAGATCTCGCATTGCGCGATCAAAAGCGGCATGTCGGCATAACACCGGGCTTGAAAATGTCGCATACCACCGCCGCAAACCCTGCACCTTCCAACGCACAGCGCTGGGCAATGACTGCCCTTATTGTCGGCGGCATAGCCATTGGCAGTTCGCCGATCTTTGTTCGGCTTTCCGAGGTTGGCCCGCTCGCAACCGGCTTCTGGCGTCTTGCACTGGCGGTTTTACCGCTTTTGCTCATGGATGGCCGCGAGCGACGCGATGAAAAAGATGCCGCTCCGCTCACCCCGTCCGATTGTTTGCGTCTCGCCCTGCCCGGCCTGTTTATCGCTTTCGATCTGGGCGCGTGGCATTTGTCGCTGCACATGACATCCGTTGCCAATGCAACGCTGCTTGCCAATATGGCACCGATTTTCGTGACGCTCGGCGCATGGCTGCTTTTCAAGTCGCGCGTGAGCACCTCCTTCATGATCGGACTTGCCGTCGCGACCCTCGGTGTCGTGGTGCTGAAAGGTGGACCGGGTGAGCTTCTCGAGTCCCAATCTTCCGGCGATGCGATGGCGCTTCTGGCCGCGGTCTTCTATGCCGGTTACATCCTTTCGGTGGGCCGCCTGCGCAGCCGCTTTTCCACCATGCGCATCATGCTGTGGAGCAGCGCGATTGCCGCGGTGTTTTCACTGCCGGTCGCTTATTTCATGGAAGGTCAGATTCTGCCCGCCACGCTCTATGGCTGGCTGATCCTTGCCGGGTTAGCCTGGGTGACCCATGCCGCAGGTCAAAGCATGATCGCTTATGCGCTTGCCTATCTTCCTGCGTCGTTCTCGTCACTCACCCTGCTTCTGCAACCCGTCGTCGCGGCGTTTCTTGCCTGGACGCTCCTGTCCGAACCCATCGGCATGCTGCAGGCTTTCGGGGGGATTATCGTGATCTCCGGTATCCTGATTGCTCGAAGAGGATAGAATGCGAAAAGCCCCGGTTTCCCGGGGCTTTTGCTTGGGCTTTATTCCGCCAGCCACTCCTTGATGCGATCAGGATGGTCCGCGATATATTTGTCGACGGCCTTTTCATAGGATGTTTCCTGCGCATCGAACATCGCAGCCTCAAGCTCGCTGATCGGAAGGCTCATCTTGGTGAGCAGCGACGCAACTTTCGGGTTCTCTTCCTTGAAGCCCTTGCGTGCGATAGCGTCGATATGTTCAGCACCACCAAGTGCGCCTTCAGGATCGGCAATGTAGCGCAGCTTGTACTTGCCGAACATCCAGTGCGGGCTCCACGAAGTCGCCACGAACCAGCCGTCGGAACGCGTGGCGCGGTCGACCGTGGTCAGCATGGCCGCTTCACTCGAAATATTGAGCTTGTAGTCCAGCCCATATTTCTTGATCGCTTCCTGCGACAGGCGGGTAAGACCGGCACCCGGATCAATGCCCTGGATTTCGCCTTTCAGCTTTTCGCGAACTTCGGGCTTTTTCAGGTCCTCGATGGAGCTGATCTCGCTTTCGGGAATGTATGCCGGAACGATCCAGCCAAGCTTCGCACCTTCATAGAGCGGGCCGAGATTTTCGACCTTGCCCTCGATGCGCTTGTAGTAGTCAGCGTGGGTTTCCGGCAGCCAGGCCATCATCATGGCATCAATATCGCCACGGCTCACGCCCTGATAGAGTGGGGCCACGTCCGTCTGAACCAGCTCGACCTTCTGGCCGAGATTGTCTTCGATCAGCTTCTTGGCAAGTTTTGTGACGAACTCAGCATCCGACCATGGTGCCCAGCCTATTTTAACCGGCTTGCTGTCCTGCGCAAATGCTGCGCCCATGGTCATCGTTCCCGCCACAACTGCCGCCAGACCGAATTTGGTTAGTTTGCCTAACATAGCTTCTCCTTTTCGATTGGTATCAGTTCCCGTTGTTATTCTTGGTTATTTTTGCCTGTTTCATGCTTCCTGCTTGCGAAAGGACGAGGCGGACTGAGTGTCCGCCGCCTTCCTTAGAGATGCGAGCCGCTTGAAAAATCCGGCCCCGCCCTTGCCGAAGCTCTGGGTAATGCGGTCGAGAATGACTGCCAGAATGACCACGGCAAGGCCGCCCTCGAAGCCGAGGCCCACATTGAGGCGCTGAATACCGGTCAGAACCGTATTGCCGAGACCGCCGGCGCCGATCATCGATGCAATGACCACCATCGAAAGCGACAGCATGATCGTCTGATTGATACCGGCCATGATCGAGGGCATAGCGTTCGGGAGCTGTACCTTGAACAGAAGCTGCCGCGACGTGCAGCCGAAGGCGAGACCCGCTTCAACAAACTCCGAATGCACCTGCCGGATGCCGAGATTGGTCAGACGCACGACTGGCGGCATCGCGAAGATCACCGTCGCAATCGTCCCGGGCACGGCACCAAGACCGAAAAACATTGCAGCCGGAATGAGATAAACGAAAGCAGGCATCGTCTGCATGAGGTCGAGGACTGGGCGCACGGCCGAAGCGACTGTGTCGCTGCGAGCCATCGCGATACCAAGCGGAATGCCGATTACGACAGCGATAACTGTCGAGGCGAGCACCAGAGAAAGACTTTCCATCGTGCCTATCCACAAATCCATGTGGATGATGAGGCCCAGCGCGAGAGCCGTGAAAATCGCAAATTTCCACCCCACGCGCCACAGCGATAGCAATGTTAAAACTGCAACCCCGCCGCTCGGCGGCACAGCGAGCAGAGCATTTTGAATACTGTCGGTAACAAAACCGATAGTGGCTGCGATCATATCGAGCGCGGGCGTAAAGTGGTCGAGAATGTAGTTGACCACAACATCCGCCCAGCCGCCGACACTGAAATTCAAATCCATGTTTTACCGTCCATTTCCGTATTTCTTCTGGATTGGACCCATTCTGCCCCTATCAGGCAAAAGTCCGTTGGCGTGCAGGTATCAACCCGCGCGGCCAAGCGTTTCGAGCAATGCCGATTTACTGATGGCACCGACATAGCGGTTCTGGCGGTCCGTAACCGGGACCGGCCAGGGGCTTTCCGCCACCTGCGTCAACAATCCGGAAAGCGGCGCTTCCGCCTCAATGGCAGAGACGCCTTCCAGCTCGTTCCCGCCTTGCGCTACAGCACCCTTTGCCAGCGCATCACGGCTAACCATTCCGCGATAGGTACGGTCAGCATCGATCAGCACACCGAATGTCTTCCCGCTCGTATCGAACCGTTCAAGCGCTGTTGCCAGCTGTTCGGGTTCGAACACGATGAGCTCGTCCTCGCGCGCCACATCAGCGGCTTTGAATACCCGGGACACATCCACATTGCGGAAGAAGGAACGGACATAATCGTTGGCCGGTGCGGACACGATTTCGTTCGGCGTTCCAACCTGCACCACCTTGCCGTGTTGCATGATGCAGATACGGTCGCCGATGCGCATGGCTTCATCCAGATCGTGGCTGACGAAAATGATTGTCCGGCTGTGCTCCGCCTGAAGACGCTTCAGCTCGTCCTGCATTTCGGTGCGGATCAGCGGATCGAGTGCAGAAAAAGCCTCGTCCATCAGAAGAATGGTCGGTTCGCTGGCCAGCGCCCGCGCCAGTCCGACGCGTTGTTTCATACCGCCGGAAAGCTGGTCCGGCATGCTATGGGCGTATGGTTCCAGTCCGACCGCTGCGAGCGCCTTCAGTGCTTTCTGGTGGCGTTCAACCTCGCCCATTCCGGCCACTTCAAGGCCGAAAGACGCATTGTTGAGAACCGAACGATTGGGCAGCAGCGCGAAGGATTGAAATACCATGCTCATGTCGCGGCGACGAAGATCGATCAACTCGCGCTTGGTCATTTTGACGACATCGCGGCCATCCACTTCGATGGAGCCGGCAGTCGGTTCGATCAGGCGATTGAGCAGACGCAGAAGCGTGGATTTGCCCGAGCCGGAGAGGCCCATAATAACGAATACTTCGCCTTCATAGATATCGAAGGTCGCATTATCGACGCCGATTGTTGCGCCGAATTCGCTGTGAATCTGGGTTTTTGATTTACCTGCGCGCAACTCCTGCATTGCACGCTCCGGATCATCGCCGAAGACTTTAAAAATGCCTTTCAAGCTTATTTTAGTCTTAGCCGGCGACTTCATACTTTCTTCCTTGTATAAAATACCATGCATTAAGTTTAACCCCGCTGTGCTGGCGGACTTAATCTCCTTTTTAACATTGATAGAACTTCATTCCAGCGCAAAATGCTCGCACTCAATCTGCGTTCCGCGAACGGCCCACATGGAATGATTATCGATAGATTGCCTGATTCTATATAGGTCATTTCCCGACATGTCCACCCACAGCCGTGAATTCATCTGAATGATCCGTCCGGCAACCGTCCCCTTGAATGTTTTTTTGAAGGGTTGCACAACGAATTTTGAGGACTGTTCGACACCGCTCAAAGCAGGAGGTGATCAACCAGCTTGAAGGCAATAGTAGTCATCTTCCAGTCAATTACCGGAACGGCCTGCGACAAATATGCCATCAGCTGCGACATCATCCGAATTAGTATAATTCGGGAGAAAAAAGACTATAATTGCAGAAAAATAGTGTGATTATACTGTAATCTGGAACCATTTAGTCTATACATAAAAACGGCACAGATCGGGCGATCCGCGCCGTGATAGACAGTCCGTGTGGCCGATCTTTCAGCGATACGCCATATATCCAACAAAGCCGGTGATCTTCCAGCGCGCTCCCTCGCGGCGGCAGAAATAGAGCGTCTGCCAGTTGAGGCGGTCGACGGAGCCGTCCTTTCTTGCAATCGTTCCATCGAATTTTTTTCGCGCCACCGCGACGTCGCCTGTAATATCGATCACGCTCAAATCGGTCGCACGGAATATCCCTTCGGCCAAAGATTCGGCATATTCAACCGCCGCACTTTCTGCCGCCTGACGCAGCCATTCATCGCGATAGCTTGCGAGCGTCGGAAATCCTGCATCCCATTTGTCGGGATCGCGATCATTATGCGCGTGAATGCCGAGGAAGCGTAGCTCGTCGAAATCATCGGCCACCAGCGACCAGTCCTGCGATACGAAAGCCTCGATATCGCGTCGCACGAGCATTTCCCATATCTGCTCGCGATCCTTGTCGCCTGCAAACGGATTGACCGCACCCTTCATGCTATCCTCCTGATTATCTTAACTTTCCACGCGCGGCGACCGGCAAGATATCAATGACGTTATCGCCCGAAACAAGATGAACCTCGTCAAAGAGGTTGGAAACGACGCAGACATGGTCAGGGATAATTCGCACCCGCTCGCCGACTTTCAGACCGGCAACATCGCCGGTCAGCTTGCCGTGCTCCTCACTCAATCCAGCCACACGTATATCCGGGTGACCCATCACTTCACCAAAATCGCTCAGGCCCAGCGTATCGCTGGATAGCGCCTTGGAACCGGCATCGATGATTGCACGTTCAGAAGTCGGGTGACTCACTACCGTCGAAAGCACCGTCAAGGCGCAGTCATCCACTATCGCCGCCCCCTGTGCGACCTGATAACGGTCGAAATAGATATAGGTGCCGGGACGATATTCGGTGACGACACTATCGCCAGCATTGCGCCACATATCGGGCGTTCCACCGCTTGAAATCGTCTCACAGGAAAGGCCATTCGCCTCAAGCAGCTCCCGTGCCGAGTAGAGCCATTGTTCGGCTTCCTCCGGCTTTCCTGCTGCGGGATAGGTCATCAAGCCACCGAAATGCAGCCCCGCGCTCCGGTCGATAATGCGCGCCAGCTCCAGCGCTTCGGCCGGTGTCTGCACGCCACAGCGCCCCATGCCGGTGTCGCATTCGACAAGCACCTTCAGCGGGTGCTTTTCATCGGTGAAACGCGCCGCAAGCCCTGCAAGTGAGGTTGGATTATCAACCGTCACCGACAGGGTGATGCGTTGATGCAATGCATGAAGACGGTCGAGCTTTTCCCGCCCCAGAATATTGTAGGGCAGGAAAATATCCGTCAGCCCTGCGTCGGCCATGACTTCCGCTTCACCCAGTTTCTGGCAGGTAATGCCCACGGAGCCCGCTTCCACCTGCATTTTCGCGAACATGGGCAGTTTATGAGTCTTGATATGCGGGCGCAGTTTCACTCCCACCGCATTTGCATGGGCCTGCGCTTTGGCGATATTCGCTTTCACCCGGTCAATGTCGATGAGGATCGCAGGCGTATCCACGTCGTGAATGGTTTTCGGTCCTGTCATGAATCAATCTCCCAGCGGCAGGCGCGGATCATCTATTGTGAGCGTATTGAGGCTGTGCTTGATGCGGCGCAGGCTTTCCAGCACCTTCGGTCCACGCGCTTCCGCCGTGGCGGTGGCCAGCATATCGAGAATGGCGAGCAGTGCGAAGCGCGACGATGTCGGCTTGTAGATATTGCCGTCTTCATTGGCCTGATAGGGAATGAGCACGTCTGTTGCCTTGGCGAGATCGGAACCGGCAGGCGTGATTGCTACCGTCTGCGCTCCATATTGCCTTGCGACAAGCACGGCCTCCACCACCGACCGGGCGAAGCCGGAGACGGAGAAAGAGATCACAGTCGCCTCATGCGTGGTGACAGCGGCATACATGCGCTGCAACTGCCCATCCACCTGCGCACTGACAGGAATACCAAGCCGAAACAAACGGTTCTGCATTTCCGTTGCCAGCATGGACGAGATGCCGCCCGAGCCGAGACACAGCACCGGGCCACCCGCGGCGAGCCGTTCGGCCACCTTCATCAGCACGCCCATATCGATTCCGTCGCTTGCGCGTTGGATGGCGGAAACCGCCGCATCGGTCACAGCGGTCGCAATGCGGCTTTCACGCACATCGCGTGCGGGAATTTCAGCCGTCAGATATTGACCTCCGATAGCCAGCGCCTGCGCCAGAAAAAACTTGAAATCGCGAACGCCATCACAGCCAAGCGCCCGGCAAAAACGCGTTACCGTGGGTTCGCTGACACCGGCTCTGGCCGCAATTTCCGAGATTGCCGCCTTGGAAGCGTAATCAGGATCGGCCAGCACGAGCGCAGCCAGCCGCCGGTCGGATTTCGATCCGTCCTGCGCCACCACATGCAGCCGCGTGATGATGTCTGCAACCTTGCTCATGGGGAGTTCAAAGCGGGAGACCGCTATCCTTGTCGAAAAGATGTATGTGTTCGCTCTTCGCAGTTACAGGCACTTGCTCACCGGGCGCAAGATGTATGCGCTCGCGAAACACAGCTCGTATGGGCTGTCCTGCAATCCGGCCATAAATATGGGTTTCCGGCCCCGTCGGCTCGATGACTTCCACGGTGAGCGTCAGCCCCTTGCCGTCCCGCGCGACCGTAAAATTTTCCGGGCGAATGCCAGCTTCCGCTTGTGCATTGAACGCTCCGGCGGCAACGGCAATCTCCTCGCCCTCGCCGGTACGGAATACTCCTCCCAACACAGTGCCCGGAATGAAACTCATCGATGGCGAGCCGATAAAGCCCGCAACAAACTTGTTGGCCGGGCGGTCATAAAGTTCCAGCGGCGCGCCGATCTGCTGGATCTTGCCCTGGTTCATAACCACGATCCGGTCGGCCATTGTCATGGCCTCGATCTGGTCATGGGTGACGTAGATCACCGTCGATTTCAGGCGTTGATGGAGCGCCTTGATCTCGGTGCGCATCTGGACGCGCAACTGAGCATCGAGATTGGAAAGCGGCTCGTCGAACAAGAACACCGATGGTTCGCGAACAATGGCGCGCCCCATGGCCACGCGCTGGCGCTGCCCGCCGGAAAGCTGGCGCGGATAGCGATCCAGATAGGAATGAAGGTTCAGGATGGAAGCCGCCTTGTCCACCTTTGCCGCAGTTTCCTCCGATTTCTCGCCGCGAATGCGCGGACCGAAACCAATATTTTCACGCGCCGTCATATGCGGAAACAACGCGTAGGATTGAAACACCATCGCGATATTGCGCTTTTGCGGCGGTAACTCGTTGGCCCGCTCCCCACCGATCAGTAGATCGCCGCCGGAAATGGGCTCAAGCCCTGCCACCATTCGCAGAAGCGTGGATTTTCCGCAGCCGGAAGGACCGACGAGTACAAGGAATTCCCCGCTTTGAATATCGAGGTCAACATGGTCGAGGACCGTCAATTGCCCGAAGGTCTTGGTAATGCCGCGCAGCGAAACCTCTTTCATCGGTCAGTTTCCTCCGAGAATATCTTCGATGAAAGGACGGCAGCCTGCAGTCAGCCCCGCATCCACTGGAAGGATCGCGCCAGTGATCCCCGATGCGCGGTTGGAGGCCACAAAGGCTACTGTTTCCGCCACCTCACTTGTGTCAACGATACGCCCCAAAGGATAGAAACGCTGCAAGCGATCCAGAACGCTCTTATCCTGCGCGATACGATGGTCCCATGCAGGCGTCCGTATTGACCCCGGACAGACGACATTGGCACGCACGCCCTTCCTGCCGAACTCAACCGCAATAGCCCGCGCAAAAGCGTTGATCCCGGCCTTGGCGGCCGCATAGGCCGGATTTCCGAAATGCAAAAGCCCATTGACCGACGAAATGAACACAAAAACACCGTGTCCCCGCGTCGCCATGGCCTGTGCCATGACATTTGAAAATCCGGCAACCGCTGTCAGATTGAGGTCGATCTCGGTGTTGATATTGCCCTGATCCAGCCCGTCAAAAGTTTCGGCGCGGGTCCAGCCTGCATTGTTGATGACGATATCGGGCAGGCCCGATTCCACTATGATCCGCTTTGCTGCCGGTTCCAGCCCGTCACGGTCGAGCAGATCGAAGGCATGACGCGCATGAAAACCATCGCCCGTCATCGCTTCCAGTGACGTATCGCAACCGATCACCCGGGCGCCGCGCTCCGAAAACAACTTGACCAGCGCGCTTCCCACACCGCCGCCCGCGCCGGTAATCAATACAGATTTCCCGGCAAATTCACCTGCTTGCTCCACACCATTCCCCTTTTATGCGGCAGTTTTCTGCACTGTTTAGTTTCGCCAGCGTAAAAGTCAAAATGTAAGTTTGCAACAAAACTTTTAACTTGAAAGTACCAATAAAGGCGATAATGTAGGAAAATAACAATAATAGATCGTCATCGCAACATCGCGATGGCTCAACACGGGAACGGGAAGATGTCTATCAACAAATGGAAGGCTGGCCTTTTGGCTGGGCTGAGCATTCTGGCGCTATCATCGGGCGCACAGGCTGGCGAAGTACGCATGACCGTCGCGGAGTACAGCTCCAAGACCGGCCCATATTTCGAAGAGGTCAAGAAGGCGTTTGAAGCTGCCAATCCCGGCATCACGCTCAATTTCGAGGTCGTGCCGTGGGACGTGCTTCTACAGAAGCTGACCACCGACATTTCAGCAGGCACCAATGCGGACCTTTCCATCATCGGTACGCGCTGGCTGATCGATTTCGTGCAGCAGGGCATCGCCGAACCGCTCGACGGTTACATGAATGATGAGTTCAAGGGTCGCTTCATCGAGACTTTCCTGTCGCCCTCCGTCCTTGAGGGAAAGACCTATGGCCTGCCCATCGCGGCCTCGGCCCGCGCCATGTATTACAACAAGGATTTGCTCGCCAAGGCAGGTGTCGAAAACCCGCCAGCAACCTGGGACGAACTGAAAGCAGCAGCCTCCAAGATCAAGGCGCTTGGCGGTGAGAAGTACGGTTTCGGCCTGCAAGGCAAGGAAATCGAGACCGATGTCTATTATTACTATGCCATGTGGTCCTATGGGACCGAAATTCTCAACAAGGATGGCACATCGGGTCTCAGCACACCCGGCGCACTTGAAGCTGCCAAACTTTACAAGTCGCTGATCGATGACGGCCTGACCCAGCCCGGCGTCACGTCCTATGCGCGCGAGGACGTGCAGAACCTGTTCAAGCAGGGCAAGGTTGGGATGATGATTACCGCGCCTTTCCTGTCGAACCAGATCAAGGAAGAAGCGCCGAACCTCAAATATGGTGTTGCGGCCATTCCCGCCGGACCGACGGGCGCGCGCGGCACCTATGGCGTGACCGATTCCGTCATCATGTTCCAGAACTCCAAGAACAAGGAGGAAGCCTGGAAGGTGCTCGACTTCCTGTTCCAGACAGAATGGCGCGCCAAGTTCACGCAGGGCGAAGGCTTTCTGCCAGTCAACAAAGAAGAGGCGAAGATGGATTATTACGTCAATAATGCCGATCTTGCCGCCTTCACCGCGCTTCTGCCGGATGCCCGCTTTGCGCCGATTATTCCGGGTTGGGAAGAAATTGCCGACATCACGTCCAACGCCATGCAGAGCATTTATCTCGGCAAGGGCGAACCTGATGCCGTGCTGAAGGATGCCGCCGCCAAGGCCGACGCGATCCTGAAGAAGTAACGCTCCCCGCCTGCCCGGCAGTGCTCCCTCGCTCTGCCGGGCTTTTTTCTTTTCCGGGACATTGATTGCCGATGCAAAGCCGCACCCTGCCCTATCTCCTGATCCTGCCCAGCCTGCTGCTGGCTGCGGTGGTGATCTTCTGGCCCGTGGTGCATCTCGTTGAAATTGCCAGCCATGATGTCAACCGCTTCGGGCAGCTTCGCGATTTCAACGACGGCGCAAATTTCACTGCCCTTTTCGCAACGCCCGACTTCCTCAATGCGGTCTGGCGCACCGCCATCTGGACCGTGGCAGTGGTCGGCGGGGCGCTCATAGTTTCCATTCCGGTCGCCATCATTCTCAACATGGATTTCTATGGGCGGTCGGTGGCCCGCGTCGTCGTCATGCTGCCCTGGGCCGTTTCGCTCACCATGACGGCCATTGTCTGGCGCTGGGCGCTCAACGGCGAAAGCGGAATGCTCAATTCCGCACTGCGCAATCTCGGCCTTATCGACAGCAACATTCAATGGCTGGCGAGTGCAGCGACCGCCTTTCCCATGCAGATATTGGTCGGCATTCTGGTGACTGTGCCGTTCACGACCACGATCTTTCTCGGCGGGCTTTCATCCATCCCGGACGATCTCTACGAAGCCTCGTCGCTGGAAGGCGCCAGCCTGTGGCAGCAGTTTCGGGAAATCACCTTTCCGCTGCTCAAGCCCTTCGTGAACATCGCCATCGTACTGAATACTATCTACGTCTTTAATTCATTCCCCATCATCTGGGTCATGACCCAAGGCGGGCCTGCCAACTCCACCGACATTCTGGTGACGCATCTCTACAAGCTCGCTTTCCGCCTCGGAAAGCTTGGGGAGGCATCCGCCGTATCGCTCATCATGCTGGCGATCCTCCTCGTCTTCACGGCAATCTATATTCGCCTTGCAATGCGGGGAGAACGCGCATGACGGGTTCAAAGCTGAAACGCACGATCATTGCCTGGGCAGTTCTGTCACCGCTTATCGTGCTGACGCTGTTTCCCTTTGCGGTGATGTTCCTCACCGCCGTCAAACCACCACAGGAAGTGCTGTCGCCGCACTGGTGGCCGAGCAGCTTCCGCTGGCAGAATTTTTCGGAAATGTGGGTGCAGACGGGTTTCGGGCAAGCGCTTCTGAACTCGCTTTATGTCTCCGTCATCGCTTCTGTCGGCGCAATCGTGGTTTCCATTCCTGCCGCCTATGCCATGTCGCGTTTTCGCTTTGCGGGTCATGGCGCATTCCGGCAATTCCTGCTCGTCTCGCAGATGATTTCGCCTATTGTTCTGGTGCTGGGCCTGTTCCGGTTGCTCGCCGCTTACGGGCTGATCGAAAGTGTGTCGGCGGTCGGTGCGGTTTATATGGCCTTCAATATCGCCTTCACCGTCTGGATGCTGCAAAGCTATTTCGACACCATACCGCGCGATCTGGAAGAGGCGTCGTGGATGGAAGGTGCCGGACGCGGCAAGACACTGATAAAAGTGTTCCTGCCGCTTTGCCTGCCCGCCATTGCTGTCACGGCCATCTTCACCTTCATCAATGCCTGGAACGAATTCGTCGTGGCGCTGACCATGCTGCGCAGGCAGGATAGCTACACCCTGCCCATTCAGGTCTTCTCGCTGGTGGCCGGACGCTACACCGTTGAATGGCATTATGTCATGGCGGCGACCTTCCTTGCCACGCTGCCGGTCGCCATCCTTTTCATCTGGCTCCAGCGCTATCTCATCAAGGGACTGGCCCTTGGAGCCGTCAAATAACCGGAGAAAATCATGTCCAGAAAACAGGTCTTCGGCGCATCGCATGTGCCTCTTTCCCCCGCCGTTCGCGCAGGCGACACAGTCTATGTTTCTGGACAGGTGCCAGTCGGAGCAAACGGTCAGATTGTTGAAGGCGGCATTGAAGCCCAAACGAAACAGGTACTCGAAAACGTCAAGGCCGCACTCGCGCTTGCAGGTGCGACAATGGAAGACGTCGTTAAAACCACTATCTGGCTGGAAGATGCCCGGGACTTCGGGCGCATGAATGCCGTTTACGCCACATATTTCCCGAAAGAGCCGCCAGCGCGCACCACGGTCGAATCCCGCCTGATGATCGACATCAAGATCGAAGTCGAAGCCATCGCCTACGCACCGCAGAAATAAACACGCCCCGCCCAGAGCCATTTCCATGCGCATCTTCACCGCATCGCTTGCAACAGAAACCAACACGTTCTCGCCGGTCCCGACCGACAGGGCCTCGTTTGAAATGGCTTTCTATGCCGCGCCGGGCAAGCATCCGGAAACGCCGACGCTTTGCTCTTCTCCCATCGTGGCATTGCGCAAGCGTGCAGCGGCGGAAGGATTGACCGTCATCGAAGGCACGGCCACCTGGGCGGAACCCGGCGGACTGCTGCAACGGCAGGCGTTCGAGGCATTGCGCGATGAAATCCTCGATCAGCTCACGGCCGCGATGCCCGTTGACGCCGTCGTCCTTGGCCTGCACGGCGCCATGGTCGCACAGGGTTATGACGACTGCGAGGGCGATCTGCTGGAGCGCGTGCGTGCTATTGTCGGGCCGGATATTCTCGTTGCCAGCGAGTTCGACCCGCATAGCCACCTGACCCCAAAGCGGGTCGAAAACCTCAATATTTTCGCATCGTTCCTCGAATTTCCTCACACGGATTTTTACGAACGCGGCGAGCATGTGGTCGATCTTGCGCTCAATGCCCTGAAAGGCCACATCAAGCCCGTCATCTCCACCTTCGACTGTCATATGATCGGCGTATATCCGACAAGCAAGGAGCCAATGCGCTCTTTCGTCGACCGTATAAAGGCGATGCAGGGCAAGGATGGCATCCTGTCGATTTCAGTCATTCATGGCTTCATGGCTGCCGATGTGCCGGAAATGGGAACCCGCATTCTCGTTGTCACCGACAATGATCCGGCCAAGGGCGAGGCGCTTGCGGAAAAACTCGGGCGCGAATTGATCGCCATGCGCGAACAAACCTCAATGG
The DNA here is from genome assembly GCF_055816855.1 of Ochrobactrum sp. PL_is483. Taxonomy (NCBI): domain Bacteria; kingdom Pseudomonadati; phylum Pseudomonadota; class Alphaproteobacteria; order Hyphomicrobiales; family Brucellaceae; genus Ochrobactrum; species Ochrobactrum sp. PL_is483. The sequence continues at coordinate 710,347 of NZ_JBVPGS010000040.1, forward strand.
CCATGTTCGACACCGATCAGGGTATCGACCGGGCGCTGGCCGCCCATGCAGCCAATCCCGCGAAACCTGCGGTAATCGCCGATGTGTGGGACAATCCCGGCGGCGGGGTAGCCGGCGACGGAACCCATCTCCTTCGCCGCCTGATTGAACGCGGCATCGACAATATTGGCATCGCCACCATCTGGGACCCCATCGCAGTGACATTCTGCCATGCGGCGGGCGAAGGCGCGGTGATCGATCTGCGTTTCGGCGGAAAATCCGGACCGCTTGGCGGCGAACCTATCGATGCGCGTGTAACCGTCATGAAGACCCTTGCCGAAGGCTGGCAGAGTTTCGGACCAAGCCGCGTGACGCTTGGACCTTCGGCGGTTGTGCGCATCGAAGGCACCGGGATCGACATCATTCTCAACACCAACCGGACGCAGACATTCGAGCCGGATATCTTTTCAAATATCGGTATCGACCCGATGGAGAAGGACATACTGGTGGTCAAATCCACCAACCATTTCCACGCGGGCTTCGCGCCGATTGCTGCTGAAATTATCTATGTCGCGGCACCGAGCTCCTATCCGAGCAATCCGCGCACGACCAATTACCGCCAGCTCAGCCGTGCCATCTGGCCGCGTGTCGAAAACCCGTGGTAAACAAATGAAAAAGCGCGGGAACGACCCGCGCTTTTCTTTTTAGTGAGCGAGATAGGTCGAGATAATCGGCACATAAGTAACCAGCGCCAGCAGGATAAACAGCGCCATATACATACTGAATGCCTGGCGGGTGAAATCTCCCACCCTCACCTTCGCAATATTGCAGACCATCAGCATGACCGTACCGACAGGCGGGGTCAGCGTGCCAATCGACAGGTTGATGATCACGATGATACCGAAATGTACCGGATCGATGCCCAGAGCCTTCACCGTCGGCATCAGCAGCGGCACGAGAACGATCATCAGGGCCGTACCCTCGATCAGCGCCCCGAGGATCAGCAGGATCACGTTGACTGCAAGCAGGAACGCATAAGGATTGCTGGTGAAGGACGAGATCAGCTGCATCAGCGACTGGCCCGCCTGTTCAAGCGAGAACACCCATGCGAGCGCTGACGACGCCATGATGACCAGCATGACGGAGGCAGTCGATTTCGCCGTTTCGATAAGCGAATCCACCACATGCGAAATACGCATTTCGCGATAGATCACGAAGCCGATAATCAGAACCAGCGTTACCGCAACCGCACCGGCTTCCGTCGGCGTGAAGATGTTCATGCGGATGCCGCCGATGATCGCGAACAGCAACAGGACGGCAGGCCATGCCGAGGCAAGCGTCGAGACAACCTCCGCGCCGCTCATCCGCTTTTCACGGCTTGGCTTGTAACCGCGCTTGACCGATGTCGCATAGGCTGCAACCATCAGGATAATAGCACCCAGAATGCCCGGCAGCACACCGGCCATGAACATCTTGCCAATGGAAACATCCGCAATCAGACCGTAGATGATGAGCGCGATGCCTGGAGGAATGATCGGCGTGATCAGCGAACCGGCAGCCGTCACCGCGCAGGAAAATGCCTTGTCATAGCCACGCTTGACCATTTCCGGCACCATCATGCGCGTCAGCATGGCGCTATCGGCCAGATTGGACGCGCTGACGCCGCCCATCAGGGTCGAAACCATGATGTTGGTAAGCGCCATGCCGCCGCGCATGCGGCCCACCAGAATTTCCGCGACCTTGATCAGGCGCTCCGCAATCCCGGTATGCGACATCACCGTGCCAAGCATGATGAAGAACGGAATGGCGAGCAGCGACGTGTTCTGTGCCGGGCTGATGAAGCGCTGCACGGCAATCGCTATCGGCATCTGGTTGAAGAAGGTGAAATAGGTGAAGACCGCAATCAGGATGGCCACGTAAAGGCGCATATTGAGCGCGATCAGCGCCAGCATGATGAGTACGACAGTCGTCAGGTTCATGCCTTGCCTCCCGCAAATGCGGCGCGCAAGGATTTGAATGCGCCTGCAAACATATAAAGAGCGATAATGACGAAGCCGACGGGAACGGCGATATCGATCCAGTAATAGGAAACCCGCAGCACGTCCGTCACTTTAAACTGCGCAGCAACCGAAAGCTTGTAACCGGCATAGGAAACGTAAAGCAGGAACAGTCCCGACAGGATGGAAACGATAGCGTTGATGACCTCGCGCAGCTTTTCCGAAAACAGGTCCACAAGCATCGGAATGGCAAGATGCTGGTTGCTGCGTTCTGCGGCGACACTGCCGAGCATCACAATCCAGATCATCAACAGGCCGGCCATTTCCTCGGTCCATTGCAATGGCTGATGCATCCAGTAGCGCATGACAACGGCGATGTTGAACATCGCGAGCAGGATGAACAGCGGCACCGCAGCCAGCCATTCGATCAGTTTTTCAAACAGTTTCATCGGATTGGATTCCATGAGCGAACCATGCCGCGGCAATGCCGCGACATGGCGATATCCGAATAGGATGGATCAGTTCAGTTCGGCCTTGATCTTTTCATAAAGACCTGGAGACCATTCCGGGAACTGGGTGTAGACCTTTTCAGCAAGAGCCTTGAAAGGAGCGCGGTCGACATCGATGACCTCGACACCGGCTTCCTTCATCTTTTCGATCATTTCATTGTCTTTTTCGATCGTCAGCTTCTGGCTGTAGAGACCCGCGTCATAAGCGGACTCGTGGATCATCTTGAGCTGATCTTCAGGCAGCGTGGAGAAGAATGCTTCGCCGCCAACGATGAGAGCTACGTTGGTCAGATAGCCGACCTTGCTCAGATATTTGGCTTCTTCCTGGAACTTCTGACCGTAGAGAACCGAAATCGGGTTTTCGACGCCATCGATCACGCCCTGCGCCAGCGCCGGGAAGGTTTCGCCGAGCGGCATCGGGGTCGGCGTAGCGCCCATGGCCTCGAAGGTCTTGATCTGCATGACATTGTTCGGCACGCGGATCTTCATGCCCTTCAGGTCTTCAGGGGTGCGGATCGGCTTCTTGGAAATGATCTGGCGAATGCCGTAAAGATAGTTCGGCATTACGATGTGAATGCCCTTCTTCTTCAGCTCTTCGCTCTTCTCCTTGAACCAGGGACCGTCATAGACCTTGAAAAGCTGTGCCGGATCGTCGGTCAGGAACGGGCCGTAGAGAACGCCGAGGTCCGGATCATATTCGGCCAGAAAGCCAACGTCGGAAATGGTTACGACATTGAGGCCCATCATGGCCTGTTCGGTCACGTCCTTCTTGGAGCCGAGCTGCGAGCTTGGATAAAGTTCGAGCGTGATCTCGCCGTTACTGCGCTTGGCAAGGTCATCTTTCCAGTAATGCATTACTTCATCGAAAGGCTCGCCGGGGTTGTTTTCATAGGCAACCTTGATCGACACATTGGCAGCATATGCAGCCATGCTTCCTGCCAGCAGCATGCTGGCGGCGATCATGCCGGTAACGAGTTTCTTCATGTTGTCCTCCCGTATAGGGTCATTACACAATTGGCCTTGTGGCCGGTTTCCTCCACTAGCGCGCCATGCCCTCTTTCAGGCACGGCGCATTTGCTTCGATTTCAGTCGCGTTCGATGATGATCTTCAAAACATTGCGGTCGCCATCCCAATAGGGAAGCGCCGCTTCAGCTTCATCGAACGGAAACACCTTGGAGATCAGCTTGTCGGCACCCGCCCCCAGCTTTTCCAGATGCGTTATGACGGCCTCAAAATCCGAGAGCGTCGCATTGCGCGATCCCATGATGTCGAGTTCCTTCAGGTTGAAGAACTGGGTCTGATAGGTAACGGGCGCCTTGGAATAGCCGACATACACTACCCGGCCTGCAAAGCCGGCTATGTCGACAGCCTGCGTGAAGGTGATCGGCAGGCCGACCGCTTCAAAAGCAACATCCACGCCATCGTCATTGGTCAATTCCTGCACCTTGGCGACCACATCCTCACCGCCCGGCAGCGCGTGTGTTGCGCCGAACTGCAGCGCCAGCTCACGCTTCTCGGCGCTAGGATCGATGGCGATGACCTTGGCGCCGCGCGCGACTGCACCAAGCAGCACGCCCATGCCGATCATGCCGCAACCGAGAACAGCAACCGTATCGCCCGCCTGAACACGCCCGCGCTCGACAGCATGAAAGCCAACCGAAAGCGGCTCGACCAGCGCCAGATGACGCGGCTCCAGCGTATCGTTGAGGATCAGCTTCTCGGCAGGCAGCACGATCTGGTCGGCCAGACCGCCATTTTGCTGCACGCCGAGCGTTTTGTTATAACGGCATGCATTGAGCCGCCCCTTGCGGCAGGATGAGCATTCGCCGCAATTCGTATAGGGTAGCACGATGACCCGCTTGCCCTTGGCGTAGGCAGCGCCGACGCCTTCTCCGGCTTCCATGATCTCGCCGCCGATTTCATGTCCCGGTATGCGAGGCAGCTGGACCAGAGGGTTAAGCCCCTTGAAGGTGTTCAGGTCGCTGCCGCAGAGCCCCACATGGCGCACGCGCACGCGGACATGACCAGCCAGCAAAGGCGCTTCGTCGATTTCTGCAAAACGGGTGACGTTTTCGCTCTCGATACGCAGAGCTTTGACCATCGAATTATTCCTGTCAGTCGTCGTTGAAGAAAGGGATCAGGTTACGGCGCCGACCTGCCACGGCACGAATTCGTTGTCGCCATAGTCGTAGACTTCGCTCAACGTCTTCTCGCCGGATGCGACCGCGATGATATGTTCGAAGATGCGCGTGCCCGACTGTTCGATGGTCTCGTCGCCGGTGACGATGCCGCCGCAATTGATGTCCATGTCTTCCTTCATGTGCTCATACATTTCGGAATTCGTGGCGATCTTGATGCAGGGGGAAGGCTTGAAGCCGGAAACCGACCCGCGACCCGTGGTGAAGCAGATCACATTGCAGCCACCGGCCACCTGCCCGGTCACCGCAACGGGGTCATAACCGGGTGTGTCCATGAAGACGAAACCTGGTTCGGTAACGGTTTCAGCAAACTCGTAGACCGCCTTGAGCGGCATGGAGCCACCCTTGGCGACCGCGCCGAGCGACTTTTCCAGAATGGTGGTGAGCCCGCCAAGCTTGTTGCCGTGCGACGGGTTGTTGTTGAGTTCGTCGCCATTGCGCGCCGTATAGTCACGCCACCAGTCGATGCGCTGCAACAGCTTTTCCGCTACCGCAGGCGTTACTGCGCGGCGCGTCAGAAGATGTTCGGCACCGTAGATTTCCGGCGTCTCCGACAGGACGGTCGTGCCGCCATTGCGCACGATAAGGTCCGAAGCATAGCCCAATGCCGGATTGGCCGAGATGCCGGAATAACCGTCCGAGCCGCCGCATTCCAGCGCCACTTTCAGCTTCGACAGAGGCTGTTTGGTACGGACCGCCGAATTGACCAGCGGCAGCATGTCCTTGATCTCGGCAATCGCATGATCGATGGTCTTGCGTGTGCCGCCATGCTGCTGGATCGTCATGGTGCGCAGGCGCGAGCCTTCTTCCATGCGATAATGTTCGAGAATTGGTGCAATCTGGTTGGTTTCGCAGCCAAGCCCAATCAGCAATATGCCGCCGAAATTCGGGTGCTTGGCATAGCCCTGAATGGTGCGGGCCAAAAGGCGATAGCCTTCCGACTTGGTATTGAGCGCGCAGCCGCTGCCATGCGTCAGCGCCACGACGCCATCGACATTATCGAAACCGTCGAGACCACCCATCCGGTTGAAATAATCGGCAATGTAACGCGACACCGTTGCCGAGCAATTGACCGACGAAATCACGCCGATGAAATTGCGCGTGCCGACGCCGCCAGCGCCCCGGTCGAAGCCCATGAAATGACGGCGCTCCGCCTCCGGCAGCATGCCGCGTTCTTCAATGTCGATGGAGAACTGGTGCTCGTGTTCGGAAGGCAGCATGGCGAGGTTCTGCAGATGCACATGCTCGCCCTGCGCGATGTCCTTCGTCGCAACGCCGATCACCTGCCCGTATTTCAGGACTTCCCTGCCCTCTGGAATGTCGCGAACGGCAACCTTGTGGCCGCGCCCGATCAATTCCCGGGCATTGATCCCGTCAAGTCCGATTGGATCGCCCGCGCGAACCGAAACGCGCGCCACCGCAACATCGTCCAAAGGATGCAGCAAAATTACCGGCGCAACCGTTTTAGCAACGGAATCATTCATATGTCTGACCTCACTCCCAAATCGCCCCGGCTATTCACTCGCTGGGTTCATTATCCATCCAACGCTGCTTGGATCGGTCCAGATGCGTTCGCATGGCTGCCTGCGCCTGAAGCGGATCTCTTGCCTCCAGGGCTGCATAGATGGCTTCGTGCTCGGCCAGAGCCAGAGCCCATGTATCATTATCCTCGAAGCGTGTTCTGATATGCGACGTCAGCGGACTATGCCGCTCGTCGAAAAGGTCGCGCACGATGCGCGCCAAAACGGAATTGCCCGATTGCTCGGCAATGAGCAGATGAAACTGCCTGTCGAGTTCAATCGCCTTGCGCCCGGCATCGACATTCACCTTCATCGCGTCAATCGTCGCACGCAATTCAGCCAGTCTTTCAGGCGTCATGCGCGCGCAGGCCGTGACAACCACGCTGCCTTCAACCATTTCGCGTGCCTGCATGATTTCAAGCGGGCTCTCGCCGATAGAAGCTCCATGGGAAAGTGAACGCTTTTCCGACTCCGCCGTGACATAAATGCCGGAACCCATACGGATTTCGACATTGCCGGCGATTTCCAGTGCAATCAGCGCCTCGCGCAGCGAAGGCCGCGACACACCGAGCTGCTGTGCCAGCTCGCGCTCAGCCGGCAGCCTGCTGCCAGCAGGAAACTGACCATCCTGGATGAGATTTCTCACCCGATCTGCAATCTGCTGATAAAGCCTGCGCGGTTCCGCGGTTGCCGTAAAGTCGCTCATGGTGCTCCCAATTCACCTCTCCTCGAATTGGCCTTACCATATTTCCAAGCGGAATGAAGCGCAATATGCTTAAAAACCCGATGAATTGCGGCAAATCGCACATTTCCACACCTGCTATCGGATCGTTTGGCTGATAAATCTGCCCACTGGCTTGACCAATTTGCCGCGCATCGCTTACTTAAAACCACTGATTTATGGGAGAAGGTCATGCACGAAAAGCCAGCGATCCTGCAGTTCGGCACCAGTCGTTTTCTGTTGGCTCATGCCGATTTCTTTGTTTCGGAAGCGCTTGCCAATGGCAAAGCCATCGGGACAATCGCCGTCGTGCAGACGACTTCCAACCCGCAGAGCAGCCAGCGGATCGCGGCTTTGAACGAAAACCGCAGCTATCCCGTGTTGATCCGCGGACTGGTCGACGGCAAGCCGTCGGAGACGGAATATCAGGCGAAGGGCGTCACCGCTGCCTACTCCGCGCATCACGACTGGGCTGCGATTCTCGACCTTGGCACCAGCGTCGATGTGATCCTCTCCAACACCGGCGACAAGGGTTTTGAACTCGACAGAAGCGATGACAGCTCGCTTCTCGCCAATCCGGAAGCTTTGCCGAAAAGCTTTCCAGCCAAGCTGCTGGTGCTGCTGCACCATCGCTGGCAACACAATCCCGATGCGCCGCTGTCGGTATTTCCCTGCGAGCTGATCTCGCGCAATGGTGACAAGCTGCGCTCGATCCTTGTAAATCTGGCTCAAGACTGGAAACTGCCGGACAGTTTCGTGCGATGGCTCGAAACACGCTGCATCTTCGCCAACAGCCTGGTCGACCGCATCGTTTCCGAACCCATTGAGCCCATCGGCGCCGTCGCCGAACCCTATGCGCTCTGGGCCATCGAGAAAGCAGACGGGCTGACACTCCCTTGTGAACACAAGGATATCGTCGTCACCGACGACCTGGCGCGCTATGAACAGCTCAAACTCTACCTGCTCAACCTTGGCCATACATTCATTGCTGAACAATGGCTGAAGGGCGGCTGTCCGAAAGACGAGATCGTGCTGGAAGCCATGCAGGACAAGACAATCCGGAGCGAACTGGAAGCGGTCTGGCGTGACGAGGTCCTGCCGGTATTTGCTGCGGATGGTCTTGGCGAACAGGCCGAAGCTTACGTGGCTTCAGTACGGGAACGGTTTCTCAACCCCTTCCTCAAGCACCGCATCGCAGACATTGCTTCCAACCATGAGGAAAAGAAGCAGCGACGCTTCGCACCAGTCATCGCCCGCGCGTCGGAAATGGGCCTCAATCTCGAACAGCGCCGCCTGAAGACGGCTGTCGGCTGATCCAGTCATTGAGCTCGATTTCGGCGCGCTCAAGCGCGCTGTAGTTCAAAAGCTTGCGTAGAAGTGCCACTGTGACCGCACGGGCCCTGAGATTGAAACGTCCTTCGTCGGGTTCACCCTTCTCCTGGTAGACGCCAAGTTTTTCATAGAGTTGCTGCAATCTGTTCTGAACGCTTCTGAGCGACAGATTGCGGCGGCGGGCAATAACGCGATCCGTCAGGCCCAACGCTATATCGACCAGAATTTCATATTCGCTTTCGCTGAAACCACTGGCATGGCCAAGGCTCTTTTGCTGCAGGCCGCGCACCTCGCGGTCGATAACGCATTGTGCCTCGACGAAGATGCTGCGCAATGCCAGCCGCAGCTTGTCGTCGGATGCCGATTTCAGCACATAGCCGTAAGCTGCCCCTTCCGGCACAATGCGCGACACGCCGCGCACATAGGCTTCATCGGCATAGTTCGACCAGAACAGAATGCGCGTTTCAGGATTTTCCTTCCAGATCGTTCGCGCCGCTTCGATGCCGTTGCGTCCGTTCATCTGCAAATCCATGACGATATGCGCTGCCCTCTGCTGGCGCGCCAGTTTCTCGCCGGCGGACCCGTTTTCGGCTTCCAGCACGTCGCTGCATTCGGGCAATGCCGCCCGCACGGCCTCGCCAAGATAGGCGCGGTGCAACGGATCATCTTCCACGATCAGAACATGCATTTTATCCTCCACCCTCCCGGCACATCTCCGCGGGCAGGTGGATCGTCACACTCGTGCCGCCACCTTCCCCGTTTTTCCTGATAGCGAAACTTGCAGAGATCAACCGCGCGCGTGTGCGCATATTGTCGATCCCATGTCCTACGTCGGGACGCTGCGTGTGGCGATCCATGCCGATGCCGTTATCCGCGACTTCGACATGTAGCCGACCGCCCCTGTTGCGGAACGCGACGCGCAACCGGCTTGCATGAGCATGGCGGATCGCATTGTTGATTGCCTCCTGCACGATGCGGAACAGCGAGGTCGCAACCGTTTCTTCCAGCCGATCCGCCATGCCTTCGCTGTGGTCGTCCAGCGCCCATTCGATGGTTGAACCGCTGTCGCGCACCGAACGGCCCAGATGGTTTTCCGTCGCCTGGACAAAACCGAAGAGCTGGAGAATTGAAGGCTTCGCTTCTTCAATGATTTGCCGCAGGTCGTGCATGCAATGCTGGAGCCCGCGAAACAGCGGTTCAAGCTGCTCGCCCGAAAGGTCCGGCGCATGGGTAAGCCGCTCGACGTGGCGCGCCAGTCGTGTCAGATCGGCCAGAGTCTGGTCGTGCAGGTCCATGCCGATGCGGTGGCGCTCGATTTCCAGCGCTTCTGTCAGTTTCAGAGCGCCGAAACGCAAGCCTTCCTCCCGCGCCCGCGCTTCCGCTTCCACGATGGCGGAACGCTTGGCCTGTTCTGCCGCACGGATTGCGAAGAAATATGGGGTAAGCAGATCAGCAATCGACTGGGCATTTTCCACGTCCCGCATGGTGTAGCAGGCGGGAGTGAGACTGGAACAGCTGAGCGCGCCGATAATATCGCCCTGCGCCTTCAGCGGCACATGCAGGCGCCCTTTCAGATCGTGCTCGATAATGGGTCTGGAAAAAGCACCCGTAAAATGAAAGCGCGGGTCGGTGCGCGCATCGTCGGTCAAAAGATGATCGGCCTCGCCGGAAAGCACGGTTCGAATGGGGCTACCGGAAAGCGGCGCGGGCGGATTGCGGCTCCAGTCCGTCGATATGCCGCTCTCATAGGCGATATGGAACTTTCCATCGAGCGTCTTGATGCAGACGTCCAGATGGTCATAGGGCACGATATGCGTAATCTCTGCCGCCACCGCCCGGATGATGGAATCGAAGTCGAGTTGTCCCGCCAGCAATCTGGAAATATTCAGATAGTGGTCGAGCAACCGTTGGGGCACGAGTTCAAGCAAGCGTCTCTCCTCCGGAACGCAAACTTCTCATAGGCTATAATAGGCTGCGACAGCCTCGGCGCGTCTTGCGGGTTTCCGCAATTTTGCTGCGGGAACCCGCAAGTCAGTTGCTTCAATCGGCCTTCACAGAAGGCTCCTCTTCTTTCATCCTCGCTTCACCAGAAAATTGCCCGCGATACAAGAGTGAAAAATCGCATCAGGCGCGGACTGGTGCCGTTGAGGAGCGGCGGTGCGGGAGGCTCGCGCCATAATCAATTCAGACGATCCGAAGTGCCGGGGCGCTGCGGGTCGCATACAGGCAACTGGGAGGAAAGAATGAAACTCGCAAAAATCCTTTTCGCATCCGCAACACTTGCAGGCGTTCTGGCCGCAGGCAGCGCATTGGCTGACACATCGTCGAAGAAGATTGCATTCTCGAACAATTATGCTGGCAACTCATGGCGTCAGGCCATGCTGGAAAGCTGGGACAAGATCACAAAGGAAGCCGTGAATGCTGGCGTTGTTGCGGCTGCTGACCCGTTCACGACGGCTGAAAACCAGGCGACCGAACAGGCCGCGCAAATCCAGAACATGATCCTGCAAGGCTATGACGCCATTGTCATCAATGCCGCCTCGCCGACCGCGTTGAACGGCGCAATCAAGGAAGCCTGCGACGCGGGCATTACGGTGGTTTCCTTCGACGGCATCGTGACTGAGCCTTGCGCATGGCGCATCGCGGTCGACTTCAAGGCGATGGGTGAAAGCCAGATCGACTATCTTGCCAAGCGCCTCCCGGATGGCGGCAACCTGCTCGAAATTCGCGGCCTCGCCGGTGTTTCCGTCGATGACAATATTCATGCCGGCATCGAAGAAGGCGTGAAGAAGCATCCGAAATTCAAGATCGTCGGTTCCGTCAATGGCGACTGGGCCGCAGACGTCGCACAGCGTGCCGTCGCGGGCATTCTTCCAAGCCTACCGAAAGTGGATGCCGTGGTGACGCAGGGTGGTGACGGTTACGGCGCCGCGCAGGCTTTCGCCGCTGCCAAGCGCGAAACGCCGATCATCATCATGGGCAACCGCGAAGATGAATTGCAGTGGTGGAAGAGCCAAAAGGATGCCAACGGCTATGAAACCATGTCGGTTTCGATTGCGCCCGGCGTATCCACGCTCGCTTTCTGGGTCGCCCAGCAGATTCTCGATGGCAAGGACGTAAAGAAGGACCTCGTGGTTCCGTTCCTCAGCGTCAGCCAGGAATCGCTCGACAAGGACCTGGCCAACACCCAGAAGGGTGGCGTCGCGAATGTCGAATATTCGCTTGAAGACGCGCAGAAGGTCATCGACGCCGCGAAATAACCAACGCCTTTGCATCATCGGACGATTGGGGCGGGTTTCGTTCTCGCCCTTTCCGTCACTTTCAGCATTTCCAGCAGTCAGATGAACGTATGACAGAAGCAGCAGAGAAACGGGAGGTCGTCGCCGCGCGCAATATCCGCGTGCAGTTCGGTGCGGTGAAAGCACTGGATGGCGCCGAACTCGTGATCCGCGAAGGCGAGTGTGTCGGGCTTGTGGGGCACAATGGCGCGGGCAAATCCACCATCGTCAATGTCATCAATGGCGGGCTGTCGCCGCATGAAGGCAGCGTTTCCTATCACGGCGAAGCGGGGCATGGCGTGGCGATGGCGCGCAAGCATGGCGTGCGCTGCGTGTTTCAGGAACTGTCGCTGTTCCCCAATCTGACGATTGCCGAAAATGTCCGCATCATGCAGCGCAACCTCGAAGGCGCAAACTGGCGCAGCAAGGCCGTTGAACTGATTTCCAAAAAGCTCAACGAGATTTTTCGGGGCCACAAGATCGACAGCAGCGCTACCATTGACGAATTGTCGATTGCCGAGCGGCAGATGGTGGAGATCGCCATCAACTTTACCGCGCCGGGAACGGCACCGAAACTGGTCATTCTCGACGAGCCTACCTCATCGCTCGATGCAGGCATTGCCGCGCAGCTGATGGCCTATGTGCGCCGCTTCGTTGAAACCGGCGGTGCCATCATTCTTATTTCGCACATGCTGGGCGAAATTCTCTCCACCTCCGACCGCATCGTCGTGATGAAGGATGGCAAGGTCGTCGCCAATCGCGCCGCCAGCGAATTTACCAATCGCAGCCTCGTTGAAGCCATGGGCAGCGTGGAGCGCGAGAAGACGGCGCGCCGCGTCGCACAGACCGACGCGACCGGCTCACCGGTTCTGTCCTTCCCAAAACGCGCCACCGACACAAAGCCGTTTCAGGCTTTCAAGGGTGAGGTTATCGGCCTTGCAGGGCTGGCCGGACACGGGCAGACCAGAATGCTGCTCGATCTTTACTATGCGCGGCGCCCAAACTGGGTTCCCGCCCGCAATTGCGAAATCGCCTTCGTCGCCGGTGACCGCAGCCTGAACGGCACATTCCCGCTGTGGAGCATCCTGCAAAATCTTACGGTCAGTTCGCTCGACCGGCTGTCGTCGCTCAAACTCGTCGACCGAAAACGGGAAGACGCGCTCGGCGGAGAATGGAAGGGCCGCATCCAGATAAGAACGCCGGATATGGGCAACCGCATCCTGTCGCTGTCGGGCGGCAACCAGCAGAAAGTGCTTTTCGCCCGCGCTCTGGCAACCAGCGCGCATACGATCCTGATGGATGACCCGATGCGTGGCGTCGATGTGGGCACCAAGCAGGAGGTCTATGAAATCCTGCGCCATGAGGCGGAAAACGGACGCACTTTCGTCTGGTACTCCACCGAAATGGACGAAATCGAACTTTGCGACCGGGTCTATGTTTTCCGCGACGGCGCTATCGTTGCTGAACTGACCGGCGAAGACATTACGGAAAAGAACGTGCTTGCCGCATCATTCGAGGGAGGTCACGAATAATGCGCCTTTCCTCTTCCACCATCCGCCTGCTGACGCCGGTGTTCTCGCTGGTCCTGCTTCTGGCCGCCGTCTTCTACATGCAGCCGCGGGCCATGAGCTATACCGGGCTGAACCTGCTGTTCAATCTGGCCGTTCCCATCGCGCTCGCAACCATCGCCCAGATGCTGATCATGGCCGTCAATGATCTTGATCTCTCGATGGGAACTTTCGTGAGCTTCGTGGTTTGCGTTGCCGCAACCTACCTCAACACCACCCCCGTCATCGGCGTACTGATCCTTGTGGCAGCCATTGCCGCCTATGCCGCGCTTGGCGCGCTGATCCATCTGCGCAACCTGCCTTCCATCGTGGTCACGCTTGGCATGAGCTTTGTCTGGGGCGGGTTGGCGGTGCTCCTGCTGCCCTCGCCCGGCGGACAGGCACCGGACTGGGCGCGCTGGATCATGACCGCCAAGCCGCCATTCATGCCGATGGCCATTGTCGCCAGCATTCTGATCGCGTTCGTCACGCATTTTATCGTGATGCGGTCCACCTTCGGCGTGCTGATGCGCGGCGCGGGTGGCAACACCCGCTCCATCGAGCGCGCGGGCTGGTCTGTCACCATGATCCGCGCCGGAACCTATGCACTGGCTGCCTTTTTCGCGGTGCTGGCAGGAATTGCACTGGTCGGCCTCACCACATCGGCTGATGCCAATATCGCGTTACGTTATACGCTTCTGTCCATCGCCGGCGTTATTCTCGGTGGCGGCGAATTCGTCGGCGGCCGCGTATCGCCCATTGGCGCCGTCATCGGCGCGCTCACACTGACGCTTGCCGGATCTTTCCTTTCCTTCATGCGTATTTCCCCCGACTGGCAGATTGGCGCGCAGGGCGGCATCCTCATTGTGGTGCTGGCATTGCGCCTCTTCCTCAACCGCCTCGAAAAGAGGGAGAAAAAGCAATGAACGGCCTCGCCATTCTCACCAGACGCCCGTGGATATGGTCGTTTATAGCGACCGTCGCCGTGTGGGTCATTACCATCCTCTTCACCGGAGGTGCAGGCGCGCACGGGCTTTCCCATGCAGCCTTCACCTTTGCATCCTTCTCGGTGATCGTCGGGCTAGGGCAGATGTTCGTCATCACGCTCGGCCCCGGCAATATCGATCTGTCGGTGCCTGCCAACATGACGCTCGCCGCAACGCTGGCGCTGAAACTGATGGACACGCAGGACGGCATGATCCTCGCCGGGCTTGCCGTCGCGCTGCTGATCGGGCTTGCCATCGGCATTTGCAATTATGCGCTGATCAAGCTTCTGCGCATCCCTCCCATCATCGCCACCTTGTCGATGAGCTTCCTGATCCAGTCCACAGCCATCTGGAGCAATCGCGGCTTGCGCGTAAAACCGCCTGAGAGCCTGGCCCAGTTCACAACTGCATCGACGCTCGGCATTCCCAATGTCGCCATCGTGGCCCTGATCCTGTCGGTCATTGGCTGGGTGCTTTTGAAAAAGAGCATTTATGGCCGCTGGATTTCGGCAATTGGCCAGAACCCATTCGCGGCGCGCATGGCAGGCGTACCCGTCGACGGCACACGCTTCGTCACCTATCTGCTTTGCGCGGTGCTGGCTTCGCTTTGCGGCTTCCTGCTTGCCTGTTTCTCGGGCGGCGCGGCGCTGAACATGGGCGCAGAATATCTGTTGATGTCGATCGCTGTCGTCATCATCGGCGGCACGGCGGTTGCTGGCGGCGATTCCAATATCCCCGGCATCTGGGGAGCCGCCCTCTTCATGTTCCTCATCGTCTCGATGCTCAACACTTATGGTTTCGGTGCCGGTGTCCGCCTTGTCCTGACCGGGCTCACCATTATTGCGGTGATCATCCTCGCCAGTGGCCGTCGGGCTGAACGATAGTTTTTCCGGAGTAAATTTCCTTGTCACAGACCGTTTCGATTTACGAAATCCACGACGATCGCTTCAAGCAGATGATCGTGCCGAGCGCCGATCTGGATGAACTCTATACCGGTTGCCGCTGGGCGGAGGGCCCCGTATGGTTCGGTGACCAGAACTGCCTTTTGTGGAGCGACATTCCGAACCAGCGCATTCTGCGCTGGGTGCCTGAAGGGGGCGTATCCGTCTTTCGCCAGCCCTCCAATTTCTCAAACGGCAACACCCGCGACCGTGAAGGACGCCTCGTTACCTGCGAGCATGCCGGTCGCCGCGTCACCCGCACGGAACCGGATGGCAGCATCACGGTGCTGGCCGACAGCTACCGGGGCAAGAAGCTGAATGCACCCAATGATGTGATTGTGCGTTCAGACGGAACGGTCTGGTTCACCGATCCGACCTACGGCATCATGGCCGATTATGAAGGCTACAAGGCCGACCCGGAACAGCCCACGCGCAATGTCTATCGCCTTGACCCGAAAACCGGCGAACTCGATGCAATCATCACCGATTTCCACCAGCCGAACGGCCTCGCCTTTTCCCCGGACGAAACCAGGCTCTATGTTGCCGACAGCGCCTATAGCCACGACGAGAACGCGCCACGCCATATCCGCGTCTTCGACGTCGCGGATGGCGGCAAGCGCGTTACCGGCGGCGCGGTATTCTGCACCATCGATAATGGCTTGCCGGACGGATTCCGTTTCGATACGGGCGGCAACCTGTGGACCAGCGCCGGCGATGGTGTGCACTGTTTCTCCCCGGACGGCACGCTCCTCGGCAAGATCAGGACACCGCAGACAGTCGCCAACGTAACCTTCGGGGGGCCGCGCCGTAACCGGCTTTTCATCGCCGCGACGAAGTCGCTTTACGCGGTCTATCTCACCGTCACCGGCGCCCAATATCCCTGATAAAATAACGGCGGCTTTTCCAAACGAAAAGCCGCCGCTCTTTATAAATAGAGTAATTTATTGAATAAAATGCATTCGCCGCATGCCCTGTTAATGTGAACATGCCAATAATGTTTCTTTATTCAAAACGGATCTTTCCGGCGTAAACCGAAACGACCCGCATATCAGGACCGTGAATGACGGAACAAATCAAAGCATGATCTCTTCTGTCCTTCTGCCATGCATCTTGTAGGCAGGCCGAGGCTTTGCATACGAGTACATCTCCTGATGCGCTGAGGCCTTATACCCCGATCGTCAACGCAATGGAAACAGATCGTCAATAAAACAGGTCAAATTACTGTGATTAAACTGAATAAAAAGTGCAACTTATCATGATGTTAGCTATATTTTATGTATAACTACATTAGTTAATTCTGTTTTATAATCCTATTTGTTACCATATTTATTAGAACGTCCGCATGAAGCACGATAGCGGCCAGCGGCGACCGCGATGCGGTCGCCCCGGCCCCGATCAAGCTGAATATCGGAGTTTCGGAGAACACCGGTTCGGCGCCCGATAACGAATGTGGCAACCATCGATGCCATGATACTCGATATCAACTTCGACACCGAAAACTTCCGCGATCCGCCCTTCTTGCAGCACCTCTCGCGGCGTGCCCAACGCGACGAGATTTCCCTTATCCATCACCGCGATCCGGTCGCAAAACATCGCGGCGTGGTTCAGGTCATGCAAGGCAGCCACGACTGTCAGCTTCTGACGGCGAACCAGATCCAGCAGCCCGATCTGGTGCCCGATATCGAGATGATTGGTCGGCTCGTCCAGAAGCAAAATCTGCGGCTCCTGCGCCAAAGCGCGAGCGATATGCAGACGCTGCCGTTCGCCGCCCGAGAGCGTGTGCCAGTAGCGGCCCGCCAAATGAGCCATATCGACATTGACCAGCGCCCGGTCAACGATTGCATCATCCTCCGCCGACCACGGCGATAGCGCCCCGAGATAAGGCGTCCGCCCCAGTTCGACCGCCTGACGCGCCGTAATACGGTCTGTCGTACCCGCCTGCTGCTCGACCAGCGCCAGTTGCCGTGCAATCTCGCGACGGCTGAAACTGCTGATCGGCGTGCCGCAGAGGTTCACCTCGCCGACGCGACACCGGCGCACGCCGGATAACAGCGACAGAAAACTGGTCTTTCCCGAACCGTTCGGCCCGATGATGCCAAGAAACTCCCCTTTCGCCACGTCCAGCGAAACATTGCGTAAAATCTCGACATTGCCTGCCGACCAGCCGACATTGTGGGCCGAGAGGATCATGACGCAGCCCTCCTTTGTCCGAGCAACAGGGCGAAGGCGGGCGCACCGAACAGGGCCGTGATGACGCCGATTGGGAGAACCTGCCCCGGAATAATGACGCGCGACAGGATATCGGCGACGATCATGAAGATTGCCCCGATGAGTGCCGCCGCAGGCAGCAGCCTGCCATGCCGAACCCCAACCACCATGCGCGCTGCATGGGGTATGACAAGACCGATAAAGCCGACAGAACCGACGATGGAAACCATCACCGCCGTCATCATGGCGCTGACACCGATCAGCACCGCATAGACGCGCCGCACCGGTATGCCGAGCGAAGCGGCGGATTCGGTTCCGAAGGTAAATGCATCGAGCGCACGCGCATGCCACAGGCAGATGACAAGGCCGATCAGGCAGGCAGGCAGGGCAAGTGTGACGTCCGGCCAGCGCACGCCGGAAAGGTTGCCCAAAAGCCAGAACATGATGCCGCGTGCCTGTTCAGCATTTGCGGCCTTGGTGACAATGAACGAGGTCAGCGCATTGAAAAGCTGCGAACCGGCAATCCCGGCGAGAATGATTGCGCTGCTGCCGCGTCCGGCCCGCAGCGCCAGCAGGGACACGAGGCCGAAAGCAATAATCGCCCCGATAAACGCACCCAGCGACAGCGTCAGCACGCCAGCTCCGACGCCAAGAATGGCAACGCTGACCGCCCCGGTCGAAGCGCCAGCCGAAATGCCTAGAATATAAGGATCGGCAAGCGAATTTCGGAGCAGCGACTGCAAGATGACGCCGGATATTGCGAGCGACGCGCCGCAACATGCAGCGATGACTGCACGGCTGAGGCGATAGCTCCAGACAATCCCTTCATCGATGGGCTCAAGCGCATATCCGGCGTTCCACAGCCGGTTGGCCACGGTTTTCGCAACCACATCGAGCGGAATCGCCGTTTCGCCTATCGCGGCACCGAGCCAAAGGGCAAAAAGCAGGAGGACAAGAGAAAAGGCCAGAAAGAGCACGCCGGAGCGTGCCCTCCCCTTTTGCTTGAAGCCCGCTGTCGCTGCCCGCGCCGTCACTTGTTCAAATCCGAGTTTGCAATATCGGCGGCGAGTGTCTCGATGCCTTCGATCACGCGAAGCGAAGTGCTCATCGATTGCGCATCCATGTCGAAGACATGCTTGTCCTTCACCGCAGGCATCAGCTTCGTGACCGCATCACTGTCGAGGAACTGGTGCTTGACGGCGATGTCGTCAGCCGGGTAGCGGCGGCGATCCAGCTTCGCGGCCACAATCATCGACGGGTTCGATTTCGCAATCGTTTCCCATCCGACCGTTGGCCACTCTTCTTCGCTGTCGATCACATTCCTGATGCCGAGCGCTGATAGAATATAGGCGGGCGCGCCGAACTTGCCCGCGACGTAAGGGTCAGCATCGACCTGCGCGCTCGAAAACCAGACGACGGCCGACAGTTTTCCATCAGCGGAAGCAATCTTCTTGCGAGCCGCCGCTTCACGGGCCTTCAGGTCGGCGACGAGTTTCTGGCCGCGATCCTGCACATTGAAGATTTCCGCCAGTTCGGTGATTTCCTGATAGACGATGTCCATCTTGAACGCTGCCGTGCGAACGCCGTCGCCGCCACCGGAATTGTCCTTGCCGACACAATCGGACGGTGATGTGTAAGCCGGAATGCCCAGTTCCTCGAACTGTTCGGGCTTCGCCACAATACCCGTCGGGCCGACATGCCATTGGAAATCAGCCGTCACGATTTCCGGCTTTTCCGCCAGAACGCTTTCAAAGCTCGGATCGTTATCGGCGAGCCGCTTTACCTTGGCATTGACCTCCTCGAAGCCCTTGAGAACAGGGCCGAACCAGACAGCGGTCCCGACAAGCTTGTCGCCCAGACCAAGGCTGTAGAGAATCTCCGCGCTGCTCTGGCCGACAGCGACGGCACGGGTGGGCGCCTGTTTGAACGTGACCTCGCGGCCGCAATTTTTCAACGTCAGCGGATAGTGCGTTTCCGCCGCCTGTGCAGCCGAGCCGCCAGCGAGAAATGTGGCCGCACAAATAACGAGATGAAACGGCATTTTGCCGAAAATTTTCATGGATATCCCCGATGTAACTGAGAGAAGAAAGTCCTGTCAGGCGACGGAAAAAATCCGGCGCGGAAGGCGGACAGGCATATCCGGGGACATGTCGAAATCATGCGATGACGATGGAAGAATGCGTCCTGCGACGCGGAAATCTGTCATAACCGGCTCCTGCTCCGGGCATCCCCGCCCGTGACAATGGACAACACTAGACGGCAGGTCTCCTGGCTCACGAATATCTGCTGTTCATCTGCCTTCCCGCGCTTCTCCGGCACAGTGGCATGACGCTTTCAACGTCACGAGGATGAACGGCAATCCGCTTACAGTTGCGGGGGCAGCCACGGTCTTGGCCCCTTTTCGGGTCGTCCTCACCGTGTTCCCTATTAATCCCCTTCGCTCTCGGTCGGGGAACCGTCGTTATACTATTACGTCGGCCTGGCGTCGCCGTCAAGCGCATCCCGTCGGCTATTTTGGCGTGCCGTTTTCAGGTGCGTTGCTGAAATAGCGGCCAAACTATTGTCGCATATGCTGGCCTATTGAATTTGTTTTCGCTAATCTCCATGTAGTTTGCTCCCGCTAGAGGAGCGGGACTTGGGGAGGTCCGCCGAAGGGCGGCATATATTCCATTTGGGAGGACATATGCGTAGATTCATTCTGGCCCTGACGTCGGTGGCGGCGTTGGCTATGGCAGGCTCTGCTTCCGCGGAAGACTACAAGGTGCTCGCGCCTGCCGCTCCGGGCGGCGGCTGGGACCAGACGGCGCGCACGATGCAGAGCGCGCTTCAGGACGAAAAGATTTCCGGCAGCGTGCAGGTCATCAACGTTCCGGGCGCTGGCGGCACCATCGGCCTCGCGCAGTTCGTGAACCAGAACAAGGGTGATCCGAGCCAGCTCATCGTTGGCGGCTATGTCATGGTCGGCGCTATCCTGACCAACAAATCGCCGGTCACGCTCGACGCCATCACGCCGATTGCGCGTCTTACGGGCGAATATGAAGCCATCGTCGTACCGGCTTCTTCCGACATCCAGAACCTCGGTGACCTTGCCGCGAAGCTGAAGGCTGATCCGGGCTCCGTTTCGTGGGGCGGCGGTTCTGCCGGCGGCACCGACCACATCACCGCTGGCCTTTTTGCCAAGGCAGCAGGCGTCGACCCCACCAAGGTCAACTACATCGCGTTCTCCGGCGGCGGCGAAGCGCTTGCGGCCATTCTCGGCAATCAGGTGACTGTCGGCATTTCCGGCTACGGCGAGTTCGAAGCCCAGATCAAGGCAGGCACGCTGCGCATCATCGGCATTTCCAGCGACGAGCGCGTGGAAGGCATCGATGCCCCGACCTTCAAGGAAGGCGGCGTGGACGTTTCGATCCAGAACTGGCGCATGGTGGGTGCGGCTCCCGGCATCACTGCCGAACAGGAAGCCGCCATCAATGCCGATATCGAGAAGATGGTGAAGTCGGAATCCTGGCAGAAGGCACTCAAGGACAAGGGCTGGGCGAATACCTATCTAGCCGGTCCGGCGTTCAAGGAGCAGCTTGCCAAGGACGTTGCCGCAACTGAAACCATCCTCAAGGAAATCGGCCTCGTCAAATGACAGGATCAGACCAGCAGGAAGCGCGCCGCCCCGAAAGGGCGGCGCCAGATTTCGCCGCTCTTGTCATCGCCCTTGTTCTTGCAGCTGTCGCCATCGCCATCGCCTGGTCGACAACCTATGGAAACGATGTGACGAGCTATTCGCCGGTCGGTCCGAAAACCGTTCCCTATGTTGTCGCAGCCGGATTGTTCGGCCTTGCGATCTGGACCGTTTTCGAGGCGCTTCGCGGCGACTTTCCCGAGCGTGAGCATCAGGAAATCGCCCCGATGGCCTGGATCATCGGCGGTCTTGCCATCCAGATGCTGACGATGAAGACCGTCGGCTTTTCCCTGTCTACCGGCCTGCTTTTCGCAGCCACCGCACGCGGCTTCGGCTATCGCAAATTCTGGATCAGCGTTCCCGTCGGCTTCGTCTTCGCCTTCGTGATCTGGTTCATCTTTGCGCGCGGCCTGCAGCTGTCGCTGCCGTCCGGCTGGCTTGAACAATTCGTTTAGGGACGGAGCGCTTTCATGGATACTGTCGCACTTCTCGCCAACGGACTTCTGGTGGCGCTTGAACCGTCGAACCTTCTTTATGCGCTGATCGGCGTTACGCTTGGCACAGCTGTCGGCGTGCTGCCCGGAATCGGCCCGGCACTCACCGTCGCGCTGCTGCTGCCCGTCACCTACAAGCTCGACCCTTCCGGCTCGCTCATCATGTTCGCGGGCATTTATTACGGCGGCATGTATGGCGGCTCGACCACGTCGATCCTGCTCAACACGCCGGGCGAAAGCGCCTCCATCGTCACCGCGCTGGAGGGCAACAAGATGGCCCGCGCCGGGCGCGGCGGCCCCGCACTTGCAACAGCTGCCATCGGCTCGTTCATCGCGGGCCTGATCGCCACGCTGGCGCTTGCCTTCGTGGCGCCGTGGGTCGTGAAATTCGCCTTGTCCTTCGGTCCATCCGAGTATTTCGCGCTGATGCTGCTCGCCTTCATGACGGTTTCAGCGGCCTTCGGCGATTCCACGCTGCGCGGCCTGACCTCGCTGTTCATCGGCCTTGCGCTCGGACTGATCGGCATCGACCAGCTGACCGGTCAGGCGCGTCTCGTCATGGGGACCCCAAACCTGCTGGACGGCATCAATGTCACGACACTTGCGGTTGCGCTGTTCGCCATCGGCGAAACGCTGGCGGTCGTGTCGAAGAAGCTCGGCCCTGAAGATGAGGTCATCGCCGTCAAGGGTTCCGTCTGGATGACCAGGAATGACTGGAAACGCTCGTGGATGCCGTGGCTGCGCGGCACCGCCATCGGCTTTCCGATCGGGGCCATGCCAGCAGGCGGCGCCGATGTGTCGAGCTTCCTTTCCTATTCGGCGGAACGGCAGTTCTCGAAACATCCGGAAGAATTCGGCAAGGGCGCCATCGAAGGCGTGGCGGGACCGGAAGCGGCCAATAACGCCTCGGCAGCCGGAACCCTCGTGCCGCTTCTGACGCTCGGCCTGCCTACCACTGCGACGGCGGCAATCATGCTTGCCGGTTTCCAGCAGTTCGGCCTGCAACCCGGCCCTCTTCTCTTCGTGACCAATGCCACGCTGGTGTGGGGCCTGGTGGCAAGCCTTCTCGTCGCCAACCTGATGCTGCTGGTTCTCAACCTGCCGCTGATCGGCCTGTGGGTGAAGATGCTCACGATCCCGCGGCACTGGCTCTATGCAGGCATTCTGGTTTTCGCCACTCTTGGAACCATCGGCGCGAATGCCTCCACCTCGATGCTGTTCGGCCTGCCGGTGTCGTTCGAGCTTGGCCTGCTTCTGGCATTCGGCGTGCTGGGCTATGTGCTGCGGCGCTTCTCATATCCCATCGCGCCGGTGGTGGTTGGCCTCATCCTCGGACCGATGGCCGAGAAAAGCCTGCGTCAGGCGTTGCAGATCAGCCAGGGCAACCCGATGGCTCTGGTGCATTCCTGGGTATCGATTGTGCTGATCGCCCTGGCGATTGCCGCCGTCGTCGTGCCGATGATCATGCGCCAGCGCGGCAAGGGCGAATTGCTGAGCCAGATGGCGACGGATGAGGACTAGAGCATTTTCGAGCCAAAAGTGCGGAGCGCCTACGCGGAGAAATCAGTCTGATTTCTGATCCCGCTTCGATGCGTAGGATAATGGGACGAAACAAATAGTTGGAGCGGTTCCAATGATTCCGTTTTAACCGGAACCGCTCTAAACGACAAAAGCCCGGCATTGCCGGGCTTTTTACTCATATACACATACGCTTACTTGATTGCTCAACCCTGAATACGACGGAACTGATCGACGTCGATGCCAAGCGTCTCAAGGTCCTGGGCAGCAGGCTTCTGACCGGCGCGCACGGCAGCAGAAACGCGAACGGCACTACCCAATTGCGCGAACGCACGACCGAAACGATTATTGAAACGGGTAAACATTTTTCTCTCCATCACGGACACTTCCTTGGTCCGCACCCATGAAATGGTGATGGGTCCTGTGACTGAGAAGACCGGCCTTTGCATGCCAGCCATGCAGTTTCGGCATGCTCCTTTCCGCGCAACTTGATTGCGATCAATGCTGTTCGCACGCGGGCTTGCGAAGCTCCCCTCAACCAAGGAAGGAGCCACGGAATGTCGAATACCCCCCACACGCTTGGAGAAGAGTTTCCCGGCCAGCTCGATGCCATTCATGCCTTGAAGGCGAAGGATGCGCATTTTGCCCGCATTCTGGAAGAGTATGATTCCGTCAATGACCGCATCCACCGCGCGGAAACGAAAATAGCGCCGGTGAGCCAGGAAGAGGAAACGAACCTGCGCAAACAGCGCCTCGCCTTGAAGGATAGCATCGCCGAGGCACTTGCCGCGGCTTGATCTTCTATCCCCTCCCACAAGGTTGGGACATAAACGAATGGCGAGAAAAAGCGGCTCCGAAATTATCGGGGTCGCTTTATTATTTTATCACGAATACAGCAATTGCCTAAGAAAAGATAAGCTGCTACCAAATCAAAAAAACAATACTAAACAATATATTAGCAAATGGGAAAGTATCAAGTGAAGACCAGATATGCTGTATTTATTGCATCCGCAATGGCATTTTCATATTGTAATTTAGCTGCGGCGCAAAAACTGGAAGGTTTCGATCTCTCGCTGGCGAAAGTGTCGCCATTTCCTGTAACGGCGTTTTATGAAACGCCGGAAAATTTCTCCTCTTTGCCGGTTGGCAGCATTATTCGTCAGGAACCGATCGAAGCTCCGGCTGGCGCATCGGCCTGGCGTGTGCTCTACGTTTCGGAACGCTGGGATGGAACGCACGTTCCGGCAAGCGGCCTGGTCATTGCGCCGAAGCAGACGGACAGCACCACGCCTCATCCGGTCGTGTCCTGGCTGCATGGCACCACCGGGGTGGCGCGCGGCTGCGCTCCCTCGCTTGCGCCAAATCCGGTTCAGGAATTTGTGCAACGCGGCGAGTATGTCATCGATATCGGCATTCCATATCTTCAGGACTGGCTTGCAAAGGGATATGCGATCGTCGCGCCGGACTATGCCGGGCTTGGTTCCGACGCTGTTCACCGTTATCTCGCGGGCGTGGATTCGGCGCGTGACGTCCATAATCTGCTGCGTGCGGCGCGTTCCATCAGCGAAGCGAATATCGGCAAGGACGTCTCACTGGTCGGCTGGTCCCAGGGTGGGGCTGCCGCGCTGTTCGCGGGCGAAATCGCCACAACTTACGCACCCGAGAATAAAATTCGCTCGCTCGTAGCCCTGGCTCCCGCTTCGACTATTCTGAGGCCGGACGCCGCGATAAATGCCTTCTTCAAGGCCAAGGTGCCCTACACGCTGCTTGTCGGGCAAAGCTACATCGACGCCTACAATCTCGACAAAACTCTTTTTACCGCCGAAGGCCAGAAACTTCTCAAGGCCGCGCAGTCAACCTGCGTGGTGGGTGTTCTGGGCGCACTGGCGCAAAGCAAAGACCCTGCGGTCACCGATAATATTACGGATCATAAGGACTGGGTCGAAGCCCTGAAACGCAACAATGCCGGTTCCGCAAAAATCGACGCGCCTGTTTCGATTTTCCAGGGGCTCGACGACACCATCGTTCCGCCGAGCGATACGCAGGATTATGCTGATCGGGTCAAGGCATTGGGAATGGACGTTTCCATCACGTGGGTTGCACATGCCGGTCATCGTGATCTTTTCGGTAGGAAAAAAGACGAGATCGTCGAGAAAGTGGTTGAAGGCTTCAAAGCCACAAGCAACTGAACGCGAAATTCTGTGAAGTTGAACCAGTTCGGGATCATTCGACATGGAATGATCCCGTTTCCATTGTAATGCCGTCCCACCGCCGCGGCGGCGGCTCAGGAGGACTGGTCCTCGTTTTTGTGCTCAACCTTGCTGTTGTCCGGGCCGACCGCGCCTTCCATCTTACCCACCACGATCAGGACCGTAACGGCAATAAGCGTCGCCAGCAGCGCGATGTGCCAGAGGCCGAGACCACTGGCGAGCCCTACCGATGCGGCAAGCCACATGCCCGCCCCGGTGGTGATGCCGGTTATTTTTCCGCGCGCAACGATGATGAAACCAGCCGCCAGGAAGGCGACGCCGCTGGTGATCGCCTCCACAAGCCGCGAAGGATCCATCCGGATATTCTGATCGTTGAAGACCGGCACATTGACCAGTTCCAGCGACACAATTGTGAAGGTGGCTGAAGCGAGACAGACCAGCATATGGGTCTTCAACCCGGCAGGCCGCCTGCGCCATTCCCGTTCGAGACCAATGATGGAGCCGAGCAGCGTCGCCAGCAGCATCCGCGCCAGAACCACCGGCAAACTGATTACATTGTCGTGCGTGAATTCAGCCCAGAATTGTTCCATGCTTCATAACGGCAACCATGATTTTTGGTTCCACCGTAAGACAAATGTAGCAAATACTCTAAAATTCTATCGCCATTACACAAAACAAACATAACTCATATACACTATTGTAATATATAATTTATTCACCTCAAAATATACCAAGACATTGATCGCCAGATTTCTGTATGTATATCTCCGTATGACTTCAATATCCACCAAGAAGTAATTAAAATGAAATGGAAAATACCGGTTACTGTTTATATTAATGATACATTTTACAGTATATTCGATACTCATGAGGCAGAGAAATTCTTCTCGGCATCGAAACCTCTTCCTCACTCACTGCATACGCTTCTCTTCACAATGAACGACACGCGAAATGAAGAAACTACTCCCGAATATCGCTGAACGACAGACGGGTTGGAACCTGCTGCAAACCCACAATCTCGTGTGAGGTAAAATGCACTGCCGTTGAGGCTCTTGGCCTTACTGTTCTTCCCGCTATGGCCCTATTGCATCGAAGCGCCCCGAACAAAAAGCGGAGCCGAAACCCCGCTTTCTAGCCGTCAGCACCCGCCGCTAGCCTACTGCCAAGAACTAGAACTTAGCACCGACCCGCAGCGCAAAAGCATGGTCTCTCGCGCTAGATTCGCCAAAGCTGGTTTGGTATTCAATACCGGTGGACCATGCATTCTTAAAAGTGAAATCCAGAGACAGACCGACGTTTCCGCTATCACTGCTTTCGCCTTCGATCTCTAGCGCATAAGGAAGCCCGCCAAGTGCACTGTAACCCATTGCGGTCCGGCTCGCCCCCTGGAAATCATGCGCATATTCTGCCCGCACACCCGGCGTCAGACGGCCCCATGTGTAGTCGATGGAATAATTGGCGCGTAAACCGAGCACACCAGTCACTGTGTCAACGGTTTGGTCGCCATAGGTGAGCCGGTAAATACTGCCGCCCTCTTCGGCATAGCCATCAAGCCAGGAGCGCGACATTTCCAGCCGGCCATAAGGTGAGACAAGCCATGTTTCCTGACGAAATTCGTAAGCTGCCGTCAGCGACCCGAACAGTTGACTGCCGTTGCGTTTTCCATCGGTCAAACTGCCGTCTGTCGTGATGAAACGGGTAGAGTCAAAATCCAGAACGCTGCCGCCCATCAACGCGTCAATAAAGAAATTGTCGATAGGTTTGAAGCTGCCATAGACAGCGGCACTATAAGCATTGGCCCGGCTTTCCGTACCATTGTCGCCGATGTCTGTTCGATCCCGTCCATAGCCGACACCGAAACCGGCCACCAGCCGTTCCGAAAGCCGATAGTCGATACCGCCGCTCACACCGACAAGCGTAAAGTCCAGATCGAGTTTGCCGCTATCACGCTCACCAAAATTGACGAAGCCGCTGCTCCAAAAAGCGAATGGTCCAGTATCAGGGTCAAAAACTGGTGCGGGCTCTTCCTGCCCCTCCAGGCCAATCGCCTTGCCCGGAAAAGCTTTGCGCTTTTCGGGGGCATAACCGAGAGCCGCATCGGGCGTTGCAAACGCGGACGGAGACGGGTCAGACGATGCCGAGTTGAACGCCTTCCCGCCGAGCCTCACGCCTAAACTGGACTTTCTCCGGTCACCTTCATCGTGCAATTGCTCAAGTCGATTTTGAAAATTCCGCGTTTGAACTTGCGCAAAGCGTCTTGCGGCGCTTGTTTGAGCATTCAACAGGCCAATCACTTCAGGATCAAGCGTCGGGTCGGGAAAGGCCAGCGCTGCACGTCTGACAACAACCGTGTATGTGCGGTGGGCTCCGCTGGGCGCGGTCACAACAATAGACACCGTGTTCGAACCAATCGCCAGCCCTATAGGATTGCTTGAAGTTCCCGACGCAACGCTGCCACCGGCAACGGTTACCCGCGCCGCCGGTTCTGAAGCCAGGGGGGTTAGGGATATGCTCTCGATCGTGTTTTCGACGTCCACAGAATAGTTGAGCGTCTCTTTATCAAACGATGGGTCTAGTGACCCGACGCTCGGAGCCAGACTAGCAAGTGTTGCATCCGCCGAAGCGGTTCGCGTGACAATTACCGTATAGCTACGTGTCGTTCCATTTTGCGCAGTGACGACAACTGTCAGAACCGCATTGCCGACACCCAATTGGAATTTCCTGCTTGCGCTACCTGACGTAACCGCTGCTCCGTTGACCGTAATGGTTGCTGTCGGATCAGCAGAAGTGGGCGTCAACTGCAAAGTCGATGTTTCGGTCGGAACCGATAACCTAAAAGTCGTTGCGCTTGGTGAAAACGCCGGATTCAGGCTCCCAGCGCTCGGAACAAGGCCCGCCAGATCGGCATTGCCGGACTGAGCGCGGATGACATTCACTGTATAGCTCTTCGTGGTGGCCCCATCCTGCGCGGTTACAATCGCGGTGACCGTGTTGCTCCCCACCACCAATGGAATTGCCGCACTGGACGTTCCATTGGTCGTTGGAGACCCGTTGACAACAACTGTTGCGTTGACATCCGCAAGCGATGGTATGAACGAAATGTTCTCGACATCGCTTGCGACATTCACCGTGTATGAGCTCGTGTTTGGAGCAAAGACAGGCTCTAAAACGCCTGCGCTGGGGATGAGGTTCTGCAAGTCTGCGTTTGGAGTAGGATTAAGTGTAAGGTTCAGTGCGTTGGAACTGAGGTTCCCATTTCCTGCCAGATTAGTGGCAGATCCAGCTCGTATCCGTACTACGGATACGCCAAACCCTGACATTGTAACGACAAAAGTATAGGTAGTATTGTCGACGGTAGCCAGCGAGTGGGCTGCAGCGCCGACGGTTCCGATGTTAGTGAATTCAATATCAGCTAACGTGAAGCCCGTCACTGGCTCGGAAAATCTGGCCGTGACTGTTTTCACCGTCTCGTAAGGTGTTGAGGAAGTTGAAATTGCAACCGAGGGGCTTGCAGTATTGACCAATATTCCAGAGGTCGCGCCAACGTTATTGAGAGTTAACGCCGCTGAATCACTCGTGCTGTTAGTGATAGACCCGCCGTTGGTCGTCATTGCGCCAATGGCAATCCCGTTCAAATCCATGTCACCGGGCTGAACAGTATAGGAAAACGTGAGGGTGTATGTACCACTACCGTTCACATATGCTGCTGGCTTGGCGTCAGAGCCGACAATAACCGACAACAAAGGTGTACCGGTGACAAATACGGGTTGATCGAAATTCACCGAAAAACTCAGCGTTGAGCCGACGGTGTAATAGCCACTAGCCGGAACAGCAACTGACGATACTTTCGGCACGGCTGCCGAAATCGTGAAATGAACCGGGCTTTCGGAGTACTCATGCGGAGCGTTGACATCCGTGGCCCGGAAGTAAAAAATATCGTTTCCGGTAAATTCTGCAGCAGGTGTATAAGTAAAAATTCCGTCGGGGTTAAGCGTAACAGTTCCATTGGCGGGAACGGTCACCAAACGGAACCAAGCCGTAGCCCCTGCGGCCGTCAATTTTCCGGAAATTGAATTATTCTTTGAACCACTGAAGTATTGCGGTGAAGTCACTGGAGCGGCATTGGCGGTTACTAGGGAGAAAAGCACACCCAGTATTCCAAGAAAGGAAATCAGACACCGACGCCATTTAAAAATGCCAGCTTCACAAATTGCCCCCATTGCCCTTACTTCCCCCTCTTCGCCCTAGCGAATAGCTATTTTTTTATTCTCACTAAATTAGATTTGCGACAAGAGGGTTACCGGTTGCAAAGAAATAAAAAGTATAGGGAACAGCGGATTTCCCTAAACCGCCCTCACAAACGTTGTCGTCTTTCGCTGTATCGGATCACCGCACCTTTCGGCAGTAACCCGACCAGCTTGCGCGGCAGGATCACGCCGTAATTCAAAGTGCCTTCCGGCCTGAATTTCGGATCAGCCGGTGCCCGTCGGTTGCGACAGCAACCAATCCTCCATCGATGACATGCAGATAGCGCGTCCTCAGGCATCGCAAGCAGCAGATCGGCCGACACATAGGATATGCCGATAGCGTCGGCTCGCTTAATGGCAGCATCGTAAAAGGCCCGAGCCTTATCGCCGTCAGCCCCAGCCTTCAACATGGCCCACAATGCTTGATCCGCCGACTCGTACTCATTGCGCTTTGTCACCGCTCGAGCGAGATCGTTTGTTTTTAGGCTTATGCGGATTGTGGGAGCGCGGCGAACGTACTGATAAACGACGTCACGATCTTTTAAACAACGATGAGGATCTGATTTAAAGCGATACCCAGCCATGACGGGAGGGGAGCACGCTTTGTATCGCATTTTGTTGCACAGCATGTAGCACAAAACGGTACATCAAGGATCAAACCGGCAGGCTAAACACCCGACAGCCGATTGACATTATTTAACAATTTTAAACTGTTGGCTGAAAGCAATGGTACGGTCGGTTGGAGTTGAACCAACGACCTCAGGAGCCACAATCCTGCGCTCTAACCAACTGAGCTACGACCGCGTACCTTTGTGTCGGCTGCGTGACGCTCTGGCGTCGCCGACAGGGGGTCACATACGGAGAATCGATCCATATTGCAAGTGATTATAACGCTCTTTTTTGAGAAATTCCCAATTGCGGGTTTCTATATCAAATCCTGCTCATAAAGGTCACGGGCTGGTAACCATTTCAGATGACCGGCTGTGCATAACCCGGATATTGGCTTGGGCCTGTAAAATTGCCTTTCCCGCATTAACTAATGAAACAGAAAATGCGGCCCATACCCAATGGCAATGTGGACCCGCGCCCAGAAGAGGCTTATTAACAGGACGTTAACAAGCACTGCGGGCGGTCGAAAGAACAGGTAAGGACTGGTATGTCAGGATCATACCCCTTCATCGATATTGCCGCGCTGGATTCTATCCGCGAAGGCTTTGCAAAGGGCGATGCGCAGCTCGTGCTGACGCACGATCTTTTGACGGTGCTTTGGGTCAACGGCCCCGGCGCGAAGCTTTTCGGCTTCGACCGCGTGGAAGACATGATCGGCGGCGGGCTTGATCTGCCCGTGGCCACACGCCGGCAGATCGCCTCGTCAAATGCCGATACCGATGGCGAAGCCCGCACTGTTTCCGTTCGCCTCGGCGGCGGTTTGCGTTCCGACCTCACCCGGTTCAGCATTTCGCGCATCACGCTTCCCGATGGCGTATCCGGGCTGCTGTTGACCGCCAATGGCACGGATGCAAAGGCCGAAACCGTGATTTCCGGCCTCAGCGACGACAGCACCCATATTGCCCTGATCGACGCGCACAACAGAGTGATCGCCGCAAGCCCACATTTTTCCGCGCTCGACATTTCCTCCGCCACGCTGGAAGACCTTATCATCGAGGCCGGGGATGCGCCTGACCGTATCGTCAAGCGCCGCATCCGTACCGGAAAGCACTCCGCACCTGGAGCGATCGCACGGCTCACCGATACGCCGCCCATGCATCTTCTTTGCATCGTCGGCGATGCCCCCGCCGCAGCCCAGCCGGCCCCGGATGCGCTGCCGGGCAAGGCCGAGGAAATTCTGGAAGAGATGCTTCCCGAGCCTGCCGAGCCCGTGACGGCCGAAGCGGTTGTGGAAGAAGTTTCGACGGAACAGCCCAAGCCCACGGGGTTCGTGTTCGACCAGGACGGGCCGCTGGCGCGTTTCATCTGGAAAGTGGGTCCGGACGGCACGTTCAGCGAAGTGTCGCCAGACCTTGCCGCAACGATCGGGCCCAATGCAGCCGATGTCGTTGGACGGCGGTTCGCCGATGTCGCGAATGTCTTCGGCTTCGACCCGGACGGCAGCATCGCGGCCCTGCTCGACAAGCGCGATACGTGGTCGGGAAAACGGTTGATGTGGCCAGTCGAAGGAACGGACCTGCGCGTGCCGGTCGAGCTCGCCGCCCTGCCCGTCTATTCCCGCGACCGGGAATTCACCGGTTTCCGTGGCTTCGGCGTCGTGCGCCCGGCTGAAGCCGAGCAAGACCCGGAAAAAATCGGGCTGGTGCTCGCGGGCGGCATTCCGCAGCCGCGCAAGCCCGTCAGCGAGACTGTTGAAACGGCGGCGCCTGTCGAAGACGACGATGTTCTGGCGCTCTCCGAAGAAGTCGCCAATGACGATAGCCCTGTCGCAACGCAGCCCCAACCGCCGCTCGATATCGCGCCGACACCGGGACGCCGCGAATCCGACAAGGTCATCAGCCTGTTGAACGCCTGCGCACAGGAAAAAGTGGCAGCGGATCAGGCAAGAATGCTGAAGGACCGGGAGCGCGAAGAGCGCCCGGAAGGCGGGCTGACCAAAACCGAGCGCAATGCATTTCGCGAGATCGCCGACCGTCTGCGCAAGCAGGGGCTTGCAAGTTCACGTGCCGAAAGCGAAGCGAGCGCGATAGCGGAAGAGGCTGTTGCCGAAGCCCCGAAGCCGGTCGAGCCTGCCGTGGAAGAAGCGGCACTTCCGGCCCCCACGGCAATCCCTGCCGATGAAACCGCCCTGCTGGCCAACCTGCCGGTGCCGGTCATCATTCATTCGGGCGACCATATTCACTATGTCAATCAGGCTCTGCTTGATCTCACCGGCTATGAATCGCTTGACGATATTCGCGATGCTGGCGGCGTCGATGTGCTGTTCAACAGCGAAAGCGACGACGGCGAAACGCGACAGGGCATGGTGCTGCGCCGCGCCGATGGCAGCGAAGGACCGGTCGATGCGCATCTCAATGCCATTGCCTGGCGCGACGGTCGCGCGCTCATG
Source organism: Ochrobactrum sp. PL_is483 (assembly GCF_055816855.1). Lineage (NCBI taxonomy): Bacteria > Pseudomonadati > Pseudomonadota > Alphaproteobacteria > Hyphomicrobiales > Brucellaceae > Ochrobactrum > Ochrobactrum sp. PL_is483. The sequence goes on from NZ_JBVPGS010000040.1 coordinate 742,764, forward strand.
CTGAGCCTGATGCCGGTCTCCGCAGCACCGGCCCCGGTCGAAGCGCCGGTCGCCATCGATGCGGATGACGAAAAGCAAGCACTGGTGGATCATGTCGAGGAACTGAAAACCATTCTCGACACGGCGACGGACGGTGTTGTCCTCATCGACCCTGAAGGCCGTATCCGTTCCATGAACCATTCGGCCTCGGCGCTGTTCGGCTATGAACATGACGAGACGGAAGGCAAGTTTTTCTCGATGCTGTTTGCCATCGAAAGCCAGCGCGCCGCCATGGACTATCTGCACGGACTTTCCGGCAATGGGGTGCTGAGTGTCCTCAATGATGGGCGGGAAGTGATTGGCCGGGAAGCCAAGGGCGGATTCATTCCGCTGTTCATGACGATCGGCAAACTGCCGCATACGCGTGGTTTCTGTGCCGTCCTGCGCGACATCACGCAATGGAAGCGCACCGAGGAAGAGCTGACCAATGCGCGCAAGGAAGCTGAACGCGCATCGAGCCAGAAGACCGAATTTCTGGCGCGCATCAGCCACGAAATCCGCACGCCGCTCAATGCCATCATCGGCTTTTCCGAACTGATGGCCGACGAGAAGTTCGGGCCCATCGGCAATGATCGCTACCGGGATTACCTGCGCGACATCAACCGTTCCGGCAATCATGTGCTGGCACTCGTCAACGACCTGCTCGACATTTCGAAGATCGAAGCGGGCGGGCTGGACATGCAGTTCGAAGCGGTGTCGCTCAACGATGCGATTGCCGAAGCGATCGCGCTGATGCAGCCGCAGGCCAATCGCGAGCGTGTCATCATCCGTTCCAGCTTCCAGTCCAACCTGCCCGACATCGTCGCCGATACGCGTTCGATCAAGCAGGTTGCGCTGAACCTTCTGTCCAACGCGGTGCGCTTCACCGCGCCGGGCGGACAGGTGATCGTGTCGACAAGCTATGAAATGAACGGCGATGTCGTGATGCGGGTGCGCGATACCGGCATCGGCATGACCAAATCCGAGGTTGAGCAGGCGCTGAAGCCGTTCCGGCAGGTCAACGCGCTGGAGCGCCGCAAGGCGGAAAGCGCAAGAGACTGGCGCAGCGAAGGCACCGGCTTGGGCCTGCCGCTGACCAAAGCCATGGTGGAAGCCAACCGCGCGCAATTCGCCATCGATTCCACTCCGGGACAAGGAACTGTGGTGGAGATCGCCTTCCCGCCCACCCGCGTTCTGGCTGATTGATCCGCATTCCCAACGATCAAAAAACCTCCCCTTCGCGGGAGGTTTTTTTATGAGCTTGCGTGAGCCAAAAAAAAGCGCCGGACGAACCGGCGCTATCAGAATCTCAGAGACAAAAAGACACAAAAGCAATTCGCAAGGGAGCACCGGAAACGGCAGCTCGATCATCACTCAGGTGTTGCATCCCTTATCGCGTGAAGCCGGTTAACGATGCCTTAAATTCCCGGTTCAGAATTTACGCATCGGTAGCAACTGTAAAATCAGGGTTAATTTCCGTGCGACAATTGATTAACCATTCGGCGTTTCCCGCCCGTTTCACTCGGCGAAGCAAACCAAAGCGAACTCTATCTCTTTGTTTTCGCCGCATTTATGCAGCATCCCATTTTTCCATTTGACTGAAAAATACTCTAGTTTACACCGTAACCTTGTTTCACTGATTGGATGGTTGATGCGCTGGCCCCGATTTATGCGCCTCATAATTGCGCTCGTCATTCTCTGCGCTGCGGCTGTAGCAACCTTGCTGGCCGTGGTGCCTTTCATCGTCTCCACCGATGCCATCCGCGTCCGGGTGGCGCAGGAAATCAGCGCCTGGACCGGCTATAGTGTTGAACTCAGGCAAGCGCCTCGCCTGAAAGTTTTTCCTGTTCTGCGCGCCTCCCTGAACGGCGTGACGCTTAGCAAGCTCACCGATCAGGGACAGAAGCCGCTCATGAGCGCAGACCGCATCGATGTGGAACTTTCGCCGCTCGACGCCATCATGGGGCACATCTCGTTTTCCGAAACGCAGATTGTCCGTCCGCACGTCAACCTCGACGGGCCAGTTTCGAATTTTTCGCAGCTCCTCGACGCCATCGCCAATTCCAACGGGCGGCTTGGCACGGCGATCCGCGCGCAGCGCGCATTGCAGCAAAGCGGTTCCGGCGATAATGCGCAGGCCGCACAACAGGCATCGCAGCCCTTTGGCCGCGTCGTGGTGCGCGATGGAACGATTGCGTTCAACCGTCCGGGCAGCGAGCCGGAAGTTACCAGCGACGAGCAGATAACCAATGTCAACGCCACATTGGAATGGCCGCGCACATCGAGCGCGGCAACGCTGAAAGGCAGCGCCAGATGGCGTGACGAGACGTCCCAATTCAGCCTGACGGCCGCGCAGGCCTTGCCGCTTCTGGCGGGCGGCACATCGGATGTGACCGCGAGCCTGACCGCCAATCCGTTGAGCATCACGTTTCAGGGCAAGGCGAATATTTCCAAGGATCGCTTTTTCGAAGGCGCCCTGACCGCCAAAACCCCGTCGCTCAGCGGCGCTGTGCGTTGGCTTAGCCTCCCGCCTGTTGCTGGCAGTGCCGAAATCGGCGCGTTTTCGCTGGAATCCACCATCACCGCGACACCGAAACGGCTGAAATTCGCGGATGTGGAAATGACTGCCAATGACAGCCCGGCCAAGGGCGTGATCGAAATCGGTCTGGAGCAGGCGCAACCGGCGGTGACCGGCACGCTGGCTTTCGACCGGCTGGACCTGCGGCGCCTGTTTTCAGCCTTCATTCCGCTCCCCGACAGCGCCGCTCGTTCGCCGAGCGAGCGTGACAATGCCGACCGGGAACTGGTCGACACGAGTTTCATCGACCGCGCCGAAGTCGATCTGCGGCTTTCCGCGCAGAACGCCACGGCGGGGCCGGTCAATATGACAGGCGTAGCCGCCGCCGTGCAGATACGCGGTGGCCGCGCCATTTTCGACATCGGCGACGCCAAGGCCTTCAACGGGATCATGCAGGCCAATGTGCAGATTGTACGCGATCTGAAAAGTGCGAGCGGCGAGTTGCGCTTCAACGCCAGCGATATCGACAGTTCGCAGTTCTTTGCGGCCTTGGGCTTCGACAAGCCCTTCATCACCGGCAAGGGCAATGTTTCCCTGTCCATGAAAGGCCCGGCCAATCGCTGGTCCGGCCTTCTGACAAACGCGCAGGGCAATGTCTCCATCCAGCTCAACAACGGTCAGATGCAAGGTTTTGCCGTACAGGATTTTCTTGCCAAAGCGCAGAGCCAGCGTTTTTTCGCTCTCGAGCGGAAAGACAATGTCGCGCTTGCCTTCAATCGGCTGGATGTGAAGGCAAATCTGTCCGATGGCGTGGCCACGCTTGAAAATGCAAAGCTCGACACGTCCGACGGCACGCTGACGCTGGCAGGCATCGTGCCTTTCGTGGATCGCAGTCTGGCGCTGAGCGGCGAGGTCGTCTTCCCGAACGGCCAGCCACAACAGCAGCAGGAAAGCGGCACCGATGGCCAGAACGGCCAGCCGCCTGCAGAAGCCCCACCCGCAAAGCCGCCGCTCAACTTCTTCGTCGGCGGCTCGTGGGACAGGCCCTTCATCTCACCATCCTCAGGAACGGGGCAATAGTCCGGCTTCCTCGCAATGCAGGGGCGCCCTACGCCTTTCGGCGATGGACGCCATCCGAAGGCCCGAATTGACCGAAGGGCGCAGGGTCCGCAAAGTTGGCTCCCTCACAGGAGCAAGGGAACCGCGGTCGTGCCGATACACACCCAGCCGGGACGCTATCCCGAACTCGATGCGTTACGCGGACTGGCAGCGACCGTCGTTTTGATGCGGCATTTCTTGAACGTATGGCCCTATGACGCCATGGGGCCATATTTTTCATTCTGCTGCGATCGCCGTTGCGGTTCTTTTTTGCCGCTCATGAAGCAGTCCTGCTCTTTTTCCTGTTGAGTGGCTTCGTTCTCACGCTGCCTTTCTTGCACCACGCGCCATCCTATCCAGCCTATCTTATCCGGCGCACCTGCCGCATATACCTGCCCTATCTCGTTGCGCTTTCGCTCGCACTTGCCGGCGCCCTGTTTCTGAACGGGCCGATCCCGGAACTGAGCAACTGGTTCAATCTCACATGGACCACGCCGGTGACGCCGCAAACGATTGCGCAACATCTGTTGTTCATCGGCGCCTACCCCAATGGCGAAGTGAATACGGCTTTCTGGTCTCTGGTTTACGAGATGCGGATATCGATCATATTTCCGTTGCTCTTCGCTCTCACCATCGCTTTGCGGCCGAGAGCGGCGATTGTGGTGGCTTTCGGGCTTTCCATTCTCGCAAATGGTCTTCGGTCCGATCCCTATACGGGCGGCTGGTGGATTACCGTGCATTTTGCGAGCTTCTTCCTGCTGGGCAGCCTGATGGCGCAGAACCTGCCTACCATTCAGGGCTTCTACCGGCAGCTCTCAAACCGGATGGCGATCGCGATCAATGTCCTGGCTCTGCTGCTTGTCACCTATGGAGCCGGGCCGCCCATGCTGAAAAGCTGGCTTGGAGACCTGACGGACTGGGCCACGATCACAGGGCTGGTGTGGATCATGGTGCTTGCGGTTTCCAGCGATACGCTGCGTCGCTTCCTGCTGCTGCCCCTGCCGCAATTTCTTGGCCGCATTTCCTACAGCCTCTATCTCGTCCATGCGACCGTGCTTTTTGCGCTCGTGCACCTGCTTTACGGGCATGGCGCTGATCGCGCTGCTGCCGACCTATATGATCCTGAGCGTCGGCATCGCCACGCTGATGCATCGCTATGTCGAGTTGCCAACCATGGCGCGGGGCAAGCTTCTGGCGGCGCGGTTTGCCTACTGACCGGAAATGGCCAGCAGGCAAATCCCCTTTACCCGAGGCGGAATGCCGCCTGCTCATCGCGGCGGCGCTGCACTTCGCGGCGCTTGTTGACGATGGATGCGACGATGACGCCGGTGGTGACCAGCGCGATCAGGATCGTACAGATCGCGTTGATTTCCGGTGTTACACCCCGCCGCATCTGGCTGTAGATTTTCATCGGCAAGGTGCTTGCGCTCGGGCCGGAGGCGAAGCTTGCGATCACCAGATCGTCGAGCGAAAGCGTGAAAGCCAGCATCCAGCCGGAAACCACGGCGGGAAGGATCACCGGCAACGTCACCTTCATGAAAGTCGTGACCGGCGGCGCGCCAAGGTCCATGGCCGCCTCCTCCAGCGAGCGGTCGAAGCTCACCAGACGCGACTGCACGACGACTGCCACGAAACACATGGCAAAGGTGATATGGGCAAGGACAATCGTCCAGAAGCCTCGGTCGAAATTCATCGCCACGAACAACAGCAGCAGCGAAAGGCCTGTGATGACATCGGGCATGACCAGCGGCGCATAGACCATGCCCGAAAACAGGATGCGTCCGCGAAAACGCGTATAGCGCGTCAGCGCCAGCGCGGCGAGCGTGCCGAGCACGGTTGCGATGGTCGCTGAAAGAAACGCGATGCGCAGCGTTATCCATGCTGCCGCCATCAGCGATTCATTATCCAGAAGCCCCCGATACCATTTGGTGGAAAAGCCGGCCCAGACAGTCACCAATTGCGATTCATTAAACGAAAAGATCACAAGGATAACGATCGGCAGATACAGGAATGCAAAGCCGAGCACGACAGACGCAATATTGAAACGCGACCAATTGCTATTCATGGTCTATTTCCCCTTTTCCTGCGCACGTGCCTGAACTTGCTGGAATATGACGATCGGAATGATCAGGATGACCAGAAGGACGACGGCCACCGCAGACGCCACGGCCCAGTCACGGTTGGAGAAGAATTCGTTCCAGATCGTCTTGCCGATCATGAGCGTTTCCGACCCACCTAGCACATCCGGGATCACAAATTCGCCGATGGCAGGAATGAACACCAGGAAGCAGCCCGCCAGCACACCCGCCAGCGACAGCGGGAAGGTAATTTTCCAGAAGGCGGAAAATGGTGTGCAGCCCAGATCCTGCGCCGCCTCGATCAGCGAATAGTCCATCTTTTCCAGCGACGAATAGATCGGCAACACCATGAAAGGCAGATAGGAGTAGACGATACCGATAAAGACAGCCGTATCCGTATTCAGGATAGTGAGCGGCGCATCGATAATATTCAGCCACATCAAAAACTGGTTGAGCAGTCCTTCCGGCTTCAAAATGCCGATCCACGCATAGACGCGGATCAGGAACGATGTCCAGAACGGCAGGATCACCATCATCAAAAGCGTCGGGCGGATCGTCGTCGGCGCACGCGCAATGCCGTAGGCCATCGGATAGGCCACCAGCAATGTCAGGAAGGTTGAAATCGCCGCGATGCGGACACTCGACAGATAGGCCTTGTAATAGAGCGGATCATCGAGCAGCCAGAGATAATTGTCGAAGGACAGCTGTTTGATCTTCGCCCAGTTCGCGGCAAACCCCTCAGCGATCCCAAAGGTTGGAACATAAGGCGGGATCGACATCGCGACCTGCGACAGCGAAATCTTGAAGACGATGAAGAACGGGACGAGGAAGAATACCAGCAGCCAGAGATACGGCACTGCGATGACAAGGCGGCTGGCGATGGAAGCAATCAGCTTCTGCATGGTCTTGCCCTCCTCAGGCCGTCAGCACCAGACCGGCATCGGTATCGAACGAAACCCAGACACGCTCGTCATAGGTGAGCGGGTTTTCCGTCTTGCGCACGGCGTTGAGGCTGGCGGCCTTGATGGTGCGGCCATTGTCGAGCCGCACATGAAACACCGTCATGTCGCCGAAATAGGCGATATCCCAAAGCTCGCCTTCCACCGCATTGACTGACGCGTCCTCCGGCTTTTCGCGGGTGATGCGTGTCTTTTCCGGGCGCACCGCATACCAGACCTTCTGGCCGGGCGTCAGCTCTTCGCGGGTCTCGGTCTGAATGTGGAAGCCGAATTTTTCCGTAGCTATCTCGGCCTCGCCATTGACGGCTTTCACGACTTCGCCTTCGATGATGTTCACATTGCCGATGAAGTCGGCCACGAATTTGGAGCGCGGCGCCTCATAGACCTCGGCTGGCGTCGCCACCTGCTTGATGCGTCCCTTGTCCATCACCGCGATACGGTCGGACATGGTCATGGCTTCTTCCTGATCGTGGGTGACGACCATGAAGGTCATGCCGAGCTTGACCTGCAAATCCATCAGCTCGAACTGGGTTTCCTCGCGCAGCTTCTTGTCCAGCGCGCCAAGCGGTTCGTCCAGCAGCAGCACCTTCGGGCGCTTGGCGACAGAGCGGGCAAGCGCCACGCGCTGGCGCTGGCCGCCGGAAAGCTGATGCGGCTTGCGCTTGCCATATTGCTCAAGCTTCACGAGCTTCAGCATTTCGGCCACGCGCGCATCGATTTCCGATTTCGCCATGCCGTCCTGTTTCAGACCGAAGGCGATATTCTTCTCCACCGTCATATGCGGAAACAGCGCATATGACTGGAACATCATGTTGACCGGGCGCTTGTAGGGCGGGATTCCGCGCATGTCCTGACCGTCGAGCGTGATCCGACCCGATGTCGGCTCCTCGAAGCCCGCCAGCATGCGCATCAGCGTGGTCTTGCCGCAACCCGAAGCGCCAAGCAGCGCGAAGAACTCGCGATTGAAAACATTCAGCGACAGATCATCGACGGCGGTGAAGTCGCCGAAAATCTTCGTCACGTTTTCAAATGAAATGAAGGGCTTGGCCGCCGGGTCATTCCAAGGCGCAAACTTGCGGCGAAAACTGCCAAAAGATTCCATTCCGTTCCCCTATAAGCCTGCCGGAACCTGACCGCAGGCCGAAGCCCGCATGCATATGCTGTTACAAGATAGAAAGCGGCTCCCTGATGAACAGTGAGCCGCTCTTTACGATTTCACCGGGCCTACCCCAGCGGGCGTTATTGACCCGTGACGATCTTGGTCCAGGCGCGGGTCACCACGCGCTGGGTCTTGGTGTCATAAGGCTTCGGCACGAAGAGTTTCTTCATGACTTCCTCGGTCGGATAGATTTCCGGATCGTCAAGGATTTCCTTTTCGATGAACTCCTGCGAAGCCTTGTTGCCATTGGCATAGAACACATAGTTCGAAGCCTTGGCGGCCACTTCCGGGCGCATCATGTAGTTCATGAATTCAAGCGCTTCCGGCACATGCTTGGCGTCTGCCGGGATCGCCATCTGGTCGAACCACATCAGCGCGCCTTCCTTCGGGATCGAATAGCCGATCTCGACGCCCTGCTTTGCCTTTTCGGCACGGTCGCGGGCCTGGAAGATATCACCCGAATAGCCGACAGCCATGCAGATATCGCCATTGGCCAGTGCGTTGATATATTCCGACGAGTGGAACTTGCGAATATTCGGGCGGATCTTCAGATAGAGGTCCTGCGCCTTCTGCAAGTCGTCAGGCGATGGGGAATTCGGGTCGAGACCCAGATAGTTCAATGCCGGGCGCAGCATTTCGCTGGCGGAATCGAGCAGGTAGATGCCGCAATCCTTCAACTTGGCCGACTGTTCCGGATCGAAAAGAACGGCCCATGAATCGATGGTGTCGGTGCCGAGCGCTTCCTTGATCTTGGCCTTGTTGTAGCCGATGCCGGTCGTGCCCCACATGTAGTTCACGGAATATTCGTTGCCCGGATCGTAGGTTGCCGCGCGGGTCGAAATTTCGTCCCACATGTTCTTGAGGTTCGGCAGCTTGTCCTTGTCGAGCTTCAGGAACACGCCTGCCGGAATCTGGCGGCCAAGAAATTCGCCCGACGGCACCACGAGGTCATAGCCGCTGCCGCCAGCCAGAAGCTTCGTTTCCAGAATTTCGTTGGAGTCGTAAACGTCGTAGACGACCTTGATCCCGGTTTCCTTGGTGAAGTCCTTGAGGATGGTGTCGTCGATATAATCCGACCAGTTATAGATATTGACCACCCGCTCCTGCGCGCCAGCGGAAAATGCGGCAGCCGCGACCAGACCCGTTGCGACAGTCGTTGCCAGAAGGAAGGATTTGATCCCCATCATTTGCTCCAATCTGCACAATAAATTCCGGTGCAGGTTCAAGGTGGATATACCGTTTCTTTATTGCACTTTTTTAGATTGCACAGCATTCGTCAACAGGGTCGTGACGGGACGAACATAAAAATTGCTTCTCGGAAGCTCCCGAGGAGCGATGGACCACGCCATGTGCAGGCCAGAAACCGAAATATCGCGCCCCTACTGGAAATCGAAGGCCGACAACCCCGCCACCATCTCGTCCAGCCCGAGCGGGCGCGTCAACGGCGGTTCGGCGCGGGTGATGCAGCCTTGCCGTTCACATAGGCGACAGGCCGGGCCGGTTTCGGTATTGCCCGCCTTAGACAGTGGGGCGCCGTAAACCGTGTCAGCCCCCGCCTCCAGCGCGCAGCCAAGCAGCAGCGCCGTGCGGCGCGGACGCTCGCTGAACGCACCCTGTGGCCCTTCCAGCGTGCGAGCGATGGTGAGGAAAGCCGACCCATCCGGCAATTCCACCGGCTCGACCAGCACCTGACCGGCCTGCGCAAAAGCCGCATAAACCGGCAGTTTCGGGCATTGCCCGCCGAAACGAACCGGAAAGCCTTCCGCACCTGCAACACGCAGCCGGTTGCCCGCATGGTCGATTTCCATCACGAAGAAGGGCAGCGCGCTTGCGCCCTGCCGCTGCAAGGTCGTGAGCCGGTTTGCCGCCTGCTGGAAAGAAACACCGAAACGCGTGCGCAGCACATCGACATCGTAACGCGCCCGCACCGCCGCATCACGAAACTGGCGATAGGGCATCATCAACGCCTGCGCCGCATAGCGCGCCAGTTCGAACCGGGCGATGCGCTTCGCCTCACCTGATGACAGTTTCAGCCCTTCCGTTTCCGCGCCAATCACCACCTGCATGCGGACAAGCGCTGCCTCCATGGCCATTTCCTGCAACTGATCGAAAGGCGACAGGCGCTCGGAAATGAAAAGCCGCTGCGAATGCCGGTCATAGCGCCTGCGCCAGTTCGGCATGGTTGCGACCGGCAGCGAACGAACTGTGATGCCATGCTCGCGGCGCAGCCAGTCCTTCAACGCACTCGCCAAATCGCCGTCCGGCTTGAGCAGAGCGAAAAAGCTCTCAGCTTCTTCCTCGATGCGCGGATAATGGTTAGGCCGCCGCGCCATCACATCGCGCACTTCATCGAGCGGCAGTCGTGTGGCGGAGAGTTCCGCCCCGCTTCCCTCATGCGAGAGCAATTGCGACAGGTCGGACAGGCGCTGCTGCTGTTCGCGATAGGCGCGGTAAAGCTTCATGATGCCGACGGCGGCATTGGGCGCCGCCTCGCCGATTTCGACCAGTTCCTGATCGCCCGGCAGTTCGCCGGTCAGAAGCGGGTCGGAAAACACTTCCTTCAGCCCCGTGATCGTGGAGCCGCTTTCGGCCTGAAGGCTGTCGAGGTCGAGCTTGTAGACACTGGCAAGCTTCAGCAGAAGCTGCACCGTCAAGGGTCGCTGGTTGCGCTCGATCAGGTTCAGATAGGATGGCGAGATGCCGAGCGCCTCAGCCATGGCCGTCTGGGTCAAAGCGCGTTCGTTACGGATGCGCCTGATGCGCGGCCCGGCAAATATCTTGCGTTCGCTCAACTCCACTCTCCCGATCTTTACAATTCATGACAAAATAGCGGGAAATTCCAACATTGACAAGATTTACAATTTTACAGCGCCGAACAGTCAAAACCTAGACAGCGTTACCTCAATTATTCTGCGGTTTTGTTAGTTTTTCTGGCGACCATCCAATGGAGATTGTAAATCTGGTCACAGAAAGAGCGCAGACAAATTGCTCTTCCCGAACCAGTTCAAAGTGTGAGGAGACACCGAAATGACAGATTTTTACAGCCTTATTCCTTCGGCACCAAAGGGCCGCTTCGACGGCATCCAGCGTGCGCATACAGCCGAAGATGTAAAAAGGCTGCGCGGTTCGGTGGACATCAAGTATTCGCTGGCTGAAATGGGCGCGAACCGCCTCTGGAAGCTGATCCATGAGGAAGATTTCGTCAATGCGCTCGGCGCGCTTTCCGGCAATCAGGCCATGCAGATGGTCCGCGCCGGCTTGAAGGCGATCTACCTCTCCGGCTGGCAGGTTGCGGCGGATGCGAACACGGCATCGGCCATGTATCCGGACCAGTCGCTCTATCCGGCCAATGCCGCCCCGGAGCTGGCCAAGCGCATCAACAGAACCTTGCAGCGCGCCGACCAGATCGAAACCGCCGAAGGCAAGGGGCTTTCGGTCGACACCTGGTTTGCCCCCATCGTTGCCGATGCGGAAGCAGGCTTTGGCGGGCCGCTCAACGCATTCGAAATCATGAAGGCCTTCATCGAGGCGGGCGCCGCCGGTGTTCACTATGAAGACCAGCTCGCTTCGGAAAAGAAGTGCGGCCATCTTGGCGGCAAGGTCCTGATCCCGACTGCGGCGCATATCCGCAACCTCAATGCGGCGCGCCTGGCAGCCGACATCATGGGCACGCCGACGCTGATCATCGCCCGCACCGATGCCGAAGCCGCCAAGCTTCTGACCTCGGATATCGACGAGCGCGACCAGCTCTTCGTCGATTACGATGCGGGCCGCACGGCGGAAGGCTTCTATCAGGTGAAGAACGGCATCGAGCCGTGCATCGCCCGCGCGATTGCCTATGCGCCCTATTGCGATCTGATCTGGATGGAAACATCCAAGCCCGATCTCGAACAGGCCCGCCGCTTCGCGGAAGCCGTGCACAAGGCGCATCCGGGCAAGAAGCTCGCTTATAACTGCTCGCCGTCGTTCAACTGGAAGAAGAACCTCGACGACGCGACGATTGCCAAGTTCCAGCGCGAGTTGGGCGCGATGGGCTACAAGTTCCAGTTCATCACGCTGGCCGGTTTCCACCAGCTCAACTACGGCATGTTCGAACTGGCGCGCGGTTACAAGGATCGGCAGATGGCAGCCTATTCCGAGCTGCAAGAGGCGGAATTTGCAGCCGAAGCCAACGGCTACACCGCGACCAAGCATCAGCGCGAAGTCGGCACCGGCTATTTCGATGCCGTGTCGCTCGCAATCACCGGCGGCCAGTCTTCGACCACCGCCATGAAGGAATCGACTGAAACAGCACAGTTCAGACCGGCTGCAGAATAACAGCCCGGCGACAAATAGAAGGAACAGTCCCATGAATTCGCCAGCACGCGTCAAGGAAAGAGCAGAAGAACAATCGTCAAGCATGACCACGGATCAGCAGACCGTTATCCGTATGCTCGCCAACGATCTGCATCGCCTCAACTACACCGTCATGAAGGCGGTCGAGGCAGGCGTCTCCGTGGAACTGGTCCGCTCGGCCCGGCATCATGGCGGCGACGGCAACTGGGGCGATCTCTTGATCCCCGTCATCGTCACCAACCAGCAATCATGATGCCTTCGACCATCGCCGTCGCCGTCATGTTCTTTCTTGTTGTGTGCCTTCGGCAACACGGGAACGGCGACGGCAACTGGGGCGATCTCTTGATCCCCGTCATCGTCACCAACCAGCAATCATGATGCTCTCAACCATCGCCGTCGCCGCCATGCTCGCACACTTCGGTTTTTGGCAGCGACAGAATGTCCGAACCTGCAATTGTCCGCAAAATTCGATGAAACGGACTTGATATACCACTCGCTTTATGGTCGGATTTCCTCAACTGACCTCCCCGGCTGGCCCCGCCAGTCGGGGTTTTTTTAGCCCTGGCGCAGGCTTCGGGCTGGCAGCGCCGCCGCCGCTGGCCTCGCATGCAATTCTTGACGGAAAATTCATCCAATCCTGACAAAGCCGCGCTTTGAGCATTGACGCGGGATGGTCCATCGTGATCCTGCCCGATGCCCCGGAAGGACCGCATTCTTTCCGGGGGCATCGGTAAAGCTGCCCTTGCGGGGCGAGAAACACGAGACCAATTCATGTCAATTCAACCACTCATCGACGGCATTGCCGCCAAGATCAACATCGATCCGCAGCTTGCGGAAAAGCTCGCTGGCTCGGTATTTTCCGTGCTGCAGCACAGCGCGCCTGAAATCGGCAGCAAGATTTTCGCGCTCCTGCCGGATGCGCAGCAGCTCGCCAGCGCCCACGACGTGCTTGCCAACAGCACGGGCGGCATCATGGGCGCGCTGTCAGGCCTGATGGATAATGTGGCTGGCGAAAAGATGAGCGCATTGTTGAAAGCCGCGGCCACGCTTCGTTCCAGCGGCCTTTCCAGTGACCAGATCACCGAGGCCGGCGGACAGGTGATCAACTACGTGCGCGATCATGACCCGAAGCTGATCGATCAGCTGGTCGCCAACGTGCCCGCGCTCAAGGGCCATTTCGGTCTCTGACGCATCTATTTCTGGTTTGTGTGCGCTTTCTGCGATGGCGCACACAAAAGCTTGGCCAACCCATTTGTCCCATTTGTCATTGACGACGGTCACAGCTATCATGCCGTTATCGAAATCATTTTCTGGTGATGGATGTCTGCTGATACGACGGAAAAGAAGGTTACGCGCGCCCCGCGTCGCCGTACGCCTGCCTATGTCAAATCGCTTCGCGGTGTGAAGAACTGGAAACAGGCGACCGAATGGCTTGCCTGGCGCGACATCGAAGACATCGAATGCATTACCCCCGATCAGGCGGGGGTTGCCCGCGGCAAGATGATGCCGTCGAAGAAATTCACCTCCAATACCTCGCTGGCATTGCCTTCCGCCGTCTTCATGACGACGATTTCCGGCGATTATCCGGAGGACGGCCACGGGTTCCACTACCCGGAAGACGACGGCGACCTGAGACTGCTGCCCGATCTCTCCACCCTGTCGGCGGTTCCCTGGGAATCCGACCCGACGGCGCAGGTGATCTGCGATCTGGTTTATCAGGACGGGCGTGCGGTCGAGTTCACCCCGCGCAATGTGCTGCGCAATGTGGTTGCCGCTTACAACAAGCGGGGGCTGAAACCGGTCGTCGCACCGGAAATCGAATTTTATCTGGTGCGCAAGAACCCCGACCCCGATTACCCTCTGACGCCCCCGGTGGGACGTTCGGGCCGCGCCATTGGCGGCGGTCAGGGCTATTCGATCGCCGGCGTCAACGAATTCGACGAACTGATCGACGATATCTACCATTTCTCAGAAGGTCAGGGCCTTGAGATCGACACGCTGATCCATGAGGAAGGCGCGGGCCAGCTTGAAATCAACCTGCGCCACGGCGACCCGGTTGAACTGGCCGATCAGGTGTTCATGTTCAAGCGCACGATCCGCGAGGCGGCGCTGAAACATGATATGTATGCCACTTTCATGGCGAAGCCCATTCAGGGTCAGCCGGGATCGGCGATGCATATTCACCAGTCCATCGTGGACAAGAAGACCGGGCGCAACATCTTCACCAATGAGGATGGCGGCGAAAGCGAAGCTTTCCGCAACTTCATCGGCGGCATGCAGCGCCATGTGCCGAATGCGCTCGTCATGTTCGCCCCTTACGTCAACTCCTACCGCCGCCTGACGCCGGACGCTTCCGCGCCCGTCAACGTCAAATGGGGCTATGACAACCGCACGACTGCATTCCGCGTGCCGCGCTCCGACCCCAATGCGCGCCGCGTGGAAAACCGCATCCCCTCTTCCGATGCCAACCCCTACCTTGCCCTTGCTGCTTCGCTTGCCTGCGGACTGATCGGCCTTGTGAACAAGATCGAGGCGGAACAGCCCGCGACCACCAGCGTCAATACCAAAGAGGTCGACCTCCCCCGCGGCCTGATCGACGCTGTGGAGCTGTTCGAACAGGATACCGAGTTGCGCAACCTGTTCGGCAGTTCCTTCATGACGACCTATGCCGCCATCAAACGCGCCGAGTTCGAAACCTTCATGGAAGTCATCAGCCCGTGGGAACGCGAGTTTTTGTTGCTGAATGTTTAAGGGAGTAAGGGAGTAAGGGAGTAAGGGAGTAAGGGAGTAAGCAGATATGCGGGGGCGTGGCTGTGGCAATCAATTCTTATCGCGATATACTTGTGTGGCAGCAAGCAATGGAGCTCGTGACGGCTATATACAAATCGACTGAAACCTGGCCGAAAGAAGAGGTGTATGGCCTTACCAGCCAGGTTCGGCGTGCTGCCGTTTCTATTCCGGCCAATATCGCGGAAGGATATGGCCGCGACACGCGCGGTTCCTACCAGCAGTTTCTGCGTATCGCTCAAGGTTCCTTGAAAGAAATGGAAACTCACTTACTCATTGCTGAAAGGTTGGGCTTCATCAGAAGCGAAAAAATGGAACCCATAATGGCAAAGAGTGAAAGCGTCGGAAAACTGTTACGACTTTTGATCCGCAAACTATCGGAAACCTGACCTACTCCCCTATTCCCCTACTCCCCTACTCCCTTAAAACGGAATCGCCAATGCCCTACCAGTCCCCAATCTCGCCCGGCTATTCCTGGTACGAGGCGACCGTTCCGGATCGCCCGCAATATCCCGAGATGGATGGGTCGCGGCAGGCTGATGTCGTCGTCATCGGCGGCGGATATACGGGGCTGTCAGCGGCCTATCATCTGGCAAGGCTGGGCGCAGATGTGGTTCTGATCGACGGCGCACGGTTCGGTGATGGCGCATCGGGGCGCAATGGCGGGCAGTTCGGCACCGGCCAGCGCACATGGGCCGAGGAGCTGGAAGCCGAATATGGCTTCGAGCGCGCCAAGGCGCTGTTCGACGTGGCGGAAGAAGCCAAGGCTCACCTGCTCGCTTTTGCGGACGAGCACAGGATCGACATGGAATATGTGCCCGGCCAGATTTCGGTCGTGCACAAGCCGCGCTATCTGAAATCCTATGAGCGTCACGTCGAGCTGATGGCAAGTCGCTTCAACTATCCGCACCTGCGCCTGCTCGATCGTGAGGAAACGGCGCGCCTGCTCGGTTCGCAGCGCTATCATGGCGGCGTCCGTGATGCAGGGACCGGCCACATTCATCCGCTGAAACTGCTCATCGGAACGGCTAAAGCCGCCCATGCAGCGGGGGCGAAGCTGTTTGAAGACACAAGAGCCACCAAAATCAGCACAGCAAGCGGGCGGGTCGAGGTCGAAACCAATCGCGGAACCATCGTCGCGAAAAACGCCTTCATCGCCGTCAATGCTTATGGTGGGCTATTGGAACCGGTCGGCGCATCGCATGTCATGCCGATCCGCTCCTTCATCGGCGCAACGGTGCCGCTGGGCGACGATAGCCCGGTTATTCCGGGCGGTGAATCCGTCGACGATTCCCGCTTCGTGGTGCGCTATTTCCGCCGCTCGAAGGACGGCAGGCTGCTGTTCGGCGGGCGCGAAGCCTATACCGCCGACAATCCGCGCGACATCAGCACGCATATCCGCCGCCAGATCGCCGAAATTTACCCGGCGCTGGACAAGGTTGAGATCACCCATGCATGGGGCGGTTCGGTTGGCATCACCATGCCGCGCCAGCCTTTTGTGCGCGAGGTCATGCCCGGCGTCATTTCGGCGGGCGGCTATTCCGGTCATGGGGTGATGCTGGCCAACTACATGGGCAAGCTCTATGCGGAAACCCTTGCAGGCAATCGCGACAGGCTGAAACTGTTCGAGGAACTGCGCATTCCCGCCTTCCCCGGTGGTCGCACCTTCCGCTCGCCGCTCCTGTTCCTTGCCCTGTCATGGTATGCATTGATGGACAGGATTTAGGTCGGCTTTCTTTCATGAAAAAGGCGAGGTGCAATCTGCACCCCGCCATTCTTATCATCGTCCGGTGCTTCATGTTCTACGCTACGCTTGCACCTGCCTTCGCGGCCAGACGCTGATAGGTTTCCTCAACCACGTCCCGCACGGGAAGAATGCCGCTCATGCACAACAGCGCATGCATGTGCTGGCGGGCGCCTTCATAGCCCATCAGCGGCGCATAGGGCTGCATGATGATATTGGCTTCTTCCGGGTATAGTTCCTGATACTCGGCAAAATTGGTGAAGCTCTTGTAGCTGTCGCCGCGCATCAGATAAGTCTCCACGGCAGTCCCTTCCGCCAGCACGGCATCGTGACCGTCGAGAACGATGTTGTAATAGTCGATCGGCTTGTCCATCGACACGCGCGCTATGCTCTGGCCGTTGACCAGATCCTTCACGCGGATCAGCACGCCATCGATGAGCAGCGCATGGTTGGGCGAAAGATAAAGGTCGCGATGCGGGGTTTTACCGTCGATGGCATGGCGCTTGACGCGGATCGGCATCACGCTCTCGCTCCATTCTGCGCCGCCCTTTCTGTGGCTCTGCCAGCCGACCCATTTGACCGGGCGGGCATCGCCCCGAACCGTGGTCACGAGATCGCCAACTGACAATGCCTCTACCGCCACCGGGCCGGTGGGTGTTTCGATGAGCGTTCCTTTCAGAAGGCAGTTGGCGCCCGTGCCGCCTCCTCCGCCGTGACCACCATGCCACCATTTCGTGCCCAGCGCCTGCGACGGCCGCGACGACACCGTTGCAGCAAACACGCCAAGCGCCGCAATCCTCGCGGCAGCGGCGGCTGTGAGACCCAGAAAATGCCGTCGCGCACGATTGCGCGGCGAATGCGGGTTCTTTTCCGAAGACATGTATCCCTCCGCTCTTCTCGTTACGGCACCGGCCTGAAAATCAGCGTGGATTTCTAGCAAAGCACGATGCACAGCTTCCAACCCTGAAGCGTCGTTCCGCGTTGCCCGGACCAGTGGCGCTTCGATGCTTTGCCCCAAGTTGATGTTCCCGATCTTAGCTGATCCCGCCCCCGAATAGATTCCGGCAATCAGGCCATCGGGCTTCTCGAAAAGGCGCACGGCTTTACTCCCAAAGGTGTAACTTTCATCAATCCGGCGGATAGGCCCGCATGCAACAGCGCCGGCCAAAGTCAGCGCCGCGCCTGAGAATGTGATTTGTCAGCCCTCGTAAAATAGTATACCCCCCTATTCTAACTGAAAGGATATTTCATGGGCGCGCATCACCATCCGGACCACCCGGGGCATCAGCTTTCGTCCCGGCACGAGCATGTTTTTCTGGGCGAGAACCACCAGCGCAACGAAAAGCGAACCTGGATGGTAATCGCCATCACGGTGACGATGATGATAATCGAGATCACCGCCGGAAACCTTTACGGCTCCATGGCTCTGACCGCCGATGGCTGGCATATGTCCACCCACGCCGCGGCAATGCTGATTGCAGCGCTGGCCTATCTCTATGCGCGCAGGCACGCGCATAATTCGCGGTTTACCTTCGGCACCGGCAAGCTCGGCGATCTAGCAGGTTTTGCCAGCGCGATTGTTCTGGCGCTGATCGCCCTCCTGATCGGCTGGGAAAGCTTCTGGCGCTTCAGCGCGCCGGTCAGCATCGATTTTCACGAGGCCATTCTGGTCGCCGTCATCGGTTTGATTGTCAATCTGGTCTGTGCCTGGCTTCTCAGGGACGATCATTCGCACCATCACGACCACCACCACCATGATCACAGCCATGACCAGAACCTGCGCGCAGCCTATATGCATGTGCTCGCCGATGCGCTGACATCGGTGCTTGCCATTACAGCGCTTCTGCTGGGCAGTCTTTACGGCTGGCTCTGGCTTGACCCGGCGATAGGCATCGTCGGCGCCTTGGTGATCGCAAACTGGTCATGGGGCCTGATAAAGGACACGGGCTCCACCCTGCTCGACTATCTGCCGGAAGACGAGGATCTGCCGCAGGAGATCGCCGAAATCATCACCCGCGAGGGCGGCGAAATTGCCGACCTGCATGTCTGGCAGCTTGGGCCGGGCCATCACGGCGCCATCGTTTCGATCATCGCGGAACAGCCACAAGCGCCGTCCTATTACCGGAACAAGCTTGCAGCCATCCATGATTTGTCGCATGTGACGGTGGAGGTGGAACCGCGAACCGCCTGACCGTCCAGATTTCAGGAGCATCCATGACCCACACGATCCGCGAAAAGCAGAAGCTCATCAACCGCGTGCGCCGGATTCGCGGCCAGCTTGAGGGCGTGGAACGGATGCTCGAAGACGAGAAGGGCTGCGCCGAGGTCATGCAGGTGATTGCCGGCGTTCGCGGCGCGGTCAACGGGCTGATGGCGGAAGTGATCGAAGACCATATCCTGATGCATGTGGCCGATGGCGCCCTTCCGCAGAAGGAGCGCGACGAAGGCGCGGGCGAGCTTGTCGATGTGGTTCGCGCCTATCTGAAATAGACGGTGTTGACATCCGTTCAAGGCAGGAATAGCTAGACGGCATGAACAAAGCACTCATCAGCACCCGGTCTTATTACGCCCCGCTCACATAGCGGCGGGTTTGCTTTGTCATAGTTCAACCGCTGCATTGCCAGCGGTTGAGTTTCAAGGACAGCGCCTCTGGCCATGCGGCCCTTAAGAGGTCAGTCCATGTCTCGCGACAACAATCAGCATACGAAAATTGGTATTATCGGCTTTGGTGCGTTCGGGCAGCTTATCGCCCGCTATCTGAACCCGTATTTCCAGTTCTATGCCTATGATCCTGCCGCGAACCTTGAACAGACGGCGCTGATACACGGCGTTGCTCCGGCCTCTCTGGAACAGGCCGCCCGGTGCGATATCGTTATTCTGGCAACGCCGGTCGCAATGCTTGAGCGGGTGGTGGAGGCGATTGCGCCGCATGTGCGCCCCGGCGCGCTTGTTCTCGATGTCGGTTCGGTGAAGGTCGGGCCTGCCGATATCATGCGGCGCGGCCTGCCCGCGCATGTCGATATTGTCGCCACCCACCCGCTTTTCGGCCCGCAAAGTGTGCGCGACGGCATTGCCGGGCTCAAAATCGCCGTCTGCCCAGTGCGCGGCACGCGATTCCATCGGGTTGCAGCCTTCCTGAAGAAGCACCTTTCCCTCAATGTCATCGTGACAACGCCGGAAGACCATGACCGCGAGGCGGCGATGGCTCAGGGCCTGACGCATCTCATCGCCAGGGTTCTGGTGCAGATGGAGCCGCTCCCCACCCGCATGACGACAAAAAGCTTCGATCTTCTGATGCAGGCGGTCGACATGGTCCGCCACGATGCGCCAGAAGTGTTTCAGGCCATCGAGCACGCCAATCCCTATGCTTCGAAGATGCGAAGACGCTTCTTCGCGCTGGCAGATCAGGTCAATGAAGAACTGGCGCAGCTCGATCTGGTCATTACGAAAAACCCGGCCGCAGAGGAGGTTACAGAGGCATTTCGGAAGTCTGCTTGACCGTCTGGCTCGGCACGTCGGTCTTCAGGTTCTGAACACCCTTTATGCGGCTCAGATATTCCGACTGGAAGCGGCGGTAATCCTCGATATCCGCCGCAACCACCCGGATCATCGCATCGTAGTCGCCGAGCATGAAATAGCATTCAAGCACCTGCGGCAGCTTCAATATTTCCTTGGCGAAGGTCTGAAGCGTTTCCTCGTCCTGCTGGTCCAGCCGGATGCGGGTGAAGAAGGTCAGCCCCTTGCCGACCTTGGCCGGGTTCAGCACCGCGACATAACGGTCGATCACGCCCGCCTCCTCCAGCAGCTTCACCCGCCGCAGGCATGGCGAAGGCGAAAGGCCGACCTCGCGTGCGAGATCGTTATTGGCGATGCGGCCGTCGCGTTGCAGTACGCGCAGAATCCGTTTGTCGATCTCATCCAGCTTCATTAGCGCTCGATTCCATTTATGCCAATCTTGTTGGCATTCTCTGCCAAATATTGATGCATGAGGGCATAATTCGCAACCAAATTGCTGACGGAATTGATTATAGTTGCGCAACTCTCAAGAGACTTGGAGCGGTTCCGGTTAAAACGGAGTCGCCGGAACGGCTCTAACCTTTTGTTTTTATCGCATTATCCAACGCAAAACCGCTTCGCACTTTTGCTGGAAATGCTCTGGAAAGGGGCAGCCCGTTAAGGGCCAGCCAACAGGAATTTTATGGATATTTCAC
Organism: Ochrobactrum sp. PL_is483; assembly: GCF_055816855.1. Classification (NCBI taxonomy): domain Bacteria; kingdom Pseudomonadati; phylum Pseudomonadota; class Alphaproteobacteria; order Hyphomicrobiales; family Brucellaceae; genus Ochrobactrum; species Ochrobactrum sp. PL_is483. The sequence goes on from NZ_JBVPGS010000040.1 coordinate 763,671, forward strand.
AGGCCTATGTGCCTCAAAAAAGCAGATCCGGGCGCGGATCGGAATTCCGCCGCGGGGCCGCAGCCGGCCTGCCGGTTCTGCTTGGCATCATTCCCTATGCGCTGGTGCTGGGCGCGCAGGCAGCTCAAAAAGGCCTCAGCATCGTGGAAGTGCCGCTGATGACCGGGCTGAACTTCGCAGGCGGATCGGAATTCGCGGCCATCCAGCTCTGGACCTCGCCGCCGCATGTCCTGCTGATCGTCGCGATCACCTTTCTCGTCAACAGCCGCCATCTGCTGATGGGCGCGGCTCTGGCACCGTTCATCCGCCACCTGCCCAAGCGCAAGGCTTTCGCGAGCCTTTTTCTGATGTGCGATGAAAGCTGGGCGCTCGGTCTTGCCGATGCGAAACGCCGCCAGTCGAAAGGCGTCAATCCGGCGATGAGCCTCACCTTCTATGCCGGGGTGGCCATACCGTTCTACCTCGCATGGGTGGTCTTCACCACGCTTGGCGCGGCCTTCGGCCCGATGATGGGAGACCTGCGGCCTTACGGTTTCGACATGGCGTTTCCGGCTGTGTTTCTGGTACTGCTGGCGGGCATGTGGAAAGGTTTTGCGGCAGCGCGCCCGTGGCTGGTCAGCCTTGTGGTGGCGGCGCTCACCTATCTCACTGTTCCCGGCGCCTGGTATGTCGCCGCCGGTGCCTTGTCCGGCCTCGTTGCAGCCTATCTGCTGGCAGGTGAAGAATGATTGATCCGTTAGCCGTTCTCACCATCGTTCTGATGGCAAGCGTCACCTATCTCACCCGCATCGGCGGCTATGTGCTGCTGCGCAACCGCACGCTGAGCAAACGCGCGACGGCGGTGATGGAAGCAGCACCGGGTTGTGTCCTGATCTCGGTCATCGCGCCCGATTTCGTGTCCGACAAGCCAGCCGACCTCATCGCGCTTGCAATCACGATCTTCGCTGCAACGCGCTTTTCCATGCTGCCGACCGTGCTGATCGGCATCGGCGCGGCCGGGGCTTGCCGCTACCTGATCGGCTGAGCCGAAGGCGCCGTGCGTCTTTTGAAATGGGTGTGAAAACCAGACGTTGGAGCGCCGATCTGTTCAATCAGATCGGCGCTCCTATGTTCACGAAATAGTCAATTTCTGTTCAATTGACTATTTTTTTAGAATAAATCTAAGCTGAACTGCGCCGTACATAGCAGACCCGATATTTATATAGTTACGGAAATTATTTAAATCGGCGCATATTTGAGGAAACTATGCTTAGATTCAAAGTTGCTTTGTTAGCTCTATCTTTTTCAGCATTGACTCTTCCATCATACGCTAAAGATACGCCCGCCTCCCAAACAAACAGCACAATAGTAAACGGCCTGGATTTTGGCCCATTGGCAAAACTCATCGGCACGTGGAAAACGGAAGAAACTGGCGGCACTGACGTAGCCCCCGGCCAGGCACAATCTGCCGTAGGCAAAGGCGGCCTTGCGGTGGAGCCATATTACGAAGTTTATACATTTGAGCCCGCTGCCGACGCGAAAAATGCAAGCGATCAGGCTCTGACCGCCATTTATTACAAACAGGAAGTATTTCGCAAAAGAGATAACGCCAAGTTTCATGATCAAAGGGGATACATGATCTATGACAAAAAGAATGATGTTGTATACAATTCTTTTTGCATCCCAAGAGGCGTTTGCATCGTTGCTGAAGGAAAAGCTGGCGATGTGATGAAACTTGAAACAAAAAATCAGGGAATTGCCGAATCTGACTATATGTTGGAGAACGACAATACCTTGAAATTCTCCATAGACATGGATTTCTCCAAAGACAAACTTAAATACAGCCAAACAACCAACTTGCAGGTGTATGGAAAGCCTTTCGATCACAAGGATACAAGCACACTCAAGAAGGTAAGCTGAGGATTGAAACGCTCCGGCTTGCCTTTAAGATTGCGCGCGACACCGCAATCTGGAGTGCCGATCCAATTCATCGGATCGGCACTCCAACCTGTCTTTGTTCAAGCTGAGCCTGATCGTTTCCCGCTTCACTCGGGTCAGATTATGCTCAGTGCAGATGCTTCAGCTTGTCGGGATTGCGGACGACATAAATCCCGGCAATCTTGCCATCTTTCATATCGAGAGCCGTCGTCTGAATTTCTCCATCGGCTTCGCGCGTGATGAAGCCGGGCAAGCCATTGATGAAAACGATGCGCAGCAGCGTCGACTGGTTGCCACGGAAATAGCCCGCCAGTTTCTCGTGGATTTCCATCACCTCGCTGAAGCCGAAAGCAGGCTTCGGGAAGGCCGGGCGCTTGCCGCCGCCATCGGCATGCATGTGCACATCTGCGGCGAGCATGGTGCCGAGCAGCTTCATGTCGCCGCTGCGCGACGCCGTGAAAAAAGCCTGCGCCAGCTCAAGCCCGCGTTGCCTGTCGACCTGAAAGCGCGGACGCTCCTCGCGCACATGTTTTCGCGCGCGTGCCGCAAGCTGGCGGCAGGCGACCGCATCCCGCTGGATAGTCCTTGCTATCTCGTCGAAATCCAGCCCGAAGACATCGTGCAGCAGGAATGCGGCGCGTTCCAGCGGCGACAGGCGCTCCAGCGCCAGCATGAGCGGCAGGGTGACGTCGTCATCCGCTTCCTCTTCGACGATCGGGTCGGGAATCCATGGCCCGAAATAGGTTTCGCGCTGGTTGCGCCCGGATTTCAGAAAATCGAGGCACAGGCGGGTAACGACGCGGCGCAAAAAGGCTTCCGGCTCGCGCACCGCGCTGCGGTCGGCGTTCATCCATCGGATGAACGCTTCCTGCACCATATCCTCCGCGTCGGCGACCGAACCCAGCATGCGATAGGCAACGCGGATCAGTTTCGGGCGCAGCGGATCGAAGCTTTCGGCTGCATCGCCTTGCGGAGATATGTCGGCCATCATGCAGCTGCCTTTGCTACGGGCTGCTTGGTTTCCGGGTCGAACCAGAGGTCGAGGCCGACCGCAATGCGGTTCCATCCATTGATGATGTTGATCATCAATGTAAGGTTCACCTGCTCCTCCTCGGTAAACTGTGCCCGCATGGCGGCGCGCGCTTCTTCCAGATCGTGACCGTGCGACAGGCGGGTCAGCGCATCCACCCATCCCAGAGCCGCACGTTCACGCTCAGAATAGCACGGCGCTTCGCGCCAGGCCGACAGCAGATAGATGCGCTGCTCGGTCTCGCCGAGGGAACGCGCTTCCACCGTATGCATATTGATGCAATTGGCGCAGGCATTGATTTGCGATGAGCGGATTTTGACAAGCTCGATCAGGCTCGCCTCAAGGCTGGATGCAATGGTCATCGAGGCGTTCAGCCAGGATTTCATCGTGGCAGGCGCGGCATTGAGCGGGTTGAGCAGAGGGGTCATCGTATCGTTCCTTTCGGTTCAAGAGGTTCGACAGACATGACGAGACAGAATTGCCCAATGTGACATGCGGTGGAAAAAATTTTGAGTGTGCCGAAAAATCGAATGCGCTACTTCAGCGCTATTCGCAGTCGAGTTCGCTCAATATCCATTCCCTGAATGCGCGAATCTTTGGCGTGTTGCGGCGGGACCGGGGATAGACCAGCCAATAGGCGCGGCCATCGTCGCAAAGAATGTCAAAGGGCTGGATGAGCTGCCCGGTGGCGATTTCTATTTGATGGAAAGCGGGCGTGAGGATGCCGACGCCCTGCCCCGCAACCGTTGCCCGCCCTTCAATATGCTGGGCGCCCAGGCGGTTCTGCAGGTTGCCCTGCAATTGCGGGTTTTCAATCCCCGCCGCCTTGAACCAGATCTTCCACCACGGGTCGCTCGCATCGATTATCTTGAGCCGCAACAGGTCGGCAGGCTCCTTTACCCCGCCAATGGTCGCAGCCAGAGCCGGGCTCAGCATGGGCGTGAAACTCGCCTTGATGAGCTGATGCGCTTCCAGACCAGGCCATTTGCCGAAACCGCTCCTGATCGCGATGTCGACATTGGTCGTCGCGAAATCGATCACACTGTCGGACGTATCGAGCCGGACCGCAAGCGACGGATGCCGCATCTGGAAAGAGCCAAGCCGGTGCGCCAGCCAGTTCGCGGCAAATGTGCCCAGAACGCTGATCGACAACGTGCCCTCCGCGTCTTCACGCAGGCTGGCGAAGGCATTGCGCATCGTCTCGAATGCTTCCGTAATCGCGGGCGCAAGCTGCTTGCCAAGTTCGGTCAGTTCCACCTGTCGCGGCTTGCGCAGGAAAAGCGGCGCGCCGACGCGCTCCTCCAATATCTTGATCTGATAGCTGACTGCGGCCTGCGTCATGCCCAGTTCCGCCGCGGCGCGGGTGAAACTTGCATGGCGGGCGGCGGATTCAAAAACGCGAATGGCCGATAAAGGGGGAAGCGCTGCGGTCATGATACATAAGTCCTCCTTATGCACACTAATTGATGTTCAATTGGAAAACAAAGGCTTTCGGGCGCATATCTACGGGCACAGATTAACGGGCCGCTGCCTCCCACAGCCGCTTCATCCGACAGGTAAGACCATGAAGAACCTCAATTCTGCCACCGCCCCGGCACCCACTATCTGCCATGAGGCTGACAGCGGCTGGAGCGCGCTGTTCTCCCGCCTGTTTTCACGCAAGCGCACCCATATCGTCATCACCGAGCATTCGCCGGAATATCTCCTGCGCGATATCGGTATAGGCGATGGGCGCACGCAATATTATTCGCGGGACGGCCATAAGCTGCCCGAATGGCGGTGACTGCGTCAGCCGCTGATGACGGCAAAGCCCCGCGCCTTGAGGCCGCGCCGGTCCTCGTGCAGATTGCTGACGAGGCGGCTGCGGCTACCGTCCAGATGAGCGCTCATCAGACGCGTCGCCTTGTCGGCGTCCCCTTCGCGCACCGCCTCGAGAATGGCGCGGTGTTCCGCCCATGCGCGGGCAAGCGCCGCCTCGTCGCGCACCTCCAGCCAGCGCGCCCGTGAGAGGCGCTGCATGGCGTCGCGCACGCCACGGCTGAGAAACTCATTGCCGGAAAGCCGCGCCAGTTCGATATGAAAATCCATGCCGATACGGTGCCATTCCTCGCGTGAAGTGTCGGCATCGCAACTGTCCAGCATGGCTGCAATAGGCTCCACGTGGCTGCGATCTTCCAACGCGCAGGTGAGCTTCAAAGCGGCGATTTCCAGCGCCTCGCGGTAGACGCCGATCTGCTCGATTTCACCAAGATTGATGGGCGAAACCGTCCAGCCGCGCCCTTCGCGGCAGATCAGCCCTTCCGCCTCAAGCCGCAGGAGCGCCGCCCGGATCGGCGTGCGCGAGGCGTCAAACTGCGCCTCGATCCAGCGCTCGGTCAAACGCTCGCCCGGCCCCAGTTCCAGCCCGAGGATCATGTCGCGAAGCTGCGTTTCAACCTGCCTCATCTGTGACATTGGCGACCATTCTCCGTTTTAAATCTGCACCCCGATTGACAAGCGGCGTCAACAGGCGCACTCATGCATACCAATTTGGTATCCCAAAACGGCATACATTGCAACCGCGAGACATGACATGAGCACCGCCCAAGCCGCCGCCGGAAATGAAACGACCCAGCAAAGCAATGAAACGGTCCAGGAAAGCCACGAACGCTACTGGAAGCAGAACCTTTTGATCTGCCTCATCGGATCGTTCACGACGCTCATTGCCATGTCGCTGCTTCTGCCTTTCCTGCCGCTTTATGTGGAGCAGCTTGGCGTCGCCGATCACGCGGCCATCGTGCAGTGGTCGGGCATCGCCTATGGCGCGACCTTTCTGGCAGCAGCCTTCGTCGCGCCGCTGTGGGGCAAGCTCGGTGATCGTTACGGGCGCAAGCTCATGCTGATCCGCGCCAGCCTCGGCATGGCCATCGCCATGTCGCTGATCGGCATGGTAACGAGCGTGTGGCAGTTGGTGGCGCTGCGCCTGTTTGTCGGCATTGCGGGCGGCTACTCGTCCGGATCGATGATCCTCGTCGCCACGCAGACGCCGAAGGACAAGACCGGCTGGGCGCTGGGCGCGCTTTCGGCGGGTATCATGGCGGGCAATCTGGCAGGCCCGCTGCTCGGCGGCGCCTTGCCGCCGCTGATAGGCATCCGCGCGACCTTCTGGCTGGCAGGCGGGGTGATCTTTCTCACCTTTCTGGCCACGACTTTCCTCATTCGCGAAGAGCGCAAGCCGCCAAAGCCGACGCAGGAACAGAAGGCGGAATCCATCTGGAGCGCAATTCCCAACCGGAAACCGGTCATCGCCATGCTGGTGACGGGCATGCTGCTGCTTTTCGCCAATATGTCGATAGAGCCGATCATCACCGTTTACGTAATCCAGTTGATGGACGACCAGACGAAAGTGACGCTGATTTCCGGCGTGGTGATGGCTGCGGCAGCGCTCGGCAGCATCCTGTCATCCTCGCGATTGGGCCGCCTTGCCGACCGCATCGGCCATACGCGCGTCATCATCGGGGCGCTTTCGGTTTCCGCGCTGCTTTTGATCCCGCAGGCTTTCGTGACGGAAGCCTGGCAACTGATCGGCCTGCGCTTTCTGATGGGGCTGGCGCTGGGCGGGCTTCTGCCCTGCATCAGCAGCGTCATAAGGCACAACGTTCCCGACCGTGTGGCGGGCGGCGTGCTTGGGCTTTCCGTCTCGGCCCAATATATCGGACAGGTTGCCGGGCCAGTTGCAGGCGGCTTCGTCGGCGGCCACTTCGGCATGCGTTCCGTGTTCCTCGGCACATGCCTGATCATGGCGCTCGGCGCAATTTATAACTGGACCGTCCTGCGCAAGAACCCGTAGTTTCCGTCATCGTCCGAATCCCCCGACACAATGGCGGAACCAGCATGACAGCCCATATTTTCGCGCCTTTCGAAATGCTTGCGGAAAGGCTTTTGCCCCATGCGCTTGAACACGGCGAGGATGGATCGCATGACCTTTCCCACCTTGCCCGCGTTTGGAAAAACGCAGCCGCAATCCAGCGTCAGGAAGGCGGCGATGCCGAAGTGCTGTGCGCCGCCGCCCTGTTGCACGATTGCGTGAGCGTGGAGAAAAACTCGCCTGACAGAAATCGCGCTTCGCGACTGGCGGCGGAAAAGGCAACAACCTTGCTGCAGAACCTTGGCTGGGATGAAGTCCGCGTCGGCCTTGCCGCCCACGCCATTGAGGCGCACAGTTTTTCGGCCAATATCGAGCCCGTCACGGTGGAAGCGAAGATATTGCAGGACGCCGACCGGCTGGATGCCATCGGCGTCATTGGCGCGGCACGCTGTTTCTACATTGCGGGCCGCATGGGCAGCGCGCTTTACGACTGGCGCGACCCCCATGCCGAAAACCGTCCGCTGGACGACAAGCGCTTCGCGCTCGACCATTTCCGCACCAAGCTGTTCGGCCTCGCCTCCGGTTTCAGGACGGAAACCGGAAGGCGCATGGCCACTGAGAGGCACAGGCGGCTGGAAGCCATATTTGATGACTTCCTGGCCGAAGCCGATGGCTAGGGTCAGGACCTGTTAATTTGATGGAAATGGCACCTGAAATGACAAGAGCTGCCAGGAGAGCCGCGAAGGACGGGGTGGTTCCCCCGGCCGAGCGGTTCGACGCAGCAGATCGCCAGTCATTTCGGTGTCCAGAGGATGTGGTCCATCCGCCCGGCTACTTTGTCGAAAAGTCTCGAAAATGAACCACATTTCCTTCGCCTTTTCTCCTCGTATCCAAACGGATGGCCTCACACCATTTTCACCAAATTAACAGGTCCTGACCCTAGATAGAGTAACCGCCATCGACATTAAGCGCCGTCCCCGTCACCATGGAGGCGGCGTCGGAGGCCAGCCAGAGCGCGGCTTCCGCCACATCGTCGGGCGTTGAAAAACGGTCGAGCGGAATGGTGCGTTTCAGCGCTGCGCGGGCTTCCGGCGTATCCTCTTCCAGAAACAGCTTCAATGCCTCTCCGTCGCTTTCGGCGGGGCAAATGCAGTTGACGCGGATGTTCTTCTCCGCCAGTTCCAGCGCCATCGCCTTGGTCGCGCTGATGATCCATCCCTTGGAGGCGCTGTACCAGACAAGCCCCTTGCGCGGACGCAGTGCGGTTGCCGAAGCCGTATTGATGATGACGCCGCCACCCTGATGCTCCATGATCGGCACAACGATCTGGCTGGAATAATAAAGCGCCTTCATATTCACGGCGGCGATCAGATCGAAACTGTCCTCCGTCACTTCCGTCAACGGCATGTTGCGATGCGTGAAACCGGCATTGTTGACCATGATGTCGATGCGGCCGAACGCCTCGAAGGCCGTGCGCGCCACGCGCTCCATGTCGTCCTTGCGCGATACATCGGCCTGAACGGAAAGGCCGCTCCTGCCGATATCGGCCAGCTCGTCCTCGACGCGCTTCACATTCACATCTGCGAGAACGACCTTGGCGCCTTCGGCCGCAAACCGGCGCGCCATGCCTGAACCGAAGCCGGAACCGGCGCCGGTGATGATCGCGACCTTGTCTTGCAGCCTTTTCATGTCATTCTCCTTTGGCATAACCAAGATACCGTCCAACCTGGCCAAATCACTTGAATCCAGATTGTTTGTTCCAATATGGCCTTAAGATGAACATGTCATGTGTGCACAAGCCGTTAATCCGTCAATTATCGCAGGGCGCGTTCAATTTCGCGGGAATGCGGCATTGCGACTGTTGAATTTAAATCGATTAGATAATAGACAAGGGCAGCGTGAAAATCGCATGCTGCTCACAGGCAGACTGATTTGCGCAAGAAGAGAGAGCGATAGATGACCAGCCAGACAATTCCGGTAGAGCCCTTCGACTGCATCGTGTTCGGCGGTTCCGGCGATCTTGCCGAGCGCAAGCTCATCCCGGCGCTGTATCAGCGTCAGCGTGCAGGCCAGCTCACCGACCCGACACGTATCATCGGCGCATCGCGCAGCGCCATGACGGATGACGAATACCGCCAGTTCGCACGCAATGCCATCCATGAGCATGTGAAGGCCGAGGAAGTCGACGAGAAGGAAGTCGACAGCTTTCTCGCCCGCCTCAGCTATGTGGCTGTCGATGCCAAATCCGAAGAAGGCTGGGATACGCTCAAGACCCTGATCGGCAAGAAGCCGGAAAAGATTCGCGCCTTCTATCTCGCCGTCAGCCCTACGCTTTTCGGCGACATCGCCACGCGCCTGAAGGCACATGGCCTCATCACCCGCGACACGCGCATCATCGTGGAAAAGCCGATTGGCCGCGATCTGGAATCCGCCATGGCGCTCAACGATACGCTGGGCAGCGTTTTCCGCGAGGACCAGATTTTCCGCATCGACCATTATCTGGGCAAGGAAACCGTGCAGAACCTGATGGCGCTGCGCTTTGCCAATGCGCTTTATGAGCCGCTGTGGAACTCCGCCCATATCGACCATGTGCAGATCACCGTCGCCGAAGCCGTCGGCCTGGAAGGGCGCGCAGGCTATTACGACAAGGCGGGCGCGCTGCGCGATATGGTGCAGAACCATATTCTCCAGCTTCTCTGCCTCGTTGCGATGGAGCCGCCTGCATCGATTGAAGCCGACGCCGTCCATGACGAAAAGGTCAAGGTTTTGCGCTCCTTGAAGCCGATCACCAATCTCAATGTCGAGGACGTGACGGTGCGCGGCCAGTATCGCGCCGGAGCTTCGGCAGGCGGTCCGGTGCGCGGCTATCTGGAAGATCTGGAGAGCGACACCAGCAATACCGAAACCTTCGTGGCGCTGAAGGCCGAAATCGCCAACTGGCGCTGGGCTGGCGTGCCGTTCTATCTGCGCACCGGCAAGCGGCTTGCCACGCGCGTTTCGGAAATCGTCGTCACCTTCAAGCCGATCCCGCATTCCATCTTCGGTGAAAGCGCTGGCAAGGTGATAGCCAATCAGCTTGTCATCCGCCTCCAGCCGGATGAAGGCGTGAAGCAGTGGCTGATGATCAAGGATCCGGGTCCGGGCGGCATGCGCCTGCGCCACGTGCCGCTGGACATGAGCTTTGCCGAATCCTTCAGCGAGCGCAATCCGGATGCCTATGAACGCCTCATCATGGATGTCGTTCGCGGCAACCAGACCCTGTTCATGCGCCGCGACGAAGTGGAAGCCGCATGGCGCTGGGTCGATCCGATCCTTCAGGGATGGGATTTGAACAGCCAGCCCGTTCAGGGCTACACAGCAGGAACGTGGGGTCCCTCGTCCTCCATCGCGCTTATCGAGCGTGACGGGCGCACATGGCACGAGAGCCTCTGATTTCTGTCTTGGAAGGGAATGGAATGAGCATCGAACGGCACGATTTCACCAGCGGAACAGAACTGGCGCAAGCGCTCTCCGAAGCCATTGCGAACAAGCTGAATGCCGCCATCGCTGAACGGGGACAGGCAACGCTCGCCGTCTCCGGCGGCACCACGCCGCTCAAGCTGTTCGAGGTGCTTTCCCGCAAGATGATCGACTGGAACCTCGTCACGATCACCCTCGTGGACGAGCGTTTCGTGCCCGCTGAAAACGAGCGCTCCAACGAAAAGCTGGTGCGCGAGCATCTTTTGCGCGACCATGCAGGTGTGGCCCGGTTTGTCGGCCTCTACAATCCGGCGGCGACGGTTGAAACGGCGGCGCTTGCCGCCGCCAGCCGCATCGATGCGCTGCGCCAGCCTTTTGATGTGGTGGTGCTGGGCATGGGCAATGACGGTCATACCGCATCCTTCTTTCCCGATGCCGACCGGCTCGATCAGGCGATCGATCCGGCAACGCGCGCGCTCGTGCTGCCGATCCATGCCGAGAGCGCCGGTGAAAAGCGCCTGACGCTGACCCTGCCGCTCATCGCGGAAGCCGACATGCTGGTGCTGCACATCGAAGGCGCTGCCAAGCAGGCAACGCTGGAAAAGGCGCTTTCCGGCGACGACGAGAATGAAATGCCGGTACGAGCTGTCTTCCATCATGCCCGCACCCCCGTCCAGCTCTACTGGACAAGCTGAAGCGTATCCCGAAAAACGTGAAACGATTTCGGACAAGATGCGCGTGAAAACAAAGAGATAGAGCATTTCCAACAGGCCAGATTGGCACAGGTGATACCCATGCCCATGCAGTCCGCACATAAACGCATACAGGAAATCACCGCGCGCATTCGCGAACGCTCCAAGCCGACCAGAGAGGCCTATCTTGGCCGTGTGCGTGAAGCTGCTTTGAAAAAGCCGAACCGCACGGTTCTGGCCTGCGCCAATCTCGCCCATGGCTTTGCCGCCTGCGGACCGCATGACAAGGCAGCGCTGATCGGCGACGAGATTCCAAATCTCGGCATCATCACCGCCTATAATGACATGCTGTCGGCGCATCAGCCATTCGAAACCTTTCCGCAGCTCATCAAGCAGGCGGCGCGCGAAGCGGGCGGCGTGGCGCAGGTTGCAGGCGGCGTGCCCGCCATGTGCGATGGCGTGACGCAAGGTTTTGCCGGCATGGAACTGTCGCTGTTCTCCCGCGAAGTCATCGCGATGGCGACCGCTGTCGGCCTGTCGCACGATATGTTCGATGCCGCCGTCTATCTCGGCGTCTGCGACAAGATCGTGCCGGGCCTCATCATCGGTGCCTTGACCTTCGGCCACCTGCCCGCCGTCTTCGTGCCTGCCGGTCCGATGACCAGCGGTCTGCCGAACGACGAGAAAGCCAAGACCCGCCAGCTGTATGCGGAAGGCAAGGTCGGGCGCGCCGAACTGCTGGAGTCAGAATCGAAATCCTATCACGGTCCCGGCACCTGCACTTTCTACGGCACGGCCAATTCCAACCAGATGCTGATGGAAATCATGGGCCTGCATCTGCCGGGCGCATCCTTCATCAATCCGGGCACGCCGCTGCGCGATGCCCTGACCCGCGAGGCCGCCAAGCGCGCGCTGGCCATCACCGCCTGCGGCAATGAATATACGCCGGTCGGCGAAATGCTGGACGAGCGTTCCTTCGTCAATGGCGTCATCGGCCTCAATGCGACCGGCGGCTCGACCAACCATACCATCCATCTGATCGCCATGGCGGCTGCCGCCGGTATCAAGCTGACATGGCATGATATTTCGGAGATTTCGGATGTGGTGCCGCTTCTGGCGCGTGTCTATCCAAACGGCCTTGCCGATGTGAACCATTTTCATGCTGCTGGCGGCATGGGTTTCCTGATCCGCGAGCTTCTCGATGGCGGCATTTTGCATGAGGATGTGCGCACTGTATGGGGCGAAGGCCTGCGGCCTTATGCCATTGAACCGAAGCTCGGCGCCGACGGCAATGTCGTGCGCGAGCCGGTTCCGGAAAAAAGCGGCGACGACAAGGTTCTGGCCAAGATTCATGCGCCGTTCCAGCCGACCGGCGGCATCAAGGTTCTGACCGGCAATATCGGCAATGCGATCATCAAGGTTTCCGCTGTGAAGCCGGAGCGTCAGGTCATTGAAGCACCCGCCAAGGTGTTCAACGATCAGGCGGAAATGCAGGCCGCGTTCAAGGCTGGCGAGCTGACCGGCGATTTCATCGCCGTGGTCCGCTATCAGGGTCCGAAAGCCAATGGCATGCCGGAACTGCACAAGCTGATGACCGTCCTCGGCATCTTGCAGGATCGCGGCCAGCGCGTTGCCCTTGTCACTGACGGCCGTCTGTCGGGGGCATCTGGCAAGGTGCCTTCCGCCATCCATGTCACGCCGGAAGCGCTCGATGGCGGTGTCATCGGGAAAATCCGCGATGGCGATGTTATCCGCCTCGATGCCGTCAATGGTACGCTGGAGGTTTTGGCCAATATCGCCCTGCTGAACGATCGCGGCGAGGATCGCCCCGATCTTTCCGGCAATGAACATGGCATGGGACGCGAATTGTTCCGCGCCTTCCGCCAGATCGCCGGACGGGCCGACGAAGGCGCTTCGGTGTTCTGAAAACGCCCGAATAAAATTAAGGCAAAACAGTGATTCACACTGTTTTGCCCTTCAAACCATCAAAAACGGAATGAAACTGCGCAAAAAGCGCAGCTCAATTGTGTCAAAAAACTGGCTTTTTCACGCCAGCAGTGCGGCAAGCCGAGGTGAGCGTGTTTGCCATGAGCATGGCAATGGTCATCGGACCGACGCCGCCTGGGACCGGCGTGATCGCTCCGGCGACCTTTTCGGCTTCCGCGAAATCGACATCGCCAACCAGCCGTGTCTTGCCTTCGCCCCGTTCCGGCGCCGGAATGCGATTGATGCCGACATCGATTACCGTTGCGCCCGGCTTGACCCAATCACCCTTGACCATTTGCGGACGCCCGACCGCTGCCACCAGAATGTCAGCCGTGCGGGCAATTGCGGGCAGGTCCTTCGTGCGGCTGTGTGCAACTGTCACTGTTGCATTGGCGGCGAGCAGAAGATTGAACATCGGCTTCCCGACAATGTTGGAACGCCCGATCACCACGGCATTCAGCCCGGAAAGATCGCGGCCATGAACGCGCTCGATCATGATCATCGCGCCTGCTGGCGTGCAGGGAACGAAAGCCGTTTCGACCTCGCCGGTGCCAAGCTTTCCGACATTGATGAAATGGAAGCCGTCGACATCCTTGTCGGGAGAAATGGTCTGGATCACCCGGCCTGCATCAATGTGCTTGGGCAGCGGCAACTGCACCAGAATGCCGTGGATGGCGGGATCGTTGTTCAGGCCCTCGATCAGGTCGAGAAGTTCCCGCTCCGACGCCGTTTCCGGCAGATCATGCTGAACGGAGTGAAAGCCGCATTCCTTGGCCTTGCGGCTCTTGGAAGCGACATAGACCTGGCTTGCCGGGTCTTCGCCGACAATCACCACTGCAATGCCGGGCACGATGCCGGTTGCGGCCACGAGCTTTTCGGTTTCGGTCTTCACCGTGGAAACCACATCCTCGGCGAGCTTCTTGCCATCAATCAATTGGGCCATAGCGAGCGCTCCGTTCTTTCGTGATCGTCAGGGAGATACACGACATATTTTCCGCACACATGCCCATAAGCGTCATGACGCCCGATGACAATCGGCGAATGCGCGACAATGCAGGATTTTATAGCAGGATTTTATGAAATTTCAGATGTTAGAGCCGCGAGGCGCGGGACGAACGCACCTCATCAATGGCACGACCGATGGCCGAATTTTCCCGCGGTCGGCTGGCGCCTTCATTCTCGGCTTCCCAGCGCGCATTGGCTTCGCGGATCACGGCGGCAAGACGGGTCTCGCCATAGGTTTCAAGAACGTCTTCCGGCTCGGCTTCCGTCTTTGACGACGACCGGGGCTCGCGACCGGCCAGCGCCATGGAAAGGAGGCCAAGCAGGAAGCCGCCCCCAAATCCAACAGCGATGATCCATTGCGGCGGGAGACTGCGCGGGTTCGGTTCAGCAATGGCAGGCGCAACAATCCGCACTGTCGCCGCCGAGCCGGTCGAGGCAGGTTCACCCCGCGCCGCGCGCATCTGCAAATCTTCAAACAGCGCCTGCTTTGTCGCGGCATCGCGCTCAAGCATTTGCAGGCGGGCCTTGTCTTCATCCGTCGCGGGCGCCGAGCCGAAACCAGCAATGGCGGCGGCGGCTTTCTGTTCGCGTTCGACTGCATTCTTAAGATCGGCCTGCAAGCGGCTGCGCTGGCTGGAAATCTCCTTATCGATCTCCGCCTCAATCTGCTTTGTTTCAGCCCCCTGCCCTGCGGCGCGATAGCGCTCCACCAGCGCGCCGAGTGGCCCGGAACGCATGCTTTCCGGCACGCCTTCGCGGACAAGACTTCCGGCGTTGGCTCCATTCAGGCTGTTGGCCTCCGCGGCGATCCGCTCCGTCTCGGCCTTGCTGTAGGCGAACTCGCGTTGAAGCGCTGCCTTGTTGTCGTCGTTGCCAAAATCGCGGCTGACACGAAAGGCAGTTGCCGCCTGTCGCGCCGCTTCGGCATCCGCCTCCAGACTTTGCAGGCGCGCCGGAAGATCGCCTTCAGCCGCGCTCAATGGAGAGCCGCCTTGCAGATGATCGCGAAACGCCTGCGCAACCGCATTGGCCAGAAGCGCCGCCGTTTCCGGCCTGTCTGCCGTGGCCTCGACATTCACCGTGCCGCTGTCGAGCGCCTGTGTGAAATCAAGACGCTGGCGCAGTAAATCGACACCAGACGGTTTTGACGCTGGCGTTTGCAAATCCTCGGGCAGTAACCTGTTCAGGCGAGCGCGCAATTCCTCCTGAAAGGAAGGTCGGCCCAGATCCTCCGCGCGCGTTATGCGCGCCATCTGCGCGGCACGTTCCAGAACGGCATTGGAGGCAATTTCACTGCGCCGTTCCGGCGGGAAAACCTGCATGGAAGCCGTCGCTGCATATTGAGGCGGCACGAGAAAGGCATATGTCGTTGCGATAATTCCGCCCAAGAGCGTAAAGCCTGCCAGAAGCCCCCAGCGCCGCCTGCGGCGCGGTAATTTCACCGGCTCGTTTTCAGGCTTCGCGGAAGCTTCCGGCGCAGATTGCGCGCTCGCCGCCGCACCGTCGAGATTGGCCTGCAATGCCTCACGCACGGCATACATGCGGCCTTGCATATCGGCCTTCCGATCAATCGAGCCATCATGCCCGGCATCCAACAATTCCTGCTTGCGGCGAAGCAGTTCCTCGCGGCGCCTTTGGTGTTCGCGCTCTTCATCGTTCTGGAAAACGCGGGACGAGGGAACCGGCTCAAGAAATTCCGGCGCATAGGCCAGCAGCGGGCGGGCAGCCGCACGTCTCGCCTTTCTGTCCCTTTCCACCATCGTTCCGTCCCGCTTGCACCGTGGCTATTGATCCAGATTAATATTCATTATGGCAAATAAACCGTTAAAATTGCAATTATATGTGTTGATTCATGTAGATAAATCAGGAGGCCAAGTATGAGCGCCGAAACGGAATACGCCATCGATCCAGACCGGCTGAATGGCATCATCCGATTTATCCAGAATGCAGAACGGCTGAAAAGCACATTACGTTCCGGTCACACCTCCCAGGGCCGACCGGAAAGTACGGCCGAACATAGCTGGCGGCTGTGCCTGCTGGTATCGCTGTTCGACCGGGAACTCGGCGATTGCGACCGGCTGAAACTCATCAAGATGTGTATCGTCCACGATCTGGGCGAGGCGATTTCCGGCGACGTACCTGCTATCCATCAATCTGCCGATGACGGACGCGCCGCGCGCGAAAGAGCCGATCTCCTGACCCTGTGTGCGCCGCTGCCGGATGATCTGCGCAACGAAATCATGGAGCTTTGGGCGGACTATAACGAAGGCAACTCACCGGAAGCGATATTCGCCAAGGGCTTCGACAAGCTTGAAACCATGCTGCAGCACAATATCGGGCTCAATCCGCCGGATTTCGACTATGCTTTCAATCTTGGCTATGGCGTCAGGCAGACCGCCCGCCACCCGCTGCTGCGCCAGTTCCGCGACATCGTGGATGCCGAAACCCGGCGCAATGCAGAGCGGCGGTCGTAAAGCGGTTCCGGTAAAAACAGAGCCGTTCTAACTATTTGTTTTATCGCATTATCCAACGCATCGAAGCGGGATAAGAAATCAGTCCAGTGAACTGATTTCCCCGCGTAGACGTTTCACAATTTTGGCTCGAAAATGCTCTAACTCAGGGTCGCGAAGTGGCGCAGGGTGAAAGTGATCTGGTAAACCAGCGCAACGGCTGCAAAAACCGCATGATAGCGCCGGTTGCCCCATAAAACGGCGATCAGGCTGAACAGGATGAAGCAGGCAACCTGAATGGGATATTCGATCCCGTAGACCCGGTAGTGATCGGCGCCTTTCAACAGTGTATCGATGAAGTCCGCCACATAGACCAGTGCCAGAATGCCGAAGAACCACTTGCGCCGGGAAATGAAGTAATCGCGGTAGCCGGTATATTCCTCCATGCTGTCGGGAAAAAGCAGCGTGCAGAGCAGGAAATAGAGGCCGGCATAGAAGATCACAAAAAGATATTTCTCGAAGGTCCAGAG
Organism: Ochrobactrum sp. PL_is483; assembly: GCF_055816855.1. Taxonomy (NCBI): domain Bacteria; kingdom Pseudomonadati; phylum Pseudomonadota; class Alphaproteobacteria; order Hyphomicrobiales; family Brucellaceae; genus Ochrobactrum; species Ochrobactrum sp. PL_is483. The sequence goes on from NZ_JBVPGS010000040.1 coordinate 780,587, forward strand.
CTGAATGGTTCGCAAGCCGAACTCGAACCACCAGAAATGGATGACCGAAAGCAGGATGAAACCCACCCATGCCAGATGGACCGGATAAATCCTCTGCTTGCCGGGATGCTGGATGAACCGCGCCAACCCCGTCAGAAGGCGGGAAACGCACAGGCCCAGGATCATGCCGATAATGATACGGACATGCCCGAAAGCTTCGGCTGGCGGCACGCCCGTTGTCAAAGCCGCGTCCATTCTTCCCCTCCGAAAATCCAATCAATTCCGGTTCATACTGCGCGATATAGGCTGATGGATCAATGATTTAACCTCAGAAACACGTGGATAGGCCGCATATGCTTGCGCAGTCCGGCGAGGCGGCGCTATACCATGCCCCAACGAACTCCAAGGGTGGAACGATCACTATGCATGACACGGTAATTCTGGTTGGTTGCGGCAATATGGGCTTCGCCATGCTCAAGGGCTGGCTCGATGGCGGTATCCTCAAGGCGAAGGACGTTTACGTCGTGGAGCCGACGGAAGCGCTTCGCGATCGCGCTGCTGGCGCTGGCGTTCATGCCTTTGCCGATGCTGACGCCCTTCCCGGCGATCTGAAGCCGCGCATGGTTCTCGTGGCCGTCAAGCCGCAGGTCATGGCACAGGTTCTGCCTGCCTATAAGCGTTTTGCACCCGCCGCCACTTTCGTCAGCGTCGCAGCAGGTATTCCGGTCGCGCTTTTTGAAAGCCAACTCGGTCAGGACGCAGCCGTGCTGCGCTGCATGCCCAACACGCCCGCCGCCATCGGCAAGGGAATGCTCGTCACCTACAAGAACGCCAATGTGAGCAACGAAGATGAAGCTTTCATCGCCCGCCTGCTTGAAACATCCGGCAAGGTCGCAAGCGTGAACGATGAAGCGCTGATGGATGCCGTGACTGCCGTTTCAGGTTCCGGCCCGGCCTATGTGTTCCACTTCATCGAGGCGCTGACCGAGGCCGGTGTGACCGCCGGTCTGCCGCGTGAAACGGCGGCACTGCTTGCCATGCAGACGGTGATGGGCGCTGGCGCTCTGGCCGATGCCAGCACCGACTCGCCGTCAAAATTGCGCGAACAGGTGACAAGCCCGAACGGCACCACGGCAGCGGCGCTCGACGTGCTGATGGGCGGCGACCGCCTCAAGAAGCTGGTTGCGGAAGCCGTGGAAGCTGCCCGCAAGCGTTCGGTGGAACTGGGCAAGGCTTAAACAAGCAGGCGCGGCACCGCTTCGATGAGCGCTTTTGTGACAGGCGCTTGCGGTGCCGCCAGCAGCTCCTGCGTCGGGCGGCATTCGACAATCTGCCCCCGCTCCATCACCGCGATACGGTCCGCCATTTGTGCCGCAACCGCCAGATCGTGCGTGATGAAGAGATAAGCCGTCCGCTCGGCTTTCTGTATGTCCCGCAACAGGTTGAGAATAGCGCCGCGCACGGTGACATCGAGCGCCGAAACCGCCTCGTCCAGCACGACCAGCGACGGCTTGGTCGCAAGCGCGCGTGCAATCGCCACACGCTGGCGCTGCCCGCCGGAAATCTCATGAACGCCGCGCCGCGTCAGCGCCGGATCGAGGCCAACCGTTTGCAGAAGGCTGGCAATGTCGCGCTTCAGCCTGTGAATGCGCAGCGGCTCGCTCAGGAGATCATGAACGCTCGCACGCGGGTTGAAGGCTGAAAGCGGATCTTGAAACACCATTTGCATGCGCGCCCGTGCTTTGCGAAGTTCGGCACCGTTGAGCGCCAGCCAGTCTCCGCCTTCAAAGCGGATTGCGCCGCTTTGAAGCGGGTGAAGCCGCAAAAGTGCACGGGCCAGCGTGGACTTGCCGCTGCCGGACGGCCCCACCAACGCCAACGTTTCGCCTCGCTCAATCGCGAGGCTGACGCCATCCAGCGCGCGGGCGTCACCATAACGCAGGATGAGATCGTCGGCTTTCAGAAGCGGTTCAGCCATGGGCCGCCTCCAGCACCGGCACGGCGGCGATAAGCGCTTTGGTATATTCCGTTTGCGGGTTCGAGACGATATATCGTGCCGGGCCGAACTCCACCAGCTTTCCCTGACGGAAAACAGCAATGCGGTCGGCCAGCCCCGACGCCAAAGCGATATCGTGGGTGATGAAGATCAGCGTCATTCCATCTGCACGCACCAGTTCGCGCAGGAGCGAGACGATCTCCTTCTGCACGATGGTGTCAAGCGCGCTCGTCGGCTCGTCCGCGATCAGCAGGCGCGGGCTGGCGGCAATGGCGAGCGCAATCGCGATGCGCTGCTTCTGCCCGCCGGAAAACTGATGCGGATAGCGTGCAAAGCTGGCCTCCGGTTGCGGAATATGGACCCGCTGCAAAAGGCTTATTGCTTTGGCTTTTGCCGCCAGCGGGTCGATTTTCGCATGGGCGCGGATGGTCTCGACAAGCTGCGCGCCGACCGTCATCAGCGGATCGAAGCTTGATGCCGGGTCCTGAAACACGAAGCCTATGTCGCGCCCCGGTCGCGGCTTGCCATCCGCCCAATCCAGTTGACCGGACATGCGCGCATTGCCCGGCAGGAGCGATGCCAAGGCCAGCGCCAGCGTGCTTTTGCCCGAACCACTTTCACCAATGATCGCCAGCGTTTCGCCCTGCCCTATATCGAGATTTATACTCTCCAGCGCAGGCTCGCTGCCGTAGGATACGGAGAGTTTTTCAACGTGGACAAGGCTGCTCACGACCGCACCTCGCGCCGCGACAGACTATTCGTCAGCCCTTCGCCCGCCAGATAGACGCCGACAACAGTCGTTGCCAGCGCCAGCCCTGGCAAAATTGAAAGCCATGGGGCGGACCGCAGGACCGTGCGCCCTTCGGCGATCATGCCGCCCCAACTCACGCGGTTGGGATCGCTGAGGCCCAGAAAGGACAAAGCCGCTTCGATCAAAATGGCTGAAGCGACGATGACCGGCGCCAGCGCCAGCACCGGCGGCAGGGCATTGGGCAATATCTGGCGGAAAGCGATTTCCATCGGATGCATGCCGATGACGCGGGCCGAGGCCACATAGTCGCTTTCGCGGATGGAAAGCACCTGTCCGCGCGTGAGGCGCGCCGCCTGCGTCCAGCTTGAAAGCGCAATCGCAGCGATCAGCACCGGCAGCGACGGCCCGGCAATGCTGACCAGAGCCAGCGCCAGCAGGAAGCCCGGAACGGTCTGGAAGGCTTCGGTGATGCGCATCAGCACCTCATCGACGATACCGCCCGCAAAACCGGCCAGCGTTCCGACGATGCTGCCAAGGATGATCGAAGCCAAGGCCGCTGCCAGCCCGACGAGAAGCGAGGTGCGCGCACCATAGAAAATCCCGGCCAGAACATCGCGTCCAAGCCGGTCTGTTCCGAAGATAAAGTCCATATTTTCAAAAGGTTGCAGCAGCGGTGCTGAGACAATGCTTAATGGATCGCCGCGAAAGAGGAGAGGTGCCATAAGTGCTGCGAGCACAAGCAGGGCCAGCAGGATTGTGCCCGTTATACCTTCACCCGTTCTGAAATAACGTTTCGAGTGACTCATGCCCCGCCGCCTCCAGTCGCGATACGCGGATCGAGCCAGAGATAGATCAGGTCAATCAGGAAATTGACCACGATCACCATGACGGCGCTGACCAGAATGACGCCGAGCAGAAGCGGTGTATCACGGCTTGCGACGGCCTCCTGCGCCAGCCGTCCCAGACCCGGCACTGCGAAGACGCTTTCGATCACCACGCTGCCGCCAAGCATGGACGCCGCCTGCAAGCCCAGCACGGTGACGACTGGCAGAAGTGCGTTGCGCGCAACGTGACGCAGGACAATGCGCGGATGCGAAATGCCCCTCGCCCGCAAGGCGCGCACGAAATCCATACGCCAGATATCAGCCATGGCGGCACGCATCACCCGCAGATAAAGCGCCAGATAGATCACCGCCAGCGAGACAACCGGCAGCACCAGATGAACGGCAATGTCGCCAGCCCGCGCCAGCCCATGCTTGCCGGAGGCGATTGTTTCAATGCCGCTCGACGGCAGCCAGCGCAGCCGGATCGAAAACAGGATGACCAGCACAAGTGCCAGCCAGAAACCGGGGATCGCATAAAGGACGAGCGATGCCACGGAAAGGAACCGGTCGCGAAAGCTTCCGGGTTTGGCACCGGCAACGATGCCCAGAAGCGAGCCCACGGCAAAAGACAAGGCTGTCGCCGCCCCCATTAGAAGCAGCGTGTTGGGCAGGCGTTCCAGAATGACGACAAGAATGGGCCGGTTGAAACTGACGGACCAGCCGAGATTACCCTGCGTAAGCGCGGCCAGATAGGCCCCGAGCCGGTGCCAGACCGACTGATCCAGCCCCCAGCGCGCCCGCATTTCTGCAATCGTCGCCGCATCGCCGCCGAATGTCACGGCATAGGCGTCAACGGCATCGCCAGGCGCGCTTTCCAACATGAAAAAGCAGCCGACAATGACAATCAGCAGCACGATTATGCTGCCGACCAATCGTTTGCGGAAAAGGGCCAGAATCTGTTTCACAACGGCAGGATACAATCAATCCGGGAGGTTCGTCACTGTTCCAGCCAGGTATCCGCCCAATTGGAAACAGCCCAGCGCGGATTGTTGGAAACATTCTTCACCCGGTCACCGGCAACCGTGATGAAACCCCATTCCGCGACATTGATGAGCGGCAAATCCGCCTCCACCATCTGCTGGAACTGATGATAGAGCGCCGTGCGCTTTTTCTCATCAATCTCGCGCGCCGCATTGGCGATCAGCGCGTCTAGTTCTCCATTGGCATAGCCGCCCTGATTGGAGAACGGCACGCCTGCCGGTATGCCGCTTTCCACCAGAATTGTCGTCGATATGGCCGGATCGCCGCGATAAACCGTGGGCGCGATGGCCAGATCGAATTCATGGTCGGTATAAACCGCCTTCTGATGCGCGGCGGAGTCATTGTTGACGATGCGCGCATCGATGCCGATGGCGGCAAGCGCCTGCCGCAGATAATCGCCGAACTGCTTGGTTTCGTTGAAATAAGGTGCGGGCAAAAGCCTGAGCGTGAAGCGCGTGCCGTCCTTGCCCCGCTTGTAACCGGCCTCGTCCAGCAGCGCATTGGCCTTCGCCACATCGAACGGATAGGACGGCACATCATCGGTATAGAACTGGCTGTCATAGCGCGGCACGGGACCGGTCGAGGACTTGGCATAGCCGAGGAAAATCGTCTTCACCACGAAATCGCGGTCGATGGCATGGGCAATTGCCTGTCGAACCTTCCGGTCCGCCAGTTCCTTGCGACGATGGTTGATCTCGACAACGAGCTGATAAGTCAGCGCTTCATAGCCCTTGGAGATGACCGTCAGGCCCGGAACTTTCGAGATGCGGTCCAGATCGGCGAGCGGCACGGCAGAAAAGGCGGCCAAGTCGATTTCTTCCGCCTCCAGCGCGCCAGCCGCTGCCGCCCGATCCGGCAGCACGCGATAGACGATCTCGTCCAGATAAGGCTCGCCCTCGCCCCAATAATCGTCATTGCGCGCCAACCGGTAATATTCGCCAGTCTTGTGTTCGGCATATTTGAACGGGCCGGTGCCGACGAGCTTTTCATTGGCCGGATTGGCCATGATGTCAGTGCCCGCAAAGACGTGCTTCGGCAACACAGCGGTCAGCGCCGGCAAGGCATTGCGAATAAGCTGAAAGGGCGTCGGTTCAGAAAAATGGAAGATGGCGGTAAGCTCGTCTGGCGTTTCAACCTTTTCCAGCGCCTTGAACACAACGCGGCCAAGGTTCTGCAGCGGTTTCCAGACTTCCATCGCCGAAAAGGCCACATCCGCCGATGTAAACGGCTTACCGTCATGCCATTTGACGCCATCGCGCAGACGGAACGTCGCGGTCAGCCCGTCGGCGGAGCCTTCCCAGCTCGTGGCAAGCCGCGGTGCGAGACCGTTTTCGCCCTCGAAGGAGGCTTCCGCCAGCGGTTCGATCACCTTGCTTGCGACGAAGAAAACACCGTTGGATGCGACGATGGCCGGATTGAGATTGCGCGGCTCTGAATCGGCGGCCACGACCAGCCGCCCGCCTTTCTGCGCTTGATCTGCCGCTTTCGACCCTCCCGGCCAGACGGCGACAGCAGCCAAGGCGGTCGATCCCGCCAGAAAAGCCCTACGCGACAGAACCAGTTGCGCCATATCTCGTGCCCCGCAATTTATGTCAGTTGTTCGCATTTCTATACCAGTCACCCGGAAATGACAGGATCAAAATCTGTTACGGTGACAATAAATGCCGAAAAACACTTGGCTTTCCGGCATTTGCAACGATCAAGTAAATATAATATTTCAAGGACTGGCTAGCTTATTATTGCAGTAATTCAACCTATGCGTTTGAATTATTTTTCCGACAAAAGCTAAATTAAAGAAAATCCCCTCTTGTCAAACAGGGGTTCCTCCGTAGATCATGGTTAATTATGTGTTGTCGTATTTCGTGAGTTTCAATTTCTGCACGGCACACATGGACCGATGAAGAGCAATTCAGGCTCTTGTTCGAAATGCATTTGTACGCTGCCGGTCCATTCCATCCGGCGACAAATGTCCCTGATTGCTGTTTTACCGCGTATCTTGTTCCGAAAACCTCTCACACTTTTCGGGATGCACTCTAAAACTGAACCACATTGGAAGAGAGGAAACAGAAATGTCCAGTTTGCTGCCCCCGCTTCATGACGGTCACGCACCGATCTATCTGCATCATGCATTTCAGGATGCAGTCGATGCCTATGAGGATTGGACGCTCGAAACGACCGAGCCGTCCGTTGAGGTCAACGGCAAGGTGACACGGATTAGCGTCGTTTTCCGCCGCCTGTGGAACTGCACCGACATGGTGCCGCGCCACACGCTGGAAGCGCTGAAAGATATCGTTCCGACCGGCATCATTCATGCCGAACACTGGAAGGAAACGCCGACATTCGCAGAAGCTGCCCGCATCATGCGTGTCGCTCTGGAAAGGCGCAAGGCACGATTGCTCCCGGTCGTGTGCTGATTTTCCCGAACAAATAGAAACGGGCGGATTTTCCGCCCGTTTTGCATGCCAAGGCTCAGGAAAGCCGTTCTAGACAGCAGGATCGAGCTTGCGAAACCGCACGCGGGCGCTGCGCTCAATGGCGGCAACGGTCAGTTCATCCAGCGTCCAGCGGTCACGCAGCATCTGGAGGAATTCAAGCTCTTCCTGCTCGACATGAAGATCGGCGGCGGCCACTTCGACAGCGAGCGCATAGGCCGTATCGTAGAGGCGTTCCGGCAATGCGTCATGCGCGAGATCGAGGATTTTTTCCAGTCCGTCCTCATCCGCCAGAAGCGCATAGCAATCGCTGGCGAGTTTCGGCAGGCGCTCCTTGTCGAACCCCTGAAAGACCGGCAGGCGGGAAACGACATTGCCAATGGACGACAGCTCCGCATCGGTCATGGTCGTGTCTGCCGCAGAGGTGGTGATCATGATGTAGACAAGCGCATCCTGCGGCGTGATCTTTTTCATCGGGCTACTCCTGTACAACATGATCGGAATCATCATTTCATTGGAATTGACCGGAAAATTAGGAAGCCTCACGCGGTTACGCAAGGAAATTCGGCGCTGACCGTTGACGGCACGGGGTTGCCGCGCCATAGAGCAGGAGCGCGCATTTCGCGCATCGTTTTCAAAGAATAAAGCCCTTCACAGGATATCAGGATAAAATCATGACTTCGCACCGCCTTCCCGAAATCACGCTGACCCCGGAACTGACCGCGGCGGCTGCGGAAGCGAAAGCATGGCCCTTTGAAGAAGCGAAGAAAATCCTCAAGCGCTATGAGAAGACCGGCCTGCCGGATACGGTAATCTTCGAGACCGGCTATGGCCCCTCCGGCCTGCCGCATATCGGCACCTTCGGCGAAGTGGCGCGCACTTCGATGGTGCGCCATGCCTTCCGTATTCTCACTGAAGACAAGGTCAAGACGCGGCTGATCTGCTTCTCGGACGATCTCGACGGCATGCGCAAGATTCCGGACAATGTGCCGGACAGGGCCGCCCTTGAGCCTTATCTGCAAATGCCGCTTTCCGCCGTCCCGAACCCGTTCGGCGGCGATTACAAGAGCTTTGCAGACCATAACAACGCCATGCTGTGCCGCTTCCTCGACACTTTCGGCTTCGATTATGAATTTGCCAGCGCGACCGACTATTACAAGTCGGGCAAGTTCGATGCCGTGCTGCTCAAGGCAGTCGAACGCTATGACGACATCATGAAAGTGATGCTGCCGACACTGGGCGAAGAGCGTCAGGCCACCTACAGCCCGTTCCTGCCGATATCGCCCAAGTCCGGTCGCGTGCTTTACGTGCCGATGAAGAGCGTGGATGCCAAGGCTGGCACGATCACCTTTGACGATGAGGACGGCGTCGAGACCACCCTGTCCGTCACGGGCGGCAATGTGAAGCTGCAATGGAAGCCGGATTTCGGCATGCGCTGGGCAGCGCTCGGCGTCGATTTCGAAATGTTCGGCAAGGACCATCAGACCAATGCGGGCGTTTATGACCGCATCTGCGAAATCCTTGGCGGGCGCGCACCGGAACATTTCGTCTATGAACTGTTCCTCGACCAGCTTGGCCAGAAGATTTCCAAGTCCAAGGGCAACGGCATTTCCATCGACGAATGGCTGGCCTATGCGCCGACCGAAAGCCTTGCGCTTTACAATTTCCAGAAGCCGAAGACCGCCAAGCGGCTCTATTTCGATGTCATCCCAAAGGCGGTGGACGAATATTTCAGCTATCTGTCCGCCTATGAGCGTCAGGAATGGAAGGACCGGCTGAGCAATCCGGTCTGGCACATTCATTACGGCAATCCGCCGAAGGTGAACCTGCCGGTCACTTTTGCGCTGATGCTCAATCTGGTCAGTGCATCGAATGCCGAAAATCCCTCTGTACTGTGGGGCTTCATATCGCGGCACGTGCCGGGCGTCACGCCGGAAAACAATCCGGAACTCGACGCGCTCGTCGGCTATGCGATCCGTTACTTCAACGATTTCGTGAAGCCGACCAAGCAGTTCCGCGCGCCGGACGACGTGGAGCGTGCAGCCCTTGAAGCGCTGGATGCGAAACTTGCAACCCTGCCTGCTGGCACCGATGGCAACGAAATCCAGAACGCCATTCTCGACGTTGCCCGCGCCATCGAGCGCTATCAGGATCACAGCAAGAAGAGCCCGGAAGGTGGCCCCGGCGTTTCGGTTTCCTTCTTCCAGATGCTCTATGAAGTGCTGATCGGTCAGGAACGCGGACCGCGTTTCGGCTCATTCGTCGCGCTTTACGGCATCGATGAAACCCGCGCACTGATCAAAAAGGCGCTGGCTGGCGAACTAGCGTAAGGCACGCTCTGTCCCTGAGCAATGAAATTAAAAATATGGGCGGCTTCGAGCCGCCCTTATTGTTTTGCACAGCCTCACTGACGCGCAGAGCGAAGCGTATCATCATCCTGAGCCTGTCGAAGCACGAGGGTTCAGAAAGCTCAAGCCCGACCTTTCGACACGGTGCTTCGCATTTGCGAACGCAAAACCGTTTCACACTTTTGGCTCGAAAATGCTCTAAGTTCGTCTCGTTCTATTGTGCGGGTGGTACGGGCGGAAAACCGTCCAGCGGCTGCGGGGACGGCGAAGATGGCTGCGGTTCCGGTTCAGGGGCCAGCGGCGAAGGATTATCCATCATATCGCTGCTGCCGGGTTCCGGATTGGGCAGCGACGTATCGGGCTTGTCGCCGAAAATACCGAGATGCGCTTCCACGGCCTTGCGGCCCGCTTCCTCATAGGCGCTGCCGGGTACAGCCTTCGCCCAGCCATTGGCGACCAGCCATGCGGCTGCATCTTCATTGCCAAGCGTGCATTCGGTCGCGACCGCCGCACCGCTGTCATTTTCAGGCAGACGGCACATGACGGCGCGGGAACGCAGCCATTGCCGAAAGGCGGTGCGCGCCTGCATGCCGCATGGCCAGCTTTCGCCGGAAGCGGTCTGGCAGGTCTGTTCAACGGGCACGATTTCAATGCCTTGCAGCTCGATTGTGCGGCCCTGGCTTTCCAGCCGTCCGGCGGCCACGGCGACAGGCCGCTGCAAAAGCTGCATCTGTTCGCCCGCATCGACAGGCGTGGCCGGTGCAGGCGGCTCCGGCGGCTTGGGCGTGGATGCAAGGCCAAGATCGCTCAGCGGCGGACGCGGTGCCTCGCGTTGCATGTCACTTTCATTGGATTGATCGTTAGCTGTGCCGTTTTCCGGCGATGCAGGCGACTGCCCTTCAGCGGGTGCTCCCTCGCCCGGTTGCGACGGCATTCCCTCCGGCATATTGCCCGTTTCAGGCGATGTTCCCGGCTCGTTATAGTCGAACTGTTCGACAACAATGCCGTTTCCTGTACCGGTCTTCGTCTGTGCATCACCGGAATCGATGACGACCACGGGACGGTCCAGAGCGCCATAGAACGGCGCCACGAATGCCGCGACCAGAACCGCGCCGGTTACGCCAGCCAGACCGCCAAAGACGGCGCGCGCATGGCTTCTATCCCTTGATTGCACCATTACTGGCTGGCCCACAGAATGCGGGCGACCCATTCGATATCCCTGGTTTCGAAGGTGCGGTTTGAATGTTCAGGGTTGAGCGAATGCAGCTCTATGGTTCGCGGGGTCTGGCGGTGCAGGATCTTGGCCATCACTTCTCCGTCTTTCGTTCGCACCACCACGCGGTCGCCACGGCGGACCGCCGCATTGGGCGCGACGATCAGCGTATCGCCATCACGGTAAAGGGGCAACATCGAGTCGCCCGAAACCTCCAGCGCATATACTCCTTCGCCCGTGCTGGCGGGAAATTCCACAATATCCCAGCCTTGCCCCGCCGGGAAACCGGCATCGTCGAAGTAGCCGCCCGCTCCTGCTTCGGCCATGCCAAGCAGCGGGATCGATTGCATGTCCTGCGTATATTCGCCAAATTGCGGCGTGCGGGTTCCTCCGCCGATGAGCCGCGTGAACTCATCGAAGGTCGAGCCGGTTGCTTCCATCACCTTGGCAAGTGATTCCGTCGAAGGCCAGCGCGCCCGCCCATCGGAAGCATAGCGCTTGGATTTGTTAAAGGTCGTTGGGTCCAGCCCCGCACGACGCGCCAAGCCGGACGCGCTGAGGGAATGACGTTCGGCCAAAGCATCGATGGCCGCCCACACGCTCTCGTGAGAAAACATAGTCATGATCCGCCACGTAGGTTCCGACATATCTCCCTGAACAGCCCCGTCAGGCGATATGCTTAAAGGATTTTAAACCTAATTTCCGTCCCATCTTCAGCTTCAACCTACCGAAAAAGCGCGAATTGCGCAAGATGGCTGAATTAACAGGGAAAATTTTCTTATTCGCGACGGATACAGTTCGGCAGTGGCGGGAAGCGCAAACAAAAGCGCGGCATGAAACATGCCGCGCTCGATGTTCTTGCGAAAGGATGAGCTTACGCTGCCTTCTTCGTTTCCGTCTTGTACGGGTTGAAGCGCTGGTAGAAGCTTTCGCCGTTCTCGGCCATATCGAGCAGAAGTTTCGGCGCCTTGAACTGCTGACCGTATTTCTTCTGCAATTCCTTGGCGAGCTTGACGAATTTCTTCGCGCCCATGCCATCGATATAGGAAAGCGTGCCACCCGTATAAGGCGCGAAACCGAAGGCGAGGATGGAGCCGACATCGGCTTCCCGCGGATCGGTGACGATGCCTTCTTCCATCACGCGGGCAGCTTCCAGAGCGATGGTGACGAGGAAGCGCTCTTTAAGCTCCTTCACATCGACCTTGTCCGGGTTCTGCTGCGGATAGAGGTCCTTGAGACCGGGCCACAGATGCTTCTTGGCAGGCTTTGCCGGATAGTCATAGAAGCCCTTGCCGTTCTTGCGGCCCTTGCGGTCAAACTCGTTGACGAGCCTGTCCACCAGTTCCACATGGCGCGGATCGACAGCCTTTTCGCCGAGATCGGCAAGCGTTGCTTTCAGGATTTTCTGCGACAGGTCGATGGCCGTTTCGTCGTTGAGCGCCAGCGGACCAACCGGCATGCCGGCCATGCGGGCGGCGTTTTCGATCATCGCAGCCGGAACGCCTTCAACGAGCATGTTGTAGGCTTCCGACATATAGCGCAGCACGCAGCGATTGACGTAGAAGCCGCGCGTGTCGTTGACGACGATCGGCGTCTTCTTGATCGCGCGGACATAGTCGAGCGCGACAGCCAGCGCCTTGTCGGAGGTCTTCTTGCCGAGGATTACTTCCACCAGCATCATCTTGTCGACAGGCGAGAAGAAATGAATACCGATGAAGTTCTTCGGACGCTTCGACACTTTTGCAAGGCCGGTGATCGGCAGGGTCGAGGTGTTGGACGCGAAGATCGCCGAAGACTTCAGAACTTCCTCGGCCTTCTCGGTCGCAACGCGCTTGACTTCGCGGTCCTCGAACACGGCTTCGATCACCAGGTCAGCGCCTTCGAGAAGCGCATAATCCGGCGTCGCGGTGATGAGCGACAGAAGCTTTTCCTTGTCGGCCTCGGTGGCACGGCCCTTCTGCATTTCCTTGGCGATAAGGTCTGCCGTATGCGCCTTGCCCTTGTCGGCAGATTCCTGATCGCGGTCGATCAGCACGACCGGGATGCCCGCCTTGGCGGTGACATAGGCGATGCCGGCGCCCATGAAGCCCGCGCCGATAACGCCGATCTTCTTGAGCTTGGTCGGCTTTTCTTCCGCCGGACGGCGTGCGCCCTTGTTCAGCTCCTGCAGCGACACGAAGAGCGAGCGGATCATCATGCCCGCTTCGGTCGTCTGGAGAATTTCGGTGAAATAGCGCTGCTCGATCTTGAGGCCGGTATCGAACGGCACCAGAAGGCCTTCATAAACCGATTTCAGGATAGCGAGTGCGGCCGGATAATTGCCGGAGGTTTCGCGGCGCAGGATTGCCGTTGCGGCAGGCCAAAGGTTTGCACCAGCGGCTGAATAGATCGCGCCACCCGGTAGCTTGAAACCCTTTTCATCCCACGGCTGCACCGGCTTGAGGCCACCCTTGATGAGTTTCTTGGCGGTTTCGACCAGCTTTTTGGCCGGGGCGATCTCGGTGACGAGACCCATGGCCTTGGCGCGCTGCGCCGTCAGGCTGGAGCCCGTCGTCATCATCTGGAGCGCATCCTGCTGGTTGGCAAGGCGCGGAACGCGCTGCGTGCCGCCAGCCCCCGGAAACAGGCCAACCTTCACTTCCGGCAATGCCATCTTCACGCCCGGCGCATCGGACGCGACGCGGGCATGGCAGGCGAGCGACATTTCGAACGCGCCGCCCATGCAGGTGCCGTTGATGGCCGACACCCACGGCTTGCCGCAGGTTTCCAGCTTGCGGAACAGGCCGCTCATCTTGCCAACATTGTCGAAAAGCGTCTGAACGGCGCCCTGTGGGTCCTTGGCCTTCTGCTTCTGGAATTCCTTGAACATGCCTTCCAGCATGGTCAGGTCCGCACCGCCGGAGAAGCTTTCCTTGCCGGATGTTATAACAACACCCTTGACCTTCTCGTCAGCAGTCGTCGCATCGATGATGGCGTTCAGCTCCTGCATCGCCTCGACGGTGAAGACGTTCATCGACTTTTCAGGCATGTCCCAGGTAACGAGAGCAATGCCGTCGGTGTCGGTTTCAACTTTGAAATTTACATAAGCCATTGTCTAAACCTCCCCTTTACACGCGCTCGATGATCGTCGCCGTACCCATGCCGGCACCGATGCACAAGGTCACCAGAGCGGTATTGAGATCGCGGCGTTCCAGCTCATCCAGCACCGTACCGAGGATCATCGCGCCGGTCGCACCGAGCGGATGGCCCATGGCGATGGCACCGCCATTGACATTGATCTTGTCGTGCGGAATCTCGAAAGCCTGCATGTAGCGCAGCACAACAGCGGCGAAGGCTTCGTTGAGCTCGAACAGGTCGATGTCCGAAATCTTCATCTTGGCCTGCTTCAGCAGCTTTTCCGTCACATCGACCGGGCCGGTCAGCATCAGTGCCGGTTCCGAACCGATATTCGCGAAAGCACGAATGCGCGCGCGCGGCTTGATGTCGAAAGCCTTGCCCGCCTTCTTCGAGCCGACGAGAACGCCAGCCGCGCCATCGACGATGCCCGACGAGTTACCGGCATGGTGGACGTGATTGACCGTCTCGATTTCCGGATGGGCCTGAATGCCGACGGCATTGAAGCCGCCCATTTCGCCCGGCATCACAAAGGACGGATTGAGCTGGCCCAGCGCCTGCATGTCGGTTGACGGGCGCATATGTTCGTCACGGTCGAGAATGGTCAGGCCGTTCTGATCCTTGATCGGAATGACCGAATTCTTGAAGTAGCCCTTTTCCCACGACTTGGCGGCGCGCTTCTGGCTTTCGACAGCATAGCCATCGACGTCATCGCGGCTGAAGCCGTATTTCGTGGCGATCAGGTCGGCGGAAACGCCCTGCGGCATGAAATAGCCCGGAAAACCGACCGACGGGTCCATGTACCAGGCGCCGCCCGACATGCCCATGCCGACGCGCGACATGCTTTCCACGCCGCCAGCAATCACCAGATCGTCGGAACCGAAAGCGACCTTGGCCGCAGCCAGATTGATCGCATCGAGACCCGAAGCGCAGAAGCGCGAAATCTGCATGCCCGGCGCCTTGAAGTCGTAACCGGCTTCGAAAGCGGCAGAACGCGGAATGACCGCGCCAGCTTCGCCAACCGGATCGACGCAGCCGAAAATAATGTCGTCGACCTTGGCGGTGTCGATGCCGTTGCGGTCACGCAGGGATTCCAGAACCTTCGCGCCCAGACGAACGGCAGGCACTTCGTGCAGGGACCCGTCTTTCTTACCGCGCCCGCGCGGCGTGCGCACGTGATCGTAAATATAAGCCTCAGCCATGTTTGCTCCTTCCAGCCAAAATTGGCCCGCCGGTGCCCCCGGCACCGGCTCAAATCAAAAAGCCTCAGAATGTGTCCGCGTTAAGCGCCATCATGCTATCCGCACCCGACTGGATGCGGGCCAGATGCGCCACGCTTTCCGGCATGATCCGCTCGAAATAATAGCGCGCGGTGACGAGCTTTGCTTCGAAAAACGCCTTGTTGCCTTCGCCTGCGGCCAGCTTTTCTTCCGCGACCTTGGCCATGCGCGCCCACATATAGCCCAGCGCCACCAGACCGAAGAGATGCATGTAATCATTGGAGGCAGCACCGGCATTGTCGGGCTTGGCCATCGCATTCTGCATCAGCCACATGGTTGCGGCCTGAAGGTCGTTGACGCCCTTCTTCAGATATTTGGTGAAGAAGGAGAGCTTTTCGTTTTCGCGATTGGCTTCGCAGAATTCGCCCACTTCCTTGAAGAAGGCGGTGATGGCGCGGCCGCCGTTCAGTGCCAGCTTGCGGCCAACCAGATCAAGCGCCTGAATGCCGTTCGCACCCTCATAGATCATGGCAATGCGTGCATCGCGCACATACTGGCTCATGCCGTGTTCTTCGATATAGCCGTGGCCACCAAAGACCTGCTGCGCCATGACGGCGTGCTCAAAACCCTTGTCGGTCAGAACACCCTTCAGAACCGGCGTCAGCAGGCCGACCAGATCGTCTGCGGCCTGACGCTCGGCCTCGTCGCCTGCGCGGTGGGCAATATCGGAATGAAGCGCGATCCAGAGGATCAGCGCACGACCGGCTTCGTTGAAAGCGCGGATATTCATGAGGTTGCGGCGGATATCCGGGTGGACGATGATCGGATCGGCCTTCTTTTCCGGCTCCTTCGCACCGGACAGCGCACGGCCCTGGATGCGTTCGCGCGCATAGATCACGGCGTTCTGATAGGCGGTTTCGGCAATGGAAAGGCCCTGCAAGGCCACACCGAGACGCGCTTCGTTCATCATGGTGAACATGGCGCGCAGGCCCTTGTTGGCCTCGCCGATCAGGAAGCCGGTCGCCTCGTCGTAATTCATGACGCAGGTCGCGTTGCCATGAATGCCCATCTTTTCTTCGATGGAACCGCAGGAAACGCCATTGCGCGCGCCCGGATTGCCGTTTTCATCCAGAATGAACTTCGGCACGATGAACAGCGAAATGCCCTTCACCCCTTCCGGCGCGCCATCGATACGGGCCAGCACCAGATGGATGATGTTTTCCGACATGTCGTGTTCGCCAGCCGAGATGAAAATCTTCTGGCCGGAAATCTTGTAGCTGCCGTCCGCCTGCGGCGTGGCACTGGTGCGCAGAAGCCCCAGATCGGTGCCACAATGCGGCTCGGTCAGGTTCATCGTGCCGGTCCAGGTGCCTTCCACCATCTTCGGCAGATAGGTGTCCTTCTGCTCGTCGGTGCCGTGGGTCAGGATCGCGGCAATCGCGCCCTGCGTCAGGCCCGGATACATGGTGAGCGCCATATTGGCCGAAGACATATATTCGCCGACCGCGGTGTGCAGCAGATAAGGCAGCCCCTGCCCGCCATATTGCTCCGGCACGGCAAGACCGAGCCAGCCGCCTTCACGATAGAGATTATAGGCTTCCTTAAAACCCTTCGGCGTGGTGACCGAGCCATCCGATGAACGCTTGCAGCCTTCCTGATCGCCGCTGTGATTGACCGGAAACAGCGTGCCTTCCGCAAGCTTCGCGCCTTCCGACAGGATTGCCTCGACGACATCGGGCGACGCGTCGGCAAAGCCCGGCAGGTTGTTGTAGCGCTGATAATTCAGAACGTCGTTGAGAACGAAATTCGTATCCTCAACTGGCGCGCGATAGCTCGGCATAGAAATCCTCCAAATTCACCACCTGAGCCGTTCCGCGATGATTGGAACGAGCCCATAACCGCGTTTCATGCCTGCATGCCACATTATAGCGAATTGTTGTGACAGCAGGCATGCTGCAACAAAAACGGATGAATTTCTGCGAAAAACAGCCCTTTTTGTTACTTTTTGGCCAACCGTAGCACGGATTTCGCGCGGGTCCGACCAATTCGGAGCTGAAGCTAGCCTACTTTGACGTTTCCGTAAACGTCAAAAATTACACAAGTTCGTGCAGGGCGGACAAAATGTATGCAAAGGCGCATTCGGGGCTGATAGTGGTCCGAACGAAAGTGTGTTAGAGCGCATCCTCACATGAGGCGCGTTAAAGAATGTTGGCGTAGGTCTGGCTCGCTCGGCTTGACGCTTAAAGCGCCGAGGGCATCTCGAAGCCAAACAAACAGATAGAGCGGTTCCAACGATTCCGTTGGAACAGGAACCGCTCCAGAAAACGACAGGAGTATAGTGGTGAGCGAACTTACCGTAGCGGAAGCGACAGACCAGATCTATGAATCGCTTCGGGCCGATAATCTCGATCTGGACTTGCATATCGCAGCGCTCAAAGCCGCTCTGGAGCGCGCGGGTTCGAAAGAAGCCGTATTCGACCCGGCCAAACTCGTGCAGAACAACCGCTCCGGCAGGAAGCTGATGCAGGCTTATTTCCGCCAGCGCGGCGTTGCGGTCAAATTCGCAGTTTCGTAAAGGCGCGTCCCGACCCGCAAAGCGATCAGGACGCGGCAACCCTGTTCAAATCTCGTGAAAGGCGGCGGAATTGCCGCCTTTCATCCAGACGTCCAGGGCTTATTTGACCCAAACGACGCGGCGCGTCTGCGTATCGATCAGGGCCGGGCGATCTTCCACATAAACATAGGAATAGGCGGGCTGGTCCGGCACAGCCACCAGAGGCACGCCTTCAGGAATTACTGTGCCCTCAGCGATCTCGCCTTCGATGACCACCGGATCGACCGGGTTGGCTTCGATGTAGGTCACCACTTCATTGGGAACCAGCGGCCCGGCATTCGGCCCCTCGGTATAATAGACGACCTGACGGTTCTGCATGGACACGATTACCGGTTCGCCATTGACATAGATGTAGCCGAAATCCGGATTGTCGGGGATCGGGTGAACGGCGATTGCGTCAGGCAGAACGTAACCATCGCGGATTTCGCCCTCGATGACGACCGGCTCCGATGGATTTGCGATGACATAGTCACGTGCTGCTTGCGGCACTTCGACCAGTACGCGATCTTGCGCCAGCGCAATGCCGGAACTGGCAAAAAACACCGCTGCGGTCAGAACAAGAGCCTTTTTCATTTTCAGCCTCACTTTCGCATCAGAGCGATTTTTGACCTGATCTGGATCAGCTCAGCGCTCTGTCGGTTCGTTTCGACGCACATCCTATCCGAAAGCCGCTTTGGGCTGCTTCGGGATGCGCTATCACTCGCAAGGCTGAAATAACCGCATCGAGACGCCTAAGTTCCTGCGAAACGGCACACTTAGTGCGACAGACTGAAACAATCAGGCCGTCAGGACAGGGAAAGATCGGTAGTTTCGCCGCTCACTCGGCCATGCGCGCCAGAACAGCGCGCAGCTCTTCGACGGAGCGGTCGATTTCGTCCTTTTTCTTCTCAAGTTTGCTGAGTTTATCCTTGAAACGCTTGCGCAGGCTCTCGGCCTCAGCCTGGTCGGCGGTGCCCTTTTCCCACACGCTGATCAATTGACCCATTTCGCTCAGCGTGAAGCCGATGCGGCGCCCGAACAAGATCAGACGCAATCTTGTATGGTCCTTGTAATCATACAGCCGCGTTATGCCCGCGCGGCGCGGATTGAGCAGTCCCTTGTCTTCATAAAAGCGCAAGGCCCGCAATGTCAGGTCGAATTCTTCGGCAAGATCACCGATCCGGTATAATTGCCCCGACTGATTTTCCCTTCGCGCATTCCCGCTTGTCCCGGTCAGCAGATCCGCGATGGCGATATCTACCGTCTGTCCCGGCGCGTTTTTTTGTTTACTCATCTTCTACCCTGTTTCCGCCCCCGGAAACGCCCGGCCACCGCACGAACGCGCGATGGAACCATTATTGACGGCAGCTCAAATTGACATTGCTGCCAGCGCCACGCTGCCACTGCCGCGGCTTATACTCGCCCCCGCAATCCACTCGTCTTTCATGCCTGGTAAATGCGCTATCTTGTCAGTCCGTATTCGACACGCCGATTTCGACCGCTTTGCAGCGAGATGCCTCTCCGGCACCACTAAAGCACTCAGTTGGCTACATATATTAACGAGTTGTTTACCACGTTTGTACAAAACTAGGCAGAGCAAATTCTTGCCAGTTGCGTTGGCGAAATCTGCTCCGGCGGTCTCTATCATTGGAAAAAGTGAATTTCTCATGGCAAACCCAGATCTGGCGTCAGGTTCACGATCCATCATCGACGAATTGAATGCCCGCCGCGAGCGCCGCGCACCCTCGCCTGCCATGGAAGAACTCAACCGCACACTGGCGAGCCTTGAAAAGCGCCTGATGGATCTGGAGCAGGACGACGCGCCGGACATGCGCAATATCTTGCGCTCGGAACGCCAGCCCGCACGCCAAGCCGACGAGACGGTCACGGGGCTTGCGGAAATCGCCGAAAACCTGCGCCGCATGCGGGGAAGCCAGGACGAACACCAGCAGAATTATGCCTCCAGCGCAGAGGTCAGCCGGGCCAGCCGCGAAATGACCCGTCTCCAGCGCGCCGCAAGCGAAGAAGGTTTTTCACAGCGGGTCAGCGACGATTTCGAGCGCCTCAACGACAGTGTGCGCCTTCTCGCAGAGCGCAGCAGCGAGGCCAACGCGCAGGCGCTTCGCCGCCAGCTCGAAGAGCTGAACCGCACAGTCCAGAGCCTTGCCCGCGAGGAGACCTTGCACCGCCTCAACAATCGCTGGGACCGCTTCGACGCCCGTTTCGAAGCCTTCGAGCAGCGTCATAATGCCGTCGATCCGGCGCTGGATGCCATAGGCTCGCGTCTTGAGCAGGTGCGCGACGCTATCGGCACGCTGCCGCAGTCGAACCGCCTGAGCGCAATCGAAGACCGCATCGGCCAGCTGGCAAGCTCCATTGAGGAATCGCTCAATCCGCAACATGCATCGTCGCTCGAACAGGGCCGCCTGCAACAGATTGACGAGCGGCTGGATGAAATCAGCCGCGCCATCATTGCCACAGGCCGCGCCCAGCGCCCGGATCAGGACGGCGGACGCCGGCTGGAGCGCATCGAAAGCCGTCTGGCGGACCTTGCCGAACAGCTTGCCGCTTCCGCGACACAGCAGAACTCGGATACACTTTATCGCAAGCTCGGCGAGCTTTCCTCGCGCATTGACGGCCTTGCCAGCGGCTCCGCGCTGCCGGATGGTGTCATCGACCAGCTTGCGCACCAGATCAACCTGCTTGCCAGCCAGGTTGGCAAGGTTATGGAGAATCTCAGCCAGTCCGATTATCACGCCGTTGAAGCCCGCCTTGAAGCGATCGGCGAAAAGCTCGAAGCGGCTGAACGCCGGGCCGAAGAGCCGCATCCTTCCGTTCTGGAAAAGATCGACCGCCGCTTTGCGGAGCTGACGGAACGTCTCGACACGCAATATGCCACGCAGCATGTTGACACCAGCGCGCTCCATACGCTGGAAGGCCGTATCGACGATCTTTCGCAGCAGATTTCGCTGGGTCTCCTTCAGGCACCGTCCTATGACGGTCCCGGACTGGACATGAAGGCGATCCGCAGCCTTGAGGATCAGATTGCCAATATCGCCCATCATCTGGCGCAGCCCGTTGCCGAAATCGCGGAACTGAAGCCGCGTCTCGATTCCATCGAGCGCTCCATCGCCTCCAATCGTGAAACCGTCCTGGATGCTGCACGCGAAGCCGCCGAAAGCGCGGTTGCGCGCGTGCTGCAACACGGATCGCACAATGACGGCGCGATTGCCCGCCAACTGGCCGAAGACATGAAATCGCTGGAGGCCCTGGCGCGCAATTCCGACGAGCGAAACGGCAAGACTTTCGAGACCGTCCATGACACGCTGGTCAAGATTGTCGACCGCCTGGCCAGGCTTGAACAGGATGTAGCGGGCAGATCGGATGCGCCGGATGCGGAAAAGCTGGTCTTCAAGGGCCCGAATTCCGGCTCGCCGCGCCCGTCCACACCGCGCTCACCGGCGGCGGCAGCGGCGGAGGCCGCCTTCGCAACTGTTCAGGACGAAGCTGGCCCTGCCAACACGCGCGCCGATAATGTGAGCGCAAAATCATCGCTGTTCGGCGGCTTTGCCAAGGCCATACGTGGCCGTCGCGCCGACAAATCCGCCGGAAAGGGCGGCGAAACGCTGGAATCCATGGCGCTTGATGCGACGCTCGACGCGCCTGCCTTCGAAAGCGACCTTGCGGCAATCGAGCCGGTCACACGTGAAGAACCCGAATTGGAAAGGGCCTCCTCGCTTCGTCCCCGAGGCGAAGGAATGCCCGACCTCAATTCAATCATGAAGCGGGTGCGCGAAGAACGCCGCCAGCGCGAAGATGCTGCCGATGCAGCACTTGCTGCCAACGGCAAAGTGGACTTCATAACCGCAGCCCGGCGTGCCGCCCAGCTTGCCGCTGCCGAATCCGAACAGCTTCAAAAGGGCGCGACCAAGCGCACGAGCAACAAGAAATCTTCCGTCGGCGAGATGATCCAGCGCCAGCGCAAGCCTATCCTCATGGCTATCGGCGCGGTGATGATCGCGATGGCTGGCCTGCAAATCGGTTCCGCCTTCCTTAACCGCGACGAACCGATGGAAACGGCAATCGATACGGCTTCGCCGCAAATCGACACAAGTGCCGTCGATAAGACGCCCCCGCCAGCCGACGAAATCGCGACCAAGATTGCTGCGGATGCAGCCCCGGCGCCGCGGCAATCCGCTGAACCCGCCCCTACGGCGGTGGCCCCGGCACCAGTCGACGAACAGCAGGCAGCGGTGGAAATCCCCACGCGGATCGAACAGCCTGCCGCGACAGCGGCCAATCCGGTGAAGCCTGTGGAAACGGCTCCGGCAGAACCCGCTGCCCAATCCCAGCCCACGATCCCGCCCGTTCCAGAGGAAGCCGGTCCGGCAGCGCTTCGCGAAGCTGCGGCCAAGGGCGACGCCCGCGCCCTCTTTGAAATTGGCAATCGCTACATGGAAGGCCGCGGCGTTGCCGCCGACTTTGCCAAGGCTGCAAATTGGTATGAAATTTCCGCAGGCCAGGGCTTTGCTCCCGCACAATATCGTCTCGGCAATTTCAACGAGAAGGGCCTTGGCATGCCCCGCGATCTCGAAAAGGCCAAGACCTGGTATCAGCTCTCCGCCCAGCAGGGCAATGCTAGCGCGATGCACAATCTCGCCGTCCTTTTCGCAACCGGCGCCAACGGCAATCCCGACAATGCTTCAGCCGTGCGTTGGTTCACCGATGCGGCTGAACTCGGCGTAAAGGATAGCCAGTTCAATCTCGGCATCCTCGCTGCCAAGGGGTTGGGCATGCCGGTCAATCTGGAGGAAAGCTACAAGTGGTTCTCACTTGCCGCCAATGCTGGCGACAAGGATGCAGCCGACAAGCGCGACCAGATTGCCAAGGCGTTGAAGCCGGAGCAGCTTGAACGCGCCAAGGATCTGGTGAAGCTCTGGAAGGCCAAGCCGCTCGATCAGGCAACCAATTCCATCGACGTGCCGGATGCATGGACCGAAACAAAGCCGGTCACCACAGGCTCGGTGGACATGAAAAAGGCCGTCCGCAACATCCAGCTCATTCTTCAGAAAAACGGCTACGACGTCGGCACAGCCGACGGCGTAATGGGGGGCAAGACCCGCACCGCGATTGCTGCGTTCCAGAAGGCGAACGGACAGGCGCCCACCGGAGACGTGGACCAGAAGCTGGTCCAGCTTCTGCTTGAAAAGAACAAGTAACCCATTGAAATCATATGGATTAAACAAGGGCGGCATAAGCTGCCCTTTTTCGTTTTCGGCTGCAATCGTCTGAGAGAAGTGACAGGTTGATCCGACTCGCCGAGGCTTATTATCTACACCCTATCAACGAGGGGATAGACTATGCTCTTGCATGTAAACAACGACATGGAAAACGGTATCATCGCGAAAATCCCTCTCGCGCTCGACAAGGATATCAAAAGTTTCCAGGGGGACGCGATCGACTTTGAAATTTCCTCCGGCGACAAGCAGCTTATCCCCGCCGAGGACATCCATCCCTACAAATCCATTTTCAAGGTTCTTTCCGGCAGTTTCGAACTGAAGAATATCTTCATCGCCGTATCGTTCAATGCGAATTTCACCACGCCAGACGGCAAGAAAACCTGTCTGACGCGCTTTAGCCCGATGGAAGACTGGAATGTGATGAATGGCAGCTATTATGCCGAGAGCATGAACTGCTTCGGCTTCAAATCCAGCAGCCGCTTTGCCGGGAATTTCAGTGTCAACCTGACCAATCCCTATCTTTACATCATAAAGAACGGCAGCCTGACCGATAGTAAAATGTCGGACAACATTTCAATCCGCGCCCAGTTTTATCCGTCCTCCGGCTATTCGGTCATCACGCCCAAAGAAGATATCAATATCGTTATCAGTAATCGTCAGAACGCAGCCGACTGATTCAAAGCGCATCAGCACCGAAACCGCTCAAGTATATCCTATATAATAGGTAGGATTATATCGATGAAAGCTGTTTTCTATGGTCATTGGCGCCCTTTTTGTTGTTCGCAAACAACAGTTCGGATTTTTCCTTCAATATACTCCCGCAAGGTAACCTTATCGGCAATCGGCGTTTGACTTCCCGACAACGACAGCGCAAGACATTATCAGAGGTGGCCAGGCTGGAACTCGCGAGCAGACTAAAGCCTAACTACTTGTTTTCATGCATTTCCGTGCGCAGAACAGTTTCATAATGTTGCCGGAGATGTTTTGGTAAGGTGAGATATCTTGCGGAGAAACGCGACCGCAAGCAGCTGTATGTCATGCGTTCGTGAAAGCCGGGTTGGGAATTGGGTATTTATCTTCCCATTGCGGAATTATCGGTCAACATGCTGGTTCTTCTCGGCATGGGCGCCGCCGTGGGTTTTCTATCCGGATTGTTCGGCGTCGGCGGCGGGTTTCTCATCACCCCGCTTTTGATCTTTTATAACATTCCGCCTGCCATCGCGGTCGCCACAGGCGCCAATCAGGTGATCGCCTCGTCGGTTTCCGGCGCGCTGGCACATTTCAAACGTCGAACGCTCGATATCAAGCTTGGCCTGTTTCTTGTGGCGGGCGGCATATTGGGTTCCCTCGCCGGTATCTTCGTGTTCGCGTGGCTGCGCGATCTCGGCCAGTTGGACCTGATCGTGTCGATCCTCTACGTCTTCTTTCTCGGTACTGTCGGCGGGCTGATGCTGGTGGAAAGCGTGCGGGCGCTCCGCCGCGTGAAAAAGGGACAGGCTGGCGCCGTGCGGCGGTCCGGCCAGCACACCTGGATACATCGTCTGCCGTTCAAGATGCGGTTCCGCGCCTCCACCATCTACGTCAGCATCATTCCGGTGCTCGGCATCGGCTTTTTCATTGGCCTTCTGTCCTCGGTGATGGGTGTCGGCGGCGGCTTCATCATGGTGCCAGCCCTCATCTATCTGCTGCACGTTCCGACCAATGTGGTTGTCGGCACCTCTCTTTTTCAGATCACCTTCGTCACCGCCGTCACGACAGTCCTGCAGGCAACGACCAACCAATCCATCGACATTGTGCTTGCCTTCCTGTTGATGGCTGGCGGCGTTATCGGCGCGCAATATGGCGCGCGCGCAGGACAAAAACTGCGCGGCGAACAGTTGCGCCTTCTGCTAGCACTTCTCGTGCTGGCCGTCGGCCTGCGCCTTGCCTTCGGCCTGTTCGTGCGGCCGGACAATCTGTTCTCCATCTCGATTGCGGATATGTGAGATGGGTAGGCTCTTCTGTGCTTTGTTCATGCTTCTGCTGACAGGAAGCGCATTTGCGCAGGTCGATTCCAGCGGCAATGGCAATCCCGTCCCGCAATTGCAGAACCCAGCCGATGAAAGCATCGAAATCGGGTTATCGACCGAAACCATCGCCATCACATCGAATTTCGGCGGCACCGACCTCACCATATTCGGCGCGCTCGACAATGCTGATCCAACGATCCAGCGGCAGGGCCGTTATGATATCATCGTAGTGTTGCAAGGCCCCTCGCGCGACCTCGTCGTGCGCAAGAAGGATCGCTATCTCGGCGTGTGGCTGAATGCGGATTCGGAAACTTTCCTGGGGGTGCCGCTTTCCTATTCGCTGGCCTCCACCCGCAACCTTCAGGACATAACCGAAGAGAAAATCTACCGGCAGCTTTCGGTTGGCGTGCGCAACTTCTATCTCGTTCCCGAAGACCCCGGCAGCCTGTCTGGCAATATTCCCCGATTTGGCAATGAACTGCGCGAGATGAAAATCCGGCAAGGTCTCTATACGCAGCGTATCGGAGGCGTGGAATTCATTTCGCGCACATTGTTTCGCGCTACGTTGAAACTGCCAGCCAACGTGCCTGTTGGCCGCCACAAGGCGCGCGCGCTTCTGTTTCGCAACGGCGTTTTCCTGCGGGAAGCCAATGCCAGCCTGGAAATCGTGAAGGCCGGTTTCGAACAGAGCATATATAACGCCGCCCATCAGAACAGTTTTCTCTACGGCCTGTTTGCAGTTTTCCTTGCCGTCTTCACCGGCTGGTTCGGGCGTATTCTGTTTAAAAAAGACTGATGCATGGCTCCCAAAAACGGGAACCGCTTTTGGTATGCCCTCCTATAGAACTAGCAAATACTTGGAATAGCGCTCACTGCCACAGTCGCTAAGCTCTAGCGTACTTATTGGAAAAGTGAGCCAGACAATGTTCAGGAATACTTTGTTATTGGTGATGTTAATCGGTGCTGGCGGCATGAGCGGGGCCCGCGCGGACGAGCCCGGCTAGTACGAGATACTCAAGCAACATTTGCTTGCCGGACAGCGAACGACCTCCATCCTGCAACTCGACAAGTGCGAGCAGACATCTGGTTCAAAAATCGGAATGAAAGGTCTGACAGGCGGGCTTGTCATTCCCAGCTTCATGAATGTGCAGGAACCCTCCGAAGCGATCCTCTATTCGGACGATCATTCGACAGTGCATGATGACCTGCCCGTACATGAATTCCTTCGCTATCGCGTCGCGTCGGATCAAACAGCGATAATCACGACCAAAGTCTTTTCATCAAAGACATTTGAAGCCATTGGCGAAACGAGAATCTTCAAATGCAAATTGGGTGAAGGACTTACTTTTTCCTATCAGCCCGATTAAAGCGTGTCGCCGGAACGAGCGGGACCGTTCAGCTCATCGTGTTCTGGTATAACGGTCTATCCACCAAGGAGCACGTTGCGCGTCATCGGGTAAACCTTGCCCTGGCCAAGCATATAGGCGCGCAGGGTCTCATCAGCGAACAGTCCTCGAAAGGCGCGATCCAGAATGTTGAGCGCGCCCGTATAGGCTCCGAAAGCAGGCATGATGAGCCTTTCGCCGTCGCTCACAAAACAGGGACGCCGCACTGACCGTCCGCGCCGCACGATGCGGGCGGCGGGGTGAAGGTGGCCTGCAATCTCGCCCTGCCCGGCCTTGCGCGACGGTTCGTGCCGGAAAGTCAGCGGCCCGACCGCGAGTTCCTCCACGCAATCGCCCGGCAGGTCGACGGGGCGATCCGGATCGTGATTGCCGGTGATCCAGAACCAGTCGCGATGTTCCATCAGCGATTTCAGCCGGATGGCATAGAGTGACGGCAGGCGCTCGCTGGCCGTCGCATCGTGAAAACTGTCACCAAGGCTGATGACGGTTCGCGGCTGGTAGCGCGCGATTGCCAGCGCCAGCATGTCGAGCGTCGCCGCCGTGTCATAAGGCGGGATAAGCTGGCCGCGCCGGGCAAAGGATGAACCTTTTTCCAGATGCAGGTCGGAAACGATCAGCATATGCAGGTCGGGCAGGAACAGCGCGCCGGATGGATCGCAAACAGCCGCAACGCCACGCACTTCGGCATGGGCCAGACTGTAGGCTTCACCATTTCCCCACACTGCGGTTTTCATTGCATCGCCTCTCTGATCAGATCGTCCGCAGCCTCTTCAAGCAGCATTTCATCGCCCTCGCCTGCCACGCGCTCCCGCCCGATCTCAAGCATTACTGGCAGCGCCAGCGGCGAAATCCGGTCGAGCGGCTTGTGCAGCATATGCCCTTTCACACGCGCCAGCATGTCGCCGAGGCGCTTGATATCCAGAAGTCCGGTCGCCGCATCCGCGCGCGTCGCCTGCAGCAATATGTGGTCCGGCTCGTGGGTTCGCAGCACATCATAGATCAGATCGGTGGAAACCGTCACCTGACGGCCTGTCTTCTCCTGTCCCGGATGACGGCGTTCGATAAGCCCGGAAATCACGGCGCAATTGCGGAAAGTGCGTTTCAACAGGTAGCTTTCATCAAGCCATGCTTCGAGATCATCGCCCAGCATGTCCTCGTCGAACAGGCGGGGGAGGCTGAGTTTTCCCGTGCCGATCATCGCGCCCATATCCTTGAGGCCCCAGAGACCCAGCGAATAATCAGTGGCGACAAAGCCAAGCGGATGCGCGCCCATGCGCTCCAGACGGCGCGTCAGCAACATGCCGAGCGTCTGGTGCGCCAGCCTGCCCTCGAATGGATAGGCGACCATGTAGAAGCGATTGCCGCGCGGAAAGGTTTCGATCAAAAGCTCGTCCGTGCCGGGCAGCACGGATTTCCATTGCTGCACTTCCAGCCATTCCCGCACCTGCTCCGGCAGAAACTGCCAGCGCGTGCGATCGGCGAGCATGGCGCGCACCTGCGCGGCCAGATAGGTGGAAAGCGGAAACTTGCCGCCTGCATAGACAGGAATCTTGGCATCCTGTCCCGCAGCATTGGAGGCAATGCATTCGTTCTCGCGGATGCCTTCGAAACGCAGCACCTTTCCGGCAAACAGGAACGTGTCGCCAGCTGTCAGCGTCTCTAGGAAATATTCCTCGATGCGGCCAAGGACACGCCCGCCCCTTGCACTGCCACCCTTTCCGCCACGTGTGAGCCGCACATTCAGCTCCGGCGCCTCGACAATGGTGCCGATGTTGAGGCGATATTGCTGCGCGATGCGCGGATTGGACACCCGCCAGGTACCGTCCACCGTCTTGCGGATTTTCGCAAACCGCTCATAAGTCTTGAGCGCATAGCCGCCGGTCGCCACGAAATCCAGGATGCGGTCGAACGTGTCTCGCGGCAGGTTCGAATAAGGCGCGGCGCTCTGCACCTCACGGTAAAGCTGGTCGGCATTGAAAGGCTCGGCACAGGCCATGCCGAGCACGTGTTGCGCCAGCACATCCAGCGCCCCCTCGATCAGAGGCGGCGTGTCCTGCGCGCCCAGATAATTGGCATCGAGTGCGGCACGGCACTCCATCACCTCGAAGCGGTTGGCGGGCACGAGGATGGCCCGGCTCGGTTCGTCCATGCGGTGGTTGGCGCGGCCGATGCGCTGCGCAAGGCGGCTCGCACCCTTTGGCGCACCGACATGGATGACCAGATCGACATCGCCCCAGTCTATGCCGAGATCGAGCGTCGAAGTGGCGACCACAGCCCGCAATGTGTTGGCTGCCATCGCCTGCTCGACCTTGCGGCGTTGGCTGGCATCGAGTGAGCCATGATGCAGAGCGATCGGCAGCGTATCCTCATTGACCCGCCAAAGCTCCTGAAACAGCATCTCCGCCTGACTGCGCGTATTGACGAACAAAAGCGTCGTGCGATGCCGACGGATCGCCTCATAAATATCAGGTATCGCATAGCGCGAGGAATGTCCTGCCCATGGCACCCGCTCCTCGGAATCGAGAATGGTGATTTCCGGTTTCGCCCCGCCATCGACCGTCACGAGACCGGCCATGGAACCGGTCCCGTCCTGCTCCACCAGCCAGCGGCGTAGCTCGTCGGGCTCGGCCACCGTCGCGGAAAGGCCTATGGTCTGCATTTGCGGTTGCAGGCGGCGCAGCCGCGCCAGCCCCAGCGCAAGCAAATGCCCGCGCTTGGAAATGACCAGCGAGTGCAATTCGTCGAGCACCACGTAGCGCAGGCCCTTGAAAAACTGTTCTGCGCCCTTGGATGCGATCAACAGCGCAAGCTGCTCCGGCGTGGTCAGCAGAATATCCGGCGGCGCCAGTTTCTGTCGCTGGCGCTTGTGCGCTGGCGTATCGCCGGTGCGCGTCTCGATGGTAATGTCGAGCCCCATTTCCTCCACCGGCACTGTCAGATTGCGATGAATATCGACCGCAAGCGCCTTGAGAGGTGAAATGTAGAGCGTATGGACACCACGCTTCGCCATACCCGGTTTTTTAAGGCCCTTTCGTTCCAGGTCCACCAGCGCGGGCAGAAAGCCGGCCAGCGTCTTGCCGGCGCCGGTGGGCGCGATCAGGAGCGTGGACTGGCCCTGTTCGGCACGCGCCAGAAGCTCCAGCTGATGCGCGCGCGGCGACCAGCCCTTGGCCGCGAACCATTCAAGAAAACGGTCCGGCAAGGGAAAAGCGGCAGATGCGGCGGCGGGTTTCTGGTTCAGTGTCACGCCGTCAATCTAATCGCAGCAAGGCAAACCGCCAAGGTGTTTGTTCACTTTTGTTCTCATTTTGTCAGCAGACGCAAGCTCCATCCCTTTTCTGCGCAAACTTCGTGACCTATCTTGAAAACCATGCGCTTCAACCAGCTTCTATGCTCCTCTCCCAAAGGCCTTTATTGCCCGCCCGGCGATTTCTATATCGACCCGGTGCGCCCGGTGGAACGCGCGCTCATCACCCACGGACACTCCGATCATGCCCGCTCGGGCCACACCCATGTGCTGGCAACGCGCGAAACGCTCGACATCATGGCGCTGCGCTACGGCGCAAACTTTGCAGAAGCGACGCAACCGATAAGCCTCGGCGAGAGCCTGACGATCAATGGCGTGCGGATCAGCTTTCACGGTGCGGGCCATGTGCTGGGCTCGGCCCAGATCGCGGTGGAAATGGATGGCACCCGCATCATCGCTTCAGGCGACTACAAGCGTGCGGCCGATCCGACCTGTGCGCCGTTCGAGCCTGTCGCCTGTGATGTGTTCATCACCGAAGCGACGTTTGCACTGCCGGTATTCCGTCACCCGGATGCATCCCACGAGATCGCAACGCTTCTTAAATCGATCCGGCAGTTCCCCGAGCGGGCGCATATGGTGGGAGCCTATTCGCTCGGCAAGGCGCAGCGCGTCATCAAGCTCATCCGCGAAGCGGGCTATGCGGAGCCGATCTACATTCACGGCGCGCTGGAAAAGATCTGCGAATATTACCAGTCGCAAGGTATTGATCTCGGCGTATTGGAACCCGCCACGCTGGAGCAGCGCGAGGCACAGCCGGATTTTGCAGGAAAGATCATCGTCGGCCCGCCATCGGCATTTTCCGACCGCTGGGCGCGACGGTTTCCCGATCCTGTTTCAGCCTTCGCCTCGGGCTGGATGCGCATCCGCCAGCGCGCCAGGCAGCAGGGCGTGGAACTGCCGCTGATCATTTCCGATCATTGCGACTGGGATGAGCTGACAGCAACCATAACGGAAATCGCTCCCGCCGAAGTGTGGGTCACGCATGGACGGGAAGAAGCCCTTGTTCGCTGGTGCGAGTTGCAGAACATACCGGCGAAGCCGCTGCACCTCGTCGGCTATGAAGATGAGGGCGACTGATGCGCGCTTTCGCCGAACTTCTCGACCGGCTGGTGCTGACGCCACAAAGAAACGGCAAGCTGCGATTGCTCATCGACTATTTTCGCGCCTCACCCGACCCGGATCGCGGGGTAGCGCTGGCGGCGATCACCCGCGATCTGGAACTGCAAAGCGTAAAACCGGCCATGCTGCGCGCGCTCATCGCCGAGCGGACAGACCTGACATTGTTTGCCTATTCCTACGATTATGTCGGTGATCTTGCCGAAACGATTTCGCTGATCTGGCCCGGCCCCAGCGAAACTGCTCCGGGCGCCGATCTGCCGCTTGGTATCGTGGTGCACGAATTGCAGAATGCTTCGCGCCGCGAAGGCCCGCTTCTCGTCGCCGGATGGCTAGACGTGCTTGGCATTTCCGAACGATACGCGCTATTGAAGCTCGTGACCGGCGGCTTGCGCGTCGGTGTTTCAGCCCGTCTGGCGAAGCAGGCGCTGGCGGATTTCGGCGGCGTCGACGTCGTGGAAATAGAAGAACTCTGGCACGGCCAATCGCCGCCCTATGAGGCGCTGTTCGCCTGGCTCGAAGGCCGCGGTGGAAGGCCCGCCGCTACCGCAGCCGCACCGTTTCGCCCCGTCATGCTGGCCACTGCGCTTGACGAAGCAGAAATTCCCGCGCTTGACGCATCCGCATTCACTGCCGAGTGGAAATGGGATGGCATTCGTGTTCAGGCTGTCGCCGAAAACGGCCTGCGCCGTCTCTATTCGCGCACCGGTGACGATATCTCCGGCGCGTTCCCGGATGTTCTGGAAGCCATGGATTTCGAAGGCGCGATCGATGGCGAATTATTGGTCGGCCACTACGGCGAAACCGGCATAGAGACCGCCACATTCTCCGACCTCCAGCAGAGGCTGAACCGCAAGACCGTAAGCGCAAGACAGTTGCGCGATTATCCGGCCTTCGTGCGAGCCTATGACCTGTTGCAGGAAGGGAACCAGCAGACAGGCGCAGATTTGCGCGCCCTGCCCTTTTTGGAGCGCCGCGCCCGCCTGCAAAGCTTTGTCAGCAGGCTCGATCCACGCCGCTTCGATCTCTCGCCTGTCCTGCCATTTTCCAACTTTGAGGAACTGGCGCGATTTCGCGCCAATCCGCCACATCCGGTCATCGAAGGTGTCATGCTGAAGCGTCATGACAGCGCCTACCTTCCGGGCCGCCCCAAGGGACCGTGGTTCAAATGGAAGCGCGATCCTTTCACCATCGATGCGGTGATCGTCTATGCCCAGCGCGGGCATGGCAAACGGTCGAGCTATTATTCCGATTTCACCTTTGCGGTCTGGACGGGACCGGAAGATGAACCCGTGCTCGTGCCTGTCGGCAAGGCCTATTTCGGCTTTACAGATGAAGAACTGAAGTTGCTGGACAAATTTGTGCGCGAGAATACCACCGAGCGTTTCGGGCCGGTGCGATCCGTACGCGCCGAACCCGATCATGGACTGGTCGTGGAAGTCGCCTTTGAGGGTCTCAATCGCTCCACGCGCCACAAATCAGGCGTGGCCATGCGCTTTCCGCGTTTTTCGCGGCTGCGCTGGGACAAGCCGCCCCGCGAAGCGGACCGGCTTGAAACGCTGGAAAAGCTGCTATCCTGACTGGAACGTCTTTCTTTGAAGCGCATCTTGTCCGAAAACCGCTTCACACTTTTCGGGATGCGCTCTAATCAGCCGCCGTCGACACGCGGATTTCGTAGATATTGACCGGCTTGCCGGAACCGCTCAGGTCTGAATTGATCGTGATTGTGCCCGCACGACCTGCCTTCTGGCCGGATGGCATTTCCATATCGAAAAGGAAATCGCTCACGGAATCGCGCACGTCGTAGCGCCTGCGTCCGCAATCGCCAAGACCGCCGAAATCGCAGTTGACCGACATCTGGGTTGTTTTGCCATCGTCGGCACGCGCCACGATGTTGAAGGTCGCGGTTTTGCCCACCAGCTGATCCAGAATGCCCTCGCCCACATCGAATGTGACCGTATCTTCGGCACCGGCAGACTGAATGCGTGCGAAGCTGCGCGTGC
The DNA here is from genome assembly GCF_055816855.1 of Ochrobactrum sp. PL_is483. Classification (NCBI taxonomy): domain Bacteria; kingdom Pseudomonadati; phylum Pseudomonadota; class Alphaproteobacteria; order Hyphomicrobiales; family Brucellaceae; genus Ochrobactrum; species Ochrobactrum sp. PL_is483. Next base: position 813,179 of record NZ_JBVPGS010000040.1, read on the forward strand.
CCTCCTGCCTGATTTCAGCCGTGGCGCGTCCCTTGACGGACATGCGAGTGGCTTCCGAAGGCTGGAAAATGGTGATCCATTTCGCCCCGCCCGGCTCCTCGCCTTCCTTCAATGGAGCAATATTGCCTTCGCCATGCAGCGGGTTGTTCGCCGGTCGGCTGCTCAGATCGATAAAGCTGTTATAAAGCGAATAGCCGATGAAAGCCGCAACCGCGAGCACAAGTGCCGGAATGCCGTAGCTGTAGAAAGGCGAATGGCGCTTCTTCTTGCGGCGGTCCTTTCGTGAGACGCCACCCTCATAGCCGAGATCGGCATTGCTGCGCTTCTTCTGCCGCGAGGTCGCGCGAATATCGCCGGTATCGAGCGCGGGCGACGTTTCCTCCACCCCGCCCAGCACGGGATCTTCCCCCAGCTGTGCATCAAGCGTTGGCTCGCGACGAGCGCTCGTCTCTCCGCCACCGGTCTTGAACTCCTGTTCGATACCGGAAATCGCATCCTTCAGGTTCTGGCGCCGCTGTTCCTTCTGCGCATCGCTGAGCGCAGTGTTGGTCGCGAGCGCGCGCTCATGCGCACCCCAGGCGGACTCATAAATTCGCTGCCGGGTCGCCGGATTGTGTGCATCCGCCTTGGCAAATGCATTCCTGATCGCGCGCTCAATACTTTCCAAAGGCTGCTCTTCCCTTGTTCGTTTTTCCCGCCGTTTCGTTGCGCCCTCAACAGGAGCAAGCGGTTCCCGATGCAGACGGTTTCATAAGCCTCAGCGAAATTAACGTCTGAATCAAGGCATTTACCTGTTCATCACCCGCTTTGACTAGCCGATAAGCTTAACAGAGACACCAAATATTAACTCTGAATGCGGTTTTCCCCCATCCGTATAGTTTTTACAGCGCTGAACACCGCCCCCAGGTGAGCGACACCCCCGGAAGTATATTGCCGATTCCCTCACCTTCGATCATTTGGGCAAAGATGGATTCCCACTGTTTTGAAAGTGAGCAAGCCGACTGACTTCCGGCAAAGGTCTGCGAGTGGCTATCGAAGGCAGACTGGCGGCAACAGGCACGTTCGCACGCTTTTGATATTGCCGTTGGGCAAGGAAATGCTACAGGTATTACATTTACGGAAACGTCAATCATGGAGGACGATTGAAAATGGCCTTGCCGGATATTCTGAAAAGCAGACTGCGCATCCCGGTGGTTGGTGCTCCCCTATTCATCATTTCGCATCCGGCTCTGGTAATGGCACAATGCAAGGCAGGCGTCGTCGGTTCCTTTCCTGCTCTCAATGCCCGCCCGGAAGCGCAACTCGATGAGTGGCTGGCGGAAATCACCGAAGGGCTTGCTGCCCACGACAAGGCCAATCCTGACCGCCCCTCCGCACCATTCGCGGTCAACCAGATCGTTCACCGTTCCAACAAGCGGCTTGAGCACGATCTCGGCCTCTGTGTAAAATACAAGGTGCCGATCGTCATCTCGTCGCTCGGCGCGGTGCCCGAAGTAAATGCGGCAATCCATTCCTACGGTGGCATCGTCCTCCATGATGTCATCAACAACCGTCATGCCAATTCGGCGATCCGCAAGGGCGCGGACGGCCTTATCGCCGTGGCAGCCGGTGCGGGCGGTCACGCTGGTTCGCTCTCGCCCTTCGCGCTCGTGCAGGAAATCCGCTCCTGGTTCGATGGTCCCCTGCTCCTTTCGGGCGCCATCGCCAACGGCAACTCGATCCTTGCCGCGCAGGCCATGGGTGCCGATCTTGCCTATATCGGCTCGCCCTTCATTGCCACGACAGAAGCGCGCGCGACAGATGCTTATAAACAGATGATCGTCGACTCGAGTTCCTCCGACATCGTCTATTCCAACTACTTTACCGGCATCGCAGGCAACTACCTGAAGCCGTCCATCGCCAATTCGGGCATGGACCCTGACAATCTTCCGGAGGCCGACCCTTCCAAGATGGACTTCGACAAGGCGCAGCAGGAAGGCGCCAAGGCCTGGAAGGATATCTGGGGCTGCGGCCAAGGCATCGGCGCTATCCACGAAGTGGCCCCTGCCGGGGAATTGATTGACCGTCTTGAGCGTGAGTATAAGGAAGCTCGCCAGCGTCTTTGCGCGAGCGTATGATTCTCTGGTTGTCGACCGCGCTGGCTTGACGGCTGGCGCGGGCTCAAACCGCGCACGTCCACAAAACCATCGCTTTTGTGCATCTGAAGACAGCTTCTTTCAGCCTTGCCGGGCGCTGGCGATGCGCATGTTGTGAAAGCTTTTGAACAAACATACAGATTGTTTGATTTGGGCCTTGCTTTCCTCCATGCTTTTGGTTATCAGCGCACCGTCCAGCCGGAAACGGTTGGCTTCCTTCGGGAAAATGGAACACACTGTTCCGGGCCGCTTTAGCTCAGTTGGTAGAGCACATCATTCGTAATGATGGGGTCGCGTGTTCGAGTCACGCAAGCGGCACCATATTTCTGTAGAAACATGTTGTTTTTCAATTGCTTATTTGAAATAGCAACGCACTAATCCACCTAAAAAATCCCCCTTACTTCTTTTGATTGGTCTCCGTTTCTGCCGAGCATAATTCCGCGTCCGAAACCATTTTCCCTCGCGCGCGTGCGCGTATCGGTCTCGAAAGTCCCTTTGACCTTATTTATCGCGTCGGAAAACTTGGACGTGCTTTGATTTCCATTGATTGTTTTTCCGCCCTATAAACCGCCTGCCAAAATGTCTCGGGCATTCGAAAATTCATCAAACACGCAGAAAGCAAACCTTCAAAACCTTCAAAACCGCTGTTCTTTGCGCATGCTCAGGTACCCTGGTCCGAATGGTGGAGAAGCGCATCCGGCTTGCCTCTGCGCCAGATGGCCATGATCAGCGCATCTGTGACGAGCTGGGCCGTCATGTTTGCGTTCATCGACCAGCCAACGACACGGCGCGAGAACAGGTCGATGA
>NZ_JBVPGS010000001.1:0-711 GCF_055816855.1 Ochrobactrum sp. PL_is483
CGAAGCAGATGATCTTTCGGGACCAGTTGATCGAGCGTCACCATCTCGAGCGCGGTCTGTTCGGCGGCGGGTTTCTTCAACATGACCCACAGAATCACAAAACCCCCGACATAGCCAGGGGTTTGTCAGCAGCCTGAGCCCCGGTTGTTACCGGGGCCTTGATATGTGTGAGGCGATGTTTTGGTCTACCACTTGACCTTGAAGCCGATATTGCCCTTGAGGGTGTAGCTGTCGGCGAAGTGATTGAGGGATGTGTTGATGGAGCCTTCGCCATAGAGGGCATATTTGTTGTCGGCCCAGGCATAGGTGCCGCCGGCGCCGATGCCACCCCAGGTGTTGTCGCTGTCCGTGGCCATATGCGTCCCGGCATAGTTCATGCGGGCATTGCCCATCAGTTCCTGATAGAGATTGGCAATACCATAGACCGACGTGTTGACCATCAAACCATCCTCGCCCTTCCAGCTATTGGCATAGTTGGCGGCAAGGCCGAGACGCGCCGTCAGGCTGTCGCCATCGCGGTTGGAGATGCGCGCGCCATAGCTGTCATGGAACGTATCGAAGTCGACCGACGACCACATCAGCTGCGCCTGCGGCGTCAGCGACCAGTTCGGGTCGAGGACGATGCGCTGGCCTGCTTCAAGGCTCAAGGCATAGCCAAAGCCCCGGTTGCCATCTTTCAGCGTCGGGTTGACCGCATCGACACCAAGGTCG